>JASFQK010000048.1:0-42855 GCA_050115495.1 Phycisphaerae bacterium | reverse complement strand
TCGCGTCGTTACTCTCGTGCATCGGCGTACTCCTCTGCCCAGCGTGGGCGGCTCGGAACCAATCTTGATCCCGAGAGTACGCCGCCTTTTTTCATCCCGCCATCAACGAAATTCGGTTATAGCTCCGAAGCTCGGAATGAAGACCGAAATGCGCGAGACGATGTATGCAAGTGTGCATTACGTGATTGAGCTCAACACCGAGAGCCGGGTGCGCTGTGAGCTGCAAGTGCGCACTCTTGCGGACGAGCTTTGGGGCGAGGTATCGCACACGGTGGATTATCCAAAGCCGACGAAGAGCATCGCGTGCAAGGAGCAGTTGAGAGTACTTGCCCGCGTTACGTCTGGATGCACGAGGCTTGTGGATTCGATCTTCCGTTCAAAACGGGAATTTGAGGCGCGGTGCCATAAACAAGCAAAACGCAGCGGACCGTGAGGGTGTGCCACTCCTCTTGAGCAGTGCTTTTCCGCAGCGAGGCAGGCAGGCGCACTGCCTGAAGGCAGTGGCACGCGCGGGTTTGCCAATTGACGGGCGCGGACGCCCGTCCCACCCTTGCTGTACGCCGCGCCGCCGCCCCGTTGGGGGAGCGAAATAGCCGCCCCGGGCGGTGTCGGTTACGATCGGCGGGATGTCCTCCGATCTCGCACAGCCCGGTCCGCGGCCGACGCCCGGCGATGAGCAGTCGGTGCTGCGCGTCCGCGCCGGCGACCCTTCGCGGGCGAGACGCCCACGCTACCCTCAACGCCGCGCTTCCCATTGCCTTTGACGGATGGGGACGAATGGAAGTCGATTTGCTCTGCGAGGAGTAGAGCATCGCGATCGAGCTTGACGGCGGCCAACATCTGGATGACGCTGAGGCCTACCGCCGAGATCGACGCAAGGACCTCCTCGTGCAGGAGAACGGCTATCTCGTGCTCCGGTTCCTGGCCGAGGATGTGGGCAAGCGGCTTGACGCGGTAATGGACGCGATTCTGCGGGCGATGGCGCACCGGCGGAACCCCTGATGACCACGGCGCGCCGCTCGGCGAACGGTTGGGTAGCGCAGGGCGAGGAGAATGCGGATGCGCGGTAAACCCAAGACAGGGAACCGGCCCTCGCTGAGCAAGAAGCAGCTTGCCGCGCTCGTCGAGGAAGCGACCTTAGACTGCTACAACGAATCAGAAGCGGTTTGCGGCTTCTACACGATGATCGAGGATCACCTGGTAGTTCCCTTCGCCACCGCCGTCCTGGGTGTTGACGTCGAGGTAGCGCGTGTCGAGTTGACGCGGCGGGAGGAGATTGTTGCCGTTTGTATGCACGGCAAGGAGCGCCAGCGGATCCCGCTTTGCGATCTGCCCCTGCCATCGCCGCCACCGGCAGGCGCGGAGTGGATCGAGGCATACCACCATTGGTCTGCCAGCGAGTGAAGGAAGGGAATCGTGAGCGAGTATCAGTACTATGAGTTCCAGGCGATTGACCGGCCATTGTCCGAGGAGGACATGCGCTGGCTCCGCGGGCTTTCCACGCGCGCCCAGATCACGACGACGAGCTTCATTAATGAATACCACTGGGGCGACTTCCGGGGAAACCCGATCAAGCTCATGGAACGGTGCTTCGATGCGTTCGTGTACGTCGCGAACTGGGGATCACGACAATTCATGTTCCGTCTGCCGCACGGGGCGTTCGACGCTGCGCACGCCGGACAGTACTGCCACCGATACGGCACGTCATTGCAGGACAAGAAAGGCTGTGTCCTGATCGACCTACACCGTGACGAAGAGCCCGGTGAATGGGATGGTTGGGAGGACGGTTCGGCATGGATGGCGTCGCTGATACGGCTGCGTGACGACCTGCTCGACGGCGACTGGCGATGCCTCTATCTTGCGTGGCTCGTTGGAATCGAGACAGAGAGCCTGCCCGACAAAGCCAAGGAGCCCCCGGTGCCCCCGGGGCTGAAAGAACTTACGGCGCCGCTTCAGGCGTTTGTTGAGTTTCTCGGTATTGATACTGAACTCATCGAGGTCGCGGCCGAACGGAGCGGGCCGCATGCCGCCACCGAGCCGTCCGCCAGTGAGATGAAGGATTGGATTCGTTCCCTCGCCGCCACCGAGAAAAACGAGTGGCTGCTGAGAATCGCCCGGGGAGACGAACCATACGCCCGCCGAAGCCTACTGCGGCGTTTCAGGGAGGCGACGCCTGATCGTAACACGCTGCCCAGTGATGATGATCACCCACGGGGCAGAACGGTTGCGGAGATCTCACTGATTTGGCGGCAGCGACTCAATGCCAAGCACCGCCGCTTGGCCGAAAGGGCCGCGAAGCTGCGCGAGCGCCGGGCGCTGGCAGAAGCCCAGGCCCGGAAGAAGCACCTGGAGAACATCGCGTCGCGCGCCGCGGCGGTCTGGAAAGAGGCCTCTGCTTGGATCGCCAAGCGAACGCCGAAGGGATACGACCAAGCTGTCAAGCTGCTTGTAGACCTGAAGGACGCCGCCGCCCTCGCGGATTGCGAGGAGAAGTTCGACCGGCGGCTCGACGAACTCAGCCGTTGCCACGCGGGCAAACCGACTTTCCTGCGCCGGCTTCGCGACGCCGGGCTTGTTGGGTAATCGCGCCGTTTTCCGAGAGATCGTACTCCCCAGACGCGTCGGCGTTCCGCTGAGGCAACGATAGTTGATCAGGGTGACTCCGACGTGGCGAATCGTCGTCGCGGCGCCCGGAGTTTTTCTGCACAGATGAACCCAGTGCGATCACTGCGGATTATCTCCGCACACCAGCCCGCTATCTCGGCCGCAGGCAAACCAGAGTCCCGGAGCGCTTCCAAGACCGGATCGAAACACGCCTCGATGTTGTCCGTCATCAGGCCCTCGTCACTCATCTCGACCTGGTGGCTACCCGCGGCCATCAACTCCAGCGACAGCTCCATTGCCAGCCGCAGCTTCCCCAAGTCGATCAGGCGGCATAGGTTCTGCTGTACCTGACGATAGGCTTCGTCGTCGTAGCTGAAGTTGCGATTGATGTCCCGCTCATCGAAGACGGTAGCGTCGGCAATAGCCTGGCGTGTCATCGCCACGAGTTCGTCGGGCGGAGGCTGTACATCGAAGCGCTCCGCGAGTTGTCGAAGAACGGCGCGATTGTCTCCGGCGAGGTCTGCCAGAACATCAATCAACTCGGCCTTGGTGCGCCTCGCCAACGCACTGCGCAGCCGTTGTCGAGTGGCGCTTGCCGTCAGCGTGGACTCGGCCGTACCTTCACCCGGCGCGTTTTGACGGCCCGCTGGCACCGTATCTGCTGCCTTTCTGTCACGCATACCCTACATCGATCCGCAGCGCGCCAGGATCCGGGTCGCCGGCTCAGCGCGCCGAACACATTGGCAGCGACAACCACTCCAGCTTACCGTCGAACGGTGTGTTGGGCATGAGGGTGACCAACTCTGACCCGTTGGTGGAACGAATGACCAAGAAATGACCAACTGGTGCAGGGGCCGATGTCGAATTCGAACGTAAAGCCAACGTTTGGCGAGGGTTACGCATATGCGTCAAACTGGGCGGCGAGACGAAGCCCAGCTTCCGGTATGGACTTCAAGAATCGCCGTTTCTGAGCCGGGAACGGCGATTCTGAAATCCGGCCCCGCCGGAACCACTCCCGGGCGAATTGATGTAAGCTATTGCGAGATAAGAAAATAGCGGGCGATGGGATTCGAACCCACGACGTCCAGCTTGGGAATTCGGTGCTCGGCACGCAAACGCTTCCACCGCAAACACTTACATCGCGTTTGTCGCCCGAAAACGAGGATTACAACTGACTCGCAAGTCACTGAGAACTCGATAACAAGTCACCACCAAGTGACGACTGACCAACTCGGTGACCAACACTCGGAAGCGACCAGAACCCAAACACACCCCTAATTGGCACCCGGTCCGAGCGGACCGCGGACTACGAACATCTGGCGAACACCACGCCAAGTGACCGCCGGAGGCCACGACGTCCAAACTACCGAGCCGGCAGTCTTCTCGCCTTGATGGCAATCCCGATGTCCTCCTGGAATTCCCGTCGCTGCCGGGGACGCGCGATGATCCGAGTGGCCATGCTGTTGGTGAGTGCGGGGCTGCGAGTGCGATCGCGCGCGTTGCCGAGATTGTGACGGGTATCCGAAGCGAACACGCTCCAGGTCGTGCTACTACGGTTGGCACGATATCGAGCGTTGGCCGAAACGGCGCGAAGAGATCGACTGAGCGCGCGGGGTAGAGCAACTCGGTCGCTACCTCCGGGTTATGAGCCAATCCGACCCACTTCCCCGAAGTTCTTCCAAACCCACAAGTTACGGCAAACCCAATAACTTAGGGACACCGTAACACGTCGGCATGTCGTGCATGCCGGACATATTAAGCGCGGTTTTAGCTGCAAATCAAGTCAGCTGGCATCGCGCGCGTATCGATGCGATCAAGGCCAATCGCAAAAATAGCTACCTTGTCCAGTTACTCCCGATGATCGCGTCACTCAGCAGAGGAGGGCCCAGGCTCTCGCCGCACCGCCGCCCTCAGCGCCGGCGGCGTGGGAAACGGCTCCCGAGAGTTCGGCGCGGGCGCCGGCTTGCGGAGTCAGCGGTCGGCAGTTCGGAACGTGGTGCGATCTCCCTGGTGGTTGCGACAACCGATCGTTCGACAACTCCGGCCGATTTGCGAACCGACTCAGTGCTCGTACGCGAAGACGCAGGCGTGTCGACGCGGTCCAATTGTCGATCGATTAGAATCTCGATATCGGTCAGCTCGCGGCCCTGCTCGGGTGTCACCAACGTGAGCGCATGGCCGCTGTTGCCCATGCGAGCGGTGCGGCCGATTCGGTGGACGTAGACGGCCGGGTCCGCCGGGATGTCATAGTTCACGATATGCGACACGCCGGTCACGTCGAGTCCGCGAGAGGCCAGATCGGTCGCCACGAGGACCTTGAGCCGGCCGGCACGCAGGTCGTTGAGCACGCGGGTGCGGCGTCCCTGGGCGAGACCGCCGTGGATCTCGGCACAGGCGACCTTGGCCCGCGTCAGTTGTCTCGCGACCCTGGTCGCGCCGCGTTTCGTCCGCGTGAAGACAATGGCGAGGCGTGGGGCAGTTCGCTTGAGGAACTCCCGTAGCGTCCCGAGTTTGTCGCGGGCCTCGACGGTCATGTAGTCCTGCCTGACCTGATCGACGGTCAGGCAATCGGCCGACACATTGATCTCGACCGGATCGCGCATGAGGCCATGTGCCAATCGGTGGATGTCCTCGGTCATCGTGGCGGAGACGAAGATTGTCTGACGATCACGGGCAACGTTCGACATGATGCGGCGGATGTCGTCGCGGAAGCCGATGTCGAGCATTCGATCGACTTCGTCGAGCACGGCGAGCTTCACGCCGCGCAGATCAAGCGCTCCGCGCTGAATCAGGTCGAGGATGCGTCCCGGCGTGCCGACGACGATGTCGACGCCTCGCTTCAACTCGCGCAGATTGGCCCCGATACCCGTGCCGCCGAAGACGATCAGGGTTCGAGGAGGCTGGGCGGGGCTCAGTAGCTGCACTTGCTCGCCGATCTGCGCCGCGAGCTCGCGGGTGGGTACCAGCACCAGCGCCTGGATTCCGTGGCCGGGTTGCACACGCTGCAAGATAGGCAACGCGAAGGCGGCGGTCTTGCCGGTGCCCGTGCGGGCTTGCCCGAGGCAGTCGCGCCCCGCCAACGCCGGCGGGATCAGTTCGCGCTGAATGTCGGTCGGCTCCTGGAATCCGACCCGTTCCACTGCCGTGAGTAGCGGGCGGGAAAGCCCCAGCTCAGCGAAGCCACCCGTAAGCGGGTGCGTCTCTGTCGTCGTTTGCCGGGATGTGATGTTGTTGGTCCGTCGTTTGGGCCGCGCCCCACGGCGGCGCCTTCCTGTAAGCTCTCGTGTTGAGTGTCGCTCGTTGGGCGACGCGTGTGCTTGTTCCAATGCACATACTGATTGTGTCACTCATTACTCCATGGGCCGGGCTAGGCCACGGCCGTCTGTCGGTCTTTCAAATCGTGTTAATCGAATCGGGGTCGCCGCGCGCTCCGCGCAGCCTGTGCCATGCTGGCCGGCCCGGGAGCACGCGTCCGCTCGCGGCGCGCACGCCGCGCGGTTGGCGCATGCCAGCGCCCCTGCGTAGGGAGGGGGAAGGCCGCGCTGCGCAGCCTTCCCGTTCAGTTTCGATGTTGAGGGGAACCTAGCGGCCTCGGCCGTAACCCCCGCGACTCCCGCCGCCGCCGTAGCCGCCACCGCTGCGCGGCTCCCGCGGCTTGGCCTCGTTGACCGTGAGGGTGCGCCCGCCGTGTTCTTGTCCGTTCAGCGAGGTGATCGCGGCCTGCGCCTCGGAGTCGGAGCCCATCTCGACGAATCCGAAGCCCTTGCTCTGACCCGTTGAGCGGTCTTCGATGACCTGCGCACTGTCGACCGTGCCGTGGGCCGCGAACATCTGCTCCAAGTCAGAACTGCTCACGCCATAGCCCAAGTTTCCAACATACAATTTCCTACCCATCGTATATCTCCTATCGATGGAATGCGTAACCCGTTGCTTTACTTTCAGGGTTGCACTTGAAAGTGACCGTGGTTCCGGCCAGGAAGGAGGGAGTACGATCTGGGCGGTAAGTTGCGAAACTTGCGGCACAACGCCGGGTCTCGGCCTCGTTCGTGAATCCGACCGTCCCTATTATATCGGGGATCGGCAGGATGTACAGGAGCCATTTTCGCCGCCGGCCGCGGACGATTCTCGGGACCCAGCGGACTTTCGCCGGAAGCCCGGCGACGGTCCCCCGAAACCCGCCGACGCTCGCCGGAGGCCAGCGGTTTATCCCCGGACGCCCGGCGAAGATCCCCGGAGCCCCGGCGAAGACTCGCGAAAGCCCGCGAAGACTCCCTGGGACGCCGTGGGCGGCCGCCGGAGCCCCAGCGTTTGTCGCTTTCCGGACCGCGCCGGCCCGACCGACACGATAATGCCGCCGCCGATTCGGGCGTCCGCCCGCTTGACAGCCCCGAACAGGTTCCGACAATAGATGCGTCTGAATCCAATCTTCTGACAGCAGGGTGTGCTTATGCCGAACGACTACATGCCGGGGCCGGACGGCGTGATGGGCGCCGAAGCAATCAGAGCCGCGCACGTAAGTAAGCGGTCAGAGCGATACGTGAACAACCTTGCCATGCGGGGTCGACCGCTCGCTCACGGTCGCGGCTTTGATCAAAACCCGCTGCCCGCGGACCCGAAGGAGTTGACGTTCCTGGCGGTCGATACGCGCACGCCGTATACGACGGATTTCGACGGCGCCGACGCGGGCAAGACGGCCCATTACATGCTCCGTTGGGTCAGCACGACCGGCCAGAAGGGACCGTGGAGCGAGACGGCAAGCGCGACCGTGGGAGCGTAGCGCAGTGGCGTTTGGTGGGAATGAAACGAAATGGTCTCGGGCTCGCAACAATCACCACTGAAACAGCGGTTCCGCTGCCTGGATGCACTTCACGCCTCACGGCAAGCCTTGTTCCTCCTAATCCTCTGGCTAATCGCGTCGCTACCCGTCGGCTGCACCGACAGCAAGAAAAAGGAGGCGGGGCGCCAGGAGCTTGCGCAGCACGTAGCTGAACAGCTTCGAGTGGCCAATACCAAAGCCGAAGCGTTTGACTTCGATGGTGCCAATGCAATTCTGCGAGACTTGGCGGACGAGGTGAACAAGTCACCGTTCGCGGATGTCGCGACGTACGATAAGCTGAATGCCGACATTGAAGCTGTCCGCCGGGCGGTGTCCGACCAAGAAACCGAGTTTCGCAGGAAAATGCGCGCCGGTTGGAAGGCGATCGGCGGGAAGCTTGTCAGCCCGGCGGATCAAGCCCGGGCACTCGCCGAGGAGAAGCGCCAACAGGAAGCGGAGCGGGCCCGACAAGAGCGCGAGAAGGCCCGGCTTGCGGCAGAAGCCCAGAGACGGCGGGACGAAGCCGAACGCGCCGAGCGCGAAGCGGAGGAAGCTCGGATCGCGTCAGACCCCGAGGCTTTGCGTGAACGTCATTCCGAGGCGATGGCTGCGCTTATGGGCCAATTTCCCTACGTCCCCATCGCCGACTGGAAGGGACAGAAGATGCAGTTCCTAGAGAGCTCGGCGAGCTTGCAGCGCTTTGGCTATCATGGCTTCAAGGGGGGCCAAGGCGAGTTCGGACAGCCGACTTACGCCGAAACGGTCGGACGGATCGGAACCGTCGTTGACGTCGCCTACGATGGCGTTGTCCTTTACACAATCTCGCTACGAATGGACGACAATGGCCAGGTCTATGAAGCTACTGCCTACGGAGAGAGCATTGACTCCGTAGCGCCGCTTGCAGACATCGAGAAGGCCCGTGCGATTTGGAAGGGCAAGAGTCTTTGGACCAGCCGCAATGAGCTGGTCACATATGATCCGCGGACCGAGACGTTCGGGACGGTCGCAGACTCTCGGTACGCGCATGTAAGGGTGATAGACGTTGTGCCGGGTTGGTACAACCACCAGCCAGTCCGGTTCATTCTGGAGCTTGCCTCTGGTGAGCGAGGCTTCCTGGACTGTCAATTGAGCGGAACCAATGTGTCAGAGATACTTCGACGGGAGTGGGAGTTCGCCGAGCACTTTTTCCTCGAAGACCCGCGTCGGCTCTTCCCGTACGACGAAAGAACATGGTCCGCGATTCAAAAAGGCAGCGTCTTCATTGGCATGACACCCGAGCAGGCTCGCTTAAGCTGGGGTGATCCCAAAGACGTCCATCGGACCACCACCGCGGAGGGGAGACGCGAGCAGTGGGTATACGGCTTGGGCACATACCTATACTTCGTCAACGGGCGATTGGACGCCATACAGAACTGAAGGGGGCGGGTAGCACTGACGGTGTGCCACTGCTCTTGAGCAGTGCGTTTTCACAATGGGGTCAGCCCGACGCACTGCTTGAAAGCAGTGGCACACGGGGATCGACGGGCGGGGACGCCCGTCCCACGCTTGTTGCACGCCGCGTCGCCAGGAAGTCGCGGCAGCTCCTCTGACTCTGGCGGAGGTTCTTGCGGTAAGAGAGGTTGGCCACGATCGAGATCACCGGTCGGCGACGGTGCCACAGGCTGTCCCAGGCGCGGCGAAGGATGTTCCGCAAGGAATAGAACGTCCCGTCACACGTTTCCATCTCGTGGGCCAGGTCGGCACGCGTGAACTGCCGATAGCGGGCGACCGGGAACGTGAGCGTGTAATACCGCCAATCTTCCGGAAACCCGTCGGTGGCGATGCGGCCCTGCGATTCCAGGTCGTCCCACAACCGCGTGCCCGGTAGCGGCGTGAGAAAGAGCGTGTTCATGATGTCCACGCCGTAGCGGGTCGCCGTAGCGGCGATTCGAGCGCCAATGCCCGGCTCGTCGGTATCCAGTCCCATGATGAACGAACCGACGACCAGGATCTTGTGACGTTGGATGCGACGCACGGACGCCGCCAGGTCCCGGCCATTGAGCAGATTGAATTTCTTGCCGACCTCCTTGAGGCCCGCGACCGTCGGCGACTCGAAGCCGATGAACACACCAGCGCATCCGGCGCGGGCGGCGAGCGCCAGCAGCTCATCGTCGTCGGCCATGTTGATCGTGACCTGCGCGATCCAGCGCTTGTGCAGCTTGGCCTGGATCATGGCACGCAACAGCTCCTTGCTGCGGGCGATGTGCGCTTGGCTCGTGCCGATCAGGTTGTCGTCGACGACCAACACCAGCTTCTCGCGAATCAGGCCAAACTCCCGAACAACGTCGGCGATGGGCCGCTGGCGATAGCGGAATCCGTTAAAGGACGTCACGCTGCAGAAACTGCAATTGAGTGGGCAACCGCGCGTTGTCTGGATCGACCCAAACGCGTAGTCGCCGGCGAGCAGATCGTGGCGGGCCGGCGGCATCGCGTCCATTGTCGCGTGCGTACCCTCATAAAGGGGCTGCAAGGCACCATGTCTGGCATCGTCGAGGACCTGGCCCCAGACCTGCTCAGCCTCGCCCGTCACAATCGAATCAACGCGGGCCGCGGCTTCGTCCGGGCACATCGTGGCGTGAATACCACCCATGACGACCGGAACGCCGCGTTCGCGAAACTCGGCGGCGAGTTCGTACGCGCGGTTTGCCTGCGACGTGAACGCGGTCACGCCGACCAAGTCCGGGCGCGGCAGCTTCTCGTACTCCGGCATGCGAATGTTCTCGTCGAAGATCGTGATCTGCCATTCCGCAGGAGTCAGGGCCGCGAGAGTAAGAAGACCCAGAGGCTTCCAGACGCGGTAGCGATTCCAGCGGCTACCCTTCAGATCGGTCAGACCCGCCAGAGGGTTGCGGGGGTTTATCAGGTATATGCGAATGGTCGTAGTCCTTTCGCTATGCACGTGCACCGAGTGAATCGAGCTTGGGCTGCGTGGATTTCTGTATCGGCAGCTTGGAAGATCGATGGTTCCCATGTAGACGCGTTCATCCGGGTGCGTCTGTCTCCCGGCTGCGTGAGCGTCGCAGCAGCTTCAGTTCCTTCCGGCCGTGGGCGTTCAAATCGTCAAGATAGCGCTCAAGCTCGGCACAGACTCGCTGGAGCGCATCGGCGTTATCCGGCGAGACGTACTCCAGCCGGAGAACGATGCCCTCAAAGCCGGCTTTCAGCGTTTCGCGGGCTCTTCGCAATTCCTGAACTTCACTCGTCAGTTCCGGCGTCGCGGCGGTGATCAGATGCAGGTAGCCCGGCTGGTCGGCGAGCACCCGTGTGCGGCTGAGCTGCCGCTCGAACGAACGGGCTACGGAGCGAAGGGTCGAGAGTTTGCGGGTGTTACCGCGTTCACGTGTCATCCACTGGAGCGTGGTTCGTAGCGACCGCTCAATACTCAGCAATAGCCTCAGTTCGATCTGAATCTGTGTGGCGATCTCTTCGGATTCGGCGCGGTCGTAGGCCGTGGGTTCCGGATTGTCCATCAGCGGCTCCCCTTCGATGTCACCAGGCGCGAATCCGCGCCACGATGGAGCCCCACTTGCCGAAATGTCAGTTCTGGTGTGGGTTCGTACGGCGCAGCCAGACCGGTCGCGGCACTGGGCTGTGTTGATGCCAACGCCGGGGACGCAAGGTGCTCGATTGCCCAGTTGATCTCCCGCCCGTTGGCGGCGTCCACCATGGGGATGCGGGCCTCGGCCAGGCCGCGGTATGGCTTGATCGGGCCACGCCTGAGTCGCCAAGCCCATGCCAGCATTCTCGGTATCGTCAGGAATAAACCGATCTGCCCGATGAACTGATGTACGAATCGTTTCGGAGAAACCGAGTCCTTGCGAATGCCCAGCAGGGCGCGGACGGTATTGATCGGGTTGTAGAAGCTGACGTAGGCGCGCAGCAGGTTCAACTGCTGCTGCCAGGGACGCGGGTGGTGCGATGCGACGACGTGGTTGCCATCCTGGAAGGCGTTTGGCACGGGCTTCCCGCCCACTTGCCGATAGACGCCACCGGAAGTCAGCGCCGGCTCCAGGTTCCGCGTGCCAATCGCCGGCCCCAGGTAGGTGCACTGGTAACTGACCGCGCCCTGGTCGAACACGTAACGCGCTTGGTTTAAGAGACCGGAGAGGTCACCCGGCGGTGAGCGCAACGGCTGGGAGTCGCTGTGGATCATCATGACGTGCGGCTGTATGCCGAGCCGGTGCATTAGCGCGAAGAGCTGCTCCGTGCGGTCGGCGCTCTGGCCTTTCTTCACGAGTTTGCCGGTGAGGTCCTCGATCCCGAACCAGATGCCGCGCAGGCCGGCGTTGCGACACATGGGCAGCAGATCCCGGTTCTTGAAGACATCCGCCTGTGTGCCCTCCGTGTAGAACTTGATCCGCTTACCGAGCGGAACGCCGCCCGTGGTGGTCCGGCCAAGCTCGCACATCAACGACTCAACCGAGTCGCGATTGTTGAAGAAGTTGTCATCGGTCCCGAAGAACTCGCGTATGCCGAAGTCCTCGTAGATATGCTTGATCTCAGCTGCGAGGCGCTGCGGACTCTTGTGCCGCCAGGTTCGCTGATTGACCGCGGGAATCGGACAGTATGGGCAGTTGAAGCGGCAACCCTGTGTCGCGATTACCGAGGCAATGGGCGAGAGCCTCCCGACGCGTCGCGGCGCGCACGGCCGTGCGGCAAGCGTCCGCCGGCGGTGTGGCGGCTCGAGCATGCGATAGCCGGCATCGGGTAGCGAGTATTCATCGAGGTCGCGCAGCAGCCGCTGAACACCGGTATTGACGGCGATCGGCTCGCAGGTAGTCGCGTCCGGCGATAAGTAGACCAGCCCCGCAACGCTACTGAGCCTGCCCGTCAACCGGGCCTGCTCGAATGCGTCGCGTGCGGTCCGACGAGGATGCTGGTCAGCAAGGATTGTGTGCAGCAGGTCCAGGAGTACGAAAGCCTCGCCGGTGACGACGCAATCGGCGCCGCCCCCCGGCCCTGGACCGATCTCGAAGAAGTCGGTCGGCTCATAAACGGCCTTGGGGCCGCCGGCCAGGATCAACGGACGGCCATCGCCCATTTGATGCGCGTCGCGCACTAATTCGTACGCAGGCTTCGCATGCACCTGCATGGAGGAGACCAGCAGGATATCGAGCGGCTTGCCGTTCAGTCGCATCCGGCTGGGCAGGACCCTCGGTGACCATTGCTGCAAGACGATGCGGAGATTGGTGAAGCCGGCCTCGTGCAGCACATCCGCCAGCAGACGAACCGAGCACGGCGCCATGCGTTTGTCAGCGTACCAGAACGGCAGCATGCGCGTACGGAAATCGAACGCATAAACCAGGCCGATCCGCAGATCGTGCGCATGCTTCAGTTGCTGTAGCGCGCGGACACGCCGCCGGAATTCCCCGTCCGGCAGGTAAACATCGTCGCGGGATCGTCGCGGTAGCTCCACCGTCTAGTCTCCGCGGCGCTCGGTGCGGCGCAGCTTGAGTTGCGAACGCTGGCCGACCTTTCGCGCGTACAGCGTCATGTCCGCCATCGCTTTCGATACTTCCGCATCCAGCAAGAGCACCGTCCGACCATCGTGGCTGAACGCGGTATCGCCGGGAGATTCGTGTTCCACACGCAGCGTCCAGCCGCCCTCTCGACGTTTGAATCGCAGCGCCATTCCGTCGGCAGCGCCCTTGCGGACCAGCCTACGGGACAGCCGTTTGAGCGCGGGCTTCGTCACAGACAACATCTGCCACCATCCTTTCGACTTCGTGTGTCCACCGCGGCCGAGCGAGCGTCCCGAACGGGCAACGCGCACCCCGACCGCAATCCCAGGCATCTCTCCCTCCAGAGAGCATCACTTTCCGGCCTATACGGTTCAGGTGGGCCGGTCATTGCTCCACACGTCCGTCTCGACATTGCCCGCGAGCAGGAACACCTGCACCACGGTGCCGCTCGCGAAGGCCCTGACTACGGTCCCGGTGCTCGGCTCGATCTCTGCTGTCGCCTCGCGCACCTTTACGCCGGTGATCCGTTCGATCTCCGTCCGGAGGCTCCCCGCGGCGCTCGCGAAGAGTTGCTGGTGAAACTCCTGCACCTTGGCAGCGCCGTTGGGGTCCTTGGCCAGGGCCTTCTCGGCCTCCGACAAGGCGCCATGCAGCGTGATGACCAACGCGTCGTCGCTCAGAACCACGGTCACCGACTTGGGCCGGTGGCCGGTGCGCTCCTGTTCGAACGACTTGGCCGCCGCAGCAATCTGCTCCGCCTTGTTCGACTTGGGCTGGTTCAATGGAATCCATCCTCGCCGGCCGCTGCCGTCCTTGTTGTTGGTGGCACAAAAAAAGCCGATGTGGCCGAGCACACAGAGGTACTCGACCACATCGGCTTACTCGTCAACGGGCCTCCCGGGGCGGCCGGGCTGCCCTTCAAATCGCCATCCGACGTATTCGCGTCCAAGCGCGATCGGATCCAGACGCGGGCTTCGCGCTGGCTCCAATGCCAATTATCATACCGGCTAGGCCATGGATAGCAAGTGGGTTTCCGCGGTTGAGCCGTGGCCGCCTGCCAGCCAGCGGATGATGAGGCGCACATGCGCACGGTATCCCACAGGGACGTTTGGCCGGCGTTTTTGGATAGATGGATGCGACGGTGAAAACTCAGGGCGAAATCGAAGCCGGAATCTGCGACGGCGTCCGCCGCTTCGAGCAGGACTACATGGGCCGAGGCCCGAAGGACATCCACACCCACCTTATCGACGACTTGCTCGTGGTCCGGCTCCACGGCGTCCTGACCGCGGCTGAGCAGCAACTGGTCGGATCACTCCCGGCAGAGAAAGGACGCGAGCTGCTCAAGCAGGTGCGAACGCAACTCATCGAAACCGCCCGGCCGGTGCTGGAAACGATGGTCGAGGAGGTTACCGGCGTGAAAATCGTCAGCCTGCACCACGACATCAGCACCCAGACCGGCGAAGAGGTTGTGCTCTTTACCCTGGCTACCTCGCCCGTCTTCCGCGACAAGAAGTCCAAGTAATAATGCGCCCACTGGGGGAAGCGCGCATCGTACTACTCGTCGGCGCCGCTGCTTCTGGATTTCGGCCCACTCCCACCGTCGGTCGGCGGTGAATCACCGTCCTCCGTGCGTTCTGGCGGCGTTCCCGTTTCTGCGCCGCCTTCGCTGCCTTGTCTATTTCACGCTGCCGCTTCTGAACAAATGGTCGTGTCTTCGCCATTCTGACTCCGTTAGTGGTGGTTCGATCGCAACACGTCGATATCCAAGGAAGCTAAGCTCGTCCCGGCACGCACAGTGACCACGGGCCGGCAGCTCATGCCTCCGCGGCTGACTTACTCGTGCGACTCCCGCTGCTCCACACTGGCATCGCCTCAAGGCGCTCTTGCAGCCGGTCGAACGTGGTGTCGGCTCGGTCGTTGAAATCCTGTAGCGTTATCACCGCTTCCATGCCGGTGTCACGCGGGGGCCAGCCAACGGACCTTCGCTTGTCCATGAGGTGCCGTTTCACCTGCCCGAAGAGCACGCTCGCCCGCTGCCAACCGAACAGTCGGCAGATCGCGCCGGTGATATCCCACGCAACCGCCATAGCGTCGTCGTAGGTCACCGCGTTGCCGCTGGCATCGCGTGCTTCGGCATCACGACACCACGTTCCGCGATGCTCAGGCAGCGCGAGTAACTGGGCTTTCTCGTCGGTCATCATGGCCTGCGCAACCTCAGCCGTGCCTGTGTTCTCCGTGTCCGCCGCCTCCTCAACGCTTCGCAATGCAGATGGCAATAGCGCACGCCACCCAGCTCCGGCAACTGGTCATGAATCTGGTCATGAATGCGGCGGAAGCGATCGGCGACACGGGGGGCTCGGTGACCGTTCGCATCGGAGTTATCGACGCGGATAGTGCTCTCCTGGCCGAGATGCCGCACGAGGAAGACGTGCCCGAGGGGCTCTACGTGTTCGTCGAGGTTGCGGACACCGGCTGCGGCATGGATACCGAGACCCAGGCGAAGATGTTTGACCCGTTTTTTACGACGAAGTTCACCGGCCGGGGCTTGGGGCTGGCCGCGGCCCAGGGGATCGTCCGCGGACATCGCGGGGCTTTCCAAGTGCGCAACGTGCCCGGACAGGGAACGTGTTTCCGGGTCTTGTTTCCGGCGTCGAAGCAGCCTCTGGTGCGCCTTATCGCCGAGGAGCCGACGTCGGCGATGCCGTACAGGACCGGCACGGTGCTTGTGGTGGACGACGAAGATCTCGTCCGTTTGGTGGCTCAGCAGATATTGGAGCGCGCCGGATTCGATGTCCTGACCGCCGATGGTGGCCGCGCGGCGCTCGATACGTTCCGTGAACACCATGAACAGATCGACGCTGTGCTGCTCGACCTGACAATGCCCGATCTGGGCGGGGAGGAGGTGCACCGAGAAATGCGGGGCATCCGGCCCGCGGTGTCGGTCGTCGTTCTCAGCGGGTACAATGAAGAGCACGTCATGGAGCGCTTTGCCGGGATTGGGCCGGTGGAGTTTCTGGCAAAGCCCTACAAGGACGCCGATCTCATCGCGAAGGTCGGGGCAGCCGTTGCCGCGTACCATGCGGATGCGGGATGACTTCTGTGGCTTGACAGGCCTCACCCGGCCGGGAGGTCTGGCGCACGCGGAGCGACTTCATCCCCCTTGAGTTGGCGCTGCCGCGCGTCTTCAATGACCGTTGGACGAGGTGCTCTATGTCCGTCCTCAAGGGTAAACCCGTTTCGCCCGGATACGTCGAGGGCACCGCAGTCGTTTACGACTACGAGGTCCACCCCAGGCTCGAAATCCCACGGTATGCGATCCCGCAAGCGGAGATCGACGACCAGCATAAGCGGTTGGAGGAGGCGGTCGAGCGCTCCCGCACTGAACTGGAGCGGGCGGGAGAGGCCGCCCCCCGCGACGCCTCCGACATCTCTCAGCTTCACGCCCGGCTGGTCCAGGAGATCGCATCTCGAGTACGAGAGTACGTTTCGCGGGAAGAGGTCAACGTCGAGCAGGCCGTCGATGAGGTAGTTAAGGAGCTGGCCCAGCGACTCGGCGGACTCGAAAATGCCTATTTTCGTGAGCGAGAGCAGGACGTCCGCGACGTGGGACGGCGGATGCTTGGGCATCTCGCGGGGGACCGGTCCCGGGCTGCCGCGCCCTTGCCGCCCGGCTCCATCGTCGCCGCACGTGAATTGCTCCCATCGGAAGCCCTGGAATTCGCGCACAGCGGCCTGGCTGGAATCGTCACCGAGCTTGGAAGCGACACCAGCCATACCGCGATCGTCGCTCGTTCTCTCGGGATTCCGGCGGTGGTGGGCATCTCAGAGGTCACCGCCCACATCCGGCCCGGGATGCACCTGCTCGTCGATGGGGTTTCGGGTGAGGTGACCCTCGCTCCCACGAAAGCGGAGATGCAGCACTTCCGCGAGCGGAAACACCAGCACGATCGTGTGCAGACAACCGTGGCTGACCTCGGGGCGCAGCCGTGCGTCACGCGAGACGGGATCAAGGTTACGCTGCTCGCGAATATCGAACGACCGGAAGAGGTGAAACAGGCTTGCGTGCATCATTTCGAGGGTGTGGGATTGTTCAGGACGGAGTTCCTTTTCCTCGAAGCGCCGCAACGGCCGAGCTATGCGGCTCAGGTGGAAATCTATGAGCAGGTGGCCGATGCGCTGAACGGCCGGCCATTGGTCATCCGGACCTTCGATTTCGGCGACGAGAAAGTCCCCTTGTTCCTGGCGGCTGAACACAAGAAGGCCGTCACCTGGGGGCTCCGAGGCCTGCAGTTCTCGTTGACTGAACGAGACCTCCTCGACACGCAGTTGCAGGCCATCGCCCACGCAGCCCAGGGCAGAGACGTCCGCGTGCTCTTTCCCATGGTGGTCGGCGGCGACGACCTGAGGCGTGCTTGCGAGGCACTGACCGTCGCGGTCGCGCAGGTGGGCGGCAAGCAGAGGCCGCAGGTGGGCGCGATGGTTGAGACCCCGGCGGCGCTGTTTGCGCTGGAGGAGATTCTCGAGTTGGCCGACTTCGTGGCCATTGGTACAAACGACCTGACCCACTACATGCTCGCCGTCCACCGGGATGCCCCCGACCTGGCCAGCGAATACACGGTCCATCATCCGTCCGTGCTGAGGGCCATCAAGCAGATTGTGGCCGCGGCCCAGGCGCGCGGTCGCCCGGTCTCCGTCTGCGGCGAGGATGCTGCGGACCCGGCTTTCGCCTGCCTGCTGGTCGGCCTGGGCGTGCGCGAATTGAGCATGAGCCCCACTCGAGGCGACGGCGTCCGCAAGATGCTCCGCGGCATAAGCTCCCGCGAGACGGAAGAAGTCGCGATCCAATCGCTACGCTGCAGCACGCCCGGCGAGGCGCGGCGGCTTCTGGCGCCTTTTTGTGGCAGTATTTCGGACGGATGTTGAGGGTCACTTCCGTGCCCGCGCCGGCGGCTCGACTGGAATGGAAGCCCCGATGTCTGAGGACCTGACCGCGAAACAACGCGACGCCGCCCTGCAAAAATGGCGGTCCTTGATCATGCGCGAATGCCGGGATCTGTCTTCACTGGAGCGGATTACTGCGCGGGCGCTACAGGACCGGGATGTACGGGCTGATGCGCAGTTGCTGAGCATGGTCCAAGCCGAGTTGGAGCGGCGCCGGGCCGAACTTCAGCGCGAGCAGCAGAGTGAACAACGAGCCCAGCCGTCGTCGAGGCCGCCCTCGAAATATCGCCCTTCGGCATCCCGGCCTGACGAACCCGGCTGGCGAACGAGTCCCGACGCCGATCCGGAGTACCGACCCGAAGCGCGGCGGGTCCCGCCAGATCCTACTCCGCCACCACCTGACCCGGATCAGGTGGCATACCGCCAGTTGGTTGAGGACCTTGGCGAAGCCCTAAAGGGCGGCGACGAGGATGCAGCGCGTGCCACGTTGGAGCAAATGCGGACGCTGCGCGAGAAGACTGGCAGGATCATCTCCGCCTCCGACCTGGAGCGGTACGAACAACGAATCGAGAAGCTGCGAGCGCGACTGGAGGAGTTCCGCGGCCAGATCGGCACGATGGCGCGGGACGCCCTCGCAGCGGCACGGCGCGGAGATGCGGAGGCTGCGGCCAAGTTGTTGCGCCGGCTTTCCGCCATCCATGTAGCCCACCCGCGTTTGCTCGATGAGCCCGGGCTAGAGAAGATCCGCCGGGACATCGTCGGTGCCAATGAGGGGCACGAAGATGGTCTGGTGACCCGCAGGCTGATCGAGCGCGAACGCGCGGTTGCGGCCAAGATGAAGCGGCTGGCCGCTGCGGTAGACGACTTCCATCGCATCGTCTGTACGGTGCCGGAAACAAGCGCGGAGTTTCGCCGCGCCGAAAAGGTGTACCTGCAAGTGCTGGAGGAGGTTCGGCTTCATGAGGAGGATTGGCTGGCAGAGTTCGTGCTCGAACTCGCCGACGTGCTGGCGGAATGGAGTGTTCCGCCGCCGGGCGCGGAACAGCAAATCGATCGCTTCCTTGAGAAGGTCCGCGTGGGTATCGAACGAATCCACAAGAAGATGGGCGAAATCGACACCCGGCCGGGCGAGGCCCATGGAACCTGAGAGGAACACGAACGACTCGGGCCGCAAGTGACCCTTGGCCCGCGCCGTAGCGCGGTAGAACCGTGCATACTGCCCTGCCTATCCTTCCTTCACCTCGCCCATCCCCGCAGTGACGGCGAACCGCATCGCCTGCTCGATGGACATGTCGACAGGTTGGATCGCCGAGCGCGGGACCATCGCCGTAAAACCACCAATCTGGTAGCTCATGGGCAGATAGACCGCCACGGTGTCGTCGCCGCCGATCCCGGCCGGCAGGTCGCCGAAGTCCTCGCGCGTGATGAAGCCGATGAGGCGTAGGGGAGTGTTGCCAACGGTCACCATGACGGCCCTGCGCATCGCCTTTGTGTCGGAGCCCGAGAAGAAGCCCATCAGGTCGCGCACGGCCCCATACAGCGCCTTCACCAGGGGAATTCGCCCTACCAGCCGCTCGCCCCAGCGAAACACCTTTCGAAAGAGCCATGCCTTCATCAGGGCGCCGATCACGAAGACCAAGGCCAGCCCGGCCGCGACGCCCATCCCCGGCCAGTACAGGCTGTCCGGGATCAGCATCTTCAGTCCCCCGCCCAGAAACGCCTCCGCCGTGCTGCCCAGCCAATACAGCACATACAGCGTCACCATGACCGGCAGAACGGCGGCCAGCCCGGTGAGAAACATCCTGATGACCAGCTTCATGTTCAGACTCCTTCTGTAGACCCGGCCGCTGATTCATCAAGGGAATCGGCTGGCCAAGTCGTGTGTAACAAGAGATGGCTCATGCTGTCATCCTTCCACTGGCAGCGCGCCCTGCGCAAGCGCGACTTCCGCGCAGGTCGTGCAGCGTCATGGCTGCCTGTGAACGTCCTGAGGCTGACACGATCCGCACGCTCTGTCGAGGAGGCTATTGTCTCTTTGTTGCGCGTGTAAGAGGCGAATCGGTCAGGCTCAAGATCACGACCTCTTCGCCGCTGGCGGTGCTGACGTCGTGGTGGAGGCTCGCTACGCGGACCCCGGTGATCTCCTGGACCATCGCCTCGATCATCGGCCGCGCCGTTTCGATCAACTGGGTCCTGACCTGTTTGAGCAGGTCCCGGCCCTTTTCACCTGGAAGCGACTTGACCAGGTGCTGTTCGGCCGCGGTCAATACACCCTGGAGGCGGACCACGAGCAGATCACCGATCAGATGGGTTTGAATGTTCTTGGGGCCCCGGCCCATGAATTCCTGTTCAAAGCGACCGATCCCCTGGGAAATGGCGGCTTCGATTTCGCCTTGGGTTTTCATGAGGCCTCACCAACTGCAAAAGGGGCGGACAGACGACCGGCGATTCTGGCCTGAAAACGCGGTTCCTGGTCCGCCAGACCCGCTGAGCACGCACCCGGCGGCCTTGCCTTCCGGGTGGCCTGAGAGGCATCGTATCAGGACCGGTCCGGGAATCCAGTTGCTTTCCTTCCCCGGCGTGTTATACTCCGGTCGCTGAGTGGAGCCACCCGAACTGCGAGGCGGCTCCGATCGGCACGTAAATCGGATGACTGAATAAAGGGCACTCCGGGTTTTCCGGGCGGCCCGATGAAAAGTATGCCGACGTGATCGAGCACTCTACGGTGCTCTGTTGCGTCGGCTTTTTTTTTGAGGAGTCAAGCCATGGTCATGGGCGTAATCGGCTGGATCGTGTTGGGGCTTATCGCCGGCTACATCGCCAGCACGCTGGTGAACAAGCGCGGCGAGGGACTCGCGTTTGACATTCTGCTCGGCATCGTCGGTGCGGTGATTGGCGGCTGGATCTTCAACGCGGCCGGAGCGAACGGCGCGACGGGCTTCAATCTCTGGAGCCTCCTGGTCGCGGTGGTCGGGGCGGTGGTATTCCTGGTAGTCTGGCATGCCATCCGACGCTCGGCCTCGCACGCATGAACTTCACGACACTGATGTGAAAGGACCGTCTTATGGATCCGATCGTGTATGCAGTGATCTTCGTAGTTGTCGTTCCGGTACTGATCTTTTTCTCGGGCATCAGGATTGTCGGGAACGCGCAGCTTCTGAGGAAGCTGGAGGCTCTCGAGAATGCACTGAGCCACAATGCCAAAATCGTCGTGCCGTCAGGCTGTGAACTGGTCAATGTGATCGGAGAGATGGCCGGCGTCTTGCCGCTGACGGACGGAAACGGACGACGCCGAGCGGAAGAAGGAAAACACGGGTTGGCGGAACTGGGCCAGGTGGCCCAGCGGGCGGTCACGCCTTCTGTTCCGAGGGAGCGTATCCGCTCGTAACCTGCGCTGTAGATGCTGGTCGGCATTCATGCGGCCAGCAGAAGATGTACGGAGCCGCGGGCGATGTTGGATTCGGCTCCGATCACGATTCGAGTCGGATGGCCAAGCGAAGAGCAACCCGGCCCGGCCGGGAGGCTCGTTGAACAGCAAGCCGACGTGGTTGAGCCCCTGAGGATCTTTAACCATGTCGGCTTTTTTGTTTGCGGCAGTCGTGGACGGCCGCCGCGTCCAAGGAGAAACGCCATGGACAAGCCCAATTCAGAGATGGCGCGCCAGATTGCACAGGCGGCCTGTCTTTTCGAGCAGCAACGGACGGGTAACACGCCCAAGTCCGTGACCGTGGTGCTGAGCGACACCACGCTGGTGATCACGCTGCACGGGGCCTTGTCGGAGGCCGAGCGGGCGGTGGCGAAAAGCCCCGAGGGTGCCGCGCAGATACAGGACTTTCACCGACAGTTGTTCGCCAACGCCTCCGAGTCGTTGCGGCAGGAGATCAAGCGGATCACCGGCGTGGAGGTTCGTGAGGCCACCGCGGAAGTCGAGCCGACTACCGGCACCGTGGTGGGAGTCTTCACGACCGGCAACACAGTACAGGTGTACCAGCTCGCCCATAGCGTACCTGCGGACACCTGGAGCGGGAGTAAACCGGGCGAGCAATCATAGAAATAGAGGTTCTGCCACGTTGGTCTTGGCGAGCAGGAACCGCGAATCCGCGGTTGTCGGACGCGCCAACGGCGTCGAGCGCGTTATCGAGAATACGGTGCTCGAGGTTCGTGACGGGACCGGCAAGCTGGACTTGGAGGCCGGTGACGATTTCCATGTCCGTCGTTGGGTAGTGTGGGAATGGACTTGCGCCGGTGGCAGACCGGATGCAGGTTGAGTTGCAAGGAGAACACCGATGGGTAAGACGAAGGTCGAACGACGAAACCACGCGTGGTTTGCCCTGGCGGACGCCGAGCATTGCCGGCTCTTGTGCTGCCGCTTAACTGAGCAAGGTACGCAACACGTTGACGAGTATGACGCGCTCGAGAACACGTTCCCCGACAGTGAGCACCTGCGGCCGCAGACCGGGGACGGAATGACACATGACGTCGAGGAGAAAGAGCGACGTTTTGCCGGACAGATCGTGGGTTGGCTAAAGAAGCGAGTCGACACGCACAAGATTGGTCGCTTGGTGATACTCGCCACACCACGAATGCTCGGAGTGCTGCGCAGATTCCGCCCCAGATTGTCAAACGGACTCCTTCAAGGACTCGAGGGCAATCTAATGCGGCTTGAGGCTGGTCAGTTGGCGGACCATCCGATGGTCCGCGACCTGGTGAAACGCGACTAAGAGAAAGGCCGGATGGCATTGACGAAAACACAAAACGGAAAAGTCGAGTTCCGCCTGCACCTGCCCCGCCCAGGACGGGCGTTCCCGATCGGTGGTTGCGGCGACGGATGGAAGTCTGAACCGGATTGGCGGACACGCTGCGTCCGCTGGGTCCCCTGCGCGTGAGGTGTTGTGCGATGAGAGTGTTGCTGGTTTCCGCTGCTACGCCGGACACCTTCTGGAGCTACAAGCACGTCCTGTCGTTCATCTCCAAGAAGGCGTGTTTTCCGCCGTTGGGCCTGTTGACCGTGGCGGCGATGCTCCCGAAGCGCTGGGACCTCAAGCTCGTCGATCTCAATGTCACATCGCTCACCGGCGCGCAACTCGCGTGGGCGGATTGCGTTTTCATCTCGGCCATGCTCGCGCAGGTGGATTCCGCGCGCGAGGTCATCGCCCGATGCAGCCAGCTGGGCAAGACCGTCGTCGCGGGCGGGCCCCTGTTTACCACCGGCCACGCGGGCTTCCCCGAAGTGAAACACTTCGTCCTCGGCGAGGCGGAGGACATCATGCCCGAGCTCGTGGCCGACATGGTGTCTGGCGACCTCAAGGAGTTCTACCGTCGCGAGAAGCGGCCCGACATACGGCAGACGCCGGTACCGCGGTGGGATCTGATTAAGTTCAAGCACTATGCCACGATGCCGCTCCAGTTTTCGCGCGGTTGCCCATTCAATTGCGAGTTCTGCGACATCATCGTGATGAACGGCCGAGTTCCGCGTCTGAAGACCAACGAGCAGATGATCGGCGAGCTGGAAAGCCTCGTGGACGCGGGCTGGACGGGGCCGATATTCATCGTAGACGACAACTTCATTGGAAACAGAGCCAAGGTAAAGGAGTTTCTTCGCGAGCTCATCGCGTGGGAGCGGCGTCGCGATGTCCGTTTACAGTTTACGACCGAGGCCTCGTTGAACTTGGCGGACGATGGGGAGTTGTTGGAACTGATGGTCCGCGCGGGCTTCAAGAAGGTCTTCGTCGGGATCGAGACGCCGCAGGAGGAAAGCCTGCTCGAGTGCGCAAAGGTCCAGAATGCGAAGCGCGACATGCTCAGCGCCGTAAAGACGATCCAAAAATCGGGTCTCGAGGTGATGGGTGGCTTCATCGTCGGGTTCGACAGCGACAAGCCCAACATCTTCGAGCGGCAGATCAGGTTTATCCAGGAGGCCGGCGTGGTGACGGCCATGGTGGGTCTGCTCCAGGCGCTGCCGGGCACGCGGCTTTTCTCACGGCTCAAACAGGAGGGCCGCATCCTCCACGACGCGAGCGGAAACAACGTCGAGGCCAACCTGAATTTCGTCCCCAAGCTCGATCGCGAAATATTGGTCGAGGGCTACCGCTCGCTTGTCAAGCGCCTCTACACGCCGAGGATGTACTATCGGCGCATCCTCACGTTCCTGCGTGAGTATCGTCCGCAGGGGCAAGGCATTCACCTGTCCTGGCGCGACGTGAAGGCGTTCATCAAATCGCTGTGGGTCATGGGTATCCTGAGCCGCGGCCGACGCCAGTACTGGAAGTTCCTCACGAAGGCACTGCTCTTCCACCGCCGCGCATTCCCGGAGGCGATGACGCTCGCGATCATCGGATACCACTTCCGACGCGTCGCGTCAGCGTTGTAGAGCGAAGCGAATTGAGTCGGAGGTGAGAGCGGCATCTGTGGCCAACCTTGGGGAGTAATGGGTCTGACGGGCGCTACGACACGACCCGTTTTCCACGGTTGCTGTCGCGAACGCAGGATTCAGGGTATGAGATGGCTGGGCTGGCGACCGGCAGATCGGAGGAGACAGGATTGGCATTCAATTGGACCTTTACGGATCTGATCCGCCGCCGTATTTTCGGAGCCCCCCGTGGCCGCGATAGGGAACTGCGCGCTGAGCAGCCACTACGGTCTGAGCTACTCAGCGTCGATCAACTCAGACAGCACGCGCGCACCATCGCCAGTTCGCACGAGATCGACAAACGCTTCGGGCCCGACCAGCTATTGCCGCGTTTGGCCGAAAACGAAGTTGCACTCCTTGGTGCTTACGAAGCGGTCTCGGACGCGGTGAAGCAGGGCGTGCGAATTGCGCCCGCGGCCGACTGGTTGCTGGACAACTTCCACCTCATCGAGGAGCAGATCAGGACCGCGCGGCGGCACCTTCCCCGCACGTACAGCGGCGAACTCCCGCGACTGGCGAGCGGCCCGTTGGCTGGCTATCCCCGGGTTTACGCCATTGCCTTGGAACTGATTTCGCACGGGGACGGGCGCGTGGACGCCGAGAACCTCAGCGGCTTCGTCGCCTCCTACCAGACAATGACGACCCTGAAGCTCGGCGAATTGTGGGCCATTCCGACCATGCTGCGCCTGGCCCTGCTCGAAAACCTGCGCCGCATTGCCATCCGGATCGCCGCGTGCCGGTGGGATCGCGAAGCTGCGAACCTCTGGGCGGACCGCATGCTGGAGATCACCGAGAAGGCGCCGAGGACACTGGTGCTTGCCCTGGCCGACCTGGTCCGCGAGGACCCGCCGCTTACGAACGTGTTCGTCGCGGAATTCACTCGTCGGCTGCATGGCCAGAATCCGACCTCGACCTTGCCCATGAACTGGCTTGAGCAACGGCTGGCCGAGACGGGCCAGACCCCCGAACAACTCATTCAGTTGGAAAGCCAGAACCAGGCGGCTGACCAGGTCTCCATGAGCAATAGCATCGGCAGCCTCCGGTTTCTATCGGCGGTGGATTGGCGCGAATTCGTCGAGACCATGAGCGTCGTCGAGCGTGTCCTCCGCAGCGACCCGGCTGACGTGTACAACAACATGGACTTCGCCACCCGCGACCGCTATCGCCATGTCGTGGAAGAGATCGCCAAACGGAGTTCCCTCTCGGAAGACGGAGTTGCCCAGAGAGCCATCCAGTTCGCCCGCGACGGGATTGCTCATAGCGATGGCGACGATCGTACGACCCACGTCGGGTTTTACCTTACTAGTAAGGGCCGATCTCTTCTTGAGCATACGGTTGGCCTTCGTCCCTCGGCCAAGATCATCCTCAGACGCATCGGCCGTCGCTGCCCGCTGATGCTCTATGGCGGAGCCATCCTCGCCTTGACAGTAATACTGATGGCGGCAGTCTTGGTGACAGCTCATGGGTTCGGCCTCGGCGCATGGGGTCTCCTGTTCCTGGGCATACCGTTGCTCCTATGCGCCAGTCATCTGAGCGTGTCGGCGACGAACTGGCTGGCAACCCTGCTCGTCCCACCGCGGACGCTGCCAAGGATGGAATTCTCAAATGGAATTCCGCCGGACTTCCGCACTATGGTGATTGTGCCAACCATGCTCACAAGTGCCGCGGGCGTCCGGGATTTGCTGGACTCACTTGAGCTGCAGTTCTTGGCCAACCGCGACGCCCATCTTCACTTTGCGCTGCTTACCGATTTCTGCGACGCGCCCCAGGAGGCAATGGCCAACGACGAAGAGCTCGTGGGTCTGGCGGCGGATGGCATCGAGGCCCTGAATCAGAAATACTCAGCTGAGCGCGACGACGCCTTTTTTCTTTTTCATCGCCCACGGCGGTGGAATGAGCAGGAGGGCGTATGGATGGGCTGGGAACGCAAGCGCGGCAAGATCGCCGAGTTCAATGCGCTATTACGCGGTGAGGCGCGCGACCGCTTTAGCGTCGTGATCGGACAGATGGAGATCCTGCCCAACATCAAGTTTGTCATTACACTTGACACCGATACCCAGTTACCGCGCGATGCGGCACATCAACTGGTCGGCACGCTGGCTCATCCGCTCAATCGTCCGCGTTTCGATCCGAAGGTCGGGCGGGTCGTCGAGGGCTACGGAATTCTCCAGCCGCGCGTGGGCCTCAGCTTGCCCAGTGCCGGCCGGTCGCGGTTCGCGCGGCTTTTCGCCGCCGAGCCGGGCATCGATCCCTACACCCGAGCGGTCTCGAATGTGTATCAGGACCTCTTTGGAGAGGGCTCGTACATCGGCAAGGGAATCTATGATGTCGATGCATTTGAGCAGTCCGTCGGCGCGCGCTTCCCCGAGAACCGCATCCTCAGTCACGACCTGCTGGAGGGTTCCCATGCAAGAGCTGGCTTGGTTAGCGACGTGGTGCTGCTCGAAGAGCATCCCGCGAGTTTCACCACCGACGCCGGCCGCCGCCATCGATGGATCCGCGGCGACTGGCAAATCGCACCGTGGATGCTCCCGCGCGTTCCCGGCCCCAATGCGCGCAGCATTGTCAATGGCATCTCCGTCCTCTCGCGTTGGAAAATCTCCGATAACCTGCGCCGTAGTCTCGTCCCGATCGGGCTGGCGGCGTTACTGCTGCTCGGCTGGTTTCTGCCGGGTCCACCGCTCTTCTACACCCTCATTGTCATCGGGATCATCGCCAGCCCGGTGGTATTCACAGCAACCGTCGAACTGCTGCGCAAAGCGCCGGACCTCCCGACCAGTCTGCACGTGCGAGAAGTCGGTATCTCAGCGAGAAGACAGTTGGCCCAGGCGGCGGTGGCCCTCCTCTGTGTGCCTTACGACGCATTCCTCAGTCTCGACGCAATCGCCCGCACCGCCGTGCGCGTGCTCTTCACGCACCGGAGACTCCTGGAATGGCAAACCGCGCACGACGCCGGGCAGAACGCGCACACGGTTCTGCTGGGATTCTACCGGTCGATGTGGATTGGGCCAACCATTGCGCTCGTCGCCGCGGTGATGGTCGCGGCGGCACGGCCTGTGGCCCTGTACACGGCCGGGCCTGTCCTGGGCCTTTGGATTCTTTCCCCCACCGTGGCGTGGTGGTTGAGCCGACCAACCCAGTCTCGCAAGCCACAACTGCGGACCGAAGATCAAGTGTTCCTCCGGAAGGTCGCACGCCGTACGTGGCGTTTCTTCGAGACCTTCGTGGGTCCAGCGGACCACTTCCTTCCACCGGACAACTACCAGGAGCACCCCACAGCGGCGGTCGCCCATCGCACATCCCCCACCAACATCGGTTTGTCGTTGCTGACCAATCTTGCTGCGTACGACTTCGGATACGTATCCGCCAAGGAGTTGATTGACCGCACGTCGAAGACGTTTGCGACGATGAGCGAACTCGAGCGCTACCGCGGGCATTTCTACAACTGGTATGACACGCGCACGCTTGAGCCCCTCCCCCCGCGGTATGTGTCAGCCGTGGACAGCGGCAATCTCGCCGGCCATCTGCTCACGCTGCGTCCAGGACTGCTGCAGCTGGCCGATCGCGAGATTTTTCCACGGCAGAGCTTTGCCGGGCTCAAGGACACCGTGGGTGTCTTCCTGGATGTGGCTCGCGGTCAGTCGTCTCTCTCCGAAACACTGCCCTCCGCCGAGCTTTCGCCGGAGATTGCGCTTCGACTGGAGCGGCTGCAGAGTGAATTGCAGGCTCCGCCACGAACGCTGGCTGCTGCACGGCAGCTTCTGGAGAGCTTGGCATCGGCCGCCCGGGATTCGGCAGGAGCAGTGGGATCCAGTCAAGACGGCGAGCTGAAGCACTGGGCGCAGGCCATCGAGCGCCAATGCCACGACTTCCTGGACGACTTGCTTCACTTGGCTCCCTGGTGCGAGCTCCCCAGGCCAAACGAACTGACGTGGCAACGCGGATCGGTCGAGCAGGTCCAGCGTCTGACCGACCTTCGACACGGACTGCGGCGATTAGATGAAATCCCGACGCTGCGCGATGTCGCAGGGCTTGACCCCACGCTGCTGCGGTCGATTGACGAAATCCTCGCCGACGGGCACGAGCCGGGCCCCACCATACCTCCGGCGGAGCAGGCGTGGCTTGTAGACCTGCGGCACGCGGTCGCCGAGGCCAGCCGGTACGCCAGCGAGCGATTGACAGAGCTCGAAACCCTCGCCTTACGATGCCGGGAGCTCGCCGACTTCAGCTACGACTTCCTGTACGACAAGTCACGCCACCTCCTTTCGATCGGTTACAACGTCGCTCACCATCGCGTGGATACCGGCTTCTACGACCTCCTGGCCTCAGAGGCACGGCTCGGCAGCTTCGTAGCCATCGCTCAGGGCAAGTTGCCCCAGGAGCACTGGTTCAGCCTTGGGCGACTCGTAACGGCCGCCGGCGGTCAATACCCACTGCTTTCCTGGAGCGGCTCGATGTTCGAGTATCTCATGCCGCTCCTGATCATGCCGACGTTTGAACATACCCTGCTGGACCGAACGTATCGTGCAATCGTCGAACGTCAGATCGAGTACGGCCGGGAGCGCGGAGTCCCCTGGGGGCTGTCCGAATCCGGGTACAACGCCACCGACGTTCACCTTATCTACCAGTACCGCACCTTCGGCGTGCCGGGACTCGGGCTCAAACGTGGATTAGCAGACGATTTGGTCGTCGCGCCGTACGCCACCGCCCTGGGGCTGATGATCGCGCCCCGGCGAGCCTGTGCCAATCTGCGACGCTTGGCAAAGGACGGACTGCTCGGGGCACACGGCTTCTACGAAGCTGTCGATTTCACGCCCGCGCGCGTGCCACGCGGCCAACGCAGCGCAGTCGTTCGTTCGTTCATGGCTCACCACCAGGGGATGAGCCTACTGTCACTGGCCTATGCCCTGCTCAATCATCCCATGCAGCGTCGCTTCCAGTCCGATCCTCTGTTTCGGGCCACGGAGCTGTTGCTTCAGGAACGCGTCCCCAAGGCGGCCCCGTTCTACCCGCACCGGGGCGAGGCCACGGAATCCGGGCCGCGTCCCGGCGGCGCCGAAGCGACGCTCCGCGTCGTCACCAATCCCCAGAACGCAGCGCCGGAGGTCCATCTCCTGTCGAACGGACGGTATCACGTCATGGTGACCGCCGCAGGCGGGGGGTACACCCGCTGGAAGGGCCTCGCCGTCACGCGCTGGCAGGAGGATCCCACGCGGGACTGCTGGGGGGCATTCTGCTACCTTCGCGATGTGGAGCGGGGAGAGTTCTGGTCTGCGGCCCGTCAGCCCACGCTCAAACAGAGCGCGGCGTACGAAGCCGTATTCTCTCAGGCTCAGGCCGAGTTCCGCCGACGCGACGGGGACGTTGAAACACACACCGAAATCACTGTCTCACCCGAAGACGACATTGAGCTGCGCCGCATCAGCATCACGAACCGGGGAGTCAAGAAACGCATCATCGAGCTGACCAGCTACGCTGAGCCTGTCCTGGCCGACGCGGCCTCGGATGCAACCCACCCGGCCTTCAGCAAGCTGTTTGTCCAGACGGAGATCTTGCCGCAACGCCAAGCTGTGCTCTGCACACGTCGCCCGTGCTCGAGCGCCGAGCACCCGCCCTGGATGTTCTATCTGGCCGTGGTCGACGGCGCAGCGCTGGGAGAGACCTCGTACGAGACCGATCGCTGCGAATTCGTCGGGCGCGGTCGCAGCCTCGCAGACCCAGCGGCGATGCACGTGGCGGAACTGTCCAATCGGGAGGGTTCCGTGCTCGATCCCATCCTCGCGATTCGGCGCGCCGTTACCGTCAGCCCCGACGAGACGATCCGAATCGACTTCGTCACGGGCGTGGCGGATACCCGTGACGCCGTGATGGCACTGATCGATAAGTACCAGGACGGGCGGATGGCGGACCGTGTCTTCGATCTCGCATGGACGCATAGTCGGCTCGTTCTGCGACAGCTCGGCGCGACCGAGGTAGACGCCCAACTGTATGGACGGCTGGCCGGGGCCGTTCTCTTTGCCGATCCGCGCCGCCGCGCTCCGCGCGGCCTCATTTCCCGCAACCGGCGCGGACAGTCCGGCCTGTGGGGCTATGGAATCTCCGGCGACCTGCCGATCTTGCTCCTCCGCATCAGCGACCAGGCGAATATCGAGCTCGTGCGACAGCTCGCTCAAGCCCATGCGTATTGGCGGGCGAAGGGTCTTACCGTTGACTTGGTTATTCTGAACGAGGATCAATCGGGGTACCGCCAGGCCCTTCAAGATCAAATCACGGGCCTGATCGCGGCTGGAACCGAAGCCCATCCAGTGGATCGCCCGGGTGGCATTTTCGTTCGCCGCAGCGAGCAAATCTCTGACGAAGACAAGATTCTGGTAGAGGCTGTGGCGCGCGTGATCATTACCGATACAGCCGGCACGCTTATGGAACAGGTTGAGCGTCGCGATCCCGCGGCAACCGCCGCTGCGAAGTTCATCCCAACGCGTGCGCGCCGCTCCGAAGTGCCGCATAGCACAGAACCGTCCGAGCCGGATCTGGCGTTCTTCAACGGTTTGGGCGGATTCACACGCGACGGTCACGAATACGTCATCACGACGACAGCCGAAAACGTGACGCCCGCGCCGTGGGTGAACGTGCTGGCCAACCCGGAGTTTGGCACCGTCGTGAGCGAAAGCGGGGGGGCCTACACCTGGGCCGAAAACGCCCACGAGTTTCGCCTGACACCGTGGTACAACGATCCCGTCAGCGACGTCAGCGGCGAAGCGTTCTACATCCGCGACGATGAAACCGGTCACTTCTGGTCGCCAGCGCCGCTCCCGGCACGCGGGGCCAGGCCTTACACCACACGCCACGGGTTTGGCTACACCGTCTTCGAATACGCGGAAAGCGGCCTTTCATCTGAGCTGTGGACCTATGTCGCCATCGACGCCCCCGTGAAACTCTGTCGGCTGAAGATCCGCAACTCGTCCGGCCGTGCTCGCCGCCTGTCGGTAACAGGCTACGTCGAATGGGTCCTGGGCGAGCAGCGGTGGAAAAACGCGCTACACATCGTCACGGAGCTGGATCCGCAGACCGGTGCAGTTCTAGCACGGAATCCCTACAACAGCGAGTTTCCCCAGCGCGTCGCGTTTCTCGCCGTCAGCGAGCCGCAGCGGACCGTCACAGCGGACCGCACGGAATTCCTTGGTCGCAACGGGACCCCTGCCGACCCTGCGGCCATGGGCCGTGCCGCGCTGTCAGGCAAGGTCGGACCGGCGCTCGATCCATGCGCGGCCATGCAAGCCGTGTTCGAACTTGATGACGGTCACGCATTCGAGGTGGTTTTTGTCCTGGGCGCCGCCCGCGATGCTCCCACTGCGCGCAATCTCGTTGTCCGTTTCTGCGATGTCGGCGGAGCGCGCCAGGCCTTGGAAAGCGTGTGGGAGTACTGGAACCACACGCTCGGTGCTGTCCACGTTGAGACCCCGGATGCGGCGGTAGACTTCCTGGTCAACGGGTGGCTGCTCTATCAGACTCTGGCGTGCCGTTTACACGGTCGCAGTGGGTTCTACCAGTCAGGCGGCGCGTTCGGCTTCCGCGACCAACTCCAGGATGTCATGGCCCTGGTGCACGCTGAACCACGCCTGTTCCGTGCGCACCTGCTTCGCTGCGCGGCACACCAGTTCCGCGAAGGAGACGTGCAACACTGGTGGCACCCGCCGCTGGATCGGGGCGTGCGCACACGAATCGCGGATGACTACCTGTGGCTGCCCTACGCCGTCTGCCGGTATGTATCATGCGTTGGCGATACCGGTGTGCTTGACGAGCGTGTCCATTTTCTGGAAGGTCGCCCCGTGGGAAAGGAGGAGGAGAGCTACTACGACCGGCCCGTACGTTCAGAGGAATCCGCGACCCTCTACGACCATTGCGTCCGTGCGATCAACAACGGGCTGAGGTTAGGCGCGCACGGCCTGCCGCTCATGGGGTGCGGCGATTGGAATGACGGGATGAATCTGGTCGGTTGCCAGGGTAAGGGAGAAAGCGTGTGGCTGGCCTTCTTCCTCTACGACGTCTTGATGCAGTTCAGAGAGATCGCGCGGCGTCGCGGCGACGTCGCTTTCGCAGAGACTTGCGAGACGCGGGCTGCCAAGCTCCGTCAGAGCATCGAGCAACACGCCTGGGACGGACAGTGGTACCGGCGTGCGTATTTCGACAGCGGCGAACCGTTGGGTTCGGCTACCAGTCCAGAGTGTCAGATCGATCTGCTCCCGCAAAGTTGGTCGGTCCTTTCTCGCGCCGGGGATCCGGCGCGCACGCGAGCCGCGCTGGATGCCGTCGACCACCGCCTAGTCCGCCGCGATCCGGGCCTAGTTCAGCTCCTGGACCCACCCTTCGACCGATCTCCGCTGGATCCGGGCTACATTAAGGGCTACGTACCGGGTGTGCGGGAAAACGGGGGCCAGTACACACACGCCGCCGTGTGGACTGCCATGGCGTTTGCGGCCGTCGGCGACGGCGACCTTGCCTGGGAGCTGCTGTCACTCATGAACCCGATCAGCCACAGCCAGACTCTGGATGCGGTCGAATGCTATAAGGTCGAACCTTACGTCGTACCCGCCGACGTGTACAGTAATCGCCAGCATGTCGGCCGAGGGGGCTGGACATGGTATACGGGCGGCGCCGGCTGGATGTACCGTCTTCTCACCGAGTCGCTCTTGGGCTTGCGGCTGGAAGTAGACCACCTTCGTCTGGAGCCTGTCCTGCCGGGCGCGTGGAAATCACTCAAGATCCACTACCGCTACCGCGAGACGTTCCACCACATCAGCATCCGCAACAACGGGGGTAATACCGTGACGCGGATCGTCTTCGATGGCGTGGAGCGCCCCGATAGAACCATCCCACTTCTCGACGACCGTCAAGAGCACAACGTGGACGTGGATGTCGGCTGACACAGTGACGCGCCCGCGGTCCCCGGCACGGCGGCACTCTCGGCCACCCGCCGCAATACTCGCTCGGATCGCGTGTCGGCGATCTCGGTAGCAGATCAGTTGCGCGCGATCACGAACCAGCTGCAAGTGGACGGACTTACGACGCCCAGCTCTCCAGGCCGGCAGTCGTAGCGGCAGAGAGCAACTGAAGTGGATTGGCTAGAGCCAAAGGGCCCAGATGCCTTTAGGCGACACCGCTGAGTACGCGAGCGACGGCTCGTACGCTACCTGCATAGCCTCCAAGATCCACGGCCACGTGCCAGTGCCCCCGTCAATCACCAAGCGCGGATGCGGGCCAGAGCTCGGCGTGAAGCTGGATTTCGTTCGGTTTGGCGAGCCGACCATCGGCAAAGGCGGTTACGCCGCGATCACGACAATGAGCATCAAGGGCAACCCAGGCCGGGCTCGGACTACCACCGATTGCCGCAATGGCCTTGCGCAGAACGGGCTCAGGCACGTTCTTCTTCAAGAGCAGCCGAATCGCTGAGCCCTGCAGATCCGAGTCGGGATCGGACAGGATGGGCAGAAGAGGCTCCAGCACTCCTTCATCACCGTATCGTTGAACCAGCCCAACGTAGGCAGCCTCGCTCACCTCATCCTGACTGTCCAGCGCCAGCTTGACAAGCGCCGGCATGACACGGTCGGTGGGGTCCTTGGCGAAGGTCTCTGCGGCTCTGAGGCGGACGAGCTTGCCCTTGTCGGTAGCACAGCCCACAAGTGCCTCAATTGCCCTGTCTGAGCCGTCTTCACCCAGCCCCTCAGCCGCGAGAGCACGAATATGCTCCACCTCGTCCGAGAGCCCATTGACCAGCCCCTCAATCGTAGACTCGTCGCGTATCTTCCAGAGTGCCGTCACGGCGGTCATTCGCACTTTCCACTCGCGATCCCCGAGTTTCTTCATGAGTGAAGGCACCGCACGGGCGGTGCCAACCCGAGCAAGTCCGCGCCCCCCTGAGCGCCGAATCATCGGGTTGTCATTCTCGAGCGCCTCAATGAAGGCATCTTCAGCATCCCTGCAGCCGATCTCGGCAAGGGAATCGAGCGCCGCGATGCGCACGTCATCGTTCTCATCGCGAGCCAACTCGATGAGGGCGTTAGCTGCCTCTGGCGTCTTTATTGCACTGAGAGCCTGGGCGACGAATTCCCGGACGCCTTCCTCTTCGTCCTTCGCGGTCCTGAGCAATGCCTCGCCCGTATCTGGCGAGCGGATTTGTCCCAAGGCGTGCGCAGCACCCATGCGGAGCACTTGCACGGGATGGCTGAGGAATTGCGCTATGGCGGGTGCGGCCCGCGCACAACGCAGCCTACCCAGTGCATCGATCGCGTTCATCTGGCTTAATGGGTCTCCTGTTTCCACGGCGTGCAGTAGTGCGTCAATGGCTTTGTCGCCTCCAATGTCGCCCAGCGCCTTGGCAGCAGCCATTCGTACCTCGATATCGGGGTCATCAAACAACTTCGCCAGATCATCAGCCGCCTCCTGCGCGACCGTGCTCCCGAGCGCCATTGCTGCGGCCCCCCGGACCTTCTCGTTTTCGTCTGCGAGGGCGGCGATCAACCCTGGGATTGCCCGCTTCGACGCGACCGCGCCAAAAGCCTCAAACGAGGCAGCCGCGTCTTCATCTTCCTTCTTTATCTTCTCGACAAGTTCTTTGTTGCCAAGGTGGACGAAGAAGTTGGCCACAACAATGCGGCCCTTCTCGCCGAGGTTCTGCATCGCTGCGATGAGTTTGTCCGCTGCATGCTCCCGGCCAAGAAGCTGCACAAGCGACATAGCGACCGCGAACGGAACCGTGAGCGTCTCATGGCTTTCGTCAAGAGCTTGCACGATGTCGTCGACCGCCTCGACGGCGCCAGTCTCACCCAGGGCTTCAATCGCGTCGCCGCGAATGCTCGAGTGCTTGTCGCGCAGGATCGCGAGTAATGGCGCAATCGCACGCGGTGAGCGAGTCTTGCCCAACGCCGAGGCTGCTTCTCCGCCGAGCGCATCGTCGTTGTGCATGAGGCCGATCAGCGCATCGACGGCACCAACCGTCGCCGAGGCTGCCAACGCCTTAATAGCGGCCGTTCGCACTTCTTTTCCCTGAGTGTCGTCGCCTGCCAGGCTTGCAAGGACGGACGTAGCGCGCTCCGTGCGGATATTGCCAAGCGCTTCAACTGCGGCATGGCCACGCCACATACCATGGGACCTCATCATCTCGACCAACTCAGCGGCCATGCCCTTGCCGAAGACCCCCATGTCCTTCGCAAGTTCCTCGCCGTAGGCAGCGAACCCCAAGCTCTCTTGTGACTCTTGAGTTATCAGGAAGCCCCTAATTGCCTCGACTGCATGATCCGAACCAATGAAAGCAAGCGATTGTGCTGCCGCGTCTCGCACGGCTCTGTCTTCGTGTCCCAGCAGCTTGGCCAGGGCATCAACTGCTTCGTTGGAGCCGATGTCGGCGAGGGCCTGAATAGCATCCTCTCGGTGGGCCTCATCGTCTCCCATCGCCAGCCCCCGCAGCTCTGGAACAGTGGCCGAATCGCCTGCGATTCCGATGGCCCGAGCCGCGAGCCACCGAACGCGTCTGTTCTGGTCGCCCAAGCTGCGAATGAGATTCTGTTGAGCAGGATCCTGTCCAAAGGTCCAGAACACGTGTGCCGCATTTGCACATGCTTCTTCGATCTTCACATCTCGGACTCTGTCGTATGCGATCGTCGGCGGAGTGTCCTTCGCGATCAGGTCCAGGGTCAACGCCGCGTGGCGAGCGATCCCGGGATCGCGCAAAACCGCCGTCAACGGCCCGGTCACGGACCTGCCTGCCACCGGCGCCAACGCGGCGAGAGACTGATGGGCAAATTCCTGCCGTTCGACCGACCATATCGCTTGGTGCGTGACCGCAAAACGCCATGCCTCCATGGCTCGCCGAACGACGTCTTCAGTCAGTCGGCGCTCCCCGTCGTTTCGAGGAGAGTCCGCCTGCCCCAGCAATCGGGCCGCCAGGAGCGTCAGCCGGCGCCACAGGTCATCATGCTCGTGGTCTGCTTCTGCAAGCAGCCATTCCACCAAGCTGCGGGCGAGTTTCCTATTCTCCATCCAGATACGATTGACCATGAACACGAGAACACGCAGCCAACGAGGATCCCAGACGTGTTCGCAGAAGACCGCTCGGATTTCCGACTCTGGACGGTTCGCCAGCCATCGTCCCGCCAGATACTCGGCGTACGTTGCCTCCGCGAATCTGTAAGTCATGCCGTCGCGGGAGACGATGCCTGTGTGCCCTGTCAGCGCATCCAGGAGGAACTCTGGATCACGTCGTTCCCAGTTTGCTGTTGCCACCAGTTGGTCAGTCTGCATCGACTCGAGGATGGACTGCTGGGCCCGATGCTCCGTTATTTCGGCCTGGTCGCCGTGCCAAGAAATCCACGCCAAACTCGCTAACAGGCGAAGCGATGCTTCCCGGGGCAAGCCGCGCCTCTCCAGGAGCTGACGCAGGGCAGTCTCCAACAAGTGACCTTCGGTCGCTGGCAGCGTCGTGTCGCCTTGCTCACCAACAAAGCAGAGCAGCATCAGGAACAAGGGACGCTTTGCCAACTCAAACGTCGCTGCCGCACTGGCAATCTGCCGGGCAATGCGGTGAGCCTGATCTGGGTCGCCATAGTAGCTGTGGATGTAACCCTCGATATCCCGCCTGCCAAGGTCCAAGAGCGCCAGTCGATTCGTTCTGAACCGGCGTAGTGCGGAGTGGGTCAGGGCCCATGGTCTGCTAGCTAGCACGACCGAATTGTGGCGCAGTGATTCTTCCTGAAGTTGCGTGTCAGTCCACTCAATCAAAGACGTGCGCTGCGTCAAACCGACTTCGTCAAGCCCATCGAGCAGCAGTACCGCTTCACCGCTTTCGAGGATCTCCGTGATGATAGAGGCATCAAGTTGGCCGACGCTCGCCAAGATCATGTCCTTGAGCGTTTCCGGTCGTTCTCCTTTCCATGACGACAAACTTACGCGGAAAGGGATCCGCCGCGGCTGAACACCCGGGTTATCGAGAAACCGTCGGGCGAGCTCCCACGCAAGATGATCGAGCAAAGTGGATTTTCCTGACCCGGCTTCCCCTGTTACGCATAGCTTCTGAGCAGATGCCGGCCTCAAGAGCTCGGTCAAAAGCTGCCTCTGAGATTTCGGTGGGCTGAGGCTTTGATGCTCATCCTCTGCTGGTTTCTGTTGCTTCGCTGCATCCGGTTCAAGCAGCTTCCGTGGTCGGTACAGGTCCTCGCGCAATCCCTCGCTGCCGATACCGAGCAGTTCCAGTCTATCGAGCTTGTCACGCAGGCCACGCGCATAATCTCCGAGTGAAGCCGTTGGCTCGCCGATTCGGAAGAGGCGCATGTTCTCCGTGCCAGTACACAGAATCGGCGTCGCTTGGTGCTCGCGAGGCAGAGAGCGTTTCAGCAACTGAAAGGCGTCATCCACCCGGCCAGATTCGGCCAGCCGCGAAAGGAACGGCTCGAGGCCGATTCGTGGTAACCCGGTGGGCAGGTAGAAATTGGTTCCGAGCACAGCCGGTACGCCCGTTTCGAGGAATCGCCGTGCCACCACCTCCCATGTGGAGCACCCCAGCAGCACCACGCACCGCAGATCCGAGTTGGTGCTCACGGCCCTACCGACGAAGTCGTCGCAGGTCACAAGATCACCCCGAAAGCTCAGCCCCTCCAACGTTGCGACGTGGCCGGCATAGATGAGGACGTGCCAATTGGATTCGCGATTCGTCAGTCGCGCCGCGACGTCAGCCCAGGAAAGGGCCACCAACGGCTCCGCAACGTGGACGTTCCGGGCAGAGGATTGCACGAAGCTCCGGAGTCCCCACGCATCCGTCTCGAAGTATCCCGGATCATCTATGACCATCAAGGCCTGCAACGTCCCCGCGAGCGTTAAGCTGCGAGCTGTGACCGGGGCGTCACACCGGACGATTGCGACGTCCTCAGACCAGCAGACCGGAATCGATGGGTTTCCCCCCTCAGGGAGGACCGCTGTCTCCCACGGCAGCAGCCGCAGGAACGGGTCATCGGTCGCGATGTGAACGCACAGGTACTGCCCCTGCTGGCGCGCGTCGTGCAGTCGTCCCAGAGTCTCCCGCCCGATTTCCCCCCCGAACAGGAGCGAGCCCAGCACACCACCCAGCCATTCAACGTCGCTTGCCCTAGGGCTGCGGGCGGGGAACTGGCCATCGGACGCATTTGGGGGGTCGCCATGAGCTCCACGGAGCCGCAACCCCGTCGGGCTGATGCGCACCAGGCGGTCCAGGATATCGGCTTCGGTTTCTGAGCTGAGACTCGCCTCGTGCACGCTGCCCGTATCCGAACGGGCAAAGACCCGACGCGAACCGACATCGAACCCGAGCGATATGCGACAATGTGCAGGCGTTGCTACGGCCATTCCTCTGTCCCCTCCAGCGATCATCGTGGACAAGAACGACTCAATTCAAGGCACTGTACGCGTGCTTGCGCCGGCGCCAAGATAGCGAGTCAGCAGGTGACCATCACGATGAGCACTGCTCGGATGGACCTGCATCCAACACAGCAGGGCTTTGGGGGTGGCGGCTCGGACTCCTTGGCTGCCGGCGACGTCGAAACACTCAAAGATACACAAAAGCGGCTTCGATCGCTCAAGAAACCGCGCCGACCTGTCCATTTATCCGAGTGGTGACGATCCGAAACGTCCAACAAAGGCACCGCACAGACACGCGCAACCATCTATCCGACAAGGAGTTACGCGGCCTCGGAAAAAGCGACTATATGGGGGAGATGGTGCGCCTCGCTGCTGCGGATCTTCCCAGTGGGAGACGGAAGGCCTCTTCTTGGATCTTCTCCTCTGTTCGGATCGGCTGACGCCCCTGCGCCGCGGAAGGTCCGCTCCGGGCCCGCAAACCTCCTTTCGTAAATCTTCCGCCTGACGGCTCGGCCTTCGCTGGAAGCTTTATCGAGAGGTTCGCTTGGTGGCCCTCCGCTGACGGGCGTCCCGGCGGCTCGCTTCGCGTGGACGAGCCGCCGTAGAACGGTCCTCGGCCGGAGGTAATGAAAATGAACCCGTACAAGCTCAAGGCGATCACGGAGTTCCTGCGTGAAGAGATCAAGCGGATCTCCGGATCGCACGACGAATTGCTGATCTGCTACGGATTGGACAGGCTGCTGCCCCTCGATGAGCAAGAAGCAGTGAAGCGAGAACTGGCAGCGATTGCCGATGCGGAGACGTTCATGGATCGGTTTCGTGTGTCAGTTGAGCGGTGGCTTTAGCCGCTCAACATGCAACGGGCCCTCGCCGACACCGTTCGGCTGTCTGCGAGACCCCGTTGCTGCTTCGTCTCAACTACGATCTCTGCGCATCCGGTTATTGCGGCGGGACACCACGCAGATCCCTGATCGTAAACGTCTCCCCGCCATGGGCGGGTCGGACCTTGCTGAAGCCCGGTCCTAAACGTTTATCGAGGGATCCGCTCAACTGGCTTGTCCCGCCGCCCGGGTGCGAAGGGCACTTTGAGTCCGTCTGGTCGGTTCGCCGACGAGGTGAGCGAACCGACGCATGAGCGTGTAGCTCGGAGGTAATCAGGAAAATGGCGGACGTACAAGCGTGTAAGTATGAGGAGGTTGGTGGTGACTGGAAGGTCATCAACGAGGACGGCATCCCATAGCATCTATTGAGCCCCGCCTTTCGTCGCCCACGGCGTCGAGTATACGACGCCCTCTTGTGCCGCCTTGTCGATCACGAGCTTGAGCATCTCCCGGAGGTCCATCCGACCCTCCAGCACGTGGATCAGGTGGGTCCCATCGATCAAGATGATGTTGGCTCCTCGACCGTTGAATTGCTCGATGACCTCGGCGCGGAAACCCTGAACCGAGACGAATATACTGGCCGCCATGGTCAGTCGTCATTTGGTGGCCCATGGACCCGGGCAGGGTCCGGAGGCCCAATGATGGCGATAGAAAAGGTCGGTATCTACCGCAACTACTATGGTCCAGTTCCCAAAGATCGCTCGGGCAAGCCGCTGCCGAAGAGCCAATGGCCGAAGAAGCGGGCGCACAGTTGGGTGGAGTGTACTTGTTCGTGATCGGCAAGGGACCGAACGCCGGTCAGCGGATGGAGCGCAACAACGTCTGGCGCGACTTCAATGCCATCCGCCGCAAGGCGGGGCTGCCGAAGTGCAGCATGCATGATCTCCGCCGGAGCTTCTGCACGAACCTGTCCCGGGCGATGCCGATGCACGTGGTGCAAGAGCTCGCCGGGCACAGCGACATCCGCACAACGCGGCGGTTCTACGTGCAGGTGGAGCCGGAGTTGATGCAGCGCGCCTGCCGGGCGTTGGAGATGGCGCTCGACGAGGCGACGGAGACTGAAAATGGGTCGGACTGACCAACTAATGACCAACTCTGCAAGCTGGCATTCGTTTTTGGCCCTTCCCAGCAAAAAGGCCCGGGCTCGTAAGCCCAGGCCTGATAGGCACTTCCATTCAAAAGCGGGCGATCGGATTCGAACCGACGACGTCCAGCTTGGGAAGCTGGCATTCTACCACTGAATTACGCCCGCCTTTATCTGACAAGGACTTACGTCACTTGTCTGGCGAATATTTTCCCTAATATTTTCCCTCACCGAAGCGGGATATCAGGGCAATAGAAGCATACCCCAACCCTGGTAGGTCGGCAAGCGGTCCACGCCAGGACGGCATAGATCGCTTCTGCCGGACGTGGCGTGGTCGGGCGGTGGGTCCGCATGGGGATGGGCGTCAGGGGCGGTTCTGGCAGCGTTGGCGCGGTCGTGGTAGCATTGCCGCCAGTCCGTCACGCCTGCCACGGATCACGTTGGCAAGGGGCGGTTGGGGTCGCCCGTGAAGGTGATGGCGTGCTTCACCACGTCCCTAAGCGGGGGAAGCGTCGATACGTTTCCGACAGGGATCAGCATCGCATCAACCTGCAAAAGAAACAGTCACTTCTGATCCGTGGTCCATTGCGCCGATTCTTCGACAATCTTCTGATGTGCCTGTCTGAGCGCGCCTTCATCTGCCGAATCGCTGAATTTCTTCAAGCGCTTGAGCAACTCCAATTCAAAGTCTTGCATCTCGGCATCTCCGCTGATCAGGTTTCGCCACTACAAGACCTTCGCCCTCGCAGCCGCAGGCGTCAAGAGCGCTGGGCGCTCCAGACGCCCGCCGCTATCCTCATCGCATGGCGAAGCGGATAACGAGCAACGAGACTACCGACGGGTGGCAGATCACCATCGACGACGGTGACCGCTTCGCCGTCACCCCCGAACAAGTCCGCCGCCTGCGGGCTTATCTGTCACGCCTGATCACCCCCGCCGACGCTCGCCAACGATGCCGTCTCGTTTGGAAAGAGATCGTTTGCAACGACCACAAACTCCGTCGCCCCGATGGAGCACGCATCGCCGTGGTCCATCGTGAACTCGGTGGCGAGACGATCTTCGTCCGCTTCGAGGCGGGCAGCCATACCAAGGTGCTCGCCCCTACCCTAGACGATTTCGTCGCTGCCCTGCGGGCCGCTGACCGTGAGATCGCCCGCACGACCCTGATGCGGGCGGTCAAATAGGTTTAGCGGCATCACGCCCCGATTTCTGTGCCCACGGCAGATTTTTGCGTCAGTTTCGCCACGGACCTTGTATAATATAGTGACGAATACGACAACCACGACCCCGACGATCCCCACTGACGACACTAACCACGAAAAAACTTTTCCATTTTGGGGAAGGATTTTCGTCGCCGACGCAGAAGTATATAGGTATAGCAAGCGGCAATGCGGAGCCGCCGTTTGTGGAGATGCAAAACAGATTTCTTTTTCAGATGTCTCCACAGACGCCGCCGCAGTCGCCGCATCGACTGCGGCATTTTTTGTTCATGGCGTTGACTGTGAAGAGATGCCAATAGAAAAGGGCGATCCATCGGGGACCGCCCTGATCCAAAGTGTGAAGCATCGTGATCACCACGATTATACATTCCAATTTGACGCCCGAGACAGAACTCCTGTCACCGCTACAGGAACGTCTCATCTTGAGTGATCTCAACGACCACAACCGAGTGCTCGCTCGTGACAATCTACATCGGGTGGCGAGATATCTCGACGACCTGGCGCGCTGGTACAGCAACCGCTTCTACGTGGCGCTGAGGAAGATCGCTTACGCTGTCGGTCTCAACCTCAAGACTGTTCATAAGTGGGTGAAGCGACTGGCATCATGCGGGCTGATAAGCATTCTCGCCAAGGGGAGTTGGGTCTCAGATCTCGCCAACTCGTATCGTTGCAGGGGGGGGTATGGTACACAAGTACTCTATATAGCAAGCCCACGGAAGAGATAGTCAACAGTGAGAGAGTAGGGACGGATAAGAGCGACCTTCGGTCGCAATGGGGATGGCTGTTTTCTGGTTTCAAGGAAGATGAAGAAAAGACATATAGAGCGAAACTCTCCTCACATTGCAAATACGACTTGTCGGATTTGCCTGACCTGTCTGACTTGCCTGAGACGGAGCTATAACCGAATTTCGTTGATGGCGGGATGAAAAAAGGCGGCGTACTCTCGGGATCAAGATTGGTTCCGAGCCGCCCACGCTGGGCAGAGGAGTACGCCGATGCACGAGAGTAACGACGCGA
>JASFQK010000047.1:0-43927 GCA_050115495.1 Phycisphaerae bacterium | reverse complement strand
TCCCATACGATACGTCTGTGTTCATCCGTGAACATCGGCGAGTCCTCCTGACTAAGTCTTGCTCAATAACCAACTTAGATCAGCGAGGACTCTATTCTGTCAAGACCAAGGTTAGTACCATTGGGTGAAACCCGCCCTACCGCTACGACCCGACGCGCGACCCATTCGCTGCGCCTTCGTCGTCCGTCAGCTCCCGCCCGCACTCCGGACATCGCCCGCTGACGTTACCCGTCAGGTCATAGCCGCACCGCAGGCAATAACGCCCGGTGTTGTCGATGGTCTCCCAGCGCAGGTCAGCGTACACGCGCCACGACATCAGCGCCGCCGCCAGCAACATCGCACCCCCGATCGTGTAATAGAGAACCTCGTCCGGGGCCGCGCCGGCGAAGAAGCCGATGGCCATCACCACCGGCGCGACGGCCAGGACGATCGGAATCGTGAGCACGCCCGCCGCAGCGCACGCGAACGGAAAGGCGAGCACCGCCAAGCCGAGCGCCACAATCGCCGGCGTCCGCGCGATTTTGATCTTCCTCGGCATCGCCTCACCAATCGGCCGGACACGCGGGCGGGCTTCGCCCGCCGATCGTTCGTCACGCCGGTTCGGCACAGTCGGCGGCAACGGCCCATCGCACGAACCGGCGGGTGAAACCCGCCCTACAGTCTCGGCATTGCCTATCCGTCAGCCTCAACTTCGCCGGTCGCTCCGTTCGGCGCGGTCTCGCCGTCCGTCAGGTCCAAGCCGCACTCGGGACATCGTCCACTGACATTGCCCGTAAGATCGTAGCCACACTGAACGCAGTATCGCCCGCCGATTACGACGTCCTTCCAGCGCATGATGCTGTATACCCATCGCGATCCGAGGTAGGCCAGCAGCAGTGGCAGGCCCAGAACAACGCCGACCAGGATCATTCCGACCCAATCAGGAGGCGACCACCTGGGGGGGAAGAGCCTGTCCGCGAAGCTGTTGACCACCTGCGCCATCACGTAGTACGTCAGTCCAGCGAAGAACGGAAACACCAGCGCAGCCACGGCAAGCGACGCCAGCACGGATGCACCCTGGACTCTGATCCTCCTGGCCATCGTCTCACCATCAACCCGTACGGGCACCGGCGGCGCGGGTTCAACCCGGCGGCTGCCCGTCCGCCGCCCGGCTGTCGCCGGCCCGAGCAAGCCCGCACTCCGGACAGCGCCCGCTGACGTTGCCGGTCAGGTCATAGCCGCACTGAACACAATAGCGCCCACCGACCTCGGCATCCTCCCAGCGCATCGTGACGTACATCCACCAGGACACCAGCCCGGCCACCAGAAGCGGCAGCCCGCCCGCGACGCAAATGATGATGTCGGCCAACGACCCGTTGCCCTGGATGCCCGTGTTCAACATCACCGGCAGCACAAGGGCGCCAATGCCGAGCAACAGCCCGCCGACGGCAATGAACGCAAACGGAAAGACCAGCACGGCCACGGCCAGTGACGTCACTACCGATGCCCGCTTGACCCTGTACTTCCTCGCCATCATCCCACCGTGACGATGCACGTCCGCATGTGTGACGGGCTCGGCCCGCCGATCGTCCGCTACGCTGACTCGATCCGTCCGGCGGTGCCCGCTGCTCGTGCGAATCGGCGGTGAAACCCGCCCTACGGCGTTTGCTTCCCCCCGCGTGGAGGCTGTTCACGACACTTTCTGGAATTCATGCCGAACAGCTCTGGCAGCCGCCACCATATTCTGAATCGATGCAATCGCTTCCGGCCAGCCGCGGGTCTTCAGGCCGCAATCCGGATTGACCCACAACCGCTCTGGCCGGATGACTTGCGCTGCGGCCGAGAGCAACGATGCGATTTCCTCTACGGATGGCACACGTGGGCTGTGAATGTCGTAGACGCCCGGCCCGATGTCGTTCGGGTATTCGAATTGCCGGAAAGCCTGAAGCAGCTCCATCTTGCTGCGGCTGGATTCGATGCTGATTACGTCGGCGTCCATTTTGGCGATCCAGCCCACAATCTGGTTGAATTCGCTGTAGCACATGTGCGTGTGAAGCTGGGTCTCGTCCCGCACGCCGGTCGTCGCCAGGCGGAATGCATCCACGGCCCACGTCAGGTATTCGTTCCAATCGGATCGCCGTAGCGGCAGGCCCTCGCGCAGGGCCGCTTCGTCGACCTGGATGATCTGTACGCCGGCCCGCTCCAAGTCCAACACTTCGTCGCGAATGGCCAGCGCGAGCTGCATGCAGGTGTCGCGCCGCGGCTGGTCGTCGCGCACGAAACTCCAGCAGAGAATCGTCACCGGACCGGTGAGCATGCCCTTCATGGGTTTGTCCGTCAGCGACTGGGCGTGCTTGATCCAATCGACGGTCATCGGCCGTGGGCGCTGCACGTCGCCGAAGATGATCGGCGGCTTGACGCAGCGGCTGCCGTAGCTCTGCACCCAGCCGTTCGACGTGAAGCAGAACCCGTCGAGCTGCTCACCGAAGTACTCCACCATGTCGTTGCGCTCCGGCTCGCCATGCACCAGAACGTCAAGGCCGAGCTGATGTTGCTGTTCGACGCAGTCGCGAATGAAGCCGTGCATTGCGGCGGTGTATTGATCCGCCGAAATCTCGTTCGCTTTGAACTGCCGCCGCGTCACCCGAATCTCCCGTGTTTGGGGGAACGAGCCGATCGTCGTCGTGGGAAGCAGCGGCAGGCCCAGTCGCTTCTGCTGGACGGGCTTCCGCTTCTCGACCGGCGATCGCCGACAGAACATGTCACTGCTCAAGTTCGCCAGTCGCTCGCGAACCGCTGGATTGGTAACGCGCGTGCTGCTGCGCCGGGATTGCCATGCCGCCCGATTCCGTTCCAACGCAGCGCCAACATCCTGCCCAATGGCCATGTCCGCGAGCATTCGTAATTCACCGCACTTCTGCTTGGCGAACGCCAGCCACGATCTGACTTCGGCGTCCAACCGCGACTCCGTGCCGAGATCAATCGGCACGTGCAGCAGAGAGCACGAAGAACCCAGCATGACGCGATCGATTCCGAGCGCATCGACGGCACGTTGAATCTGCGTCAGCGCCATATCGGCGTCAACGCGCCAGATATTGCGCCCGTCCACGATACCCAGGGAAAGTGCCTGATCGTCGGCCAGGTGCTTCAGCACTTCGTCGAGCTGTTCGGGCGCACGGGCGAGGTCAACATGCACAGCCCCCACCTGAGGCATACAGGCCAATGTCGTGTTCGCGCCCAACGCCCCGAAATATGTGGCCAACAGAATCCGGGCCTGACCAGCGGCGCGAGTCAGTTGTTCGATCGCAAGCCGGAATACGAGTTGCTCCTTCTCGGAAAGGTCCTGCACCAGGGCCGGTTCATCGATCTGGATCCATTCGACCCGCTTGCCGAGGGCGCGCAGCATCTGCTGATAGATGGGCAGAATCACATCCAGTTGATCCAATGCGCTGAAACCAGCGACCATCGGCTTGCTGAGCTTGAGATATGTAAACGGCCCCAGGAGTACGGGCTTTGCTCGGAAGCCGGCTGCCATCGCCTCTTCCGTCTGTTCCAGGAGTTGCATCGATGCCAATCGCATGGACTGGCCGGGATGTAGTTCGGGGACGATGTAGTGGTAGTTGGTGTCGAACCACTTGGTCATTTCCATGGCTGGCACATTGTCTCCGCCGCGCGCCATCCGAAAGTACGTGGCCGGATCGACGCGATCCCCCTTCCACTCGAAGCGCGCCGGCACGGCGCCGAGCATGGCGGTCACGTCCAGGACGTGGTCGTAGAGCGAGAAATCGCCAACGGGGATGAGATCGACGCCGGCGTCGCGCTGAAGGCGCCAGTGCTCCTGCCGCAAGTCGCGGGTGATCGACTGCAGGTACCCCAGGTCCTTTGTGCCGGCCCAGTAGCCTTCAAGCGTTCGTTTGAGTTCACGCTGTGTACCGATGCGGGGAAAACCGAGCGTGTGCGTAAGCATGTCGCATGCCTTTCCGCTTCCGTATCGCGCGGAAGCCAACCAGGACGGGCCTGCGTCACCGAGTTGCGAAGGGTTGGGGGAGCCGGGATGGCGGACGCCCGAGCCGTTCGCAGCCTTCACGCGAGGCCGTGACCGAACCAGCTACGGGGCGTCTCCTGGCTTTCGGGTTTCTCAGCGGGTGGCCTTCCCAAGATTTTTGCCGCAGGTCCTCAGGGCGAGAACTCGCGGATATCTCAGTGGTCTGCCCCGATTGGCATCCCGATCACAGTAGCGCGACTGCGCCGGATTCTCACCGGCTTCCGTTTCCCGCAGCCAACGAGGCTGTATAGTACGGCACCGGAAGCTGGCGGGTCAATCGGGCGCGTCGCCTGGATACCAGGTTCATCCGGCTTTTCCGGGGAAGGCGGCTCGGATTACGAGGAAGAAGTACTCGTCGTCACGGTAGCCGTACACGATTCGTTTGATGACCTTGATTCTGTTATTGGTCCCTTCCAGCAGGCCGGTGTGCGGCGGACATGTGCAATGCGCCAAGACGCCGCCGTATTCATGCTCTTCCCGGATCCTCGTCGTCCGTCAGGTCCAACCCACACTCCGGGCATCGTCCGCTGACGTTGCCGGTCAGGTCGTACCGGCACTGCACGCAATACCGCCCACCGAGCTCGGCGTCCTGCCAGCGCATCAGGGCGTAGGCGCGCCGTGCCAGCAAACCGGCGAACACGAGCGACACACTCCATAATGTGCCCGCAAGCATCACCGTCAGTGTCCGGTAGGCATAGAGATTGATCAGGCCGAACCGCTCGGCAATCGTGAACGTCACCAGGGCAATCACGTAGAACGTCGCCGCACCGACGCACAGGAACACCATCGCGGCGACAAGGAGCGACGCCAACACAGATGAATACCTAACCCTGACCGTCCTCGGCATTGTCCTGATCACCGACTTGCCCAAGAACATCTGGAACCGGCTCGAGCCGCTCGGCCCGCCCCACTCAGCTCCTCTCCGCCCCGCCGTCATCCGTCAGTTCCAATCCGCACTCCGGGCAGCGTCCGCTGACGTTGCCGGTCAGGTCATACTGGCACTGCACACAATATCGCCCGCCGATTTCGGCGTTCTTCCAGCGCATCGTGACGTACACGTGCCGCGACAGCAATCCCGCGGACGCCAGCACGGCGACGCTGAGAACCAGGATGACGATGTTCCATCCCACCGCACCGAGGTGGATGCCGACGTCGTCGAGCACACTGTCGATACCCGCGCCCGCCACCGTCGCCAGGAAGCCCAGTTCGGCGCAGAAGATGGGGAACGTCAACACGGCCACGACGACCGACACCGCCACCGACGATTGCTTGACTCTGATCTTCCTCGCCATCGTCCGACCGCAGAACCCTGCCCCAACGACCGCCCCCCGCGCGGCGTCCACGCCGCCGGCCCTGCCCCACGTCCCACCCTATCATACCCGCCCGGCCAGCCCCCCGCCCGGTCGCGTCGCCAATACGTAGCGTCCGGGCTCTGCACCGGACGTCTTCGCCTAGCCATCAGCCGGTAGCGTCCGGGCTCCGCACCGGACGTCTTGTAGCGCCGGCCCCCTGTGGCCGACGTCTCCACAGCGTCTCCCGGTGCGCCGGGACACCAGACGTCTTCGCCTCGCCGTCAGCCGTGAGCCCTGGGCCGGAAACCGCGTGTCCGGGCCGCGCCCAGCAGTCCGTACCCTCCGCCGGAAGGAGACTACCCCGCCGGAGCAGCAATGCGGTACCATGCGTCGGCGGCGCGCCCGGGAGTGTCGAGGGGCTTCGGCCCCGCACGCCGCCGGCGGCACGCACGCTGAGCACCCCGCGGGGCGAAGTGATGGGTGGTACGGATCCGAACGAAACCGAACGCGTGATCGCACGTGTCAGCACAGGCAAGGCGGTGGCCGCCTTCACGCAAGCAACCCTGGCGACCACCCCACTGGCGTTGGTGCTGTCCGTATCGCTGCTCTTCGATGGCCCGGTTGTGTCTGCCTGGCTCTGTGTTTTGTGCGTGCTCCCGTTACTCCTCATCGCCAGCTTCATCTGCTGTTACCTGCTTCCGCGACACGTCGCTATCCAGTCCAAAGAGCTTCACGTGCGTTCCCGCTGGGGAACACTGCAGAGCACCAATCTGGCGGACATTGAGGAAATCGAGATTCGCCTGACCTCAATGCTGAGATCCGCCAGGAAAGGCCTCTGGCGCCGTGCCGGGCACCGCGGAATCCGGCTGCTTCTGCGTCCATCAGAGAAGCGCGACGGCAACGAGGTCACCCGCACCCTCGGTAAGACCAGCAACTCCGGCAAGGGCCGACATCGGCTCATCGAGGACATCTATTACGAGTCGCCCGAACACATCGCAGAGCAGATCGCGGTGGCCGTCCACCAACACTGTGGTCGCAACCCCATCATTCGCCTGATCGCGCCTCTTCTTGACGTCGCATACCGCGCGCCCGAGACCACGCCGCCAGAACTGGCCGATGGCTCCGCGCTACGGGTCGCCCTGCACAGTGGCAACCTCATCGGCATCCGCTGCGTGGCGTGTGATTACGACCTGCGCGGCCACCGGCTGGCGGAGCGTTGCCCGGAGTGCGGTACGCCGGTGAAACGCGCGCTCGGTGGACAGCGTCTCGCCCTGGCCGACGCGCGCTGGCTCCGGCGGCTTCGGGTCGGCTGCCTCCTCCTGCTGGCCGCCGGCTTGGCGTCGCTGGTCCCCGTAGTCTTCACCGGGATTGGCTGGGCCAGTCTGGTGCTGGACGGTGCAACGCAATCCGCTGGCATGGCCACGCTGACAACGGCGGCCGTGTCCGCAGCGTGCGCACTGACCCTCCTGTTCGCGGGCACCTACGTCTTCACCTGGCGTGAGCCTGACCTGCGCGGGCTCGCCGCCGATCACTGGTCCAGACGCCTGACACGCCGGGCTTGCCTGCTGCCGGTCTGCAGCTGGGCGCTGCTGGCCGAAGGCAGTTGGCAGTGCATCGTAGCGTTGACGTGGCAGTGCCTCGCGTGGCCGTTGTTGGCGGCGCTCTGCTGGTACTGCAGCACGCTCCTTCGGCGTGTACCGACAGAACGATGGGGAGCCGTTATGCAGGAGCTGACCTTTTGCGGCCTGCTCTTCGCCGGCGCGCAACTCATTCCGCTCTGGCCCGCCATGCTATCGCTTCTCACAGCCGGCATCACCGCGTCCGCTCCGGGCACGGCGTTACCAACATCCAGCCTCATGGGCCAGTCGAATCAGGTCGCAACGCTCGTCGCCATGTCGATCTTCGGTACGGCGCCGGCGTTCGTCCTTCTGTTCATGGCTACGCTCGTGTATGTGTATTTGGGAAAAGTGCAGCGCGAAGCCCAGGCGCTGGCGGCAGAACAGAAGTGGTGCGACGCCGGTTGTCGCGTGTGCGACGTGCGCTGTCCGGACTGGGACGGATGAGGAATGTGCAAGGCGTGCGGAACGCCAGCGAAACGGTGTGATGCCGAGGCAATGGGCTCAGTCATCCCGCCGGGACTTGAAGGAAAGAGCGGTCGCGCGGTCCCAGCACTGCGTGCCGGGCTACACTCAGCCGTCCCGCCGGGACTGGTACCCGGCCGTGCCGATGCGTGTCCCACTTATGGTCCCGAAGGGCCCCGGAATGTAGCCCCGGGTGGAGTCCGCCGTCGAACGGGCACACTATGCGCAACCGATCACCAGCCGGCAACAACGACCGCATCCCCAATGCACCGTCACCGGCGGACGGAACCCGGGGTCAGGCGCATCATGCCCCCCTCTTCAGCCCGCGCAGCGGGCGACGGAACGCAGCACGGCCCATTGCGCAGGCTTGGCGCTGGGGGCGGGGCATGTCCCCGGGTTTCGCGAAGGGCCGCCAAGCGTCCATCCGCTCACCCGGGGCTTGATTCCACCGCCCGCCGTTGTCCTATCCCCCTGCCTCCGTTGCGCCATGTCTTCCCTTGAACAGTCTGCCGGGTTTGTGCTCCTCCAGGTACGCCCAGAGTTGCGACAACACGCGCCGCCCTTCCGCCGTCATGAAGTACACGTTGCGGGCGTTTCCACGGATCAACCTCGACCTGGTGTAAATCAGCCTTCGATGCAGCAGTTCCTCGATGGCCCCGTACGTGCTGCCGATTGCCGGCGCCAGAAACGACCGGCGTAGCCATGCGGGAAGATGTTCTCGGTTCAATGCCTTGTGTATGGCGTAGGCGTGCCGACCCTCCTCAACAGATACTTCACTCAAGACCAGGAACATTTTATGTGTTAGCGTCATGCGTTGTCTCCAGCTCCTTCGCTACGACCTCGCCGGGCATCAGCATGCTCCGGCGAGTGGGCCTCTTGCCCGTGTCTCACGAGCGCTTCGGCTGATCTACGTCACGTTCGGTCCCGCACGGGTAGCCCGCGAAGACAAAGGGCGCGGCCAGCAGGGTCCCGACCAAATCGCTCCATGTCCATTGCGCCCATGCCTCGAACCCGGTCCCGATGCACACCCCACCGGTCAGCAGGTCATGGATGGTCCCCGCCCATGCCCCACACAACCCGCCAACCATCGATGCGATTAGCACCATGAACGCGAAACGCGCAATATTCAGAGGCGTGATGTCGCGGATGCGCCAGCCCAGGTAGTGATACAACCACACGAGAAAGACGGCCTGCACGAGATTCGGCAGCACCCACGTCGCGTGCCAGACACTCGGCTGGACCACCCCACAGATCCACGCGCTTGCGATCGCCAGCAGAACACCATACGCCGGCCAGCGCACCGTTATCGCCATGAAGATGCCGGCCGGGATCCACACCTGCGCGTACCACGCGGTCGCCGAGCGTACGGCGAACATCGCCGAACAAATCGTCATCACAACGGTGGCGGCCAGGACGACAGCGAAGAACCCATACTTGTAGTGGTTATGCGCTCGCTCCCATAGATAGGAGCCGATCGCTGAGAACACCAGCCAGATGTAGCTGCTCAGCGGGCTCGCGCCGTAGTCTTCCTCGTAGTCCTCGAACGCCTGGAGGATCCCGTCCCGAGCGTGCCTGGGCATGAGTCGCCCAACCTGCTCGCGGAAGAACACACGGAAGCGAGCCGAAACCTTCGTGACGGCTGCCACGACCAGCAGGAACAGGAGGACAAGCATCACCAGAATAGCGTCGGCCACGTACATGATGTGACTCCTTGTTTGGCTTGCCGTGGCGCGTTCTGACTTCAGTATTATGACTCCTGAAAATGAACACGGAGACAGTACCTGGTGAAGTCTCCGCGAAGATGTGGTTTGGCTGACAGCCTCCGTGCTGTGACGAACTGTCTAAGACCACATCGTGTGTCGCGTGCTGTTTGCCATGTGGAGCCGCGCAGCCTGCAGGCCACGATCGGCGGCGTGAATTGTGCCCCGAGCGATTGCGGCGCACGACGAGCCGGCGCGTGAAACCCGCCCTACGCGGATGGAGGCGATGACGGCGGGACGCTACCGCCCGCTGCCGGCGGCGGCGAGGCGGAGGTCGGGGATGAAGCGGCTGGGGATGGGGATGACGCCGGGGGCGACGGCGGACGTGCAGTATTGGCCGCCCAACGCCGTCAAGCTGAGCAGGCTCTCCAGGATACCCACTCGCCGGTAGAGCACCTCGGGCAGGAACAGGTAGTAGCGGTTGCGCACGTGCTGGTACCCAGCCCGGCGGAGGAGCGACTTCGTCTCCCACGCCGGCAGGAGGCGGGCGCCTTCGTCGAGCGGGCAACGGCGGACGATCCGCCGGGTAAGCGGGTTCAGCGGGTTGTGCTCGAAGACGAGAAACACGCCACCCGGGCGCAGAACGCGCTGAATCTCCGCCAAATGGCGCGCCCGGAGGCGCGGCTCAATGTGGTGGTAGACGCACGCGCACACCGCGACGTCGAACGTGCCCGTCGGAAATGGGATCTCGGTCGGCGCGGGCATCCGCCGGGCCCAGTCGCCGGCGCGGCTCACCATCGCCGACGACGGGTCGCAGCCGTGGACCTCGCCATACTCCTCCGCGAGGCAGCGCATGAGCGCGCCCGTACCGCAGCCGACGTCCAAAACGCGCAGCGTGCCGGCGTCGCGGTCCGGCAGGTGCCGGGCGACGATCTTCCGGGCGAGATCGGCCTTGATGCGGGCGAAGAAGTCCGGGCTTAGCGTCAGACGCGTCTTCAGCGGGTCGCTGATGAGCTGGTCGTAGTTCTCGATCTCCGGCGGGAGCGGGCCGGCGGGGTCGCGTTCGAGCGCACGAATCGCCTCCGGCCGGACGCCGAGCGCGCAGGCAAATTCCGCAGCTTCAGCGCGGGTCAGCGGGCGGGCATGCGCCGCCGCAGACGCCGGGGGGATCACCACGGACGCCGATTCAGACGCAGACATGCCGGTGTATCGGGCCGTGCGCGGCGGGGCGTGAGTAAGGTCTGAGAATTACGGGCGGCAGGCGTGGTCTGATAACAAGTGCCCGGCGGCACCGGCGGCGACGGTCACGCGTCGACGACGGTCCCCCGCCGACGCAGGCCGGCGTACCGGCACATCATGAACAGCCACGTCAGCCCGATGGCGTACGTGACCGTCGGGGCGAACAGGTGCCGGACGGTGTCGGGCAGTTCGAGGTTGAACCGCTGCACCGGCCAGACCGTCCAGAGCAGCAGGATCAGCCCGACCCAGAGCGTGTCCAGCCACGCCCGCCGCACGCGAGCCAGCCGGCCGACGATCAGTGCCAGCGGGATGAGCAGCGTCACGGTGTGGTGCGTCCAGGTTATCGGAGCAATCAGCAGCACGACCGGCACGCACGCGGCGATCGCCTCCGCCGAGTTCAGTTCCCGTCGCTGGTGCAGGATCCAGGCGGCGGTGATGAGGCCGAAAACGGCGATGGCGCCGTAGGTGGCGATGGCGGCAGCGGCCGAGCCGAGATTGACCCAGGGGATGGACGGGCCATGCAGGCTGGGGTGGTCGACGAAAGCCCGATAAACGTAGCCGTGCAGGCTCATGTTCTCCGGGCTGATGGTGTGCTCGATCCCGCCGAGCTTGCAGGTGAGCCAGTGCAGCCACTTCGCGAAGCCGTCGGTGCCGACGACCGCCCACGAGCCGAGCATCAGAGCAACGATCGCGACAAGGCCGGCCCACAATGCCCGCCACTGTCGGCGGAGGACGAACACGCCCAGGTACACGCACGGCGTCACTTTCGCGAGTGCGGCCAGGGCGACCGCCACGCCCGCGAAAGCTACACGAGCCCGCGTGGCGGCGAGCACCGCCAGCGCCAGCAGCACCAGCACGACCATGTCGAACTGCCCCCAGCGGAACAGCTCGAACACAGAACTGCTGCTGAAGAATGCGAAGCCGAGCAACACTCCCGCCGGCGAGCTTAGCGGCAGCTCGGCGGCGCGGCACAGCAGCGAGAACGAAATGACGGCCAGGGCCATCGCGAACAGGCACCACGGCAACTGTGCCAGCGGATACGGCACCAGGCTGAACGGAGCCGGCACGATCAGCGACGGCGGCGGATACGGGTAGTAGTACACCGGCTGCTTGCCCGGCAGCAACAGCCGCTCGTGGATCGTGTCAATGTCGTACGGGTTGACGTCGTGCGTCAGGGCCCAGCCGGCGGCGTAGTAAGCACGGAAGTCTTCAAGGTAGTTGCGGACCGGGTGCACGACCGCGAAGCGAATCGTCGTGCCGATGAGCAGCACCGTCAGCAGCAACGCGCCGGCGGTCGAGGGCCGGATGGCGGCGAAGGGTTGGTCGTGTTCGGGCAGGGACATTGCGTCGTCCGATAAGTCTCGGCCCGCCCAGTCAGGTATAGCGCGGGCTGCTGAGCCTGTGAGACAATCCTCAACTCCGGGTGGGGCAGGCGTCTCGCCTGCCATTCTCGCCCTGAAGTCAACGAATGTCGGGCGAGACGCCCGACCCACCCCGGTTGATTCACAAGCTCACCCACCCTATCGGCATCGTCGGCGGAAAAAGGGCGGACCGGCTTCGAGGGGTAGCGCGGTCTGGCGAACCTGGCGCTGAAAAAGGGGACAGGCACCGCGGTGCGGGGTGACGCCGAGAACTGACGATGCTGCGCGCGGAGCCAGTCCCCGTTTTCAGCCGGACGCCGTCGGCGGGTCGTCGAGCGGGCGGTAGTACTGGTCCCGCCGACGAGGCGTCCAGCCGGCGTCGGTGATCAGTCGGCGGATCTGCTCCTCGTTGAGGCGGAAGGTCGTGCCGGCAGAAGAGACGACGTTCTCCTCCATCATCACTGAGCCCATGTCGTTCGCCCCGAAGAGCAGGGCCAGTTGGCCGATCTTCGGCCCCATCGTCACCCAGCTCGACTGGATGTTCGGGATGTTGTCGAGATAGAGACGAGCGACCGCCAGCAATCGCAAGTATGCATCGGCGTCGGCGAGGAAGAGGCGCTCGCCATCGGGTTCGGGGCGGAGGGTGGCGGCGAGAGCGGCAGAATCACTGGAGTCTGCACTGCTCAAGAGCAGTGGCACACCGGGTGCGTCGTTCCGATCGGCCACCTCGTAGCGGCCGGTCTCCGTGCCGGCCGTCTTTGTAGCGTCGGCCCCCCGTGGCCGACGTCGGTCGCCAACAGACTCACGACTCCCCTCGCAACGGCCGACCTCCGTGTCGGCCGCCGGCGCCTGGGACCATCGACCCAACGGCGTGCCTTCGGGCTGGAAGGGCCAGTGGATGAACGCGGTGAAGCCGCCGGTTTCGTCCTGGAGGTCGCGCAGTCGGCGGAGATGCTCGATGCGTTCGGGGATCGTCTCGATGTGCCCGAACATCATCGTGCAGCTTGTCTTCATGCCAATCTGATGCGCGGCCCGCATGACGCCGAGCCATTCGTCCGTCATCGCCTTGCCGCGGCCGATCTTCCGCCGCACGCGATCGACGAGGATCTCCCCCCCACCGCCCGGAATCGTGTCCAGGCCGGCGTCCTGCAGTCGGCGGAGCACGTCGGCGAGCGGAATGTCGAACATACGATGAAACGCCCAGATCTCCGGCGGGCTGAACGCGTGAATGTGGATCGTCGGGTAGTGCGTTTTGACGAAGCGCAGCAGCTCGAGATACCACGAGAAGGGACGGCCCTGTCCGCTGGGGTGATCCTCGCCCGGCACGAGCCCGCCCTGCATGAGAATCTGCGTGCCGCCGATGGCGAGCAGCTCTTCGATCTTGCGGCCGATCTCCACAAAGCTGAGCACGTACGCCGCATCGTCGCCCGGTTGGCGGGAGAAGTTGCAGAACAGGCAGCGGGCGGTGCAGACATTCGCGTAGTTGATGTTGCGATCGACGACGTACGTGCGATAGGGCTCGGGATGCAATTCGGCGGTGCGAGCGGCGGCGCGGCGGCCGAGTTCGTGCAGCGAGGCCGCGCGGTACAGGTGCAGGGCCTGCTCATCCGTAAGGCGAGGGGTCGACGTGCGGTCGGTCGTGCTCATGGCGTTCGGACGGGCCCCGCGGCCGAAACGTGTCCGGACCAGGGGATCTCGGCGCGCGCCGGCACGAGGTCGAGTGCGGCGCAGGAGCGGGCGAAGCGTTCAGCGCCGGCGACGTGGCGCGCGTCGAGCGTGAAGGTCAGGCACTGCCTGAGGTAGCGGACGGCGAGGTCGACCGGCCAGCCGCGCTGCGGCCCGAAGGCGGCGGCGAGCTCGCCCGCCCGGCGGACGCCGCGGTCGCGGGCCTCGGACAGCAACGTGGCGAGCGACTCGCCGGGAGTGTCGTCCCCGGCGCGGACGGCCCAGACGGCGAAGACGAAGGGCAAACCGGTGTGCTGTCGCCAGGTGTCGCCCAAGTCGATTTCGTGGGGGAAGCGCTCGCGCGAGGGATCGACGACCTTGTCGCCGATGAGCAGGGCCGCCTCGACGCCGGCGAGGCCGGCGCTGAGTGGCGACAGCGGCTGTAACGTCAGTTGGCGGCCGAAGCGCTCCTGCCACAACACGCGGGCTAGGGCCACGGACGTATGCGAGTCGGGGTCAACCCAGAGCGTGGTGAGCTCTTCGGGCGGGACGCGTGAGAAAACGCGAACGGTCATCGTCTCGCCGTCGGAGCCGATGCAGGCGTCGGAGACGACTTGGTAGCGGCCGGCGGCGCGGAGCACGTCCACGATCGGGATGAGGGCCGCATCGACCTCACCCGCGGCCAGCCGGGCGGCCAGGGCGGCGGGCACGTCGAACAGGCAGCGAACATCCGGGTCTTCGTCGAGCCCGTCGATGAGCGGCCGGGAGTTCAGAAACGACACGACGCCAAGCTGCCACGCCATGGAACGGCCCTTCACAGCGGTGTTGCCGGTTGCCGGCAGCGAATATAATGCCCACGGGTTCGGATACCCAGAGCAACTATCAGTCGTTTCCGGAGTTTCAAAAAGAGTGAAACAGAGGGTGGCGGTCCTGGTATGACTGCCCCGGGCTTCAAGACACGAAGGAGGACGGCGATGCGGTACGGCTGGAAAACGTGGCCACTGATCGGGGCGGTGTTGCTGCTGGCCGCCTGTCCCCTGGCCCAGGGGGCGGAACCGAAGGATATGGCCGCGGCCATGCCGGCAGACACGCTGCTGTACATCGGCTGGTCTGACTGGTACGCGGTGGATTCGCCGGACATCCGCATGGTCCGCCAACTGGCCGACAAGATGGACGAACTCGAGGAACTGCTCGACGACGACGAGGCCGCCGAGCTGGTGACCGCTCTGCTGAAGGCATTGGTGCCGGCGTACACGGGCTCGGTGGGCCTCGGCCTGCTGGACGTGTCCGTGATTGACAACGAGCCCTGTTTCCAGGTGGCCCTGGTGGCCAAGGCCGGCGACCAGGTCAGCGGATATACGAACGCCATCGCCACGTTCCTGGAGACGGTCAATGCCGAGGACGACGTCGAGCCGGCCTCGGTGGCGGGCGTGTCACTGAAGAGGTTGCAGCCGCCCCACGCCCCGGACGCGTTCCTGTGGGGCCTGCATCGCAATCACTTCATCCTGACCTTCGGCGAGGAGGCGGCCGGTAAGGTCATCGCCTGCCTGAACGGCACGGCGCCGACGCTGGCCGATTCGGAAGAGCTGCGCTTCGACCGGCGGAAGGTGGGGGCGAAGTTCGACAAGTATCACTTCTGCCTGTTCGGAAACGTGGAGCGCACGGTCGAGCGCGGCAAGGCGTTCGCGACGGCCATGATGGGCGAGCTACCGCCCATGGTGCAGCAGGTGCTCGACGAGACGGGGATCAGCTCCGTCCGCTCGAAGTACCTGCACATCGACGACATCGACAACATGCCGCGGACGATGATCTTCGCCCACGTGGTCGGCCCGCGCACCGGGCTGCTCACGCTGTGGGAGCAGGAGCTGCTCACCGACGACGATCTGAAGATCGTGCCGCAGGATGCCTACTGCCTCCAGGTCAACAACTTCGATCTGCACAAGTGCTGGATGGAGACGATGCGCGTCGTCACCACGCTCGTCCCCGAGGCCGGCAGCATGGTGGACGGGGCGATGGCCATGGCCAAGGAGGTCGTGGGCTTCTCACCGACGGAAGACCTGCTGCCTGTGTTCGGCGACACGTGGGCCTTGTACGACGCCCCGGCGCACGGCGGATTGCTGGGCACCGGCACGGTGCTGGCCGTCGACGTGCGCGACGCGAAGGCGCTGCAGGACATCCTCTCGCGGTCCATCACGTTGTTCAGCAACTTCCTGGAAGAGGAAGAGGATTACACCGTCAAGCAGTGCACGATGCAGTGCGACGGCGTGACGATCCACTACGTGCTGCTGCCGGGCCTGCCCTCGCCGGTCGCTCCAGCCTGGTGCTTCACCGAAGGTCGCTTCGTGCTGGCGCTCTATCCGCAGACGGTGGCCGCGGCGCTGCAGCAGATCAACCCGAAGACGCGCGGCCCGAGCATCCTCGACAACCCGTCCTTCAAGGCCGCCCGGGCGCACCTGCCCAAGGACGTGCTCGGTATCGGCTACGCCGATTCGAAGTACTACGCCCGGTGCCTCTACCCGATCGTGACCGCCCTGCAGACCATGGGCGTCTCGATGCTGGCGAAGTGCGGGATCGAGATGGACCTGGAGGTCATGCCGCCGCTGCCGGCGCAGCTCGCCAAGGTTGGCAACTACGTGGGTACGTCGAGCACGGACAAGGACGGCATCCTCTGCGCGAACGTGGGCCACGGCATACCGCTGACGGCGCTGATCGGCGCCGCGGCCGTGGGATCGTCGGTCATGCTGCCCGCGCTCGCGGATGCCCGCCACCAGGCCAAGGCCGTGACCAGCGCCGCCCATCTCAAACAGATCGGCACGGGCTGCCACATCTGGTCCAACGACCACGACGAGCACTACCCCGACAATCTGGAGCAGCTCATCGACGAGGGCATACTGACCCACGAAGTGCTGGCCTCGCCGCTGGCTCCGGACGACCCGGAGCCGTACATCCTCATCGGCGGTCAGAGCGGCAGGGACGACTGGCGGAACATCCAGGCGTACGAGCGCGTGCGGGACGATACGGGAACGTGGGTGCTCTTCCTTGACGGGCACGTCGAGTTCATGGACCTGATGCGCTTCAAGCGGGAGCTGGCCGTGACGTACGAGCGGCTGAACCGGTCGGACGAACTGCCGCCGGAATTCAGGCCGTAGCGGCCCCAGTAGCGTCGGCCCGCCTGCGCTGCTAGCGCGGGCCCGCCGGCGCTTGTGCGTCGGCTCGCCGGCTCTGGTAGCGCCGGCCCCCCGTGGCCGACGTCGCCTGGGGAGAAGGCCAAGCACTGGTGGACAAGCCACCAGTGGCACCCGTAGCGGCCGAGCCTGTACATTAGTCTCGGGTGGGTCGGGCGTCCCGCCCGACGAACTCGGATTGCAGAGCCAAAGCGGCGGGCGAGACGCCCGCCCCACCCAGAGACTTGATTCAGCGGCGAACAGGAGGTTGTGATGCCCAAGGTCGGCGTGTTGCTCTCGGGATGCGGATTTCTCGACGGGGCCGAGATTCATGAGGCGGTGTTCACGCTGCTGACGCTGGATCAGCACGGGGCGACCATCGTCTGCTGCGCCCCGGATATCCCCCAGGCCGCCGTCGTGGACCACCTCACGAAGGAGCCCACCGGCGAGAAACGGAACGTGCTGCACGAGGCGGCCCGCATCGCCCGCTGCGAGATCCAGGACGTCGCGAACGTCCGCGCCGCCGACCTCGACGCCCTCATCCTTCCCGGCGGTTTCGGCGTGGCGAAGAACTGCTCGACCATCGCCGACGACGGGCCCAAAGGCAAGGTCGATCCGGCGGTGGAGAAGCTCATCGGTGACATGTTGGCGGCGAAGAAGCCCATCGGGGCCATCTGCATCGCCCCCGCCCTGCTGGCCCGCGTCGCCGGCGCTCGCGGCGTCAAGGCTCGGGTCACCATCGGCAACGACGCCGGCGTCGCCCAAGCCATCGCCACCACCGGCTGCGTCCACGAAGACCGCCCCACCACCGAGATCACCGTCGACGAGGAGCACAAGCTCGTCTCGACGCCGGCGTACATGCTCGGTCCGGGACCGGCGGCCGTGCACGAGGGCATCCGCAAGCTGGTCGAGCACATCCTGAAGATGATCTGACGCGGCAGGCGGGCTCAGCCACCGAGCAGAAGGTGCACGAACGGGGCGATGTCGAAGTTGTCGACCGCCCCGTCTTCATTGATGTCGCCGGCGATGTACGGATTGACGTCGGGGTAAGCGGCCACGAACGCCGCGGGGTCGACCAGGGCGAGCACGAAGGGGCTGATGTCGAAGTTGTCGACGGCCCCGTCGCCGTTGAGATCACCCCGCGTCGGCGGCGGTGGCGCGGCCCCCCACGCCTCCAGTTCGAGAATCGTCGTGAAATGCTCGGTGCCGCCGGCGTCGCCGCGGATGCGCACGGCCGTGCACCATTGCGGGGCGAAGTCGAACGCGATCACCTGATGCGGACGGTATTGGTCGAGCGGCTCGCTCGCCGCGAGTGCCGGAGGCTCAAACCACTGCCCGCCGCGGCACACCTCGACGGCCAACGACGTGAAGTAGCCGCCGTAGTACTGCACCGTGTACGGGTCCTGGTTGACGGCGGCGTAGACGAGATCGCCCTCATAGAAGACGACGCGGTCGACGCGAACCATACGCGGGAACGTGAACGCGTAGAATTCCCCGGCAGGTGGCGGCGAAGGGTCGCCGTCGCGTGTCCAGTACGGCTTGTGCCCGTTGTAGCGCACGTCCACGACGCCGTCGGCGACACCTTCGAGGTCATAGCGGTCGTACTGCGGCGCGTGCGCCTCGACGCTGGCGGAAACGATGACCTCCGCCCCTTCGCTGCGCAGCTCGCCGACCAGGCCGGCCGCATCAGCAGGATCCCACAGCTCCGGCTCAGGCACGAGCGGCGTCTCGTCGGCAATGTGGTACGTGCGGTCCACACCCTCACCCGTGATCCAGCCGCCGGTCTCGAGCAGCGCCGCCTCGGTCAGCATCTGCCAGCGCTGACAGATCGCGAGGATCGAATCGTCCTGCGGCAGGGCCACGCCGGCGACGGGCAGATCCGGCCGCGTGGCGTTACGGAAAACGTCGCCGCACTGGGCGGTGAGATCGACGGGCAGCCCGCTGTAGCCGTGGATCATGCCGAGCAAACCGCCGGCCGTCGCCCCGTTGCAGTCGCAGTCCCAGCCGGCCAGCACCGCGATCTGCACGGTGTCCTCGAACGAGCCGTCGCCGTAGAGGAGCGCGAGCGTCGTTGCCCCGACGTTGATGGTGGACTCGACCCAGTGCTGCCAGCGGCCGAACGAGGCGCCGCCCTGGTAGTGGTCGTAGAGCTGCTGGCGCGTGGCCCGCCAGTCAGGCGTGCCGTCGGCCAGGTCGGCGGCGTGCCAGGCGATGACGTCGCGGACGACCGCCGCCGTGCGCGATGACTGCGGAATCGCCGCCAACCCTGCCTCGATCAGCGCCGGCACGTCGTCCTCGAAAGCGCCGGCGGCGAACATCGCCCCGTAGAACTGAGCGGCGTGGACCGGATGGCCCTCGGTCGTGATGCGGGCCCAGTCGGCGACGTGCTCGATGGCCCATTGCCGCTGGCCAGGCGAGATCGCGCCGATCGACTCAGTCGTGAGCTGCGGGTCGATGCCCCACCAGTTCACGTTGCGGTCGTAAGCCCCCGTCTCCGGCGGCGAGAGCCCGTGGCCCATCCAGTAGCGCGCCTGGCGGTTGGCGATCCACACGGTCGTCAGCGGGACGTGGGCGAGCCACTCGTCACGCAGCTCGCTCGGCGTCGGCGCGAAGCCGTACGTCAGGTACACGTGCTGCACGAGGTACTCGATGTCCGTGTCGTCGTCGGCCACCCACACCGGCAGCAGCACCCAGGGCACGCTGTCGGCGGGATTGGGATCGGCGCCGCTGTACTGCCCCTCCGTCGCCGCCCCGGCCGACACGCCGATAAGCTGACCGAGCCACATGCCGTGAAGTTTGTCGGCGAAATCGGCGGCGGTGATGGTGCGCTCGGCACGGACCAGGCCGGTCGCGGCCAGCAACATCAGGAGCACGCCGATCGTCGGGTAGGCGGATTTCATGATCATCCCGCAGCTTTCGTGCCCTGGAGACCTGAACGCCCCTCATTGTATGTCGACCGGCAGGCGACCCCGGCGCGCAAAAAAAGATGGAAGGTCCGGCCGTGGCGCACTTCCGACCTTCCATCATCCGGGCCACGCGCGCTCGAAAGCGCGGGCCACACGTACATGTATAGCATTCTCGGCCCGAGTTTGCAGCAGCGCCGGAAACTTTTTGCAAAATTCTTTTTCGCGAGGTGCGCTCGCGGCGAGGGCCGACAACGCGCGCCGCGCGACCGGCCGCCCTGCCCCAGCGACAATATATTCTAGACTATCTATGTTATCAGGAATTCCTTACCCCCAACCCGCCCCCGCGCCGACCAGCCCTCGCCGGCGCAATAGAAAAAGCCGATGGAGGGATTTGAACCCTCAACCCCGGCTTTACGAAAGCCGTGCTCTACCGTTGAGCTACATCGGCGTGGTGACATACCGCAAGCCACCCAAAGACAAGGTAGGCGCCGCCAGCCAACGAATCAAGGACCCCGCGGCGATTTCCGTGCCCGTTTCTCCCGCCGATAAGCCGGACGGACCCGCCTCCAGGGGGGTGCCTCCTCCCCCGAGACACCAGTCCCGGGAAAAACAAAAATCGACAATTGCGAATCCCCTACCATCTAGAACCGTTCCCTGATATAATCCAAAGCGATTGGTGGCGGAGCAGGCTACTCAAGCGGCGACCTCCCCCTCCCTTCGGCCCGAACACCCCGGTCGTCGCTAGCCTGCCCCGCTCTATTTTTTTGCGCGGGCCGACAGCAACACCTGCCTGTTGTCGCCGCATCCTGACCACTCCATAATCGCCGCCATGCGTTTCGGACCCGCTGAGCCCGATCTCATTCTGCTGGCCCGCCGATGCCATCCGCTGTGTCCACACGCGGGACGGCCGGACGCCGTGGTTATTACCGGCGGGCGAATCGTGCGCGTCGGTCCGCGCAGCCGGCTACGGCGAGAAGCCACGCGGCGCACGCGCGTCGTGGACCTGGGCTCGTGCGTGCTCACGCCGGGACTGGTCGACAGCCACACGCACTTCTTCTACTGGGCGCTCGAACGAGCGCTGGTCATCAACGTCGCTGGCATGCAGACGAAGGACGGGGCGCTCGACCGCATTCGGACCGAGGCGCCGCGGAAGACGGTGGGCGACTGGGTCATCGCCGACGGCTTCAACTACAACGCGTGGGGTGGGGACTTCCCGACGGCGCGCGACCTGGACCGGGCCGTTTCTGCACGTCCGGTGATGGTGCGCAGCCGTGACTGGCACACGGTATGGCTGAACAGCGCGGGGCTGCGCAGCGTGGGCATCACGGCGCGAACCCCTGACCCGAAGGGCGGGCGAATTTTGCGCGATACGCGTGGGCAACCGACGGGCATCCTCCAGGAAGCCGCGGTGGCGGGCCTGCCCAATCCTGTGCGTGATCTCGCCTGCCGTCGTGACGCCAGCACGTTGCGGCGCATCGATCGCGCTCTGGCCGACGCGTACGCGGTCGCCTGGTCGCGGGGCCTCGTCCGCGTCCACTGCGTGGATGACGGCGTGGCGCTCTGGCACTTGCAGCGGCAACGGCACGCGGGACGGCTGGGCATCCGCTTCGTGCACAGCATTCCGCTGGGCGCAATCGCGCACGCCGAAGAGCTCGGCCTCGCCGCCGGTCTGGGTGACGACTGGCTGCGGCTGGGCGCGGCGAAGATCTTCACGGACGGGTCGCTCGGCTCGCAGACGGCGTATATGTACGACGCGTATCCCGGGCGACCGGGCTTCCACGGCGTGCCCGTGCTGGTCGGTGAGGAACTGCGGGAGACCGTGGTACGCATCGCTCGCCAGGGCTGGCCGGTGTGGGTGCACGCCATCGGTGACCGCGCGGTGCACGACACCGTCGCCGCCATCGCCGCCGCTCGTCGGGTCGAGCCGCGCCCCCTGCCCCATCGGATCGAACACGTGCAGTGCGCCCGACCGACCGACCTGCGACGCATGGCTCGGCTGGGTATCGCCGCCTCGGTCCAGCCGAGCCACCTCATCGGCGATATTCCGACGGCGGATCGCCATTGGCCGCGCGCTCGGCGGAACACGTACGCATTTCGCCGAATGCTGGCCTACGGTGTGACGCTCGCCGCCGGCTCCGACGTGCCCATCGAGCAGCTTGATCCGCGTCTGGGCCTCTTCGCGGCGGTGTGCCGGACGGATCTGGCCGGACGGCCCGGCGGCGGCTGGTTCCGCGGGCAGAAGCTGACGGTGGAGGAAGCACTGCGGGCATTCACGGTTGGGGCCGCCGCCTCGGTCGGTCAGGGTCCGCCAGCGGGCACGCTGGCCCCGGGAGCACTGGCGGACTTGACGATCTGGCGGGATGACCCGCTCGCGGCGCCGCCGGAGATTCTGCCGCACGTCGGCATCGCCGGCTGTGTCGTCGGTGGCGAGGTGCACCTGACCGAGTGACAATGGCGGACTGCAGCGGCCGGGCTCCGTACCGGACGTCTTCGTGTGGCATGCCGAAGCGCAGCGCCGGCATGTCCATCCCGTGTCGACCGTCCTCGTAGCGTCGGCCCCCCGTGGCCGACGTCGAACGCTGAAAACGCCACGCCCCGGAAGACACTGCTCAAGAGCAGTGGCACACAGCGGCCGCTCCGTCCGGCGAACGGTTGCTGCCGCACGTGGCGGACACGCGGGACGCGCAAGCGGCGGGCCGAGCCCGCTCTACGTAGGCAGCGGCACACAAATGAGACCTGAGTGAGAAACGGTGCGTAGTATGGCGACGAGTTGCACGATCGGGCTGGACCTGGGCGGCACGAACATCAAGGGTGGGCTCTGCGGGCGCGACGGCACGCTGCGGGCCATGCGCTCCGTCGACACCGAGGCCGACCGCGGCTTCGACCACGTGATGGGCCGCATGGCCGGCGTGGTCGACACACTGCTGGATGAAGCCGGTCTCAGTCGCGAGGACATCCACGCCGTCGGCGTCGGCTCGCCCGGCCCCCTGTCCCACAAGGACGGCATCATCTACCGCGCCCCGAACCTGCCCGGCTGGATCAACATCCCCTTGCGCGACCTGTTCTCGGCGGCGATCCACCTGCCGGTCGTGCTGGAGAACGACGGCAACGCCGCCGCCTTCGGCGAGTACCTCGCCGGCGCCGGCCGTAATGCGGGCAGCATGGTCATGCTCACGCTGGGCACGGGCATCGGCGGCGGGATCGTGCTGGACGGCAAGCTCTGGCGCGGCGTGGACGACGCCGCCGCCGAGATCGGCCACATCGTCGTCGTGCCCGGCGGCCGGCTGTGCCCGTGCGGTCAGGCCGGCTGTTTCGAACGCTACGGTTCGGCCAACGCCGTCGGGGAACGACTGATCGAAGCGCTGGCGGCCGGCGAGCCGTCCTCGCTGGCGGCCGTACACGGCGCCGGTCAGCCGCTCGACGCCCGACACGTCCTCCAGGCGGCGGACGCGGGCGACGCCCTGGCGACACGGATCTGGGACGAGACCTGCTACTACCTCGCCCTCGGCTGCATCAGCGTGGAGCACACGCTCAGCCCGAATTTGATCGTGCTCGCCGGCGGGCTCACGCACGCCGGCGCGCGGCTGCTGGAGCCGGTGCGCGAGCAGTATCTGCGTCTGCGCTGGCGGATCAGCACGCGGCCGCCGGAGATCACCCTGGCCAAGCTCGGTCCCGAAGCCGGCACCATCGGCGCCGCGGCCCTGGCCTGGGAAGGATAGCCGCTCCGCGGAAGCAGGTGATTCACCCCTGGGTGGAGCGGGCGTCTCGCCCGCCAGTCACAGCTCAACGTGGAGCTGGCTGGCGGCGGCGGTGACGGTGTGGTCGATGAGCATGGCGATGGTCATCGGCCCGACGCCGCCGGGAACGGGGGTAATCAGCGAGGCGGGCTCGATGGCGTTGTCGAAGTCGACGTCGCCGACGTTACCTTCGTTGTAGCCGCCATCGATGATCACGGCACCAACCTTGATCCAGCCACCCTGCACGAACCTCGGGCGGCCGACGGCGGCGATCACCACGTCCGCGTTGCGGACGAGGCTCGCCAGCGAGCGCGTCCGTGAGTGGCACAGCGTCACCGTGGCGTGGGCGTTGATGAGCAGCGAGGCCATCGGGCGGCCCAGGATCGGACTGCGGCCGATCACGACGGCGTGGGCCCCGTCCAGCGGCACGTGGTATTCCTCGAGCAGGCGCATGATCCCCGCCGGCGTGCAGGGGATGAACGCCGGCATGCCCAGGATGACGCGGCCGAGCGTGGCGGAGGTCACGCCGTCGACGTCCTTCTCCAGGGGGATGGCCTCGAAGGCGGCCCGCCGGTCGATGGGGTTGGGCACGGGGTGCTGGACGAGGATGCCGTGCACCTCCGGATCCGCCCCGAGCTTGGTGATTTCAGCGACGAGCTCCTCGGTCGTGGTGCCGAGCGGCATCTCGACGGCGAGGGACTTCATGCCGACGGCTTCGCAGCGGCGGCGTTTCATGCGAACGTAGGTCCGCGACGCGGGGTCGTCACCGACGATGACCGTGGCCAGGGCTGGCGTGACGCCGGCGGTGGTACGTATACGGTGGACGCTCTGGGCGGCGCGGTCCAGCAACCGCTGGGCGAGCGCCTGGCCGTCCATGATCTTGGCTTTGTTGGGTCCGTTCATGCGGTCAGGATACAGCGCCGGAAGACGCTCGGCCACGTGGCCCCCACGCGTCGGACGAAGCAGCGGGTGAAACCCGCCCTACCGCCTCCCCACCTGCGTCCGCCGGCGCCGCTGCGGTGTGCCACTGCTCTTGAGCAGTGTCTGGCGGGGCGCACGGGCCGTCGTGCGTGCCAACCGGGGACCGATGCGTTTGCTGATGATCGCCCCCCCCTCGGCGTGCCAGAGGCCGCGATGGCACCGAGGATCGGACGTACCCTGAGGTGTTCAACTGCACTGCTCAAGAGCAGTGGCACACTCGTGTGTCTGTCGGCATGTGAGGTCCGACGCGGAGGTTGGACGCTGCCGCCGTCGCCGGACGAGGCGCATTCGGCAATCGACGTCGGCCACGGGGGGCCGACGCTACGGGACTTCCGGTACGGAGCCTGGACGCTACTGCCGTCGCTACTGGTCAAACTTCGTGTTGAAGTAGCCGATACGGCGCTGGGTGACGATCTCGGGCAGCGCGTCGCTCTCGATCAGTACGGGAGCGTCGGGGATGTGCGCGAGGTCGCCATCCGTATCCTGGAGCAGCGGCGTTTCCTTGATGCCGTCGCCGTCGGCGTCGTAGAGCACCAGCCGAGGCAGCATGTTGCTGCGGTCGACCGTCAACTGCTCGCGGATGCTGGCCTGCGGATTGAGCTTGTCCATCACCGAAGCGTACACGGTGAACGTGTTGCTGCTGGTGGTGAGGAAATGCGTATCCAGCAGCGCGATGAGGCTGACGGCCTTGAAGAAGTCGGGCCGGGCCTGCCACTGGCCGTTGATGATCAGCTTTGTGGTGAGCGGCTTGTAACCGGTGCCGCCCAGCGGATCGCGCAGGTCGAAGCCGACGACGTTCGCCAGTTCGCCGAGGCTCAGGAAGCCGCGGTGGCTCAAGGTCTTGCCGCCGGCGGTATGGCTGTTGCGCATCTCGCCGTAGATGGCGAACGGCCGGAAGCCGCTGCGCTGCTCGGCCCCAACGTAGGCCGCTGCGGTGTAGGCGGGGGAAACGTACCGGACGCGGTCGCGGTAGGACGCTGCAGCCTGGGCCAGGTACGGGCCGAGACGCAGCCAATTGGCGCTCGTGTCGCGGTACAGGGGCGTCGGATTCGTCGTATCGACGAAGCGCGCGATGGTCGCCGCCGTGTTCGGCAGCATCACGTTCCCCACCAGGACGCCCGACTCGGCGCTCCAGAAAGCCGGCGAGGCCGAACCATCAATGTTCACCGTCAGGCCCAGCGCGCTGTCCGGATTCAACACAGGCAGGCCGGCCAGAACATACCACGGGGCGGTGTTGATGTTGATGCGTCCGGCGATGCGGAGCGGATCGATATCAGCCCGGCCGTCGTTGTCCACGTCCTCGTAGGGCGAGACCGTCGTGAAGTAGTCGAAGACCAGCAGACCCCACGGGAGCTGCCCGGCACGCTCGTCGTCGAAGAGCGAATTCGAACTGACTTCCTGGTTGTTGTCGAAGATCCACATGTGCCCGAAGTCGGCCGGATAGCCCTCGTTATCCAACGAGGATTCGAGCTTGTACAGCGGGCGCTTGATACTGTCGCCGATCTCCCACTGCTCGGCCAGGACGTCACTCATGCACTTCACGTTGCCGTCCGACGCCGGGCTCACCGTCGCGAAGCGCGGCACGAATAGGAGGAACCCGACCGTGGGCAGCGATTTTGGCCGTCGGGCACCGTGTACGATGTAATCGTTCTGGTAGTAGCCACCCAGGTCGGCGTTCATCGTGTACAGCGGTGCGCTCGGGGCGAAGTGCTGTGACGATCCGCCACCCGCGTCGGGAATTCCCAGGTTGTTCGCGTAACCCGAGATCGAGAACGACTGCGTCCCGGGCTGCCCGGGCACCGAAACGTCCTCTTCCTGGTCCCCGCGGCGCAGGTTGGTCGCCATACCCCAGCGGGCCGGACGGTCCGTGGCGGTCGGCAGGGCGCCGACCGCTCCGTCCGTATCCCAGGCGAAGGCCGGCTCGTACGACATGCTGTCGCGGTACACGTCCACGACCCACCGGTCCGAATTGAACTGCGGCAATATGACGTCCGAGCCTGGATCGCCAAGAACCATGCTGTCGACCAGGTACAGGTTGTGGTCACTGCCCTTGCGGTAGAGCCATAGCTTGACGATCCGCGCGGTCCCGGTCGGCGGGTCGACCTCTTCGGCAGGTTGGAGAGAGAGCAGGCCATCGCAGTTGTCCCGCAGGTCGGTGTTGGTCCCGGTGTCCAGCGAGACGGACAGGAAGTTGCGCCCGACCAAACGCTCCGCCCAGCCGCCCGTCCGCAACTCGATCTGGTTGAGCGACCGCTGCAGGATGACCGTAGGGTCGTCGTTGAAGGTCACGCGGAACACGAACTGGGAGAGATCCAGCGCGTACGGGTCCGTCTGCACCTTGCAGAACTTGTCGTTCCCCGGGTTGCCGCCCGAGGGGAGCGAGTCGTACGGGTTGAACAGCTCCAGACCGAGGGCGAGATCCGCACCGTCGTCGCAGTAGAGAACCGCCTCGGAGAAGAACGGCTGCGGGGCGGTGCCGACGTAGGTCCTGGCGATGCCGCTGCCGTCGAAGTAGTCGATGTACCAGACCGCATCGATGAAGCCCGGCGTGCCATTGTCCGGATTCTGGACGCGCGGAGCGATGAAGGCCAGCGTGTTCACGGCGAGCATGAAGGCCTGCTCGCGCCGAGTCACCGCTTCGGTGGCATTCGCCTGGCCGTCCCAGCCCCTGTAGTCCGCGAGCATCTCGTAGTAGTAGTTTGCCAGCCGGCGAACGATCTTGCTGCCGACCGGCACGGCCACCGAGCCGACTTGGACATGGTCGTTGACAATGTAACGGCCGTCGACGGCGAACGCCTTCTCGAGATCACCGAGGTAGAACTTGAGCTGCCCGGGATAGATGCCCATATCCGGGTCCCTGCCGGGGATGGTCGGCGGAAGCAGGGCCGGTTTCGGGTACTCCGGCGTCACGTCGCGGGCCAAGTCGTCGCTGTTGCTGATGGTCGTGAAGAGCCGGCGCTGAACGTAGTACTGGAGCGGGTTGGCCGTTGGCTGACCGAGGGCGTAGTTGTACGCGTCCGGATCGAGCGTGCCGCCGGCGCGGTAGGCGTCCCACTCGTACGGGCCGGTCCAGTCCGTGCGCGCCGACGCCAGGTTGAAGCGCTGGCTGTCGTCGAGCTTCGTATTGAGCTTGTCGTCGTAGTACACGCGGAACGTGCGGTGGAAGCGGTCGCGCAGGTCGGTAAGCACCTCGGGCACCGAGCCCAGCCGCTCGTCGGTGTAGTTCGCCAGCAGCCCGCCGCGGTAGCGCAGGAGCGGCTCGACCTCATCGGCCGCCGCCCACAGCCCGTTCAGCAGGGCGTTGTCCGTGGACTCGTCCATCTGCAGATCAGCGGGGCTCCCCAGGTACCGGCACCAGTTGAACATCCCCACCACGAACTGGCGGTTCCACACATCGCCCGGGTTGATATACCGGCCCGGCGAGGTCAGCGGCACGAAGCCGCCGTTGGAGATGACCTTCACCGCCGGCTCGTACCGGACCTGGTCGGCGTAGCGCTGATACTGGGCGGCGAAGATGTCGTTGTCCGGGTCGCCGATCGCGCTCGAATCGAAGTAGAGCGTGTTGGACGTCAGCGGATCGAGCCGGACGGGCACGTGCACCGGCACGTCGGCCACGGCGTTGGCCAGCTCGATGGTCGGCGCCATGGCGGTCAGGTTCGTGTCGGGCATACCCGAGCCGTCCGCATCCATGGTCGGATTGCGGACGAAGCGCACGAGATCGTCGCCGGAGAGCGCGTAGTTATCGCCGTCGTTCGGATCTTCGAGAATCAGCCCGGGTACGCGCGGCTGTCCGCCGGGAATCGGCCAGCCGGTCGCCCCCATCCCCCAGCCCGCCAGGGGCATGTTCTGGGCCGGCACGTCCGCCGCCGCGAAGGACGAAACCGTCTGGCGATACAGGCGAAGCTGCTCAAACCGGTCGGCCGGAGCCGGCAGATTGCAGTCACGCACCGCCTCGCTGCCGGCGAGCCAGCGCGAGCCGCGATAGCCGGGGACCGCGGGCTGCATATAGCTGTCGAGGACGCTGCCGGGGCCGGTACCGCTGAGGTTGTCGGGGTCTTCGCGGCCGCCGGCCAGCAGGTTGCCGTTGGCGTCGGCCCAGGCCTGCCGCATCCTCGAGAGGACAAACGTGTTGACGTTATCGAGGACGTCCTCGGCCGTCTGGCTGCGCTTGAAGCTCGCGGCAGTGAGCTTGTCGAAGCGGGCCAGGGTGATGTAGGCCGTGACGATCAGGAAGAGCGTCGCCAACAGGCCGACGATCATGACCAGCACCGTCGCTCGCCGGGGATGTCTTCGTACTCGTTTCATCCAGCACCTACACACTTATGGATGGCCATCGGTCATCCGCTCGTCCCGTTTCCATTGTCCGGCGAGCGTCAAAGCCCCCAGGTTTCCCACGACCGGCTGGAACGTCTGGTAAGAAATCGAGTTATCATTCCACCTGGCCAGGACCCAATCGGGTCGCCGTGGGATACCGCCGCTCGCTTCCATGCCGCACACGCCCCACCACGGCCGATAGCCGCCGGGGCAACGTCCAGGATTATCACCAGCGCCGCCGCGCACCCGGCGAGCTAGTCAAAGCGATGCACGAGGCTCCGCACGATCGGCTGCTCGAGGCGGCCGTCGGGATCGAACACGTGCACCGTGATCCGTATCGCATACGGCCAGAGGCGAATCCGGCGATTGGCGACCGTGTCCCAACGCGGATCCCCGGGGCTGAACGGGACCACGCCGGCAAAGTCGTCGATGCGGTAGCCGTTGCCGCCAAGCGAAATCAACTCGGACGCGATCCGGGTCCGGTTGGCCTGCGTGTCGGGGACGAAGACGTACGTTTGGTCCGGCTCGACCTGGGTCCAGAGCGGCAGGTCATATCGCTTACTGAAGGTCCCGGTCCACTGGCTATCCGGGGCGTAGTCCACGCTGTTGCGTGGATCCTCGGGCATGAGAAACTCGACTTGGAACCACGCACAGCCGGGCAGCATGTGCACGCCCAGGTTGGTTTCGAGCTCGGGCGGCGGATTCTCGAACACCGTCGCCACGTGGTGGAGACTCTCACCGCCGTTGGCGTAGAGCAGCGAGTTGATGGCGTCAACCACATCGCCATCCCAGGTGGGATTGCCGCCCGGGAAGTAATATGGCCGGCAGATGGCCGAAGCATTGCCGCCGACGAAGTTCGGCGACTCCGGCCCCAGAAGACGGAGGAACATGGGCAGGCTGAAGAGGGCCCCGTCGCCGGGCATGTGCCCGCCGTCCTCATACGGCTGGCATCGGGCGAGGTACGGGGTAACGCCGACGTGGTACTCCGCGTCATTGACGTCGGGCGGTCGGTTCGTTGGACCGCGCAGGATCGTCGCCCGGCGGCCGAGATGCCAGTGGTTCGCCGGGATGATGCTCAGGCGCTGCGGGTTGTCGGAACCGTCGACCGTCTCCTCGATGTGGCGTTCGTCGCCGAACGCCGGCCAGTCGTATTTCGGCGGACTGCCGGGGTTGAACGCCGGCTCGTCCAGCGCCGCGTGGCCGTAGACGACCTCGATCGGCGAGAAACGGGCCCCGTTACGACAGGCATAGCCGAAGGGGTCCGAGACCGGATTCGGATCCGCGGGCGGCGCCTGCGAGGCCATGGCCCGGTTCGTGAAGAACATGAGGAGATCGGCCCGCGGGTCGCTGTAGCCGTCCGGCGGTGCGGCGGTCAATTCCGCGGCCTCGGGCGACATCTGCGTCTTGCCCACTTGCACGCGATGGAAGCGACCCGCCTTGAGCAAATCGGGGGTCAGGGCCGCAGCCTGCGTCCGGCCGACGAGCACCAGCACGCTCTGCGACGGTTCGCACTGCCGCAGGTCTTCCTCGATCTGCTGCATGAACTGGCGAACCCAGTTGTTCGCCTCGGAGTACGCCGCCGCCTGGCGGGTCGTCTTCGTCGCGACCGAGAAGACCACGCCGATGATGGTCAGGGCCACCGTCAGCACCGCCAGCGAGACGAGCATTTCGACCAGCGTAAAGCCGTGTCGCGGCTGGTGGCGGCGGGCGACGGGTTGTACTGCGGTGCGGATCACGGGACCTCCCGCACGTGAACGAACCGCCGCCCCACGCTCACGACCGGCGAGCGTTTCTCGTAGACCGGACAGCCCACGGACGACAACTGCTTGAACGCCGGCGGGACCACCCAGACCGGCCAGAGCGCGGCGCCGTCGGCACCGGTGCCGAGGGCCGTCCACGGGTAGAAGCCGTTGTTCTTCACGATGACGGCGGTCGTCGTGGAGTTGATCGGCTCGATCCGCTCAACCTCGTAGATGGGCAGCACCTGCGGGGCATGCGGGACGAAGCCGGCCATCCGGTTGGGCCAAGGGTTCGGGGTCGGGCCGCCATTGTTCAACAGACTCGGGTCGTCATCGTTGAGGGCCGGGATGAAAACGCTGCCCGGCGGCATGAGGTCGGCGACTTCCGGTGAGGCCAGGAAACGCAGCGTCGGCGGATCCACCCAGTTCGGATCGCTGATGACGCGGTCGCCGGCGCCGACATACTGCCAGGTCGGCCCGGGGGGCAGTTCCTGGAAGCCGACCAGCCACGGCACGGGCACGGAGACGTCCCAGCTGCCGTAGGGCGCTGCGGCGCCGGTGCGAGGCACCGCCGCGGGCGGCAGCGGCGGTCCCGTGCGCCTCGCCGCCAACGTGGTGAAAGCGACGTTCGTGTCGAACATCGGATAGCGGTGCTCAGACGACGGCAGGCGCGTGGCCACCACGATGAACTCGTAGAAATTCGGGTCGGCGTCATCGGCATAGGAGACGCGGCGATAGAAAGCCACCCAGCCGACCTGCCGGTCCACGGCCCGCCGGAGCTCGGCGCTGTTGTTGTCCGCGGGCCACGGGAAGTACTTGTTGGCGAAGAACTTGTCGACTGTATAGCCGCGACCACCCGTGGTGCCCTCGTAGCCGTCACCGATCGGCGGATAGACGTTGCACGTGCAGGGCAGCGAGGCAGCCAGCCACGTCTGCGGCAGCGGGACCGTGTAGTCTTCATACTCCAGCCGCACCGGATTCGTGGCGGGGCTGAGAACCGAGGAGAGCCAGCTATCGATGCGTACTTCGATGTCTCTCTGAGCGTCAGTTTGCGCGTACTGAAAGCCGGGAGTGACGTTGATGCTGCGGGCAAGCAGCGGACGGACCTTGACCAGCGGCTCCCACAGCCGACCTGAGCCATCCTCCTTCTTCAGCGTTCCGTGCAGCGTCGGGGCAGTTGGCTGATCCACGCGCGGCTGGAAGATGTCGGCCGGCCGCACGTGTAGATAACTCGCCGCGTCGTACCACGCCGGCCGCTGGCTCAGCCGGACGCGCTGCTCGATGGTATCCAGAGCGTACTCCACGGCGGCATCGCCCGTAGCGCGGTCCACCGTCTGCTGCGTATACCTGTAGCCGACCGGCAACGCGGCCCCCACCACCAGTAGCCCGAAGCCGAGGATGATCAGGGCGATCATCATCTCGGCCAGGCTGAAGGCGCGTGCAGACCGCCGCCCCACGGGTGGTCTATAGCGTGCCTGCCTGGTCATAGCCAATCCTCACTCAACGCCTTGTGTGCCCATCACCAGCCCACCGCCGAGGCGGTGCACGAGATACGGCCGACCGTTGGCTCGCAACCAGTCCTGCCGCGTTTGCGGGTCATTCCCCAGCGCGAGGAACGCCCGGCGGGGATAAATGACGATCCCCGAGAAGTTGTACCTTTGATAATACACATTGCCGTTGCGATCCGTGTCCAGGTTCTGGTCCGGATCGTACGCTTTGATCCGGGTCGGCGTCGGCACGCCGCCGCGGAGCCCCGTCTGCGAATCGAACACGACCAGGAAGTCGTCGGCCTGGAGGAAGTTCGTGCCGGTGTCGCCGGCATCCAGCTTGAACTCCCCGGGCGTGCCCGTCAGAACGAAGTCCTTCCCCACGTTCCCCAAGGACCACATGCTGAACGCGCCGCTAGAGTCCGGACCAACCCGCACATACCCCGAGTCGCTGCTCAGAGCCTCGATGGGGGCGATGCCGATATCGTCCGGTAACTGCACACTGTCCGTCCCCTCCCGCCGCTGGAAGTACTCGCCCAGGGCAATGTCGGTGACGTCGTTCGGGTCCGCCGAAGTCGTGGAGACGTAGCTGTACGTGAGCAGGTGCGTGCGGCCGGTGGGACGCTGGGCCTCCTTGGCCTCGTTGTAATCCCACTCGCCCGGCAGAAAGCGGACGGCGGTCATGTTCACGTCGGCCAGCGCCCCGTAGTACGCCCGGGTCATCGCCCCGTTGATCGTCTGCGTGGCGGCGCTGAGCCGCGACTGCTGGTTCATCGCGCTGAGTCCGGGAATGGCGATCGCCAGGATCAGCACGATCACGGTGATCACCACGATCAGCTCGACGAGCGTGAAAGCGTCAGCTTGTCGTCGCACACACCGGAGCAATCCGAATCTCCAAAAGCGAGCCCAGCGTCAGCATCGTACGGTCCGCCACCTGTCCGTCGCCGGATCAGGGCCAGGTGGTGTAATCCGGAATGTACCGATAATTGTCCTGATCGTCCTGCCCGGAGCCCCAGCCGGCCACCGCCCGCACCCAGCCGTTGGCGCCGGTGCCCGAGGGACTGCCGGGCAGAAGCCCAGTGAACAGATTGGCGGCGGCCGTCGGCTGCGGCAGTGGTTCGCTGAACAGCCAGTCCTGCGGCGTCCCTGTCTCTGCATCGACCACATCCTTGGCCACGCCGCGTGAGCGGAGCACCGGCACACGATCGGTCACCCGCCAGCCCGGCCCGCCGCTGGCCGTGATGCCATACTCCAGCTTAACCTGGAGGAAGTAATCAAACGGCACGTCCCATGTATCCACGAAGCCAAGCACGTCCACACGCCCGGCAGCGTTCGGCCCTGTCCCGGCACCAACCGGATTGATGCACTCGATCACGCCGGGAGCAAGGGCTCTCTTCGCGGTGTCCGGGATCTGGCTCAGCACGCCGGGGCTGAACGCGGCGAGGTACGCGTACAAGGCGCGGTTGTCGTTGTATTCGACCTGGTCGGCAGTCTGGCTCAGGCTGACCCAGTCGGCCACGCTCCCCGTCCCGTTCCCCAGATCGTGGTACAACCGTTGGGACAGCGAGTTCGACGTCGGCGGGTTCGGCTCGACGGTGTACGAGACCGTGTTGCTGCCGAACGGATATCGCGCAAGCTGGTACGGCGGAAACGGCCCGAAGGTCTTGCCGATGACGTTGCCGTACGAATCGCGAGCCCGCGGATTATCGTAGCGGTTCTGAAGTGGGTTCTCTTCGGCGAACTGGTCGATGGCCATCCGGATCAGCCGCATCGTGTTCTGCGTGGTGTTGACCTTTTGGCCGGCGTGCACCTTGACGGCCACGCTCACCAGCACCGTCGCCAGCAGGCCGATCACCACGATCACCACCAGCAGTTCGACCAGCGTGAAGGCGGCACGGCAAGGTCGCAGCGTCCGACGGGCGGCGTCCGGCAGCGGTGAACAGGTTGACGGCATGCGCTGGATCATCTATCGCCCGTGATGCTTGAAGTTGGTGACGTCGTCCGCGGTCCCGTACACACCATCCGGCCCGGGACTGACCAACAGAAACGAGTCCGCCCGCTGCGGAGCGAGCTTGACCTGCACGCCGTCGTCCATGATGTAGCGCGGGAACGTCTCGAGGTCCGGGGGGTTGGACGGACTGAGGCCGCTCAGGTCCTGCCACGCCAGCTTGTGCTCGTCGGCGCCGGGCCGGAGAACGAGCACGTCAGTGCTGTTGTTCCGCACCAGGGCCTTGTTGTCCTCCCAGTGATAAATGCCGCGGTCCGAACTGCTCAGGCCCACGATCGTCTGGTCGGCCATGCGCACGCCGGCCGCGTCCGCCCGCCAGTACAGGATCGGGAAGCCGAAGCCATCAAGGAACATGGGGTACCGGCGATCCGGGTGGTGATTGCTGAGCTTAACCTCCTCCTCGGCGGGGATGGCGAACTTGCCAGCCTTGTTCCATTTACTGATGGCCATCTTGGACATGTCCACGTACGGGCCGGAGCGCGGCTGGAGCGGCCGCTGGTCGCTTGAGGACAACGCATACGCCCCGCTCTGCGTGGGATCATTGTTCGTGTTGTCGTCGTCGCTATCGTTCGACCAGAGACGACTACTGTTGCTGCTTCGAAACGACCTGAAGCCGGGCGTGCCCAATTGGTCCGCCCCGGCCAGCGCCCATACCAGCAGCCCCGCGCCCGAGATGTCCATGTACCCCGGCGGGCTGCTCCAGCCCGGAAGACCGGTGTATGGGCTGTTCACCTGCCCGAAATCGCCGCTGCTCGGGAGCTGGTCCGACCAGGACGGCGGGTAGTCGCCGCCGGTCCGGGACTCGGCCTTGTACGCCTCGAGCCCGGTGCTGATAGAGCCGAGTGCCGCCTCGGAGGCTGCCCTGTGGGCCATCGTGCGTACGGCGGCAACCGCCGGAACCAGGATTCCCACCAGCAAGGCGATGATGGCGATCACCACCATCAACTCAACCAGCGTGAAGCCCCGGCGTCGCGTGCAGCGTCTGCCTTGTTCGCCGGCTCGAATCGTCATGGTTCGCACTCCTGCTTACTGCCGTCTCAGGCATCTCGCGGCGGTCGACGGTCAACCCGAAGGTCGGCCGCTGCATCGGGTGCCACTGGTGGCTCGTCCACCAGTGCCCTCGACGTGCAGCAACCACCAGCCCGTCAGAAATTCCAGATGTCATCCATCGTCCCGTAGCGAGCGTCCCGCCCGGGAGAAACCAGCAAGAACGTCTTCGCCCGCAACGGCCACACGCGACCGCCTGAGCCCTTGTCCGTCGACTCGTACAGGTTGCGGTCGTAGATGGCGTGCATGAACGACTGCTTCGGCGGCAGATCCGCCGGATCGGCGGCGTTATAGCCGAGCATCGCCAACGGGTGGAAGTACGGCGGAACGCTGGCATCGGGCCCGCTACCCAGGTCCCAGCCATCCTGCGCCCCTGCCAGGAAGCCGTTGCCGCCCTGGCCGCCGGTGAAGGCCGCGTTGTCCGACTGATCGTAGCAGCCAATGACGAGGTTCGTGTCGGTACCGGTGCTGACCGGCTCCTTGGCATACGCCGAGGCCGCGTAGTAGAGGATCGGGTAGCCGAAGTTGTCGACGAAGAATGGCAGCGACTGGTTGTCCCAATCGGAGCTGCCCAGCGTCAGTTGGTTCGGGATTTGGGCGACGAAGCCGTGTGACTTCTTGTACTGCGTAGGCGTCTGGGCGAAGTTGCCGTCGGCGGTCACGTACGGCCCAGAGCGGCTGTAATCCGCCCCCGGCGTCGTGCTGTACCAGTCACGCCAGTCCTCATAGTTGATTATGCCGTCCGGGGGGTCACTGTCGTTGTCGGTGATCGGCTTGACGTAGCCCATGAAATCCGGGCCGCTGACCTGCAGGACCAGCCACTGGGCCCCGGACAGGGCCACGTCTTGCGTCTGCTCGAACGGGTTCCAGCCCTGCGAGACAGGATAGCGATTCGTCTCGCCGTTGAACATCTCGCAGCCGCTGTTGATGGACGACAGCTTGCTGCGCGTGGCCGCGGCCTTGGCCTGGTAGCGGGCAGCGGCGACGGCCGGCACCAGGATGCCGATGAGCAGCGAGATGATGCCCACGACCGCCAGCAGCTCGATCAGGGTGAATGCCGCTTTGCTGTTCCGAGACGTCACGTGCATGGCACACCTCATACGCCGCCACGCCGGCTGCTCCGCCGGCCGGCGATCAATAGTCATCGCCGCCGCCCTGGAGGCTCTGGATGAGCGACACCAGCGGCAGGAACAGCGAGATCACGATGAAGCCGACGATCACGCCGAGGCAGACAACCATGATCGGCTCGAGCAGGCTGACCAGCGATGCGACCAGCGTGTCGACCTCGTCGTCGTAGTTGTCGGCGACCTTCATCAGCATCTTGTCCAGTTCGCCGGTCTCCTCGCCGACGTCCACCATGTTCACCACGATCGAGTCGACGCACTTCGACGCCCGCAGCGGATTGGCGAACGTGTCGCCCTCGCGGATCGAGTCGTGCACCTTCTCGAGCATGGATGTGTAGATTTCGTTACCCGTGGTATCGCGCGTGATGGTGATCGCTTCGAGGATGGGCACACCGGCCGCGATCAACGTGCCCAGCGTACGGGTGAAGCGGGCCACGCCCGATTTCGCCGCGATCTGCCCGGCCACCGGCACCTGCAACAGGGCCATGTCCAGCGCCACCCGGCCGATCCGGGCCTGCCGGATCAGCTTGAATATCCCGAAGATAAGCAGCGGCGACCCCAGCACCACCAGCCAGCCCGGCGGCACGCCCTGGGCGAACCAGTTCGACACCGCGATGAGAAACTCCGTCATGCCCGGCATCTTCGCGTCGAAGTCCGCAAAAATGTCGCGGAACTTCGGCACCACCATCACCATGATGAACGTCACAATCGCCGCCGCGATCGTGATCACCACCGCCGGGTAAATGCAGGCACCGATGATCTTGCGGCGGAGCTTCTGGGCCTTCTCCATGAACTCGGCCAGACGCTGGAGAATAACGTCGAGCACACCGCCGGCCTCGCCCGCGGCCACCATGTTGCAGTACAGGCGGTCGAAGGCCTTCGGGTGGCGGCTCATCGCCTCCGAGAGCGTCGCACCGCCCTCGATATCCTCGTGCACCTCGCGGAGCACCTTACGGAGCATACCGGGCTGCTGCTGCTCTTCGAGGATCTTGATGCTGCGCAGGATGGGCAGGCCGGCGTCCTGAAGCGTCGAAAGCTGACGCGTGAACGACGTCAGCTTCTTGATGCCGACGCCGCCGAAACCGGTCCCAGCCGCCTTCTTCCGAGACGGCCCGCCACCACCCTTGGCCGCGGCGATCCTCTTCTTGTCCGCCTTCTCCACGACCTTCGTCGGGAAGTAGCCCAAGCCGCGCACCTTGGCGACGGCCTCTTCCTTGGTCGGGGCCTCGACGGTGTCTTTGACCTCCTGGCCGGAGGGGTTCAGCGCTTCATACTGGAATAGCGCCATGGCATGGCTCCATACAGCGTCCGCCTGCAACGTCTCTAGTCCGGGTCACCCGCGAGGCCCATCCCAGCCGGACAGGATCCTCTATACGGGCCCTCTCACGCCCCCATTATCTCGCACACCAAGTGACTCGGCACGAGAGGGTGTGATTATCGGACAACAACAGTCGCAATCCTTACACGGTTTCTTCGGCCAGCGTCTCTTTCACCACCTCGTCGATCGTCGTGACGCCATCGTACAGCGTCAGCAGGCCCGACTCACGAAGCGTGCGCATGCCCCGCTTGCGAGACTCCCGCCGCAAGACCGCCGCCGAAGCGTGCTTCATGATCAGTTCCTTCATTTCCTCATCCAGAAGCATGACCTCGAACAGCCCGACGCGGCCTCGGTAACCCGTGTTATTGCAGTAGTCGCAACCACGCCCGTAGTACAGCACGCGGCCGCTAAGATCCTCCGGCGTGAGCTGGAGCTGGAGCAGCTCGCGCTCACTGGGATGATACTCTTCTTTGCAGTTCTGGCAGATTCGGCGCACAAGTCTTTGTGCGACAATGGCTTCCAGCGTCGCCGTCACGAGGAACGGCTCCAAACCCAGATCCAGCAGACGGGCGATCGAGCTCGGAGCGTCGTTCGTGTGCAGCGTGCTGAAGACCAAGTGACCCGTCAGCGACGCCTGCACCGAGATCTGCGCCGTCTCCAGGTCGCGAACCTCGCCGACGAGGATGATATCGGGGTCCTGCCGCAGGAAGCTCCTCAGGCAGCGGGCGAACGTAAGTCCGATATCCGCCTTGATTTGGCACTGAACCATGCCGTCGATGTCGTATTCGACCGGATCCTCGGAGGTGAGAATCTTCACGTCCGGCGTATTCAGCTCGCGCAGGGCGGAATAGAGGGTCGTCGTTTTACCCGAGCCAGTAGGTCCGGTAACGATGATGATGCCGTGCGGCTTGTGGATGAGCTGGCGCATGGTCCCCAACTCGTCCTCACGCAGCCCGATCTGCTCCAGGTCCAGGTTCACCTGGGCCCGGTCCAGAACACGCAGCACGACGCTTTCGCCGAACATCGTCGGCAGCACGCTCACGCGCAAGTCCACCGGGCGTTTCTCGATCATGAGCTCGATGCGGCCGTCCTGAGGCAGCCGCCGCTCGGCGATGTCGAGATTGGCCATGACCTTGATACGCGAGGAAATGGCCATGGCCACGTGCTTATGCGGGGGAACCATCTCGAAGAGGACGCCGTCGATGCGGTAGCGCATCTTGAACTCGTCCTCGAACGGCTCGAAGTGAATGTCGGAGGCCTTATCGCGAATGGCCTGGAGCAGCACGAGGTTGACGAGCTTCTTGACCGGGTTGCTCTCGGCCATTTCCCGCAATTCGTCGAGGTCGATGCTCTCGCCGCGGCCGGCGAATTTGGCCAATTCGTCGTCGCTGTCGATCTCGCCGATGAGGTCGTTCAGGGTCTCGGCGGCCTCCTCCGGGTAGTACCGGTTGAGGGCGTCCGTCATATCCTCTTTGGTCGTGATGCGGGCGATGACGTTGAAGTTCATCAACGTCTTGAGGTCGTCGGTGGCCTGGAAGTTGTCCGGGCTGTCGAGCACGACCGCCAGCGTGTTGGTCTCGGACTCGTAGTCCGTGGGGATGATGCGGTAGCTGCGGGCCATCTGGGAGGGGATGAGGTCGATGACCTTCTTGTCGACGTCGATGTCGGCCAGGACGATCGACTCCATGCCGACCTGGGCAGCCAGGGCCCGGTGGACGTCGGCCTCCTCGACGTAGCCCATCTCGATCAGCAACTGGCCCAGGGGGCCGCGCTTCTTCTTCTGGAGATCCAGCGCCTCCGAAACCTGGGCACGCGTGAGCTTGCCCATCTTGATCAGGATCCGCCCCAGCGGACGACCCTTAAGTTGTGAGATCGGCGGCATCCCGTCGCTTGCCATGCACTGCTCTCCGCTGGCGGCGTCGAATTCCCGCCGCATTATACGAGACGGTCAGCCGACCGACAAAGCGCTCCCGCCGGCCGGTCCGTACGGCCATTGGCCAGCGGGACGGGCGGCGGATAGACTTCGCCGCATGAACCCGCTGCGGGCCGAATTCGACGGACGCACCGCCGCTCGCCGGCCCCGGCTGCTGCCCTACGTTACCGCGGGCTACCCGGACCTGGCGACGACCGCGGCGATTCTGCGGCGCCTCGATCCGCGGGACTGCCGGTGCGTCGAACTCGGCATCCCGTTTTCTGATCCTATCGCCGACGGGCCGGTGATTCAGGCTTCGTTTTCGCGGGCGCTGGCGGCGGGGTTCCAGCTTGATGAGCTGTTTGCGACGCTCGCGGAGCATCGGGCCGAGATCGCCACGCCGGTGCTGGCGATGGTCAGCTACTCGATCGTGTATCGCCGGGGGCCGGGGGCGTTCGTGGAGCGGGCTCGGGCCACCGGCTTCGACGGGCTGATCGTGCCGGACCTGGCCATCGAGGAGGCGGAGGGGCTGGCGGAGATCGGCGAGCGGGCGGATTGCCCGCTGGTGATGATGGTGGCCCCGACGAGCGACGATGACCGGCGGCGGCGGATCGCCGACCTGTCGGCACCGTTCATCTACTACCAGTCCGTCGCCGGGACGACCGGCGAGCGGGACGCCCTGCCGCCGGACTTGGTGCAGCAGGTTCAGAGCCTGCGAGCCGCCAGCGGGAAGCCGGTCTGTGTAGGATTCGGCATCTCACGGCCGGAGCAGGTCGCGGCCGTCTGCGCCGTGGCGGACGGGGCGATCGTCGGCAGCGGCATCGTCCGGCGAATGACGACGGCGATCGACGCCGGCGGCGGCCCGAACGACGTCGCCGACGCCGTGTCGGCAACCATCGCGAACCTCTGCGCCCAATTGAGCCCGTAGCGTCCGGTCTCCGTACACTGTGGCATCGGATTGCATCCGGTGCGTCGTCACGCGCGCGTAGCGTCCGAATCTCCGCACCGGCCGTCGTCGTAGCGTCGGCCCCCCGTGGCCGACGTCTTCGTAGCGGCCGGTCTCCGTGCCGGCCGTCTTCGGCGAGCCATCAGCCGTCAGCCATCAGCTATCAGCTTCGGGCCATGAGCCGGAGTGTGGCATGCTGAAGCCTTAGGCGCCAGCATGTCTTTCGCTCTACTCTCTACTCACTCCCGCTCTCCTCTCTCGCGCATCGCCAGGTGCCACCGGTGGCTTGCTCACCAGTGCCGGCACAACCCGCCCTCGCCCGCCACTGTCTCTTCGCCTGTTGAACCCGCCTGATTTCTCGCGATGCCGCGCGGCCGCTGGTGTGGCATAGGCCAATGGCCTGTGTTCCCCTCCGCCGCGGCGCAACCCCACGACCCCCACCCCACTCCCGCCCCGCCATCTCCTGACTTCTGTCTCCTGACTCCTGACTCCTGACTCCCGTCTTCTGACTCCTCTCCTCTGCAGCCCGCGTGGCGGGCGACGGAACCGCTCGCCAAACCACAACCCGGCGCGCCGGCGCGCCCGGCCGTCTTCGGCGAATCTCGCCCCGTGAGCCCTAACGAACGCCACCCTCGCGCATATTAGGACCCCATTTAGGGCAAATACCCGAGCGCGAACCGGCCACCATCCGGCTATAAGTGTAGTAGAGCGTGCGGACGGAGCACCGGGCCCCGGAGGTGAGCCGCACGCTGCGCGAGAGAGTTGAGGGTTGTGAGTAGAGAGTAGACAGGCCGCACGCGGCCGGTACGGGCAGACGTCCGATGTCCCGGCGCGCCATTTGTCCGAGCCCCGAGCGGTAGCGAGCGGGTCCTCCGCCCCGGTGCCACTGGTGGCTCGCCCACCAGTGCCGGAACGGCGGGTGCCACTGGTGGCTTGCCCACCAGTGCCGGCGTGCCGAATCGCAGCCTCCGGCTCACGGCCTGTAGCTGACGGCTGATGGCCTGCGACAGATGGCCGGCGGGATCGCTGGCCGGAGGGTGAACCGATGAGACGGTGCTTGTGCATTCTTGGCGTGGTGGCCTTGCTGGTGGCGGCGGCGCAGGCCGAGCCGTACTGGATCGCCTACGAGGGCGACGACTACCCGGAGAACTGCGGGTGGAATCGGGCATACGGCGACGGCGTGCACGTCCCCCCGCAGGATGAGCCCGATCGCTGGCTCGATGACGGCGTGCTGTGGGTGGACACGTCGCGCAACCCGCTGCTATGGGAATACTACGAGATCGACCGGCAGATCAACCCCGGGTCCGGCGAGTTGTTCGTGGCCGAGTGGCGTGTCATGCTCGACCTGCACTCCGGGCTCTTTGATGGCACGGTCGTCATCGCACGCGATGGCGTACCGGGGGACGTCGCGATGACACTGCTGAATGGTTACTTGCTACTCAAGAACGAAGACGTGCTGATTCCGATCACGCCTGGTCAATTCCACGAGTATCGCTTCCAGTCATGGGACATGGAAGGGTACGAGCTATACATCGACGGTCAGCTCAGCTACGTTGGCCAGTTCTGGACGGTCACGCCGTTGGACTCCTTCGTCGCTTGGGGTGCAGGTGTGCAGGGCGCGAGTTCAACAAGCGGCTGGGACTACTTCCGCTTTGGCGTCATACCAGAGCCGTCCAGCTTCGTGTTGGTACTAGGGGCGCTCGTTTGCCACGGTGGCAGGCAGCGCTGAACACGTTTCTCTCTTACGGGAGGACTGTCATGTCGGGAGTACGGGGCCTGTTGACTGTCTGCATCGTTGCACTGTTATCGGACGTGTCTGTTGCAGAGAACTTCATCCGGCTTTGGGCAGGTGACCCGCAGGGGTGTCAGATAGACCAAGTGGAGCGGACTGTTCTGATCATAGCTTCCGGCACGTTCAAGTTCGAGGCTACCGATGGAGAAGGTCTGGGCGAGATCAAGTCGATCACCGTCGCCAGCGGTGTGAACGGCACTGTCTACCTCTACGTCGCCCGGGAAAGCGGCGGGGCGGGGGCGGTCGACGTCAAGCTCCTCGACCTGTCCGGGGCATGGAGCTCACGGCTCATGGAATTAGACATCACCGGCGACCTCGCCGAAGACGGCGACGTTGTCGTCGACTACATCAACGGCCCGGTGAGTGTCGGCGGCACCGTCCTGAACGATGTTCACATCGCCACGTTCGACGGCGACTTCAGTTGCGACGCGATGCAAGACTTCACGGCCGCCTCGTCGTCCGTCGTTCATCAAGGGAACTTGCTGGTCCGCGGCCCCTATGACCGGTCGATTTACGTGTCTGGCTCCACCTCTCCCGAGTCTGGCCAAGGCTGGATCAGGATCTGGGGCGATATGTCGGGCACCATCGAGATTACGGGCAGTCTACATTACCTGACCATCGGCGAACACTATCTGGGTGACCTGTTGGGCGAGATTGTCGTCGGTGGTGATGCCGGCGCCGTGGACCTGCGCGACCACCTGCCTGCCGGCGGGACGCTGGACATCGCCGGCGACGTCACCCAGATCGTGAGCATCGGTGGCGACCTGGGCGGTAGGGTGCACATCGGCGGCGTACTCGGCGGTCCCGCCTCGGCTGGCGGGCTCGAGATCTGGGGTTCGGTGGTTTCCACCGGTCAAGTCAATGTCGACGGTGACGCGACAAGCAAGATCGCCGTGGGGAATGAACAAGGGGGCGGCATCGTCATCGGCGGGAACCTGGCGTATGCGTTCTGGACCGAGTCTGGCGAGATGCCCGGCGAGCTGAAAGTTGGGAGTGTCTCCGGTGATATCACCATCAACCAGGAGGGCGACGAGGACTTCACCGGGACAATCAAGGTCCTGCACAACATGAGCGGAACGCTTCGCACCGCCGGGATGCAGGGCGAGGTCCTGATCGGCGATGACCTGGACGGCGAGATCCTGATCGACGGTGACTTGGACGGCGAGATTAGCATCGGCGGCGACCTGGCGGATCCCTACGGGGATCTGAGTGGTGGCCACATCGTCGTCGACGGTTCGCTGACTGCGGAGGCCGGCATCTACATCGAGGGCACGGTCGATCTCAGCGTAGGTGGGCCCTTCGTCGCCGTCGATTACGACGGCTGGGACGCAGCCGACACTTGGGTATCGGGCGGCGTGATTGGCGTGGGCGAAGATATGTACTACGGGAACACGCCGGACCTGCACCTGTGGGAGATCACCGCCTGCAAGGGCGACATGAACAACGACGGCCTGACCAACAACTTCGACATCAGCCCGTTCATCTTGGCCCTCGGGGACCCAAACCCCGGCGGCGATTACGAACAGGCTTTCCCTGGCCTGCTGGGCAGCATGGTGTACCACGGCGACATGAACTGCGACGGGTACTTTGACAACTTCGACATTGCTCCGTTCATGCTGCGGTTGACCAATCCCCCGGCATACGCCGGCGCATACCCCGACTGCGATCCGTGCCTGGCGCTTGGCGAAGGTGGCGGCAGCGGGCTCAACGCCGAGACGACGGCGGCCCTCTTCCAGAGCTACTTGGGCGAAGACCAGTTGTCCTTTGTGGTCGAAGTGGCCGCGGAACTTGCCGAATACTACGGCGACACGCCGCAGGGCGTCTTCTGGGACGCCGTGGCGGACGAGCTGTAACCGCCAAGCGCTCCGCCAGTAGCAGTCAGCACAGGACCAAGGCCCCGCACCGAAACGCGGGCCTCGGCGCCGCCCCCCCACCACATCCCGCCCAATCCCCACCAGAATCCGCCCGCCCTATTCATGAAAGGCGCTTTGGTTGTCAAGGGTGCAATCGTACGCTTTTTCGTTGTTTTGGGTGTTCGTTTTCGTGTATTGGCGTCGCGTATCGACATAGCGATCACGTCCTCCCCGGTG
>JASFQK010000046.1:0-46389 GCA_050115495.1 Phycisphaerae bacterium | reverse complement strand
CACCGGGGAGGACGTGATCGCTATGTCGATACGCGACGCCAATACACGAAAACGAACACCCAAAACAACGAAAAAGCGTACGATTGCACCCTTGACAACCAAAGCGCCTTTCATGAATAGGGCGGGCTCGGCCTGCCGAACGTTCGTACGCAAGAACCGCCGTCCTTTCGGCGACGGAGCAACGGCGGGTGAAACCCGCCACGGGCGACCCGCCGGGCCGCGGTAGCGACGATCCGAGCCCTGAGCGGTAGCGATGGGTTCTCGCCGAACACCGCTCCCTGCCGGTCGCGGCTCGGACAGAACGCGGTCACGCATCGCTCGAAAAACGGCCGGTGAAACCCGTCCTACGGCGGTCGCGTCCGCCCCCCCGCAGAAGACCAAATAAAGGCGGCCGGGCACGAAGCCCGGCCGCGGTCCGCCGCCGCTCGTCGGCTAGACGGGGCGGCAGCCCCCACTTAGTACTGCTACCCTTAAATACGATTACGTATAATCTTGCCGGGTCCGAGGTGGCATGGCATACTGGTCTCGGTGGCAGGAGGCCAGAAGATGCCGAGAGAAAGTCCATACATTATCGAGTTGAGCCGTGAGGAGAAAACCAGTCTGGAGGCTATGGCACGGAGATATACGTCACCGTATCGTGATGTGGTGCGAGCCCGGATTGTCCTGTATGCCGCCCACGGTCTGTCCAACGACCAGATCGCGGCGCGTCTGGACACGCCCCGCCAGATCGTCAGCAAGTGGCGTAAGCGCTTCTTCGAACAACGTCTGGCCGGCCTGGAGGAACAGCCGCGACACGGCCGACCGGCTCGCTTTTCCCCCCGGCGTGGTGATCGCGATCAAAGCCCTGGCGTGTGAGCTGCCCCGGGAGCGCGGGCTGCCGCTCACGCGGCTCAGCATCGGCGACATCTGCCGCGCAGCCGTGGCGCGCGGCCTGGTCGCGGCGATCGGCCAGACCACGGTGTGGCGCTGGCTGGCGGAGGACGCCATTCGGCCCTGGTGCCACCGCAACTGGATCTTCCCACGCGACCCGGACTTCGCCCGCAAGGCCGATCAGGTGCTCGACCTCTACGCGGGGCGTTGGAAAGGAAAGCCGTTGCGGGAGGATGAGTACGTGATCTCCGCCGACGAGAAGACCAGCATCCAGGCACGACGCCGCATCCATCCGACGCAGGCCCCGAGCCCGGCGCGGCCGATGCGGGTCGAGCACGAGTACGAGCGCTGCGGGGCGTGGGCCTATCTGGCGGCCTGGGACGTGCGGCGGGCCCGCATCTTCGGGCGCTGCGAAGCCCAGACCGGAATCGAGCCGTTCGAGCGCCTGGTGCGGGACGTGATGCGCCGCCGGCCCTATTGCTCGGCCGCGCGAGTCTTTTGGATCACCGACAACGGCTCGTCGCACCGCGGCGAGGCCAGCGTTCGGCGGCTGGCGGCCCGCTGGCCCAACCTGCAACTGGTGCATACGCCCGTGCATGCCAGTTGGCTCAATCAAGTCGAAATCTACTTCTCGATCATCCAGCGAAAGGTGCTGACCCCCAATGACTTCGAATCCCTGGCGGAACTCGAGGACCGCCTACTCCGCTTCCAGGAGCACTACCAAGCCATCGCGCAACCCTTCGAATGGAAATTCACACGCCGCGACTTGCTGCGCCTGCTGGCCCGCCTCGATGCTCAACAGGCCCGATCAAAAACCGCCTGACAAGATACGTCATCGAATTTACGGGCCAGAGCACTTAGCTCTCGCCGCGCAGCGCTTCGCCGATGCCGTCCACGAAGAACTCGGCTCGGCCGCAGCGCGGGCAGACGTACAGGTCGAAGACCACGCGGTTCTTCATCAGCTCGAACACGCCGCCGAGGAAATCAAAGGCCCGCGTGCCCTCGTGGAACTTCTTCGTACCGGCGTAGTCGAGGCGCGTCTGGCAACGCGGGCAGCTCACGTATTCATCGGGTCGATTTGTCGACATCCGTACCTCCTGCAACGCTTGCTGAGCTGGAACCTACTCCCCCTGCGGCTTCGCCTTGCGGGCCGCGTCGATGGCGTCGTCCAGCTTGGCCGCGCTGTGGCCGGTCACCAGGGCCTGCGTGATCTGCTCGGAAACCGAGTTCATACCGTCCGGGCCGTAAGGCACCATCATGATCGTGCTACGGCTGCGGGCTCCGACGGCGGTGACCGTGTCGTAGTGCTGGGTGAGCAGCACCATCTTCGTGGCCTCCTCGGGCGAAATACCCGCCTCGGCACACGACTCGACCGACTCCTTCAGGCCGCGGGCGATGGCCAGCCGCTGACGGGCGATACCCACGCCCTGCAACTCCTTGGCCCGAGCCTCGGCCTCGGCCTCGGCGATCACGCGGATCTTCTTGGCCTCCGCCTCGTTCTTGGCCGCCTCCTTCAGCCGGGCGCTGGCGTTGACCTTGTTCATCGCCTGCTTGACCTCGGTATCCGGCTGAATGTCGTTGACCAGGGCCTGGACGATGGTGTAGCCGAACTCCTGCATCGTGCGGTCCAGGCGCTGCTTGACGGCCAGGGCGATCTTCTCCTTCTCTGAAAACACGCTGTCGATGGGCATCTCCGGGACGAGCGCCCGGACAGTATCAAATACGTACGAAGAGATCTGTTGGTGCGGATTGGTCAGCCGATATTGTGCCGCCAACACATCGTCATCGTTGTCCCGCACGTGGAACTGCACGGCGATGAGCAGATCGACGAACACGTCGTCCTTCGTCTTCGACTCGACCTGGATCTCGAGCTCGCGTACGCGGTGCGAGACGCGGCCGACGACGTGGTCGATGAAGGGCACTTTGTAGTGCAGGCCGGGCGAGCACAGCTTGTGGAAGCGGCCGAAACGCTCCACGACCGCCCGCGTCTGCTGCTGAACCGTGAACAGCCCGCTCAGCAGGACGATGATCGCGAACAACGCAAAGACGCCGAAAGCGATGAGCCAGCCCATGTTTATCTCCTTCCTTGCCAGGCGGGCCGGAACCTACTCCTCCGTCCCGAACGCCGCGGACATCAGGGTGACGGTTAATCGCCGCACCGGACCGTGCAGCTCCCACGACGGTATTTCGAGCTCCACCTCCTGCCCGCGCGGCAAAAGGGCCACCTCCCGCTCTGCGCTCAGCACCGCGGCCCCCGGGCCGTCTTCTCCGCGAATGTGCAAGCGCACGTCGGCAAGGACGTAGCCCACATTGACCACGCGCACCACCAATGGCTCCGTACCGAGCAACGGCCGTTCGCCCCAGGCCCCGCGACAGCGGAAGTACACATCCGCCGCAGCCGTCACCGGCTCGAAACCTTCCGGCGCCGCCAGTGGCTGCGGGTGACGCACCCGCCCCGGGCCGAGGAACCCCTCGGGCCCCATCTGGAGCGCCAACCCGCATTGCCGGCAGAAGCGAGCCTGCTCGGGGTTGGCGACCTGACAGCGGCGACACGGATAATCCATCACACACGCTCCTCCGGTCCGGCCGCGGCTCGCCTGAGCCGCTGCCCGACAACCGGTGTCTACATTAAGTGTTACGTATAGATGAGCGTCTGGATACTACAGACCTGAGCGTTGTTTAGAACGCCCGTTTCAGGGCCGTGGGCGGGCCTGAACTACTTCCGCCGGCGGCGGGCGGGAGCGCACCCGGCGAGTAGCGCGGCGTGCGTGTTGAAACGTTGTTCCAGGTCGGCTTGCACGGTGCGGTCGGGGGCGCCGCAGTCCTGTTCTTCGGTCACGAGGGCCTCGAACAGGTCGGTCAGGCGCTGCCAGTCCGCCAGGCTGATGCACTCGGGGGCGATCCGGCCACGGTCGGTGTCCATGTTGTGGTAGTTGCCCAGCGGCAGGCAGATGCCGCCGGCCCGGTAGCCGTAGGCCATGAAGCCCGTCGCCTCGCAGGCCCCGCCGTCCATGAGCTTGCGCTGAAATGCGAAGGTCTTTCGGCGTTTGGTGAGCTTCTGGGCGACACGTTCCATGTAGGCCAGGAGCTCGGGCGCATAGACGCTCAGCCGGTCGCCGACGCGGAGGATCGGCCCGTCGCCGATGCGGGCGTCGGGCAGGGCCTTGCTCGTTTCGATGACGATGACGGGGAGCTTCTTCGGGACGGTACGGGCCTTCATCGCCCCCACTGCCCCGATGAAGCCCACCTCTTCGGCCCGGGTGAACAGGCAAAAGACGTCGGCGGAGGCGCGCCGGCGGCTGAGGCGAGCGAGCAACGTCAGCAGGGCGGCCACGCCGGCGATGTCATCGTGGCCGCGGGCGTGGATCAGGTTGCCCTGCAAGCGCGGGGCGGGCAGGTCCCACACGCCCGGTGCCCCGGCGACGACGGGCTCCGTTACGCGAATCAGCACTTCTTCGGGGCGACTTACACACCGTCCGCCGCGGTGGACCGTCACCTCCTTGGTCAGCTCGACCACCCGTCCGCGGACCCAGCGGTTGGCGGTCCAGAAGCAGACGCGGGCACCGGCGAAGTAGGGCGACTCGACGTAGCCGCGGAACGCCGCCCGGAGCGTCCGCTTGTCGCGCATCTCTTGCGCCACGAAACCGGGGTGGTCGGTATGGGCGGTGAAGACCAGCGGCGTGACCTTTCGTGGCCGGTAGCGGTACCGGGCCAGCAGGTTTCCGTAGCGATCCTCCCGGCAAGTGACGCCCGGCAGCGCCCGGCAGGTCTCGCGGACGCGCTCCAGGACGAGGTCTTCGGCGAAAGAGGCGGTGGGCAGCGACAGAAGATCGCGGAGCAGCTTGGGAACGGGCATGGAAGACTCCCATAATATCGAAGCGGACGTACCCGAATAGTACGACAGGGCGGCGTCGGCTCCAACCGCCGGCGCGGCACGTTCCAACTCGAAAATCTCACGGGCTTTTTGGCATGAACCGGCTACGTCGACCGTCCCGTACTCCAGAAGTGATGAGTGCTACCGTCGACGGGCAGGCGCTGCATTACCTCGTGGCTGAGGCGCAGCGGGGCAACCGGCCAGCCGTGGACCGCCTGGTTCAGGAGCATGACTCTTGGCTGCGCAGCGTGATCTATGGGGTCACGGGCCGGGTGGACCTGGTGGACGACATTGCCCAGCAGGTCTGGATGCAGGTCTGGCAGCGGCTCGATTCGCTGAAAGACCCCGAGCGGCTGCGACCCTGGCTGGCGAAGATCGCCCGTCACGCCGCCATCGACGCCGGCATGGCCCGGCGGCGACACGACCGGCGGACCGGGAGCCTGGAGAGCGTCTCCGAGCCCGGTGACGAGACGGGGACACGCAGCCCGGTCGGCTGGGCCTTGGGCAACGAACTCCGGACCGTGCTCTTGCAGGCGGTCAGCGCGTTGCCGGCCCTGTACCGCGAACCTTTCGTTCTCCGGCATCTGGAGAGCTGGAGCTACGCGGAGATCGGTGAAGTGCTGGGCCTGCCGGTGGAAACCGTCGAGACCCGGCTCGTGCGGGCCAGACGCCTCCTGAGGGAGATGTTGAACGACAAGGTGCATGAATGACGCAGGAACCGACCGAACTCGAACGCCTCATCTCGCGGTACCTCGACGACGAGGCCACCCGCGAGCAGCGCCGCCGACTGCGCCAGATCGAGCGCAGCGACCCCGCGGCGGCGGCGCTCGTGGATGAATACGCCAGCCTCGACCGCGAGGTTGGCCGGGCCCTGCGGCAGGCGATGGGCCGTTCACACGCGTTCCCCCGCACCCGCTCGCCCTGGCTGCGTCTGGTGCAGGGCACGGCCATCGCCGCCGCGGCCTGCCTGGCAATGATGCTGTGGCTCGGCGCGCCGCGTCTGTCACAGAGCGGGTCGACGGACAAGACCCGCCAGGCGGGCTCCTGGTTCTCGCGGCCGGCGGCGGCGTCACCGAGCGCGGAGACCGACCAGCCGTTCATGCAGAGCTTCGAGCGCCCGCGCTTGCGGGTGCGCGACACCAACAGTGACTGGATCCTCGTTCCGGGCGCGCGGCCCGGAGAGTTCATGATCATCGAAGTGAACCGCGTGCGCACCCGCGCCATCGCGATTCAGAACGACTTCTAAGAAGGAGCACAACATGCTATGGGCCTTGTCGAGCGCGATCGCGCTATTCCTGTGGGGCGGCCCCATGATCCAGGGCCAGGTCGACGGCGATCACCACTTCACGGTTACCGCTCCGCAGCACTCGATCTGCATCGCTCGCGATGCGTGCGCACCACCCACACACCTGGGCCAGGCACGCGTCGGCGTCTGGCAAACGGGCGGTGAGCCCGGCCACGCCGCTACCTGCCGCGTGATTACCAAGTCCGTGAGCGGGCAGACCGCGGATGCGCCAGTGCGCATCTACGTCAACCAGGACGGCGACAAACCCGCCGGCGCTGCCACCTGCCGCGTGATCACCAAGTCCGTCAGGGGACAGACCGCGGACCGGCCGGCGCACGTCTTCGTCTACGAGGGCAATGACAAGCCGGCCGTTGTCGAGGGCACGTGCTCCGTTTGGGTGCAGACCGACGGCGACGACGAGACGCCGCGGGTCCTCTACGGCACGCCGCACGTGATCCGCATCGGCGACGTACAGGTCGGCCAGGCCCCGCACGTAATCGCCGAGCCGGGTCGCTGGATCGGCGTGCGTATGACCCCCATCCCCGAGCCCCTGGCCGCCCACGTCGGTCCCAAGGGCATCATGATCGGCAACATCGTGGCCGATAGCCCCGCGGCCGATGCCGGCCTCAAGCGCTACGACATCATCGTCGGCCTCGACGGGCAGAAGATCGACGACATGGAAGACCTGGTCAATGCGATCCAGGGCATCGCCCCCGGCAACAAGGCCGGCCTGATCGTCATTCGCAAGGCCGGCAAGATCGACCTGGCCATCCGGCCGGCGGATCGGCCGCAGCCCGGCGTGTGGAAGTACCTCTACGACGAGCCCGCCGACGACATCATCGACCACTCCGTCAACCTGCACGGCCACAAGCTCCAGCTCGGGCCGCAGGGCGAGTGGCTGCTCCAGGACCTCGGCCAGCTCCAGGACATTCCGGACATCATGGAGAAGATCCAGGAGGCGTTCAAACACGGCGACATCGGCGGCGAGTTCACCTTCGACCTGGACTTCCCGCCCGGCGTGTTCCAGTTCTCGCCGAAGGACGATGCGAACGTCGACGTCGAGATCAGCATCGCGGTGAACGAAAACGGCAACGCCACCACGATTCACCGCAACGGTGACGGCCACATCGTGGTCGAGCATCGCGACGCCGACGGCAACGTGGAAACGCGTGAGTATGACAGTCCGGACGCCTTCGAGCGTGACGATCCGGCCAGCTTCCGGCTCTACGAACGCCACTCAGGTCCGCAGGACATCATGCTGCATCGCGTACAGCCGGCCCCGGACCACCTGAAGAAGCTCCAGGAGGAGTACCAGACGCAGATTCAGAGGCGCCTGGACGATGCCCAGGGCCGCCTGCGCAGCAGTGAGAAGAAGCTGAACCGGATCAAGGAAGGCAAGCGAGCCATCGCCTCGGCACGGGCGAACTCGGCCATGGGCGAGGGCATCGCCGTCGAGATCGAGAACGGCCGGATCTCGGTGACGGTGACCAAGGGCCAGCGCCAGGTCACGTACCGTTTCGACAGCAAGAAGGAGTTCCGCGAGAGCGAACCCGAGCTGTACGACAAGGTGAGGAGCCTGTTCGAATAGCCACGCGCTGCGAGTCTCCTTTAGCGCCAGCGGCGCGACCATCGGCGGCGGCCGGACCCAACCCCGGCCGCCACTTTTTTGCGCGGGCGGAAGGGGCGTAGTCCGCCCGAGCCCCGAACGGAAAGGGGGGAGTCAGGAGTCAGAAGTCAGACGTTCCGAAGACGGGCGCTTACTGACGCTCGACGTCGGCCACGGGGGGCCAACGCTACGAAGACGGCCGATACGGAGTGTGGCATGCTGAAGCCTCAGGCGCCGGCATGTCTTCTCTTCGCGCCAGGAAGAACATGCCCGCGCTGCGCTTGGGCATGCCACACGCTCGCGCAGGCCGCACGCGTTCCAGTATTCGACGTCGGCCACGGGGGGCCGACGCTACGGGCATCCGGTCTCCCGGTGCATCGGGAAACGCCGCAACCGCTCAGCCGGCTGCGGGATCTCCGCGAGGGAAGAGGTTGCGGCGATCAGGCCGCAGCCCGGATCGCGCGGCAACCTCTCCCCCCGGGAAACACTGCCAACCACCTCCATCTCCCTCCACGAACACCCGTGCCCGTCGCGCAGTGCGTTCGAAACGAGGCCCGGCTCCCAAGGTCTCCTGGGTGGGTCGGGCATCTCGCCCGACATCCCTTTGGTTTCAGGGCGAAACGGCGGGCGGGACGCCCGCCCCACCCAGAGTTGAGGATTTCCTCACCTGGTGCTTACGATTGTCTCACAGGCTCAGACGCCTGCCCACGCAAGATAAGGCGTGGGCAGCGTCAGCGACTACGCCGCTAGTGAATGTCCTTGGTCTTCAACTGCCCACGGTCGATCAGGACCTGGCCGTCCGTCTTGAGCGTGCCATTGGTCAGGTGCGCCGGCAGCCAGAAGGGCACATCGTTGTCCCCGCCGGCCCAGCTATTGTTGCCCACGCCGATGGTGATCGTGCCGGCGGCCATGTAGGTGACCAGCCGGCTGTCGCGCGGCACGCGGACGTTGGTGTTGATGCCGAGGTCAATGACGGCCAGCAGGTCGCGGCCCTCGGCGGCCCCGTCGTACCGCCGCTTGAGCTGCTTCATCTCGCCCTGGGCGGTCATGGACGTTAGCCGACCGTTCCTGAACTCGAGCTTCAGGTTGTCGATCTGCTCACCTTCGAAGAAGCAGTGCTCGACGACGAACGTACCGTTGGCCGTGCCTGGCACCGGTGTGACGTACACCTCGCCGGCGGGCAGCCACGCCTGGCAGTTGGGGTTGTTCGGCTGGCGATCCTGTGTCGAGATCACGCCATCGTTGATGTGGACCCGACGGTCAGCGATGCGGACGGTGAGCTTTGTTCCGTTGGCCGCCGTGATCTCGAGCTCCTTTGTCGCCGCCAGGCGCGTGCGCACCTCTTCGCCACGGGCCTGCAACTGACCGTAGTCGACGTTCACCGCATCCCAGAAGATGCGCGACAAGTCGCGCTGCGGGATGCCGAACTGCTGGGCGCGGGCCTTCGTCGGATACAGCCCGTTACCCACCATGAGCTGCCGCACGCCGCGCTCGACGAGGATGCACTCCACCTTCATGTTGGCCTGGTCAGCGCTCTGCACGCGGGCGGTGGCGATGTCCGCCAGCAGGTTCGGATCCTCGCCATAATCGACGGCGATGTACGCGTCGATCATCCTGGCCAGCTTCGTGCCAAAGACCCGCTCCTGAGCGTCGTACTGGGCCGGCACCTCGGTAAACATCCGGCGGGTCAGGTCCTCCGTCTGCAGCGTGAGCAGCGGATGCGCCCCGCGCTGCCGCACGGCGATGGCCAAGTGCTGGAGCAGTTCCAGGTCGCGCGGGCTGCCGGCGATCAGCACGAGCTCGCCCTGCGCAATGTTGGCGCATTGGTTGACCAACCGTTGGGCCAGCATGCCCTCATCGGTTGGTGTTCCCGTCACCGGCTGCGGCGGCTGTGCCAACACCCCCCCCGCAAACAACATGCACATACCGACTCCCAGCACTCCTTTGAGCACTCTCATGACTGCGACTCCTTTCTGATGAAGTCCGACGGCGAAATGTGCCTGCTACGTGGGGCCCGAACTGTGCGCCACCGTTCCCTTGACGCGTCCTAACAGAAAAGTACGCCACGCCTCGCCGACTGGCAAGAAAAAATCCGTCACAGCCGGCGCGATCGCTCAAGGCAAAATCACTACATCTCGCGGCGGATTTCCTGTGGCCAGCGCCGCCGACGGCGTAAGCGAAGTGGAGATATACCCGAGCCCGACACACCACGATTCGAGCGGATGCCGCACGAGCGATGTGAGCCGGCCCACGCGCCGCCCCTCGCAGAGCAGGTCGGCGGGCAACGACAGCTCTACATCGCTCCCCGTACGTAGCCGAACCAGCCGACGCGCGAGCACATCGCGCGAGCGCATGCGCTCCAGAACCTCCTGCCCGAGATAGCACCCCTTGTCGTAGCTGATGCCTCTGGCGCCGGGGCCGGTCTCGGGCGGCAGAACTTGCGCGTCGAGCTCGCGCCCGTACCACGGGATCCCCGCTTCGATCCGCAGCACATCGAGCACATCGCGGCCCGCGGGCACAGCGCCGGCCTCGACCAGGCGATCCCGCCACGCCGCCGACGCCGAGCGCGGCACGAAGAGCTCGAAACCGATCTCGCCAGCGAAGTCATTCCGGACAGCGTACGTCCGCTCTGCATCGAGCGCGACGACGCTCAGCGCCGGCAAGCGGGCGAGGTCCACGACGCCGATCTCCGCCGCCAGCGCCGCCGCCAGCGGCCCGGCGCAGCCCAGGCGGGCCAGCGCCGCCGATGCGTCCGTGAGCGTGACGTCCTCGGTGATGAGGTAGCGTTCCAGGTGGGCCAGCGCCGCCGGCACGGCCGTCAGATCCACGTCCAGCCAAAGCGCGTCCGGCAGGCTCAGCACATTGGCGTCGAACAGGATCCGCCCCTGCACGTTCACAGCGAAGGCGTAGACGCCCTGGCAGTCGGCGAGCGTGCGCACCGCGTTCGTGACCAGGTTGTGCAGCCACGGCCGGCGGTCCTTCCCGGTCACCACGATCACGCCCCGATCACTCCGATCGAACAGGGCGACCTGCTCCCGGGCAGCGCGATACGCGGCGGCCGTCGCGTCTGACGCCGAGCCGTTTGCCATATCAGCCCTCCTGCCGGTAAGTTGCGCGATCGCCGCCGGCGTGACGTTCTGCCGGCGGGGCGAACAGCCGATTGTAGGCGCGGGCGATGAACGAGACTTCCCCGATACACCAAGCCTGGATCCTCTCTTCGGGCAGTGAGCTCACCGCCGGCCGGTCGCTCGACACGAATGGCCCGTGGCTGGCCCGGCAGCTCGCGGAGCTGGGCATCGAGACACCGTGCCTGCTCGCCGTGTCCGATGATGGCGCCGACCTCGAACGGGCCCTGCGTCACGCGGCCGAACACACCGAGCTCATCATCATGACCGGCGGCCTCGGGCCGACCGAGGATGATCTCACGCGGGACGTTCTGGCCCGGCTGGCCGGCGTCCCGCTCGAACTCGACGCCGCCTGTCTCGAAACGATGCGGGCGTTCTTCGCCGAGCGCAACTGGCCTATGCCCAACGCCAACCGCGTGCAGGCCATGCTGCCCCGCGGGGCGACGGCCCTGCCCAACCGTCGCGGGACGGCCCCGGGCATCTTCATCGAGATCGGGCGGACCGCGTGCTACGCCCTGCCCGGCGTGCCGCACGAGATGGAAGAGATGTTTCGCGGCGAGGTGGCTCCGCGGGTCCGCGAACGGGCCGGCGGGCAGGCGGTTCTGCACCGCTGCCTGCGGACGTTCGGCCGGCCGGAAGCAGACCTGGGCGAGCAACTGCGCGACCTGATGCGGCGCGGGGCCAATCCCTCCGTCGGTGTGACCGCGGCGGGGGCGATGATCTCCGTCAGCCTGACGGCGACGGCTCCGTCGCGAGTTTCCGCCGAGGCCCTCGCCGAAGCCACCGCCCGGGAGGTTCGAGCGCGGCTGGGCGACACGGTCTTTGGTGAGGGGGACGATACGCTCGCTTCGACCGTGGGCAAGCTGCTGGTCGCCCGCGGCCAGACCCTCTGCACGGCGGAATCGTGCACGGGCGGCCTCGTCGGCAAGCTGCTCACGGACACGCCCGGTAGCAGCAGGTACTACCTCGGTGGCGTGGTCACGTACGCGAACGAGGCGAAAGAGCGGCTGTTGGGCGTGCCGGAGAGCCTGCTGCGCGAGCACGGCGCCGTCAGCCGCCCCGTCGCCGAACACATGGCCCGCGCCGCCCGCGAGACGTTCGGCAGCGATTACGCGCTATCCATCACGGGCGTGGCCGGCCCCGACGGCGGGACGGCGGAGAAGCCGGTCGGGCTGGTATATTTCGGCCTGGCGGGCCCGGGCGGCGTGGATGTGCGTGAGCTGCGGCTGGGGCCGACGGCGCCGCGGGAGCTGATCCGGCTGCGGTCGGCGCGTGGGCTGCTGAACCTGCTGCGGCGGGAGCTGCTGCGTGGCGGGTAGGCAGCGGACCGGCGCGAACCGGCCGGTCGGCGTGGGCGTACCCCCCAGGGGAGACGCCGGCGCGACTGGCCCTTACGATTCGCGGCGGGATGACCGATAATGTCTGTGGGGTTGTGCGCCCTGTCCTGCGGTTTGGCGGGCGGCGGGGCACCCCTCGCAGGGAAGAACGGACGAGAATCAGGAGTGCAGCGGATGCTTCGTAAACTCGCGGTCTGCATGGCGTTAGGGCTGCTCGGCTCGATGTGGGCTCTCGCCCAGGGGGCGCCGCCTACGCCGCCGACGGCTCCACCCACCGAGCCCGCTCCGGCCCAGGCCACGCCGCCTTCGCCGCAAGAGGTGCTCGACGGCGTTGAGCGTCTGCTGGATCTGGCCCGCGAGGCCAGCCGAACCGGCCAGCAGGCGCAGATGACCCCGCTACTCGACGAAGCCGACCGCGCCCTGCAGCGCATCCTGCAGACGGATCCGCGCAACGTGCGGGCCCAGGTGCTGGACGGAGAGATGGCGACGCTGCGCGGCGATCAGAACGCCGCCCGACTCGCCTTCAAGAAGGTGCTGACCGTTGATCCGCACAACTTCCGCGCCAACCTCGGGCTCGGCCGCTTCTACCTGGCCTCTCATCTCTGGCGGCAGGCGGAGAGCTACCTGAGTACGGCTGAGGGCGTCGCGCCGCCGGACAAGCGGGCGGAAGTGCTGCGCCTGCTGGCGTTCTGCTTCGGCAATCGCGGCGAGCGTGCGGCCGCAGTGGAATACGCCGAGCGCGCCGTGGCCGCCAACCCGGGTGACTTCGATTCGCTCCAGGTTCTGGTGCAGACGCTGATGGGGGCCGAGATGTTCGAGCGTGCCGTGGAAGCGGCGCGGGCGATGGTCACCGCCGCGGAAAACGAGCGTCAGCAGCAGCCGGCGGACCGGCAGGTTCTTGGGCAGTTGATCCAGGCGAAGGACACGCACGTGCGCGCCCTGGTCGCTCTGCACAACACGCTCTACCGCCGCAACGCCCGCAACGAACCCACCGACGAGCTCCTGCCCGGCAATAGCGCGCAGGCCGCCCTCGTCCTCAGCCAGATTGCGGCCCTGTCAGAAGACCTGGCCAAGCTCCGCTGGGAACTCAGCTATCACGACACGCTGACCTACATCGAGAAAGCCGCCGAGTACGAGCCGGATAACACGGGTTACCTGATGGATTTCGCGGGTCTGCTGCTGGCCACGAACCAGGTGGATCGGGCGATCGCGACGTACCAGGCCGTGCTGGCCGTCGAGCGCCCCACCGACCTTGATGCAGGACAGGCGGAGCGCAACAAGCAATTGGCCCGTGAGCGCCTCGAACAACTGGGCGCCCCCCTCACGCCACCGCCGACCTCACAGCCGGTGGCCGCTCCCGCCGACGTTACGCCGTAGCGTATCAGGCGTAGGTCCGGCAAAACGGGCGGCTCGCCTGCCCTTTCTGCCCTACAACAAAGCGGGCCGGGCAGAACGCCCGACCCACCTATGTTTCAATCACAAGCTCTCTCGGCGGTCGACGCTCGCTTAGGGGACGTCCACGCGCGAGTCGAAGTCGTGGGCCAGGCCGCCCGAGGAGTCGGTCACTTTCCAGACCAACTGCGGGATCGGCGGGCTCTGGTCGTCGCGCAGGAAGATGAAGTCGATGCGGCCACCGCGGAGGAACTCGTAGCACAGCGCCGAGCGGGCCGTGGCTCCGGACGGGGCGAGCAACGAGAACGGCAGCGACAGGCCCGTGCAGGTGCAGCCGGTGCCCTGGATCTCGCTCGGCACACGGCGGCCGGAGCCGACGCCGAGGGCCGTCGTCCCCGACGACATGATGTCGTACTCGTCGACGTAGTAGAAGGCGTCCCGCTGGCAGATGGGCGCGCCGCCGATGACGTCGGTATCGCAGGGCGAAGACCGGCGGCTGCTGATCTTCAGGGCGTCACCCTCGCCGGCACCGGGGTTGTGGAAGAGGATGATGTCCGGCACGGGGATCTGCTTGCCCGAACTGGTGAACTCGTTGTCGTAGGTCGGATTGCTGCCCTGGGCCGGGGCGATCGCCGAGCCGAGGCCGGCGTTGCCGGTGCCGGCGGAAACCCGGAACTGGCCGTAGTTGTGGAAGTACAACAGGGCCGGGCCGGTGATGCAGTAGTCGCCAAAGGCCGTCTCCATGCCCGCGGGGATCTCGATGTAGTCCTGCTGCAGGTAGAGAGCGATGTCGTCCGGGCAGACGGCGCCGTCGGGAAACTCGGCCCCGTCAAACGTCGGGATGATCGTGGTTTCGTCCGTCTCGTCCACGTCGACGAACGCGATCGCGACGAAGAAGTAATGGACGTAGTCGTCGCTGATGTTCCGCATCGAGATGGTGACGAACTTGCGGGCCTGCGTCTCGTCGCACGGATCGCCGGCGGTACGGCCGGAGCCGCCGATGCCACCGCCCGAGGTCTGCCCCGTGCTGCTCGGGCCGGTCGTGCCCGAGGTGCTGTTGACCGTCTGGAAGGGGATGCCGAGGACGCTCCAGGCGTTCCCGCCGCCGCCACAGCCGGTCGTCGTCAGAACACCGAACAGGCCGATCACGGCGCAGAGAACCACCGCCGAGCCGAAGACACGCATGGTTGAACCCATTGCAGACACTCCATCGGGATGCGCGAAAGCCACGCCGAGCCCCGGCGTCAAGGTGCCGCCCCGCTCGCGGCACGTGCAGACTTCGCTGGGACAAGTATATTCGGGAGCCAGGTTTCCGACAACCCGCCGGCGGGCCGCCGCGGCACCGCTGCGCGTTCTCCCCAGGTCCGATTTGCATGCCGGCCGCTTTTCCGCGAGACTGCTCGTTCGGCAGCATCGCCGGAAGGACCCCCAGTCATGGACCAGCCTGACGCGCCCAGCGCCCGCATTCTCATCGCCGACGACAACCCTCAGATTCTCGAGCTGCTGGAGGCCTATCTCGAGCCGTTGCCCGTCGAAGTCACCCTGGCCGCCAACGGCCAGGCCGCGTTCGATGCCGTCGAGCAGATGCACCCCGACCTCATCCTCCTGGACATCATGATGCCCCGCCGCAGCGGGTACGAGGTCTGCCGCGCCCTCAAGGACGACCCCCGCTACGCCGACATCCCGATCATCATGGTCACCGCCCTGAACGAAACGGGCGACATGGAACGGGCCCGCGAATGCGGGGCCGACGACTTCCTCTGCAAGCCCGTCAACAAGAACGAACTGCTCGAACGCGTCCGCAACCTGCTCAGCCTCCGCCGGCTCAAGCGCTCCCTCGACCAGCAGGGCGAGCCGGAACCACCCGGCAGCGATTGACGGCCGAGGGCCACGCTCGGCTTATGGGCTGCTGGTCCCCTTCTCCGGCACCAGGCGGAAGGCATCCGCCGGAACCCCCTCAGCCAGCAACCCCTCCCGCACCCGCCGCACGTCGGCCGCCAGCGCCCCGTGCACCGCGATTTCATTCACGCTGTCGGGAGCCAACTGCCGGCCCATCCGCAGCAGGTCCGCCACATCGGCAACGGTCGCGAACCGCCCGTCCACGGAAAGCTCGCCGCGGAAGTCCAGCTCCAGCCGCCAGCTCTGCGGCTGCGCCGGCCGGAGCACCAGCCGCACGGGTGTACCCGCCGGCGGGATGACCTCGGTCCGGGCCGCCGCCCAAAGCGATTCGAGCTGGCTCGGATAGGCGTGGGACAGCGACAGCAGACTGTCCGGGAAATCGACCAGGGCGATGCCGACGCCGCTGCGATCCGCCGCCAGCAGGCCGTCATCCCGGCGGACCGAGCCGGCGAAGACCCAGGGCCGGTCGAGGACCGGGCGGGCATATTCGATCTCGCGCAGCCACTCGCCTGCGGTGGCCACGCGCCGCTGGCCGTCCTGTTCCCACTCGCACGTGATGCTGACCAGGTCGCCGGCCGGCCGGGAGAAGCTCTGGCTGGCCGGGTCCCAGACGGGCGGATGGCCCGGATTCAGACCGATCAGGCCGAGCGCCGCGTAGATGTGCGTGGCCGACCCGCCCAGCCGCAGGATGCTCTCGTGCTCCTTGCCGGACAGGCAGGCCAGGAACTCGAGCGACCCGCGGCGCAGCACGACCTCGCACTCGACGATCACCGCCGGGGCGTGCCAGTCGATAAGCACGCCGGGTTGGAAAGGTCGCGGTCCGGTCTGCGGGGCACTGGCCGGCGGCGGGTCGCCGGCCCGACAGACCGCCACCAGCAGCACCAGGCCCAGGGCCGCGCAGAGTGCAAAAAGACGGCGCCCGCCGACCGGAGTCAGCGGGCGCCGGTGATGTCCCTGGTTGATCGCCACGGGCCGCGGCCTAGGCGCCGCCCAGCGAGCTGAAGGTCGGGAAGGCTTCTTCCTCGGCCTCGCGCTGGATGATGATCTTGGACTTGACCAGGATCAGCAGCGTGCGCGTGTCCTTGACCAGGCTCTTGTTGGTAAAGGCCCGCTTGAGGATGGGGATCTTGCTGAGGATGGGCACGCCGGCCTCGATCTCAGCCTCGCCCACCTGCTTCATGCCGCCCAGCAGGACGGTGCCGCCGTCAGGAATCGAGACGGTCGTGTTGATCGTCACGAACGACTGGTCGGGCAGCAGGATGAAGATGCCCGGGGAGCTGCCGCTGGCCCGCTGGACCTCGAACCGCTCGAACGACGGTTCGTCCGTCTGGCTGGTTTCGACCGTCAGCGTGACGTAGCGGCGGTCGGCACTGATCGTGCCTTCCACGACGAGCACGGTGCCGCTGGGCGCCTGGTTGATGATCGGCTGCACGGCGGCAACGAACTCGCCCGTCTGCGGCGTAACGCTGGAGACGTAGCTGCGGCTGCGGCCGACGCTGACGTTGGCCCGCTGGCCGTTGAACATCACGAGGCGGGGGGCCTGCACGATGCTCGACCGCGAGTTGGCCTGCGTGGCCCGGATGAGGAAGTCCACCTGGAGGTTGTCCAGGAACGAGCCGGCGATATTCAGGGCCGGCTGGGTCACCCGCTGGGCGAAGGAGCCCGGCACGCCGGTGACCAGGTTGCTCGGATCGGCCAGGCCGATCGAGTTCTGCTGGCTGGTGATCGGCGTCATATTGCCCAAGTGGGGCACGATGCCCGTGCCGGTCGGCACCAGGCCGGCCTGCCCGTACGGCTGATCGATGGCACCGGCCTGGGTCATGGGCGTGCCGAAGGTCGGATTCGCGGCGGTCGAACCGATCCGCGAATACGTCCGCGGCACCAGGATGCTCGACCCGGTGAACGGGTCGGTCATCGGCGTGCCACCGATGAAGCCGCGGTCGTACCCGGCACTGCCGGAGTTGAAGACGAAGTCGAGGTCGACGCCGAACTCCTCGAGGAAGTTCGACGTGACGTTGAGGAAGCGAGCCTCAACCGCGATCTGCAGGGCGCGGGTGGCCCGCAACTGGTCGAGTAGCCCGCGGATCGAGCGGTGGGCGTCGGAGGTGTTGTAAATGATGAGCTGGCCGTTGAGCTCGCGGATGGAGGCCTCGCCGCCACCGGTCTCGACCCACGAATCGGGCTCGACCGTCTGGCGGATGATCTCCATGATGCGTTCGACGATGTCGCCCGTGTTGGCGCCCTGGTCGCGGTTCTCGTTCTGGTTGTTCTGGTTGCTCTGGAAGAGCTGGTTGTTACCGCCGCCGCCGCCCTGGCCGCCCGACTGGTTAAGGGCCTGGGCCGGGTCCATGGTGGCTGCGTTGTTGAAGCGCGGCACGTTGACCAGCAAGTCGCGGATGTCATAAACGAGGACGACCTTGTTGCGGTCGAGCTTGTCCTTGGTGGCGATCCGCAGCAGGCCATCGCTGACCTCGAAGGCCAGCTTGATGTCGCCGCCGACCTGGGCCAGCAGCTCCTGCAGGACGGTGCGGAAGGGCAGGTTGCGCAACTGCACCGTCACCGCCTTCTCGCGTTCGATGCCGTTGGCGTCCAGGTCTTCCCAGTCCACGGCGATGTTGATCTGCTGGAACTCCTGGAGGTGCTCGATGACGGCCTCCAGCGGAGCGTCCTGGAAGTCGAATTCGGGGAGGATCTCATCGAGCTTGCGGTTCAGTTCGTCGTCCTCGATCTCGCCGCCGGTGCCGATGCCCGCCGCCGAGCGCTTGGCCGTCAGCTCGAGCCAGTTCTTCGGGTAGAGGACCTCGACGTCCCAGGGGATCAGCGCCTCCTGGGCCTTGGTGAGGGCGTCGCGCTGCTGTGCGTGCAGCGCCCGCTCCCAGTCGCGCTGCGTGTGGAGCGACTCGTAGTCCTCGGCAACCTCAAGCTGGTGCCGAGCCTGGGCGTTGGCCGGGTCGATGTACAGAATCTGCCGCAGCACCTCCGCGGCCTCGCTGAACTTCTGCTGCTTGCGAAGCTGCGAGGCGGTGTTGAAGAGCTGGGCGATCTTGTCGCGGCGCTGCTGCTCCTGGAGCGAGCGACGCTGCTCGATGCGGTCCCTGATCTGTATGCGCTCTTCGTCGGCCTGCCGCCGCTGAAAGGCCTCGTAGGCATTGGCCACGTCCTGCTTCAGACGCTCGGCTGCCTCCTTGGCCGCCAGGTACTTGGCCGGCGGCTCGGCGTACATGCGGGCCGCCTCAACCTTCTGCAGGGCGAGCTCGGCAAGCTGCCGGGCCTCGACGAACGATTCCTGGGCGAGCGCCTCGGCCGTCCGGGCGGCCAGCTCCGCCACCTGCTGCTCGGCACGCTGCCACAGCAGGGCGTCGCGGCGCTTCATTTCCTCAATCGGGGTGAGCCGCTGCGGCTCGGCCGGCGGGGGCGCCGGCACCGGTTCCGGCTCGACCATCGCAGGCGCCGGTTCCACTGGCGCCGGCGGAGGTTCTGTCGCCTCCACCACACCGCTCGGCTCGGCGGCCTGGGCCAGCCGCTTCTTCTCGGCGACGGCCTCGCGGCCGGCCTGCGACTTGGTCTTCAGATCCTTGGCGGCGAACTCGTTGTCCAGCACGGCCTGGTAGAGCCCATCGGCCACGTCCCAACGGCCTTCCTGGAAGGCCGTCTCGGCGTGCACGAACGTCTCCAGGGCCGCCTCGCTGGCCGCGATCGCCTGCACGACCGTCTGCTTCAGCAGGTCAAACTCGGCCTGTTCATCCTCGCCGAGCTGGTCCCGATCCACCTTGCCGAGCGCCTCCTGCGCTGCAGCGTACTCCTGCTTCGCGAACAGCTCGGAAGCCTGCTTGAGCTGCCCGACGGCGTCGTCCGCCTGCGCCCACAACGTCGGCACGACGACCAGCGCCAGCACGAGGGCCAGCGTTCTCCCGATCCTCACTGACTGCAGCATTCGGGGATCTCCTTACACGCGGTGCGCCGACAACCCAACCGCTCGCCGACGCCCCGACCGGGGCGACAAACGCACAGCGTCACCCGGCCATCCAATCGAACCACCATTAATCCCGACGGTCGTTATGGATGAATGAGACCATCGCGGGGTTCCGTTCTCCGATACGGGGGCAGAGTGTAGCCCCCCGCTCCAGGGCACGCAACCGCCGTGAACCCCGGATTGTGGCGGCCGGCCGTCCTGGCACTCACGAACCACGGATCGCCTCCCGCGGCTGACGCGTTTCCGTCCGGCCCCAGCGCGCCAGAATTGTACGGAATGGTCAAGTCCCCTAGGAAGCCCCACCTCGCGCCGAGCGCGGTCCCGAATGTGCTTGTCCCCCGCAGCGGCCCCGTCAGGCCAGCTTCGTCGCCAGAACTTTCTCCGCCTGCTTCTTCCGCCACGCCGCCAGCGCCTCGTACAGCTCCGGCCGCTGCACGCCCAGGATCGCCACCGCCAACAGCGCCGCGTTCCGCGCCCCGGCCTCACCGACGGCCATCGTTCCGACGGGGATCCCCGGCGGCATCTGCACGGTCGCCAGCAGCGCGTCCAGCCCACCCAGCGTCGACGCCGCCAGCGGCACCCCCAGCACCGGCCGCGTCGTGTGCGCCGCCACCGCCCCCGCCAGATGGGCCGCCATGCCGGCGCCGGCGATGAACACTCTCGTCCCCCCCGCCTCCGCCTCCCGGACGAACGCCGCGGTCTCCGCCGGCGTGCGATGCGCCGATAATACCCGCGCCTCGCAGCTTACGCCGAACTCTGCCAGCGTCCGGACGGCGACTTCCATCGTCGCCCAATCGCTCCGGCTGCCCATCAGCACCGCCACTTCCGCCGACTCTGCCATCGCTGCGCCTCGCGATTCCGTGTGTCTTTCGGGTCTGGCGGGAGTATACTGCTTCGATCCCCGGCGTGGGTAGGGTCGGCGCGGCGGGCGCGGACCCCGGCCGGGCGACGTCCGCCAGGAAGCGCCGATGCGCCCCGATCAACCCGAGCTGTCCGTCGTGGTACCGGTATACCAGGAGGAGCAGAGCGTCCTGACCGTTCTGCCCCACTTCCTGGACGTGCTCTCCCGCCAACGCCGCCCGTTCGAGCTGATCGCCGTCAACGATGGCAGCCGCGACCGCACCGGCGGATTGCTCGACCAGATCGCCACGCAGGACGCCCGCCTGCGGGTCATTCACTTCGCCCGTAACTTCGGTCAGACCGCCGCCCTCATGGCCGGCTTCTGGGCCGCCCGCGGGCGCATCATCGTGCCGCTCGACGGCGACGGTCAGAACCCGCCGGAAGAGATCGAGCGCCTCTGCGACAAGCTCGAAGAGGGCGACTACGACGTGGTCAGCGGCTGGCGCAAGGACCGCAAGGACTCCTGGCTCCGTACCCGCGTCTCCCGCGTCGCCAACTGGCTCATCGGCCGGATCACCGGCGTGAAGCTCCACGACTACGGCTGCACGCTGAAGGCGTACCGGGCGAAGGTCATCCGTGATTCCCGCCTCTACGGCGAAATGCACCGCTTCATCCCCGTGTACACCTCGATGCACGGCGCCCGCATCTGCGAGGTCGTCGTCCAGCACTACCCGCGTTCCGCCGGCCAGAGCAAGTACGGTTACGGCCGCATCTTCAAGGTGGCGGTCGACCTGGTCCTGGTGCGCATGCTCCAGAAGTACCGCACAAAGCCGATGCACTTCTTCGGCAAGATCACGCAGTGGTCGTGGCTGGCGACGGTCCTGTGCCTCGGTTTCGCGGTCGTGCAGGCGATCTACTCGCAGGACCCGTGGGTGGCGTTCTGGGGCAAGGCGCCGTTGGTCGGCCTGATGTTCTTCCTGCTGGGCTGCTTCTCGATCATGCTCGGCCTGGTCGCCGAGCTGGCGATGCGGGCGGCCTTCGAGTCGAACGCCGGCCGCTACTGGGACGAACTCCGCCGAGTGAACTTCGAAACCCCCGCCCACCGCCCCGCCCCGCGCACCGCCATCGACGACCTCCGCTCCCCGCCACTGGAGGAGGCGCTGAAGCGGTAGGGGACTCGGCGTCAGACGCGCATCGTCTCGATCCGGACGTTGCCAGGAGTTTCACTTCTCAGGCCTATTTCACCACGTGGTGAAACTGCCGCAGCACGCGTGATGGGGAACCGACGAACGGTCCCCGTGCGAAGTGAGCGGAGAGCGACTGTTTCGCCGTCAGCGAACGGATCCAACGACGCTGAGTCTCTTCGCGACATAATCTGACAGGACGACCGACCGGAAACGAGCTGCGTCGGCTTGTCTTACGGACCGACGATATCCTATATTCCACTTGATGGTAGGGTACGGGTGCGGCGGCGGTGGGCTGCCGCGGTCCGAGCGCGGAAGAGATATGGCGAAACTGGTCGTTTTGACAGGATTGCTGGGGATGATGGCTGTGGGGTGCGCTTCGCGCCTGTCCGGGCCGCCGCCGCGGCCGATCGTCGCAAACCCGGCGCCGGCCCCGACGCCACGCCGCGTCGTTCGCCCTGCCCCGGTACCAAAACCGCTCCCGCCGCCGGAACGGCAGGTGGTCGTCGGCCACTCCGTCGAGGGCCGACCGCTCACCCTGTCCATTTTCGGCGACGGCCACCCGGCCATCTTCATCATGGCCGGCATTCACGGCGATGAGCCCAACTCGGTCGATCTCGCCGAAGCACTCCTCGCCTTTCTGCGGGCGCACCCGGAGACCTGCCGCAACCGCACCGTCGGTATCCTGCCCAACGCCAACCCCGACGGCCGCGTCCACCACACGCGCACCAACGTCAACCGCGTCGACCTCAACCGCAACTTCCCCGCGGCGAACTGGCGACCGACGAAGAGCCGCCGGCTCAATCACGGCTCACACGCCGCCAGCGAGCCCGAGACCGTCGCCATCCGCCGAGCCATCGACACGGTCCGGCCCGACGTGGCCGTTTCGATCCACGCCATCTCCGGCGGCCGGCAGTGCAACAACTACGACGGCCCAGGTCGTGATCTCGCCGATCTCCTCGGCCAGCACAACGGCTATCCGTCCACCGGCGACATCGGCTATCCCACGCCAGGCAGCTTCGGGAGCTGGCTTGGCCGCGACGAGGGTATCCCAACGATTACGCTCGAACTGCCCCGCGGTTCGAGCGATACGAGATGCCTGGAACGCAATCGCCGGGGCTTGGTGAGCCTGATTCGTTCGTTCGACGCCGCGACGGCCACGGTGCCGCCGGCTCCGGCCCGCGACGCCCCGACGGGCCGGTAGGAAGCCGCGCGGTGGTCAGCGCGGCGCGGATCGTGTTATAGTGCGAGCCTGATTCCCGCGGGGTAATCTTGCCGAACCCCCCCGGGCTAGAAAGTCTGTTCATGCGTTTGTTACTCATCGGCGACATCGTCGGCCGGCCGGGCAAGCACGCTTGTTCGCAGGTCATCCCCCGGCTCGTCCGTGATCACGGTGTCGAATTCGTCGTGGCCAATGCCGAAAACGCTTCCGACGGCAGCGGCCTTACCCCCGCCATGTTCGCCAAGCTCCGCCACTACGGCATCGACGCCTGCACGATGGGCGACCACATCTACCGCCGGCGGGACATCCTCCCGCTGCTGGGTAGCGAGTCGCGCATCGTGCGGCCGGCGAACTATCCGCCCGAGGCACTCGGCCGCGAACTCGCGATCGTCGAGGCCCGTAACGGGCACCGCGTCGCCATCATCTCGCTGCTTGGCCGGACGTACATGAACGTCCGCGCCGACTGCCCGTTCCACGCCGTCGACCGCGTGCTCGGCCTCGTGCCGCAGAATGTGAAAACGATCGTCGTCGATATGCACGCCGAGACGACCAGCGAGAAGGTCGCCATGGGCTGGTATCTCGACGGCCGCGTCTCGGCCGTCTTCGGCACGCACACGCACGTGCAGACCGCTGACGAGCGTGTCCTGCCCAAGGGCACCGCCTACATCACCGACGTCGGCATGACCGGACCGTACGACTCCGTCCTCGGTCGCGACAAGCAGGCCGTCGTCCGCTCGCTCGTCACCAACATGCCGCACCCGTACCACGTCGCCACGGCGGATGCCCGCCTGTGCGGCGTGATGGTCGACGTCGAGCCCGACACCGGCCGAGCCACCCACATCGAACGAGTCGCCGTCCCCGACCTCGAAGCCGAGACCGCCACCGACAACGACGATTGAACGCCGTGACCGCATGACCGCTGCCAGCCCCCACCCGCCCGCGATCGTCCTTCTCTCCGGCGGCCTGGACAGCGCCACCGTGCTGGCCATCGCCCGGGCCGAGGGGTTCGCCCCGCACGCGCTCAGCTTCCGCTACGGCCAGCGGCACGCCGTCGAGATCGACGCCGCCCGTCGAATCGCAACGGCCCTCGGCGCCGTCGAGCATCGCGTGCTGGACATCGACCTGCGGGCGTTCGGCGGCTCGGCCCTCACCGGCGACGAGCCCGTGCCCAAGGACCACGAGCCCGCCCCGGGCGAGATCCCCATCACGTACGTGCCCGCCCGCAACACGATCTTCCTCGCCTACGCCCTGGCGCTGGCCGAGGTGGCCGGCGCCGGCGACATCTTCATCGGCGTTAATGCGGTGGATTACAGCGGCTACCCCGATTGCCGGCCCGAGTACGTCGCCGCGTTCGAGCGCATGGCCAATCTCGCCACGCGGGCGGCGGTCGAAGGCCGGCGGCTGCGGATTCATGCCCCCCTGCTGACGCTGGCCAAGCACGAGATCATTCGCCGGGGGATGGAGTTGGGCGTCGATTACGGTCTCACGCGAAGCTGTTATGACCCCGACGCCGCCGGCCGAGCGTGCGGCCGTTGTGACAGTTGTCGCCTCCGCCTGGCGGCGTTCGCCCGGCTATCCCTCCCCGATCCGGCACCGTACGCGGACTGATGGCGTCGTTCCAATACGGCCGATCCACAGGCCATTGGCCTGTGCCACAACAGCCGGCGAGCAGGCGTTGGACATCCGATGCTGCCCACATCTGCGGGGGACAATGGTCCGCGGGCGGTTACTGACAACCGAGTGCTTCCTCCGCTTCCGGAATGCACTGCTCAAGAGCAGTGGCACACCGGGCACTTTTCCCGCGATCTACAACGCCCGGGCACCGAGCGGACGTCGTTACGCCTATCTTTGCCTCGTTGCCTCGGCACCCTGAGCGCAGTCGAAGGGGTTGCCTGGTTGCCTTCCTCCCGTCACGCAAAATCGTACACAAACTCACCATCCCGCGCATCGATAACGAGCTTATCGTACTTCGCCTCTGAGCCCAGGATTTCGAGCACGCGGCGGGCGATTTCGGGCAGCACCGTCTCGTTGATGATGAGGTTGATGAGACGGGCACCGATCGTGATCTGCTGGCAACGATTGCTGATCTCGTCGCCGACCGCCGGCGTGAGCTCGAGGTTGAGCTTGTACGTCTCCAGCAACCGGCGGCGGATCTTGCGCATCTTCAGATCGACGATCTTGCGCAGCACATCCGGCCCGAGCGGGTAGTACGGAATCACGGTCGTACGGCCGACGAACGCCGGCGAGAAGCGCTGTTCGAGCGCGGGCTGCATGCCCTTGCGCAGCTCGTCGAGCGAGGGCATCTCTCCGTCGGCGCACATGTCCATGACCATGTTGCTGCCTTCGTTGCTGGTCATCATGATGACCGTGTTCTTGAAGTCGGCGGTCCGGCCTTCGGCGTCGGTGAGCTGCCCCTTGTCGAACACCTGCATGAAGAGCAGGTTCACGTCCATGTGCGCCTTTTCCATTTCGTCGAGCAGCACGACGCTGTAGGGCCGCTGGCGCACCGCCTCGGTCAGCACGCCGCCCTCGCCGAAACCGACCAGGCCGGGCGCCGAGCCGATCAGCCGGCTGACGTTCATCGAGCTCGAGTACTCGGTCATGTTGATGCTGGTCATGAAGCGGTCGCCGCCGAAGATCAGGTCGGCGACGGCCAGCGCCGTCTCGGTCTTGCCCGTACCCGACGGCCCCACCAGCAGGAACACCGCCAGCGGCAGCGCCGGATCCTGCATCTTGCTGGCGGCGATGCGCAGGCGTTTGCCGATCTCGGACATGGCGTGGTCCTGACCGATGACCCGCTCGCTGATGCGGTTCTCGAACTGGAGGATGGCCTGAGCCTGGTCCTTGACCATGTTCCCCGCCGGAATGCCGGTCCAGTCGCTGAGCACCTGGGCGACGATGTCGGAGTCGACCTGGAGCGGCACCATCGGCGACCGCCGGCCGACGAACTCGCCCAGCTTGTCCGTCGCCTGGTCGAGGTCGGCGCGAATCTCCGTGGCGGGACGCTTCTCCGCCGCCGGCGGCGCACCCTCGGCGGGCGCTTCGGCCGGCGGGACGGCCTCCGGTGGTGCCACGGGCGGAGTCTCGGCCGGCGCCGCGCTCTCGAGCTCGGTCCGCAAACCCAGCACCTTCTCGGCCAGCTCCTTCTCCTGCTTCCAGGTGGCCTCGATCTCGCTGTACTCGGCCTGGCGCTGGTCGTGCTCCTCTTTCAGCTTGGCGAGGGCGTCGGGGTCGTGCGGGTTGCCGGCCTCAACGTCACGCTCGATGGCCCTGATGGCCACTTCGAGTTGGATGATCCGCCGCCGCACGTCCTCCAGCGGCCCCGGCGTCGAGCTCATGGCCACCGCCACGCGGGCGCACGCCGTATCCAGCAGCGACACCGCCTTCCGCGGCAACTGCGTCTCCGACAGGTATTGGTTGGACATGGCCACCGCCGCACAGACGGCGTCGTCCAGGATGCGCACCTTGTGGTGCCCCTCGAACTTGTCCTTCGTCCCGCGCAGCATGTCGACGCACACCGGCACCGACGGCTCGTCCAGCCGAATCACGCCGAAGCGCTGCGCGAACGGCGGGTCCTTCTCGATGTACTTCTTGTGTTCGGCGTAGGTCGTCGCCGCGATGGTTCGCAATTCGCCGCGAGCCAGGGCCGGCTTCAGCAGGTTCGCCGCATCCGTCCCGCCGCCGCCACCGCCGATGAGCGTGTGCGCTTCGTCGATGAACAGAATGATGGGTTTGCCGGCGGCGTTCGACGCCCCGACTTCCTGGATCACCGATTTCAGCCGCCGCTCGAACTCGCCCTTCACCGACGCTCCGGCGCTGAGCAGGCCCACGTCCAGGTTCAGCAGCGTGATGCCCTGGAGCACGGGCGGCACGTCGCCGGCGGCGATGCGCAGGGCCAGCCCCTCGACGATCGCCGTCTTGCCCGTGCCCGGCTCGCCCAGGATCAACGGGTTGTTCTGGAAACGGCGCATCAGAATATCGACGCACTGGCGGATCTCCCGCTCGCGGCCGATGACCGGATCGACCCGGCCTTCGCGGGCCCGGGCGGTGAGGTCGTTCGTGAACTGCGTCAGCGCCTCGCCGGTGCCGGCCACCGCTGCTCCTGCCGCCGGCGCCGCCGCACCGGGCCGCGCCGCCAGGTTCTCGCTCGACGACGCCGTGATGTCGGCGAACTTCACCTTCAGCTCGCCGGCGTTGATCTTCTCCAGCTCTTTCGTGTAGTCGGTGAAGTACGCCCGGTTCGGCGTGCGCAGCAGCGAGAGCACCATCGCCCCGGAGCGGATCCGCCCCTGCGCCAGCTCCAGCGAGCCGATCTGCCAGGCGTCGCCCAGCCAGTCCGCCAGGAACGGCGAGAACTGCGGCCGGCCGCTGTTGCCGACCTTCACCTCTTCGAGGTAGCGGTTGATGGCCTGCCGCAGCTTGCCCGTGTCCACCTTGAAGTGCTCGCAGATGCACAGCAGGTCGCAGCCTTCCATATCGAGCAACGGGGCCAGCACGTGCTCGACGGTGATTTCGTAGTGCGTGCGGCTGATGCACGTCCCCGCCGCGGCCTCCAGGGCACGGGTGCAGACGTTGTTCAACTGCTGCCGCAGGAGCTTCATGTCCACGTTTGCCATTCCTTGCTCTCCGCGATGTGTGCCCGGATGGGCGCTTGTCGGCGCAACCGGCACTCGGCCGCCCCGAAACCTTGCTCTTACTACACAGATCGGCCGGCGCCTAGCGCGCCGCCGCCACCTCGCCGAAGACGACCGCCTGATCCGTCGCCGGCTGCGATTTCAGCCACGTCGTCCAGGACAGCCGTCCCAGCATACCCGTCCCGCTGAGCGGCGTCTCCGGCACCTCGTCGCCGCGCAGGATCACCTCGACGTCGTACGCCAGCGGATCGGCGCAGTAGAACCGCACCAGTTCGCGCAACTGTGCCGCCTCATCCCCCGGCGGCAGAAACCGCACGTAATGCTCGTAGCCCACCGGCCCAAGACGCACGCGGAACTTGCCGCTGTGATCGTGCACCCGCTCGCCCAGCAGGAAGTTCTGCCCCAGCGAGCACTTCCGCGACCCCAGCCGGTTGCGGTCACCCTCCTCGATCGGCAGCCACCGACCGATGCACTGCTCCACCTCGCACGGCACGTCGGGGAAGTAGTCGCGCAACACGCCGCGCAACCCGCACGCCGACCGCGGCCGCTGCGCCAGCAGCCCCGCATAACGAAACAGCCGCACCGCCGGCACGTCCATCCGCTCGGACAGCCCCGCCGTCCCCAGCCCCAGGAAACCCAGGATGACCTGCGAAATCTGGTCCTTCGCCTCGGGCGTGAACGTGACGTGGTACCGGTACTTCTTCCACACGCGGTACAGCAACGACAACAGCCGGTGGTGAAAGAGATCCAGGAACTCCCGCACCCGCTGGCTCTCTTCGTCCTCGGCCAGCAGCCCCTCGGTGAAGTGACTGGCCAGCGGCGAATCGCTGCCGTACAGCCCCAGGAATGTCGTCGTCAGCCGCAGCCGCCCCTCGTCCGGCCCCTCGTCCAGCCACTCCGCCCCCTGCAAGTCCGCTGCCGGAAAGCCCAGGCTCAGCGCCGGCCGCAGGCGCAGGGCCTCACGCACCGCCTCCTGCTGGCCCAGGGCCGCTCGCTCGCGCACGGTGCGCTCGACCAGGTGCAGCACCTGGAAGAACTCCAGCGCGCTCGGCTCGGCCGTGATCCAGCGCGTCAGAGGATGCTCTGCTGACCAAGCCGGGGCGGCCACTGGTGCACCTCTCCGTAGCGCGTGCCGCGCACGTGCAACTCTGTGAAGGAGTTCATGGACGAGTACAGGGCGAAGAACTCGTTCAGCACGGTCGCGAAGACGTACATGTCGCCTTCGCCCGCGAAGTTGTCCTCGTTCATTTCCATACTGATCTGCATGCCCCGCACCGGCGCCCCGCGGATCAGGCGCTCCACCGGCCGCGCCTCCAGCGACACCAGCCCCTCCAGCCGCAGCACGTTCTCCCGCGCCGCCTGTCGGTCGTACAGCGCCTGGTAGTTGTACAGCTCCAGGATCCCCCGCAGCGCCTCCACCGAACGCAGCGACAGGTAGTTCAGCGACAGATGCGAAATCAGCCGCCAGTGCAGACCCCGCCCCAACGGCGGTCGCAGCGACCGGCTGATCGGCGTGATGTTCCGAAACCGGGCGAACTCCGGCGACGTCGCCGTCGCCACCCGCACGTCCCCCACCTTCAGCCGTGACGCCAGATTGCGGTTGCTCGCCGTCAGGTCGATCGAGATCGTCTCGGTCGGCGGCACCACCAGCTTCTCCTCCGCCGACACGAAGGAGACGTACGTGTCCGTCCCCTCGCCGGCAACGGCGTCCAGCAGCCGCGTCTGGTGGTAAATCCCACCACGCGTGTCGCCCACCGCGTGCTGAAACGCCTGCAACGGCGGATAGACGCGCCGCTCGGCCTCGCCCTGCACCAGCCCCACCACGCGATCGATCGAGTAAATCTCGTAATGCTCCGGCGGGCGGCCCCCGGATGACGGCCGCACCCGGTACTGCGTCCGCCGATGATCGACCCGAATCCCGTCCGCCGTGTGCGCGAACAGGTTCACGATCGGCGTGCAGAACAGCCGCAGCGAATCGCGATCGACGCGCAGCGTGTCTTCCGGCCGGCGGCTGAAGGGGACGAGGATCTCGAAGCGGTCCGTCAGCCCCAGCGTGGCCAGTTGCCCCAGCCCCTGGAAGTCGATGAACAGGAACTTCGCGGGACACGTGAAGTATTCCTGGAGCAGCCGGTAGCCCACGAAGGAGTGCGGGGCGTAGGGCAGGATGGCTTCCTGCTCGCGGAAGCCGCCGGCCCGCATGTTGCTGGCCGACACCCGGATGGACCGTTCGGAGGCCGGGTTGCGCAGCTCGATGTACCGGCCGTAGCGCATCAGCCAGAGGTACAGGTTGCTGGCCTGCACCGGGTCGCCGGCCAGGAAGAAGCGCAGCGACCGCAGCATCATCCGTTCCAACGGCACCTTGCCGGCGGCCCGCAACACCAGCCGCAGACGGGCGTCGGACCCCATCGGCAGTTCCAGCTCGGCCCGCTCCAGCTCCAGCGGGGCCAGCTCAACGTCGAAACACGTGCGGAACCGGCAGGCGGTCCCATCCACCGGGATCGACTCCACCTCCGTTCCGCGCGGCACGGTGATCAGCCCGCTGAGCTGCTCGACGATCGGGGCGAACGCCAGGATGCCGGTCGACGGCACGGGCCGCAGGTAGTGCGGCCACATCAGCGACATCATCGCCTGGAACAGCTCGGGCAGCTCGTCGTCGACCTTCTGCCGGACGCGCCCGGTGAGAAAGGCCACGCCCTGCAACAGCCGCTCGACGTCGGGGTCCGATCCCGCCGACTCGAGCATGTGGGCGACCTTCGGATGCGCAGCGGCGAACTCGCGCCCCATCTCGCGCAGAAAGGTCAGCTCTTCCTGGTAATACGTGTTGTACATGAGACTCTGGACGCCGAAACTGACCGCAGCCACCGACTCGAACCGCGGTCAGTCTACCCCAAGCCCTGCTCGCCGCCCACCCCCCGGACTCCCCCCGGCCGCGTTCAACGCACGATCAACCGCCCTTCATCGTCGGCAAACGTCTCGAACCGCACCGCCAGGCGCTCGTCCTCGTCCACGACCGTCCCCGAGATCTCGAAGCGCAGCTCCAGGCCGTCGTCCCGGTGCGGCTTGTGTCGGACCCGCACGCTCGACAGCCGCGGCTCGTGCCGTTCGATCGACGCCCGGATCGCCGCCTCCAGCCCCCGGATCGAGTCCGGCATCTGGCTGCGGACGGCGGTCAGGTGCGGCAAGCCGTAATCCGGGTCCGTCAGGCAGTTGCCCCGGCACGTGTTCAGCAGGCATTGCAGGTTCATCAGAATCGAGTTCTGCACTTCGGTGATCGAGACGCGCGACTGCCGTTCACCCGCCGGCTCCGGGTTCCGCAGTCGTTCCAGAAGTGTCCGCTGCCTAGCCATACCGCCAGTATCCCCCGTCCCCCCGCCGCCGTAAAGCCGATCCGCGCCGGCCCCCGGGTCACCCTCAGCCCGTGCGACCGAGCCTGGCCTCCTCCACATCGGGAGCGAACGCGGTTACGATCCCAAGGACGTGCCCGGCAGCCGGGTCGCAGAAAGCCATGACCGCGCTTGTCCCGCTTGCTGCTTCCGGCCCCGCGAAGAGACGGGAAAACGAGAAGACCTGCAACGGGCCCCGGCACGACGGCGTTGCTCCACGTTTGCCAGATCGATAGGGAACCCTCTCACATGATTCTGCTAACCGCCTACCTGCTGCTGGCGCTCGTCGTGTCTTCTCTCTGCTCTCTCATGGAGGCTGTGCTGCTGAGTGTTCCGCGGCCATTTGTTGCGGCGCTGGTCGAGCAGAAGAGCGTTGCCGGAATGCGGCTTCAGCGCATGAAGGACGATGTGGACCAACCACTGGCCGCCATCCTGACGCTGAACACCTTCGCGCACACACTCGGAGCAGCGGGCGTCGGCGCGGAAGCGGCGCGCCTGTGGGGAGAGGCATGGGTGGGCCTGGTCAGCTTCGTGGTGACCCTGCTCGTCTTGGTCTTCTCAGAGATCATCCCCAAGACCCTGGGCGCAGTTCACGCCAAGCGTGTGGCCCCATTCGCCGCGTGGGTGATTCAGGGCATGATTATCGTCCTGCGGCCAGTCGTTGTGGTATGCACCTGGATCGCCCAGCTCCTGTCGGGTCGCAAGCGGGTTGGACCCGCCTTGAGCCGCGACGAAGTCCGCGGCCTCGCTCACATGGCTCTGGCTGAGGGCGCGATCGATCACGCTGAGGCCACGCTACTCCGGAATCTCCTCGCATTCCGTGAAGTCACCGTCGAGGAGATCATGACCCCCAGAACAGTTGTCTTTGCGCTCCCGGCAGACCAGACCGTCAGGGAGGCCACTGCTGGGGGGCCACCGCGGTTCGCTCGAGTTCCGATTATCGGCACATCGCTCGACGATCCGCAAGGAGTCGTCCATCGGCGGGATCTGTTTCAGGCGTTCTGCAAAGGAAGGATGGAGGCAACGCTCGGAGAGCTGGCACGTCCGCTGCACGCCGTGCCGTCGGTGGCCAGGTTGCCACAAGTGCTGAAGGACTTCGTTCATCGGCGCGAACACTTGTTCCTGGCAGTCGACGAGTATGGTGGCAGCGCGGGCATCGTCACGTTTGAAGACGTGGTTGAGACGCTGCTGGGCTTGGAGATCGTCGACGAGACGGACACCGTTGAAGACATGCAGCGACTGGCCAGGCAACTGCTTCAGAAGCTTCGCGCGTCGGCCGAGTGAACCGCTCAATCGGGTGGGCTGCAAAGGCCCTGGTTCACGCGGGCATGTCCTTCATGACGCCAAACGAAGACATGCCGGCGCCCAAGGCTTCAGCATGCCACACCCGTAGCGGCCGACCTCCGTGTCGGCCGGCGATCACCGATCCCCCCCCCGAACTCGCAACCTCTGACTTCCTCCCACTCGCTACCGCTCGGGGCTCAGACAGGGATTGACACACCTCACCCGTCGCTGCCGCTCGGGGCTCGGACAAGCGGCGCCCCTCGCGCCGCTCGCCAACACGCACCCGCTCTCGCAACTTCTGTCTTCTGACTCCTGACTCCTGACTCCTGACTTCTTCTTCTCACTCTATCTCCAGCGACAGCAAATACGCCTCCAGCGTCTGCTGTTGCTGCTCTTCAGCCGCGCGGGCTTCGTCGATCTTCCCGCGCAGGTCGCCGATCTGCCTTTCCAATTCGTCAAACTTCTTGATCTGGGCGGCGTAGCTGTCCGTGTTCTGCGGCAGGGTCTTCAGGTTCTCCCGCACGCGGGCCTGCTCCTCCACCGTCTCGTTCACGCTGCGCTCGAGGTTCTCTCGTGCGCGGGCCAACTGGTCCAGCTCCGTCCGCATGGCGATGATCCGCTCCAATGCTTCCTTGACGGCCGGCGAGATCACCCGCGACCGCAGGTAGAACCGGATGTCGTCCAGCCCCGACCGCTCCAGACGTAGCGACTGCGACGCCACCCGTTCGAGCTTCACCTTGTACGTCGCCGTCTCGCTGGCCGGCACTTCCACCTGGAACCGCAGCAGGTTCGGCGTCCGCTCGTACGGCTCGGCCGGCTCGAGCAGCGTCCAGTCGTCGCTGTAGGCCTGCTCCAGCAGCACGGACCGCGCCCGGTCCATCTTGTTCTTGATCTCGTACTGGCGCTCGTCCACGTACTTGTGCCGATGCCAGAGCATCCCCTTGGCGATGCGCAGGCTCACGAGCTGGTCCGGCTGCGGCTGCTGCTTGACCATCACCTCGGTGCCCAGGTCCAGGGCGTAGGCAATCAGCCGCTTCTCCCCGGGCTTCAGGTCGGGCAGCTTGGCGTCGCCGGCGTAGATGTCGCCATCGAACAGCGTCACCGGCCCCTGCATCAGGTTCAGGCCGGTGGCGTTCGTGATTTCGAGCCCGTTGAGCGGGTGCCGCGCATGCATCTGCGGGTTGTAGATGCTGACCTTCCGGCCCTCGATCTCCTCGTTGACGATCGGCAGCATCGCCGAGTGCTGCCGGGGGATCGAAACCGGCGTTTTGATCGTGTACTCGAACAGCTCGCCGGCCTCCTGCGCCGTGGCCACCGAGGCCACGCCGGCACCTTCCAGGCTCAGCGACTCCTCTCGCTCGGCCCAGGCTTCCTGCGGCGCCGCCGGCCGAGCCGCCGCCACACCACCCAGCGCCATCGCCCCGCCCCGCCCACCGACGCGGCGCATCCGCCCGTCCTGGTCGGCAGCCATCGACTTGTTCTCGAAACCGGCCTCGTACTCCGGCGGCCGCAGCGAGGCGTACAGCTCGAGCTGCTCGATCGGCCGCGGGATGTAGATCGGCGTGTACAGATCCATGCGGAACGAGATCGGCCGCCCGGAAACGAGCGACAGATGCACGTTGTCCCAATCCTCCTCGGTCGCGTTCTCCACCGTGGCCCAGCCCTGGAGAAACGGCTTGTTCTCATCCGTCAGCACCAGCCGGTAGCTCGTCTTCCAGATCGGCGCCTCCAGCAGGTACGCCGCCCGCACCTTCCGCGGCCCCGTACCGTTGAAGCGCAGCAGAACCGTCTTCTTGTCGGCGTCGTGGGCCGTGGCCAGCGTGGCCAGCGCCCGCCGCAATTCGTTATCCACCTTCTCGTTCGTCAGCGTGATGCCGCCCAGCTCCGCCACGCGCAATTGCCGCAGCCCTTCGGCGGTGAGCAGGTTCAGCACGTCGTGTTCGAGCACCGTGTTGTCCACGACCTCGCGCTGCTTCTCGACGCCGACGATCACGCCGGAGAGCTTCTGCGGTCCGTGGACCTCGACCGGCTCGCCGCGCAACTGGTCGAGCAGCTCGCCCAGCGACGGCCGGCCGGTGATGTCGACGCCGAAGCTGCGCAGCGTCTTCTCGATCGGATCGCGCGAGGCGTAGCTGACCACGCCGATGTTGCCGCCGCCGAAGTCCTGCACCACCAGCGACTTAAGGATGTCGTTGATTTGGTCGGTGCGGAAGGCGAGTTCGGCGCTGACATCGCCGGCCACGTCGGCGTCGCACTCGAAGTAGCCCACGCCGCTGGAGAAGAGGGCGACGCGGGTGACGTTCAGATCGGCCGTCTGGTCCGCCATCAGCGGGCAGGCCAGCACCGCGAGCAGTCCGCAGGCGATGAGGAAGCGGTACATGAGGAGGTCTCCTTTGAAGATCAGACGCCGAGCGACCCCGCCCGGCCCGCAGGACTCATTAAGCATATTGGACGCCGCCGGCCCCCGATAGTTCCCGCCCCTCACCGAAACCGCTCCCGCCGCGAGAGTCCCCGCACTTGCTCCGCGATCAGTGCATGCAACAATGCAGGGGTCCTGCTCAGTGCAGGAGCTGGAGAAACGGGGCGTACAACGGCATGGCCGAGAGGGCCCCGGCTGGTGCCGGATGGCAATCCGCAGAGGTCTGACCCTCTGCCGGCCAGGCAGTATTGAGGCGTAGACCCGCCTGGCACCTCGGCCAAGCGCGCCGGCAGGCGGTTCGCGAAGGTGTGGCTGTGGCAAGTTACAGAGTCGGCGCCGCGTGCTCGCAGCAATATGCGGATGCGCGGAGGCTGCGAGTATTGGATTGGGCGAAATGGGTGGGCGTCGCCCTTTGCACGTTGATTGCCGCCGCACTCGCTTCGAGCATCGTCTTCTACGTAGGCTGTGGTATCGTGGAGTGTGACGTCTCCGTGTCGTCGTATGGAGGCGGGCTGCGGATCTGCGAGTGGCGTCCCGAGTCCGAAGGTGGCATACGGCCCGATGGCATGCGAAGTGCTCTTAGGGCAGGGCTTGTGCCCCACAACCTGCGCACGTCGAGTGCTATCGTACCGCAGTGGGGGCAGTACGGTGATTACCAGGGGATAGTGCGCGGTCGATATGTATGCATACCGTACTGGATTCCGCTGGCAGCGACCGCGTTGCCAACCGCGTTACTCTTCGCCTGCGGCCGACGGCGGAGAGGGTATCCGTTTTGCGAGCGCTGTGGCTACAACTTGACGGGAAACACCAGCGGCAGGTGCCCGGAGTGCGGCACGCCGCTTGAAGCCGACGTGCCAGGTCAGCCCCCGAGCGACGAGAGGGAAGAGCCGACGGTCTAAACGGCGATGTATGATGCGAATGGCGCTGGCGGCTGAGAGGCGGCGCCGGCGGGACCGATGTCCCGCTCGGCGGACGACAGGCTCACACGCCAGAACTGCTTCAACCTCTGCCACCGGTATATGGAACCCGGCCTGCGAGACTGCTACGCTGGGTTCCGGCATTGCGTCGTTGCATGGAGAGTGGGATTGTGAACGGCGCCCCGTCGGGCCCGAGGCTGGCCCGGCTGGTTGAGTAATCGCGCAACGGAGTCGCACGATGCCGAAGAAGGGCGTTGACGAAGATCTCCTGGAGCTGCTGAGCGCCGCGCTGCTGACAATGATGGAGTCCGGTCTTCGGAATGAGCCCGCGGTACTACTGCGATTGCTGGAGCGTGTCGCGAACCGGGCCAGAAGACGTGGTCATCCACTGGGTCGGACTCTCACGCGGCGTATGCTGTCTCTGCGCTACCACGCGGCGTTCCTGGATGAGCGCTTCGATGACGCGTTGAAGCATGCGAAGCGAGGCCTGGCCCTGACAACCAATGAGTCGATCGAGCATTATACATTCCTCGGCGAGGCTATTCGGGCGGCCTTCCGTGCCGGGAGAATGCGAGACGGGCTCCGGCTCCTGCTGGCTGCCGGAAAACGCCCCACCCCCAAAGGGGACACGAAGAATGAGCTCGCCAAAGTGACCGGAACCGCCAGGAGGGACATGCGCGGCCAAGCCCCGCAGGACTGTGCAGATCTCGGCAGGCAACTCGCCGTCGTGCACGGGTTGCCGAGAGATGCTGTCGCGGACGGTTCGGCGCAGGCTTGGCAGCACCTGCTGCGCCAGATTGAGCTGAAACTGCAGAATCGACGAGAAATCCAGCAGCAGGTTGACCAGTGCAGACCGACATGGACCCGCTGGCCGTCTCCAACCCGGCGCGGGACGACAGCCGGCCGGTGGCGCGTTAAGAATACGCGCTGTATCGCAAGGTCCCAGCGAGGGGCTGATCTCCGCATACACCGATTCGTGACTCCGTGCCGCCGAGTGAACCACGATCCGATGGGCAACTCGTGGCCGCCGCCAATGCGGGGGACGCGTCCGCCTTTGATGCGCTCTACTTGCGTTACCGCGACTGGGTGCTGCGCGTCGCGTACCGCTACACGCACAACCGCGACGACGCCCTCGACGTCCTGCAGGAGACCTTCCTGTACCTGCTCGGCAAGTTCCCGGGCCTGCGGCTGACGTCTCGCCTCACCACGTTCCTCTACCCCGCCGTGCGGAACATCGCCCTCACCCACCGCCGCAAGCGCGACCGGCAGGCGGGCGCCGGTGCCGCCGATCCGGCGACGGCCGCACCGCCCGGGCCGGCCGATAACGACCTGCCCACCCTCCTGGCCGGTCTGACCGACGCCCAGCGCGAGGTCATCCTGATGCGCTTCGTGGACGACATGACGCCGACGGAAATCGCCACCGCGCTCGAAACGCCGGTCGGCACGATCAAATCGCGCCTGCACGGGGCCATCGAGCGTCTCCGCGAAGACCCGCGAACGCAGCGGTACTTCGCCGAATGACCCGGCCGCCCTTTTCTCGAAATTCGCGCGAACCCATGGCGGGTTTCGCGCGCTTCACTCTCAGAGGTCTGCCATGATCGACGAACGCGACAACCCCTCAGAGCCCGAATTCGGCATCCCGCCGGAACTGCGCCGCTCGCTGCGACAAGCCGACGAGCCGGACTTCACCGTCCCGCCGGCGGTGGAAGACGCGATACACGCCGCCAGTCGGCGACATTTCCGCACATTCCGCACCCGCCGCCTGCTGCGCATCTGGATACCCATCACCGGGGCGGCGGCGGCGATCCTCCTGTTCTTCGTCCTCGCCGAGCCGACCAGCCGAGTGGCGTACGAACCGGCCCAGCCGCTGGCGACGGTGGCATCACACGCCGACGTCACCATCCTCGACGCCTTCGCCCTCGCCCGCCGACTCAAAGCTCACGAGACACCCGGACGCGAATGGGACGTCAACGCCGACGGCGTCGTCGACCAGCGCGACGTGGATGCGCTGGCCAGGGCCGCCGTCCGCCTGGAGAACGGAACATGAACGCTCGCTCCGCCATCCGTCGCCTCGGCCTGACCGCCGTCCTGACCGGCATGCTCGTCCTCGCCGGTGGCCAGGTCCCCTCGGACCAGCCGCCCGCTTCCGAACCGACCCCCGCCACAAACACGGCCCCCCGCTTCGGCTGGGTCGACGTGTACCTCGACAGCGGCGACGTCCCGCTCGCCGCCTACCAATTCGAGCTCACCGCCGAAACCGGCGACTTCCAGATCGTGGGCATCGAAGGTGGCGAGCACCCGGCGTTCGCCGAGCCGCCCTACTACGACCCCGCGGCACTCCGGCACGATCGCGTCATCCTGGCGGCGTTCAGCACCGCCGACGAGCTGCCCGCCGGCCGGACGCGCGTCGCCCGCGTGCACGTCATGACCGAAGGAGAGCCGCCGCAGTACGTGGTCGCCCTGAGCGTAACCGCCACGGCGGACGGCAGCCTGATCCCGGCCACCAGCCAAATCGAAGAAGGAGCGCAACCGTGAATCGACGGTGGTTCACTCTCATCGGACTCTCGCTGACAACCCTGGCTCTTGCGGCGTACTTCTGGGGCTGCACCGTCCACGCGCGACGCGCCGGCAGCCGCACGCCACTCTGCCTCAACGACCGGGCGCGGGCCCCCCGTTCGGCCACGATGCCCCTCCCCGGCGAGGAGCTATGGGTCATCCAGAAGGCCCAGCCCGAGGAGCAGGACACAGACGAATCCGCCCCCGGCTCCGGCGAGCTTCGCGCCCGAATCGCCGACGACGAAATCGTCCCCGTGCCGCTGAAGCACACCGACGTTCACGCCGCCATCGCCGGTTACATCGCCACCGTCGACGTGACGCAGCAATACCACAATCCGTACAACGAAAAGATCGAGGCCGTCTACGTCTTCCCGCTGCCGACCAACGCCGCCGTCAACGAGTTCCTCATGACCATTGGCGACCGCCGAATTCGCGGCATCATCCGCGAGCGCGAGGAAGCCGAGCGTATCTACAAGAGAGCCCGGCAACTGGGCTTCGTCGCCGCCCTGCTCACGCAGGAGCGTCCCAACATCTTCACCCAGGCCGTCGCCAACATCGAGCCCGGCCACGACATCGACATCAACATCAAGTACTTTCACACGCTGGCCTATGACGACGGTTGGTACGAGTTCGTCTTCCCCATGGTCGTCGGCCCGCGCTTCAATCCGCCCGGCTCCACCGACGGCATCGGCGCCGTCGCGAAGGGTAAAGGCGGCCAATCCGGACAATCCACCGAGGTGCAGTATCTGCGCCCCGGCCAGCGCAACGGCCACGACATCGGCGTCGAAGTCGCCATCGACGCCGGCGTGAACATCGAGGCCCTGCGCAGCGTCAACCACCAGATCGCCGTGAACCGCCCCGCCGACTCGCAGGCCGTCGTCCAGCTCGACCCCGCCGACACGATCCCGAACAAGGATTTCGTGCTCCGCTTCAAGGTCGCCGGCCGGCAGTTGAAGACCGCCGTCCTCACGCATCAGGATGAGCGCGGCGGGTTCCTGACAATGATGGTCTACCCGCCGGACGACCTGCGCAAGCTGCCGCGCGGGCCGATGGAAATGGTCTTCGTCCTCGACTGCTCCGGCAGCATGAACGGCCGTCCGCTCGAACAGGCCAAGGCCGCCGTCGAGCACGCCCTCGGCCAGATGCGCTTCGACGATACGTTCCAGATCATCCGGTTCTCGTCCGACGCCTCGAAGCTCGGTCCGCGCCTCCTGCCGGCGACACGCGAGAACATCGTCAAGGGACGGCGTTACCTGCGCAGCCTCAACAGTCGCGGCGGCACGATGATGATCGAAGGCATCCGGGCGGCGCTGAAGATGCCGCACGATGAGAGCCGGCTGCGTACGGTCGCGTTCCTCACCGACGGCTACATCGGTAACGAGTCCGAGATCTTCGCCGAGGTGGACCGCCTGCTCGGTGCCAGCCGGATCTTCAGCTTCGGCATCGGCACGTCGACGAACCGCTACCTGCTGGAGGGCCTGGCCCGCACCGGCCGCGGAGCGGTGGCGTACCTGAGCCTCGATGACGACGCGAGCAAGGTCATGGACGCCTACTTCCAGCGTGTCAGCCACGCGGCCCTGACGGATGTGACGATCGACTGGGGCGCGCTCGATGTCGCCGACGTCTACCCGGCGCGGCTGCCCGACATCTTCGTCGGCCGGCCGCTCATCGTCACCGCCCGCTACCGCGGCACGATGTCGACGACCGCGCACATCCGCGGCCGCGCCGGCCGCCGCGAGATGGACATCGTCCTGCCGCTCGACCCGGGCAACGCGGCGAACACGCACGCGGGCCTGCCGGAAGTTTGGGCCCGCCACAAGATCGCCGACTGCGCGTACCGCAGCATCACCGAGCCCGACCGCGACTGGCCGGCGATTATCAGGGACGTGGCCCTCGAGTTCGGCCTGATGTCCGACTACACGGCGTTCGTCGCCGTCGACTCGACGCACCGCACCGCCGGCGACCACGGCACAACCGTCCCCGTACCGGTCCCCGTCCCCGAGGGCGTCCGCTACGACACAACAGTCCACGAGTAGCGTCCACGACGTCGACGCTCAATGTAGCGTCGGCCCCCCGTGGCCGACGTGGAACACGAGCAACTCTGTTTCTCGCGTCATCGACGCTCCGACCACGAAAAGCACGCGCCATCATGAAATCGACTGCTCTCCTCGCCGCCACCTGCCTCACCTGCCTGCTCGCCGCCGGCTGCCGCGGGCCGCTCGGCGTGCCGATGGTCGACCGCCTCGACGAGGAGCGACAGGCCCAGGTCGACGACGCCTGGCTGAACGTGTTCATGGCGTCCGACCAGGTCGAGCGCACGCTGCTGCTCGACGCGATCCTCTGCGGCCAGCTCCATCATCGCGGCGTCGACACGCTGCACCTGGTCAGCGAGAAGCACGTCGGCGACGGCCTCGTCCTCATGGAAGTCCACTTCCAACAGGACAACCCCGACGCCGATGAGTTCGCCATCACGTTTTTCGACGCCGCGGGCTGGCCCCTCCGGCGCGAGCGCTTCACGCGCGAGGACGTGCAGGCTCGCGTCAGCTTCTTCTGCCAAGCGGCGATGCAAGTCGAAGATGCGCCACCCGAAGTGCAGGCGGAGATGGAATTGCAGAAGGCGGAGTACGAAGCCCGGATGGAGGAGATCTACACCCTGCTGGCCCCCATGCTCGACAACGACGAAGAAGAACACCCGGAGACTGCTCCCGAGGATTAGTCGCGGGGGCGGACACGTCGCCGGGCCGGCGGCTTCGGCCGTCCGGCCCGGCACCGCCGTTTCATTGCCGCGCGCACCGCGGGCCCCGTCGCCCGACGTTCGAGAAACGGGGCCCGCATCAATGTCGTTCTTGCCTGAACCGGTCAGCTCGCGTCGCGGCCAGCCTCCGCCACCGGCGAGACTACCGCGGGCCCGCCGCCGACGTTCCTGGCGATCTGCTGCGAAACCTGCCGCAGATCCACGCCCAGCACCGACTCCAGCGTGGCCAGCGATTCCGACAGCACCTTCGCCCGGCCGAGCGCCGCCCCGGCCATCGCGCTGCCGTTGCCGCTGTCGATCACCGTCACGTTGCCCAGGCTGACGTCCTTCACTGTCGCCGCCAGGTAGCGCACGACGTCCGGCATCATCTCGACCAACATGACTTGCAGAGCGTCCGGGTTCGCCTTGATGGCCTTGCCGATCTGCTCGATGGCCGCGGCCCGCGCCTTGCCCTCTTCCAGCGTCTTGGCCGCCGCACCTTCCGCCGTCGCCTTGGCCACGTCGCGGTCGGCGACGGCCTTGGCGACTTCCGTCGCCGCCAGCCGGGCCTGCTCCGCCTTGGCCTCCGCCTGCTGCTGCTCAGCTTCCTTCAACGCCGCGTCGCGGGCCAGCTCGGCCTTGCGGATGCGCAAATCGTTATCCGCTTCGGCGATGGCCTTCTCCGCCGTCAGCCGAGCCTGCTCGGCCCGCTGGTGCGAGCTCGCCTCGATCAGCCTTGCCTGCGCGTCACGCTCGGCCTTGGCCTGCCGGGCCTCGGCGTTGGCCTCCGCCTCCTTGGTGACCGCCTCGGCCGCCCGCTCGGCCTCCGCCTTGCGGGCATCGGAGAGCACCTGGGCCCGTGCCTTGCGGGCGATCGACACCAGGTACTCCTCCTCGTCGTGCACGTTCTGGATGTTCACGCTGTCGATGATCAGGCCCAGCTTGCGGAAGTCGTCCGACACTTCGCGCATCACCGTCTGCACGAACTTGTCGCGGTCTTCGACGATCTCTTCCGGCGTCATCTTGCCGATCACCGCGCGCAATCCGCCCTCCAACGTCTCGCGGGCCACACGTTGCAGCTCCTGCATCGGCTGACCGAGGAAGCGCTCGACGGCGTTGCCGCGCTCGGCGGGGTTCGACGAGACCTTCACGTTGGCGACGCCGTTCACGAAAATCGGCATCATCTTGCCGCCGCCCGATTGCGCCTTCACCTCCAGCGCCACCTGCATGTTCCGCAGGCTCAGCCGGGAGACCTTCTCGAGCACCGGGATCACGACCGTGCTTCCACCGATCAGCGTCCGGTAGCCGAAACCGTCCCGTTGCCGCCGGCCGCTGATGATCAGCATCTCGTTCGGGTTCCCGACGACGATAAGCTTGGCGATGATCGCCACCACGATGATCGCCAAAACGAGGAAGACGAAGCCAATGACCACGCCCCCCGACAACCACGACGCCTCGGCCGCCAGAATCATCTCCATGCGCATTCCTCCCTAGCTGGAGCGATACTCCCGCTCAAACTGCTCTCGCGATATCACCTGCGCCACGCCGGCGCGATAGTCCACCACCACCACCTCATCACCCGGGTTGAACCCGTTGCCGCCCATCGCCGTCGCCGGCACGTACCGCTGCACGCCCCGCACCGGCAGCGAAACCTCGCCCGGGTCCGGCGGCGCGATCCGCACGGTCACGTGGGCGAGCTTGCGCACGTAGTCTCCTTCGCGCGTGGCGCTGTTCCCGGACGTCCGCCGAATCAGCCGGAACAGCCGGTGCACGCCCTGCCCCACGGCCGCTCCGCCCACGAGCGCCAGTGCCAGCGTCAGCCCCGACCCCGCCGGCGTGAGGTGCGTGAACACCACACCCAGCGCCCCGAATGCCGCCACGAAGAACACCAGGAAGCGTATCGAGAACCAGCTCGATAGCCCGGCCGCCTCGGCCATGTGCCCGGCGTGCACGACGTCTGTGTGAACGGCACCGTCTACGTCGAACCCGCCCGCAGCGTCGGCGTCAAAGTCCACGTCGGCGCTCGCGTCGAAATCCACGTCGCCGCCGGCATCGAAGTCCATGTCGCCACCCGCGCCGACGTCCACGTCCGCATCGTGGTCTCCGCCGCCCAGCGCCGAGATCAGCAGCAGCCCGCCGCCGAGGATCAGGCAGAACCAGTACGCGCTGACCAGCCACACCCCGAGCGTCATCGTCGCGATCGTGGTCATCTCGAACATCGCGCACCTCCGTTATCCGGTCGGACCGCCCGTGTGGCGGCCGACGCCGGACACCCGCCACTACACTAAGCCTAACCCACCGGCGCCCGGCGCCTATTGGAATTCAGCCAGATCTTCATAACCCCCTGGTTGGCAGGACCGTAAACAACCGCCACCCCTCTGCCCCTTTGCTCCTTTGCTCCTTTGCCCCTCCACCCCTTTGTTCCTCTGCTCTTCTGCCCCTTCTTCCCCCTACCCCCCCCACCAACGCCGTTTCGGCTTATCCGCCGGCCCGCCGCCCCGCGAGAGTGGTTTCTCATCGCGGATGCGGGCCAGCAACTCGGCGTCGGACTGCCGACCACCGGTCAGCCGCCGAAGAACCCGCAGCTTCTTCCGCTCCTCCGGCTCCAGCTCGTCTTCGTTGACGCCGCCCGTGTCGCCGACCTCGCCCGACTCCGCCGGCGGCTCACCGGCGACGTCGTCCACGTCCACCACGGGTTCACCGGTCGGCTCAACCTGCTCGACCAACGGCTCTTCGACCTCGGCCGTCGGCTCTTCCAGCTCAACCGCCGACAGTTCCGGCTGCTCGCACGACGCGTCCACCTCGGAAACAGCCTCTTCCCGCACCTCTTCGACCGACTCATCGGCGACCTCTGGCGCCACGTCGGCCGGCGCAGCCGCCTGCGGCCCTTCGTCATCCGCCACGGCCGTCACGTCCTCCACATGCTCTTCAACAGGCTCCGCATCCGCCGGCGGACGCGCGGCGATGGTCTGTTCGAGCGAGGCCGTCAGCGCTGCGAGCCCCTCAGGATCCGGCGTGGCCGGCAGCCCGGAGCCGTCGGTGCCCAGCGCCTGCGAGAGGCTCGTGAACGCCTCCTGCAACTGCTGCACCGCCGCCTCCCGCTGGGCCAGCTCTCGCTCCTGCTCGGCAAGCATCGCGGCCCGCTGCTCCAAGTCGGCGTGCACGCGTTCCAGCTCGTCGCGGACCTCCGCGAACTCCTCCTGCTGCTCCTGCGCCGCCTGCTCCGCGGCACGCAGACGATCGGCGAGCTCGTCACGCTCCTGCTCGACGATGGCGAGCGTCTGCTGACGCTCCTCCAATTCGGCGGAGAGTTCCCCGAGGGCCTCTTCCTTCTCCTCCAGCCGCGCCTCGCGCGCGTTGAGCTCGCTCGCCGCGGCGTCGAGCTCCGCCATGCGCTGATGTAGAACCGTGCGGACCCCCTCAAGCTGGTTGGAGAGTGCCTGGAACTGCTCCCCCAGGCTGTCCAGTCCGTCCGCGACCCGGTCTGTGTCGCGTGACTCTCCCGGGCCGGGCGCGCCGATCGCCGCCGCTTCCGCATCCGCGCCCATCTCTCTACCTTCTCTCACAGTCAATGCCCGACGGGCACCGCTGGGCGGCCCCAGGGCACCGACAACGCGTCCGCAAAGTCCACGATGCCGGCGTGCACCCCCCACACGTGGGGCGGCTCGCGCCCGGGAAACACCTCGGGCATGCTATTGAATCGAAGCGACCGCCCGTGGACTTGACTGCAATCGGCGGAACCGATGAGTTCACGACCGCAGTAGTCGCGAATCCCCCGAACCAGTGAACCACAATACTATCGTTACCGGCACCGGGTCCCGGCGGGCCACTGGACGACCCGTCGGCCACAGCGGATAATCGACGATCGCTCTCGTAAGGAACCTGGTTGCAACTGCTTTCGCGTCCGGACATTACGACGCATGCCCACCGCCGCGGCCCTGCCGCCGAGCGGGGTTGGCTCCGCTGGTAGAAACACAATGACACGCGACAAACAGGCTTCGGCGCCCCCTGTCACTCCATCAACTGACTCGTCCGCGAACGCGCACCTCGGCGACATCCCGCCCACCGACTTCCGGGCCGCGATGCACCGCGCCGCGGACATGGTGGCCGACTACCTCGAACACGTCGGCGAGTACCCCGTCCTCCCGCGCATCCAGCCGGGCGACGTCCGCCGACAACTCCCCGCCGGCCCGCCCGAGCAGCCCGAACCCCTCGGCGAAATCCTCGACGACTACAAGCGGCTGATCGAGCCCAACACCACGCACTGGAACCACCCCGGCTTCATGGCTTACTTTGCCGTAACCGGTTCCGGGCCCGGCATCCTCGGCGAGATGCTCTCCGCCGGCCTTAACGTCAACGCCATGTTGTGGCGGACCGGGCCGGCCGCGACCGAGCTCGAAGCCGTCGCCTGCGACTGGCTCCGGCAGCTCATGGGTCTGCCGGCGACGTACAAGGGCCACATCAACGACACCGCCTCGATGAGCTCGTTCCTCGCTCTCGCCGTGGCCCGGCAGCGTGTGGGCGACTACGACATCCGCCATCGCGGCATGGCCGGCCGAACCGACCTGCCGCCGTTGACGCTCTACGCCAGCGACCAGGCGCATTCGTCCATCGACAAGGCCGCCGTCGCCCTGGGCCTCGGCCTCGACAACCTCCGCAGGATCCCGACCGACGACGCCTTCCGCATGGATCTGGCGGCGCTCGAGGCGGCCATCCGTGCCGACCGCGCCGCCGGCCGGCAACCGATGGCCGTCGTCGCCACCGTAGGCACGACGTCGACAACGAGCGTCGACCCCGTACCGGCGATCGCCGACATCTGCCAGCGCGAAGGCATGTGGCTGCACGTGGATGCGGCGTACGCCGGCGTCGGGGCGATGTGCCCGGAACTGCGGGCCAAAATGCCGGGGCTCGACCGGGCGGACTCGATCGTCACGAACCCGCACAAGTGGATGTTCGTGCCGGTGGATTGCTCGCTCCTGCTGCTACGTGACGCGGAACTGCTCAAAGAGACGTTCTCCATCGTGCCGTACTACCTCACCACGAAGGAGACCGAGGTCACGAACCTGATGGACCTCGGCGTGCAGCTCGGCCGGCGGTTCCGGGCGTTGAAGCTGTGGATGGTCATGCGGACGTTCGGGGCGGAGGGGCTGCGGGCTCGCATCCGGCAGCACTGCGCCATCGCCCGCGAGCTCGAAAGCTGGATCGCCGCCGAGCCGGGCTTCGAGCTGATCGCCCCGGTGCCGTTCAGCACGGTCTGCTTCCGCGCCACACCCGACCTCCCACCGGCGAAGCAGGACGCCTTCAACGAGCGCCTCCTCTCGGCCGTCAACGCCGCGGGCCCGGTGCTCGTCTCGCACACCCAACTCCGCGGCCGCTTCGTCATGCGCATGACCGTCGGCAACCTCCGCACCCGCCGCGAACACGTCGCCGCGGCGTGGGCGCTGATCCGCGAGATGAAAGCGGAAATCGAGCAGAAGTAGTCGGATTTGTCCGAGCCCCGAGCGGCAGCGAGCGGGAGGAAGTGACAAGCCGGAAGTCAGAAGCCGCGAGAACGGGGGCATTCCAACAATCACCGCGAGCGCACCCATCTGTCCGAGCCCCGAGCGGCAGCGACGGGTGAGGCGTGTCAACGCCGGGTGCCACTGGTGGCTTGTCCACCAGTGCGGGCCGCCGAATTGGCTTCGCCTTCGGGAGCGTCGGTGCCGCGTAGGCGGCGGGGGCTGTTTGATTGTCAAAGATCCGCTCCGGTGCTGCGCTGAGTGACCGCGAGGGTGCGGTTCCGTGCAGGCAGCCGTGTCCTGGCGTTCGCCGATGCGAGCGGCGTCCTCTGAGCACCGTTGCCGTGTTCACCGAGG
>JASFQK010000045.1:0-47058 GCA_050115495.1 Phycisphaerae bacterium | reverse complement strand
ATCCCATACGATACGTCTGTGTTCATCCGTGAACATCGGCGAGTCCTCCTGACTAAGTCTTGCTCAATAACCAACTTAGATCAGCGAGGACTCTATTCTGTCAAGACCAAGGTTAGTACCATTGGGCGAAGCCCGCCCTACCGGGCTCTTTGACCGTCGTGCGCTGAACAAGTATTGAATAGGTGGCAGCTCGTTACATCGGGCGCGATGGCCAGTGGAGGGCAACCGGCTTGTTCGGCCTTTTCAAACGCAGGCGAAGGCGGCGACTGCGGCAGACGCCGTTTCCGCCGGCACAGCGCGCGATCATCGAGCGGAACGTGCCGCTGTTCCTCATGCTGCCCGCCGATCAACAGGAACAGCTCCTCGGCCACGTGAACGTTTTCCTGCACGAGAAGGGTTTCGAGGGTTGCGGCGGGCTGGTCATCACCGACGAAATCCGCCTGACGATCGCCGCCGAGGCTTGCCTGCTGCTGCTCAACCGCGAGACCGATTACTACCGCGGGCTCGGCTCGATCCTGGTGTACCCGGCCCGCTACGTCGTGGACACGACGCGCCACCTGCCCGGCGGCATCGTCGCCGAGGGCCCGCAGGTGCGGGCCGGCGAGTCGTGGCTTCGCGGCGTGGTCGTGCTGAGCTGGGACGACGCCCGGCACGGAGCCGTCAACCCAGGCGACGGCTACAACGTCGTCCTGCACGAGTTCGCCCACCAGCTCGACGGCGAGTCGGGCTCGGTCGAGGGGGCGCCGGTCCTGCCCGAGCGATCGATGTACGGACCGTGGGCGGAGGTCATGTCGCGGGAGTTCGCCCGGCTGCGCGACGACCTAGCGCACGGTCGGCGGACGGTGCTCCGCCCATACGGCGCCACCAACCCCGCCGAGTTCTTCGCCGTAGCCACCGAGACGTTCTTCGAGCGGCCGGAGGCGATGCGGGCCCGGCACCCCGAGCTGTACGCGCAGCTACAGCTCTACTACCGGCAGGATCCGGCGGCGTGGCGCCGGACACCGGCCGACGCGTAAGTCGCGCCGACGACTGCGGAAAATCACCAATCCGACGCTAGCTCGCGACAACGGAACCGGGCACGCCACAGGCGACGGTCGTCGTCGACCGGACCCTGTGCAGGGCTTGGTCGAGGTCGGCGATGATGTCGTCGGGGTGCTCGCCGCCAACGCAGAGGCGGATCATGTTGGGCGGGATGTGGGCCAGCGCGCGGCCTTCCTCGCCCTGCTGCTGGTGGGTCGAGATCGCGGGGATCGTGGCGACGCTCTTGATGCGACCGAGGTCGGTGGCCCGCCAGATGCGCTGCAGACCGTCGAACACGGCGCGGGTCGTCTCCGCACCACCCTTGACGCAGAATGACATCAGGTGGCCGTAGCGGTTGACCGGCTTGCCGCCGTATTGATCGTCGTATTCCGAGTCGACCAGCCACATGTACTTGCTGGCGATCTCGTGCCGCGGGTGATCCGGCAGGCCAAGGTACTCGACGCGTTCGATCTGCTTGTGCGTGGAGAGGAACCGGGCCACCTTCATCGTGTTGCAGCTCAGCAGATCCATCTTCGAGCGCAGCGTGCGCATATCGTTGAGCGTCAGGATGGCCTGCATGGGGTGCAGGTTCGGGCCGTAGTCGCGGTTGGGCAGATACTTCGCATACAGGCTGAAGTCGTTGCGTAGGTCGTCGTTGTCAATGTTGCAGGTCAGACCCTTCCTGGCGATGACCGCGCCGGCGACGCCGAAGCCGCTGCTCGTCAGAGTCTTCGTCGCCGACTGCACCACGAGATCGGCCCCGTGCACGATCGGCCGCAAAAGAGCCGCAGAAGCGATCGTACTGTCGCAGATGAGGGGCAGGTTGTGGCTGTGGGCGAGGTCAGCGACGGCCTTAAGGTCGAAGAAGCCTTGCTGCGGGTTACTGGGCAGTTCGCCGTAGAGGAAACGCGTGTTCTGGTCGATCTTCGCCGCCCACTCATCAATATTGGCGGGGTCGGTGACCCAGCGACACTCGATGTCGCGCTCTTCGGCGAGGCGCACGTTGAATTGCTGGAACGTGCCGCCGTAGCACTGGGCCGTGGCGACGAAGTTGCGCGGCTCGTGAACGTGGTGCTGCTTGTGAACCAGGAACGGCTGACAGGCCGTCATGACCGCGGCCATGCCGGAGGAGGTCGAGCAACAGGAGGTCTCGCCGTCGAAGCCGTAGCCTTCGAGCAAAGCCAGCGTCCACTCGTAGTAATAGGTAGAGGGGTTGGCGATGCGCGAGTAGCACCACGTAGGGATGAGGTAGCCAAGGGCGGCGGCCATCTCGTCGGAGTCACGGAAGGCCTGCGAGGTGCTCATGAAGATTGGTTCGATGATCGAGCCCTGGTAGTCCTCGATCGCGTCTTCAACGTTGTAGAGACCGTGCACGGCGATCGTGTCGAACTTCCACTTCTTCACGACGTCACGGATGTACTTGTCGCGACGGGCCAGGTAGGCGTTGTTCCTGTCGATGTACTTCTGCATCCCCGGCGTAACGTGAACGTTCTCACTGCCGAACATGGCTACTCTCCTGCCACACTAATCATAGGGAAACAGGGCATATCACCAGCATACACATTCGCCCCCGCGTACTCCACTGGGCCGTCTCGTCGGCCGCCCGTTCCCGCGTACAATGAGATATCGGGCGCCCTCTGAACCGGCGCCACACAAAACGCCGGAAACGCCATGAACGAACCTGTCCGCTTCCATAGCACGAACCGTGCCGTACCCGAGCTCAGCCTGGGCGAAGCCCTGCTCCAGGGCCAGGCCGCCGACCGTGGGCTGTTTCTCCCGCGGACGTATCCATCACTGAGCCGGGCGGACCTGGCGGGCCTGCGCGGCCGCCCTTACGCCGACGTGGCCCAGGCCGTTCTGCGGCCGTTTACCACGGGCACCTTCGATGAGGACACACTGACGGCCCTCTGTGCCGACGCGTACGACTACGACGTACCGCTCGAACCGGTCTGCCCCCGGCGGCACGTGCTGCGGCTGGACCGCGGGCCGACGGCGTCGTTCAAGGACTTCGCCGCCCGCATGATGGCCCGCTGGATGAGTGTGCTGATGCGCGGCGCCGACGGCGAGTTGGTTATCCTGACCGCCACCTCGGGCGACACGGGCAGCGCCGTCGCCCATGCCTACTGCGGTGTGGACCGCGTCCACGTCATCGTGCTGTTCCCGCCCGCCGAAGTATCGGACCGTCAACGCCGGCAGATGACCACCATCGGCGGCAACGTGACGACGATCGGCGTCGACGGGAAGTTCGACGACTGCCAGGCGCTGGTGAAGCGGGCCTTCGCCGACCCGGAGCTGAGCGACATCCGTCTGACCAGCGCCAACTCGATCAACATCGGCCGGCTGCTGCCGCAGGCCGTCTACTACGTGTACGCCTACGTCAACCTGGCGGATGTCGCCGCCGGCGAGCCGGTCGTGTTCAGCGTGCCGTCAGGCAATTTCGGCGACATGATGGGGGCGGTGATCGCCCGGCGGATGGGCCTGCCCATCACTTGGCTGGTGATCGCCACCAACGCCAACGACGAGGTACCCCGCTTCCTGGGCACGGGCCAGTACGACAAGATCGAGCCTTCGCGCGTGTGCATCTCGAACGCCATGAACGTCGGCCACCCGTCGAACCTGGCCCGGCTGGTGGACGTGTACGGCGGTTGGATGGACGAGACGGGCAACGTTCGCAAGGCGCCCGACATGGCCGCTATGCGCCGCGACCTGTACGCGGTCAGCATCAGCGACGAGCAAACCCGGGCCACGATCCGCGAGGCACACGAGCAGCACGGCGTCATCCTCGAGCCGCACGGGGCCGTCGGCTGGGCCGGGCTCATGCGATTCCTGGAGGAGCATCCGGAGGCCCGGGAGCTGCCGGCTATCTCGGTCGAGACGGCCCATCCGGCGAAGTTCCCGGAGGAAATCGAGGCTGTGCTGGGGCTAACGCCGGAGACACCGCCCAGCCTGGTCGGGCTGGAGTCGCGGCCGGAGTCTTACGGGACGTTGTCACGGGAATATGAGCCTTTGCGCAAGATGCTGCGGGACCGCTTCGGGCAGCGCTGACCCGCCGGCGGCTCCGCGACCTTGCTTTTGCCGGCCGCTGGGGAGACAATCTTTTGCTCCAGGCGGGGCGGCCGCGTTTCGCCCTGCGGCCGGCGGGGACAGCCGGCGCGATGATGGTGCGCCGGGAGGGCGGTGAACGGCGGCACCGGCCGGCGACGGCGGGGCGGCCGGCGATCAGGGAGTACGGATGGCTCGACGTCGCAAGAAACTCGGCGAAATCCTCGTCGGCTGGAACGTCATCAACCCGCAGGCGCTGGCGGACGCCCTGGCCTATGCCGGGGAGCACGGCCGCCGGATCGGCGAAGCGCTGGTGGAGCTCGAGCTGGCGACGGAGGACGACGTCTCCAAGGCCCTGGCCAGCCAGTTCGGCCTCGAATACATCGACCTGGACAAGAACGTCCACGTTCCCACCGCGCTCGAGCTCATTCCGGACAAGGTGATCGCCCAGGAGCGTGTGCTGCCGCTGGCCCAGGAGGGCAACCGGCTCAAGATCATCATCTCCGACCCGCTGAACCTGGAGCTGCTGGACAAGTTGCGGTTCATGCTCGGGCTCGAGCTGGAGTGCGTGCTCGCCCCGCGCAGCAAGATCCAGCGGTTCATCGACACGTTCATGAGCAGCGTGGGCAGCAGCGTCGACGAGGCGATCGAGGAGATCGACCGCGACGCCCGCGAGGCCACGAGCACCGAGGGCGCCAAGAAAACCGGGGTCGAGGCCGATGAGGACGCCCCCGTCGTCAAGCTCATCAACCTGATCATCTCGGAAGCGGTGCGGATGCGGGCCTCGGACATCCACGTCGAGCCCATGTCCGATCGCGTCCGGGTGCGCTATCGCATCGACGGTGTGTGCGTCGTCCGCGACAACATTCCGCGCAGCATGCAGGGCCCGGTGCTGGCCCGCCTGAAGATCATTTCCGGCATCGACATCGCCGAGAAGCGCCTGCCGCAGGACGGCCGTATCAAGATGCGCTTTGGCAGCCAGCAGATCGACTTCCGCGTCAGCTCGCTTCCGGCGTATCACGGCGAGAGCGTCGTGCTGCGTATTCTGCGACCGGACTCGGTGAAAGTGGGTATCACCGGTCTCGGCTTCGAGCAGGACAACTACGACCGATTCCTGAACATCATCCGCCAGCCCAACGGCATCTTCCTGGTCACCGGACCGACGGGCTCGGGCAAGACGACGACGCTCTACGCGGCGCTGCAGGAGCTGAACCGGCCCGACCGCAAGATCATCACGGCCGAGGACCCGGTCGAGTACAACTTCACCGGCATGAACCAGTGCCAGGTGAAGGAGGATATCGGCCTGACCTTCGCCCGCATCCTGCGCGCCATGCTGCGTCAGGCACCGAACATCATCCTGGTGGGCGAGATTCGTGACCGCGAGGTGGGCGAGGTGGCCGTGCAGGCCGCCCTCACCGGGCACCTGGTCTTCAGCACGCTGCACACCAACGACGCCCCCAGCGCCATCACGCGTCTGATCGACATGGGCATCAAGCCCTTCCTGGTGGCCTCGTCCGTGCAGGCCATCATGGCCCAGCGCCTGATCCGCGTGATCTGCAAGGAGTGCAAGCAAGTCGACCCGGCGCCCGACCGGTTCGTCCTCAAGCTGCTGAACATCTCCGACGAGGACCTGGTCGGCCACCACGTGTATCACGGCGTGGGCTGCAACCGCTGCGGCGGCATCGGCTACCGCGGGCGGCAGGGCATCTTCGAGATGCTGGAAATGAACAACGAGCTGCGCGAACTGGCGTTCAACCGGGCGCCCGCCGGCCAGGTCCGGGCGGCGGCCCGCGCCGCCGGCATGCGCAACCTGCTCGAAGACGGCAAGTTGAAGATCCTCAACGGCGTGACCACGCCGGCCGAGATCGCCCGCATCACGCAGAGCGAGGGCGTGGTGGCGAGCGAGGAATAGCAGTCGGGGATTCGGTCGCCGGGCGACGGCCCGGCCGAGACGAGGTGCAGTTGTGGCTACCGTCCATATTGACCGCCTGTTGGAAACGTGCATTCGCGTCAACTCCTCCGACATTCACCTGCACGTCGGCCGCCCGCCAGTGCTGCGCATGGACGGCCGCCTGCGCAGCCTCGAGACGAAGGTGCTCGAGCCGGAGGACACCGTCGCCCTGATGAAATCGGTCACACCGGAGCGCAACCAGCAGGAGCTCCAGGAGGAGGGCGGGACGGACTTCGGCTTCGCCTTCGGCGACAAGGGCCGCTTCCGCGTGTCGGTGTTCCGGCAGAAGGGCAACATCTCGATGGTGCTGCGGCTGATTCCCTCACGCATCCTGACCTTCGAGGAGATCGGCCTGCCGCCGATCGTGCGAGCGCTCTGCCGCCGGCCGCGCGGTCTCTTCCTGGTGACCGGGCCGACGGGGTCGGGCAAGACGACGACGCTGGCGACGATGCTCGACTACATCAACCGCAACATGGACCACCACATCATCTCGGTCGAGGACCCGATCGAGTACTACCACTCGCACCAGAAGTCCTGCTTCTCGCAGCGTGAGGTGGGCGTGGACGTGCCGAGCTTCGCCGAGGCCCTGCGCCGCAGTTTGCGTATGGACCCGGACGTGATTCTCGTCGGCGAGATGCGTGACCTGGAGACGATGGAGGCGGCCATCCGTGCCGCTGAGACGGGCCACCTGGTCTTCGCCACGCTGCACACGACCGGTGCCCAGGGCACGATCAACCGTATCATCGACGCCTTCCCCGTCGCCCAGCAGGAGCAGATCCGCGTGCAGCTCAGCATCAACGTGCTGGCCGTGCTGTCGCAGACGCTGCTGCCGCGCAAGGGCACGACCGGCCGCGTCGCCGGCTACGAGTTCCTCGTCTGCACGCCGGCCATCCAGAACCTCATCCGCGAGAACAAGACCTACCGTATCGACTCAGCCATCCAGACCGGCAAGAAATACGGCATGCAGCTCCTCGACGACCACCTCTGGCGCCTGTACGAGGAAGGCACTTGCGCCGCCGAGGAATGCCTCGAGCGGGCCCGCCAGCCGGCGGACTTCCAGGCCAAGATCGAGGCCAAGGCCCGCGGCCAGTCGATCGTCGGCGGCCTGGCGTCCAAGAGCAAATACGAGTCACAGCTCGACAAGGACTCCGCCGGCGACGACAAGAAGAAGGAGTAGGCGCCCGAGCCCACTCGCAGGTCCCCGCGCGCTTTTCCCGAAGAGCCGGCTATCATCAGTTGCCGTTTCCGGCAATTGGGAGTCACCATGGACACAGAAAAGGTCGTCATCATCGGTTCCGGACCCGCCGGCCTGACCGCGGCCATCTACGCCGCCCGGGCCAGCCTCAACCCGCTCGTCTTCGAGGGCTATAGCGCCGGCGGCCTCATCCCCGGCGGACAGCTCATGTTCACCAGCGAGGTCGAGAACTACCCCGGCTTTCCCGAGGGCATCACCGGCCCGCGCATGATGAAGGCCTTCCGCGACCAGGCCGAGCGCTTCGGCACACGCTTCATCCGCGAGGACGTGACCGGAATCGACCTCACGCGCCGGCCCTTCACCGTCCGTAGCGACGACCACACCGCGCAGGCCCAGAGTCTCATCATCGCCACCGGGGCCCGAGCCAACTGGCTCAACCTCGAAAACGAGCAGCGCCTGGCCCAGTGCGGCGGCGGTGTCTCCGCCTGCGCCGTCTGCGACGGGGCCATGCCCATGTACCGCAACCAGGAGCTGGTCGTGGTCGGCGGCGGCGACTCCGCCGTCGAGGAAGGCAGCTACCTCACGAAGTTCGCCAGCAAGGTGCACCTCGTCCACCGCCGGGAAGAGCTCCGCGCCTCGAAGGCCATGCAGGAACGTTTCTTCCACCTCGTCGAGGAAGGGAAGATGGCCCCCGTCTGGAACAGCGTCGTCGTCGACGTGCTCGGCGATCAGGCCATCACCGCCGTGCGGTTGAAGAACGTCAAGACCGGCGAGCAGCACGACCTGCCCTGCAAGGGTCTCTTCGTCGCCATCGGTCACACGCCGAACACCGAGCTGTTCAAGGGCCACCTGGCGACGGACGACAAGGGCTATCTGCAACTCACAGAGCCCGGCCGCACGTACACCAGCGTCGAAGGCGTCTTCGCCGCCGGCGACGTGGCCGACCACGTCTACCGTCAGGCGATCACCGCAGCCGGCAGCGGCTGCATGGCCGCCCTCGACGCCGAACGCTGGCTCGCGGCACAGGGAATCGAGTAACCGCCGATCTACGAGCTTGAATCGGCCCCCGTCAGCGCTCGCACCGCACGATCTTGCACGCGGCCCAGCGTCAGCAGGGCCGCCACGGCACCGATCAGCGCCAGGGCCATGTCCTTCTGCGTATCCCACACGTCGCCCTGAAGAGCGAGGAAGGCCTCCGCCGACTCGCCCGTGGTGACGGCCACGGCCATTTCGAGCAGCTCGTACACCGCGCTCAACGCCAGGCACACGCAGACAACCAGAAAGAACAACCAACGCCCGGGCCGTAGCGGCGATGTGCGCAGCAGGACCTCGCGCACCACGAGCGCCGGGATAAACCCCTGGGCGACGTGCCCCAGCCGGTCGTAGTGGTTGCGGGCCAGGCCCAGCACGTCACGGAGCCAGTCGAACAGCGGCATCTCCGCGTACGTGTAGTGCCCGCCGGCGAGCAGGATCAACGCGTGCACCCACATCAGCCCGTACACGAGCGACGTGAAGCGGAACCGCCGGTACGTCGCCACCAAAACCACCGCTCCGATGACGGCGGGGAAGACCTCGAGAACCCACGTGAACCGGTCGCGCGGGGCGATGCCCGACCACGCCAGAGCGACGATGAACGCCACCAACACCAGCAGTGGAAACGTGTGCGTCTGCCTGGTCACGTGATGCTCCCACTTCGTCCCGGCACCGCGCCGCCGGACGCGGGCAGAATAAGCGCCCGCCCCACCCTCGACAATCGCCCCGCCGGCGGCGATTGGCCCGCCGACCGTCCTGCGGTACGCTGCCGCGCAGCATGCGTATCCTCGCCCTCGAGCCTTACTTCGGCGGCAGTCACCGGGCCTTTCTCGAAGACTGGTCCGAACGCAGCCGCCACGAATGGACCATCGTCGGCCTGCCGCCACGCAAGTGGAAGTGGCGGATGCGGCACGCGGCGGTCACGCTCGCCGACGAAACGGCAACGCTGGCCAGCGAAGGCCGGGCGTGGGACCTCCTCTTCTGCTCCGATATGCTGAACCTCGCCGAGTTCCGCGGCCTGGTCGCCGAGCCGATCCGGCGGTTGCCGGCGGTGGCGTATTTCCACGAGAACCAACTCACCTATCCGTTCCGCTGCATGCAGGAGCGCGACCTGCACTTCGGCTTCGTCAACATGACCACGGCTCTGGCGGCGGACCGCGTCTGGTTCAACTCGGCCTTTCACTGCGACGACTTCCTCGCCGCGTTGCAGCAGGCCCTGCGCAAGATGCCCGACTACCGCCTGCCCGACGCCGCCGAGCGCATCCGGGCCCGCAGCGCCGTCCAGCCGCTCGGTGTGCGGGAGATCGAGCCGCGCGCGACCCGACTACCCGGCCCACTGCGTGTGCTCTGGGCCGCCCGCTGGGAGCACGACAAGAACCCCGACGCGTTCTTCGCCGCCGTCCGCGGCCTGCGCGAGCGCGGCCTCCCCTTCCGCCTCAGCGTCATCGGCGAGCAGTTCGCCGAATCGCCACCGATCTTCGCCGAGGCGCGAAGCGAGTTCGCCGATCTGATCGACCGTTGGGGGTATCAGCCCAACCGTGCGGCGTACGAAGACGCCCTGCGCGAGGCCGACGTCGCAGTCTCGACGGCGGAGCACGAGTTCTTCGGCGTAAGTGTGATCGAGGCCATCGCCGCCGGCGCGTACCCCCTGCTGCCGCGCCGGTTGGCCTACCCGGAGATTCTCAGCGCCGCACACGTGCTCGACCCCGACACGTTCTTCTACGACGGCAGTCCCCCTGCCCTGACCGAGCGTTTGGCGCAACTGGCCACCGCGCTGGCCGCCGGCGACCTGTGGTCCGGCGACAGCAATCGCGCCCGACGAGCCGTGGCCCGGTTCTTCTGGCCAAAGCGCGCCGGCGAACTCGACACCGCCCTCGAACAGGTCGCTCGCGATGTCGCGACGCCCTGAAGCGCAGCACAACCCACTAGTCAGCCAGCCTAGCGCACGCGGCGCAAGACCACCACTGCCGCCAGCACCAGCCCAGCCAGCGCACCCGGCTCCGGCACTGCCCGGTACTGGTAGGAGATATCGAGCGACCAGATGCCGAACGTCAGGTTGCAGTAGTTCTCCTCCGGGAATCGCAGCCGCTTCGTCGCCGGAACATTGCCGAGGCACCAGTGATAGAGAAGCTGCCCGCTCTCCGTACCCGACTGCGTTACCTCCGGCGCCCACAAGCCCCCCAAGCCGTCGTCGAACTGGATGACCGGGAGCGGATTCTCTTCGCTCCACTCAGGCCGGTCGAGCAGGTCGATGAACAGATACAGATCAAGCTGATCGTCCGGCGCCGGCTCCCCAATTGAGGGGAGATCCAGGATCTTCCACTTCTGCGCCGCGTCCTGCTGCCACGTCGGGTCGGTCAGACCATCGACGCGCGGTCGCCAGAGGGGAACGGTCGTGAAAGGCCCGATGAGGTCGCGGTAGTAGACAGCGGTGTACACCGTCGTGGCAGTAAGCCACTCCGGGTCGCGCACTGCACCCGCGCTCAGCTCGGCGTAAGACACCGGACCTTCTGCCACACCAGGAAGCGTCCAATTGCCCGATCCCCCGGCGAACGCGTTGGGATACTGGTCGTCGCCTGGCGCAACAGCATTCACGTCCGAGTCGTGCCACACGGAAACCGGCGCGCGGCCACCATCGGGCCGGTTGCCGCCGACGAACGTCATCGTGTGCAGCGAGTCCATTTGGCGAGCCAGCGTCCAGGTCACCGCCGCGTAGCGACCCTCCTGCAGCGCGCCGAGCGAGTACTCGTAGGCCGCCCGTACGGGGAATCTCAAATCCCAGTAGAAACCGAAGACGTCGTTGTACGTCATCTCCGGCTGGTACCACCCTCCGACCGCCATCGGGTTACAGCCGTAGTTGTACAGCCACCACGTCATGGCCACCTCGGGAAAGCCGCCGTGGTTCTTCCCGAAGTGTCCAGTCATGTGACCATAGATGCTGTTCGCAGCCTCCTGCGCCGTCATCTCTGGCAATCCCCACCCACCGGCAGCCAACATATTCGCCGCCGCCGCCTGCCAGCAACTACGGTCTCCCTCCACCGGAGGAAATGGGTCCTTGTTCACGTCGGGAACCGGATCGCCAGAGAGAGCTCTGGCGTACACGTCGTAATCGTCGGCCGAAACTGATGCGACTCCGCCGATGAGCACCGCCAAAAAGACGGCCACAGGAAACCAGCTGCGCTTCATGGTGTCCTTCCTCCGACAATGGCCTATTGGAACGCGGGCGCAGCCCCGGCGCGGCGCCCGCATACTCGCGGAGCACGACACGGACCCAACCACCATGTCCCTCAAAGCATCTCGACCGCACGCAAACCCTCCTCGAACGTTGCGGCGGTATCCCTGCCTGGCAGATATGTACAGCGTTAGGATAGCACCTCGCCCGGCTGAACTCAATAGCAGCAGCATGCTGCTTTCCCCCCCCGGCCCTGGCCACCGTGTCCTCACTCCGCCAGCGGCCGCAGCAGATCTTCTTCATCGAGCGGCAGCGGGCCCGGCAGCGCGGCCTCCACCACGATCAGCGCCCGCACGCCTTCGGCCTCGCCCTCCAGCCGCCCGACTTGGATGTACCCGAGCACGCGGTCGCGCAGCGCCAGGCCGCTGAAGAACTCGCGGGCCGTCGGCGACTCGGCCGTGCAGTTGAAATACGCCTCGAACGCCTCCGGCCGCATGACCAGATAGTGCCGCTGCGGCTCGCGCAGGCCGGGCTTGCCGAACGGATACACGGCAACCGCCTCGCGGTTCCAATCGAGTACGTTGTTCAGCCGCAGGTCCGCATCGCGGTCGCGCCGCCATTCCGCCGGCACATCGCGCAGCACGACACCACCACGCGGCGTCGCCGGCGAGTCGTCCGGCGTGCCCAGCGCCACATAGCCTTGCGTGGCCCCGATGCTGGCCTTCACCTCAAAGCTCTCGGGCAGCTTCGCATACTCGGCCAACGCCGCCGCATCCAGCCGCGGCAGCCGGTGATAGAAGTCGTCGCGAACGTCGTCCCAGCGATAGCGCTTGCCCGCCGTCGGCCGCAACGGATCCGCCGCGATCGACGCCGGCACACCCATGCTCTCGTCAGCCACGACGGCGTCCGGCAGGGGCTTGTTGCCCAGATCGCAAATGCGTACGGAGAAGCCGTACCCATGGTTGCGCGGCGCCGGCCACGACTCGACCATGACGTCCAGCCGGTTCCAGCCCTGCCGTAGCGTCGCACCGATGGCCACCATGTTGGGCCAGTCCTGATCCTCGAACTTGGCGATCGCGTAGTAGTCGCCGCGGTGGATGAGCTCGTCATTGAGGCGCACAGCCATGCCGTCGTTGTGACCGAGCCAGAGCCGCACTTCCTGCCGTCGCGGCGAGAGCACGTACGCCGTCGCCGGCGTGACACACCAATCGTCCGTCTTGATCTCGCGCTCGGCCAGCACCCCCCGCAAATCGACGAAGTCTGTCGCCGAAGCGTAGTGCTGCTCCGGCAAGCGGTGCATTTCCTCCGGCGGCGGGAACAGGCGCAGGGCGTTGTGCGACGGCAACGTGCCCTCGGCTGGCCGCATCGCCAGCGCGGTCGGCTGTCCGATCCACCAGTGGCGGATGTGGCCCGCACCCGGGTCGACGTCCGCCGGTTGCATGCGGTGGTACATGGCCGGCGTGATGTAGTAGCGCATGCTCGACCGGTGGCCGTAGCCCATCGACGGGATGGGCTGGTGACCGCAGCTATCGGAGTGGTGCGTGATCGGATAGCCGTCTCCGGCCTCGTCCGTACGCAGCGTCCAGTCGAACTGGTGGTTCCACTCGTGCAGGTACACCTCCCAGCCACACCAGGTACCGATGTCCGTCATAGCCGCCCCGTTCGGGCCGCAGTCGGCGCCGCCAGTCACGCTCGGCCCGCGCGGGTGAAACGACATGACGCAATCGACGCTGCCGCGCACGGGCACGATGTCATCCAGCGGACCATAGAGCCAACCAACGTTCATCCCGTAAGGCACGGCGGTTTCGTCCGGGACCTCGACGTAGCGCGTGTTCAGCTTGTAGTGTCCGCCGGACGCGCCGTAGACCATCTGCTCGACCCAGCCCCACTCCGTCTTGATGCGGGCGATCTGCTCCGGCGTCATGTCCACCCGCACCATGACGCGCTCGCCGTCGCGCGTCTCCTCATATTCCTTCGACAGCAGGATCACCACCCACACGTCCCAGACGTTCGGCTGCACACCACCGGTACGGCCGGCCTGCTCGATCACGCGGGCCACGTCCGCGATCGGCTCGCCGCAGCGCTCCATCGTCTCGCCCAGTCGGTACCAGGCGTCGCTGATGAACCAGTCGCCCGGCCGCGGCGGGTTCTCGCTGAGCGCCCGCAGCGCGGTCTCGAAATGCAGCCGGGCCGCTCGCGACAGGCCGCACTGCTGGGCGTACAGCCCGAGCCGGTACTGCGCCGGGAAGTCCGCCGCCGCTCGCGCCTCCGCGTCGGCGAAGCGCAGCCGGCGCAGCGCCGCCCGTGCGAAACGGGCCACCGCCGGGTCCGCATCCTGCGACAGCCGGTCGAATTCACTCGTGGCCATCTCGGTCCGCCCCGCCACCAGGCCGGCCACCGCCCCCAGGTACTCACGCCCCACCCCGCGCTCCAGCCGGGCGATCACGTCCGTCAGCGGTCCCAGCGCGTCCCGACCGGCGAAGCCCAGCTCCGGCGAGCCGCTGGCCATCAGCACCAGGCCGTTCGGCGCACCGCTCACCGTCACATCCACGGCGATTGTCGGCTTCTCGCCACCGCCGGCCAGCGTCTCCTGCACCGCCACGCCCAACACGTACATCTCCCCCGGCTGCCGCACCGTCCACGTGGGCAGGTCGCGCCCCGCAACGACCAAATGAATCTCGATCTCCGCACCGTCGGGCACCGGCTCGAACACCGCGGCCAGCACGATCGGTGACGGAATGACGCCGAAACGGTCGTACGGGCGGGCGAGTTGGATCGTCTGCTCGCCCTCCTGCAACGTGAACGAACCCAGAGGCACAGCCGTCCAATCCCGGTGACTGGCCGCCAGACCCGTCGCAACCGACGCCGACAGCAACGCGGCGACAACCCAATACTGGAGTCGAACCATCTGCATCCCTTTTTGCCCCGGTGCCAATCCCCGCGATCGTGTGGCTTACCGCTGGCTATGATAGCCGACCCGCCCGGCGGTGACAGCGCCGGCGGCCGAACCCGTTTGGCCGGCCCGGCGCCCGCCGGTTATCATCGGCGGCTGCATCGGCAATGTCGCAAACTGGAAAGAGGGCCGTCATGCGTACACGCCCCCCGTCTCGCCACACGGTATCAGCGCGCCTGGGCACGATCGCGCTGGTCTTCGCACTGTCCGCATCGACCTTCGCCATCGGCGATCCGCCGGCGCAAACGACGCCCGCGAGCGGCGATACGACACTCGCAGGCCGCCCGCACGTCGCCCTCGCCGGCTTCACCATGGCCAACGATGCCGACGAGCGCGATAAGTGGGTCGCCGGTGCCGTCGAAGAGACGCTGACCCGCTGCCTGACGCGCGTGCCCGGGCTGATCGTCGTCCCCGGCGTGCGGCTGTACCAGGGCCGGCAGGAGCTAACCGAAGGCGGCGTTGCGCCCGACTGGCCGCGCGTCGCCACCGCGCTCGGCGCCGACGTGCTGATTACCGGACATTGCAGCGGCTCGCCGTCGGCCGTCACGTTGCGGCTGGAGCTGCGCCCGCTCGGCGATTCCGGCCGGACGCCGGGCGAAACGACGCTGCCACCCGGCCGCGTGCTGGAGATCTTCGCGCCGGCGACGCGCTGGGTGCTGGGACAGCTCGGCGTCGAGGCCGGCACGCCGGAGCAACAGCGGCTCATCTTCGATCCGCCGGCGCGCACGCCATCGGCACTGGAGTACTACATGCGCGCCGTGACGGCCGGTCGTGCGCACGACTTCCGGGCCGCCAGTGAGTACGCGGCGGAATCCGCCGACTACGACCCGCGGTATCGCCCGGCACTGGCCCTCCTGGCCCAGTTGGACATACAGGCCGGGCCGGCAGGCATGCGGCAGGCCGGTGCCCGCCTGCACGGTCTGCGCGATGTCGCCGAAGCGGCCCACGACTCATACGACATGACGATCGCCGAGCTGGGCCTGGGCGTGCTGCTGAGCCTGGCCGGCTCGTTTGACGCCGCCTACACGCGGATGGAATCGGCCATCGCGATGTCCTACGAGCGGGACGAGCCCTACGGACAGATCGCCGCCATGAACACCCTGTGCGATCTGTACCTCACGCGAATGCCGCCAACAGGGGCCGAACTCAGCGAGGACGCCCGCAAGCGCTTTCAGGATCACAACCTGCGCCACGCCGCCCAATGGCAGGAGGCGAGCCTGACGCTCTCGCACGCCCTGGGTGACAGCATCGCCGAGACGACCTCGGCCAACAAGCTGGCGCTCATTCACGAGCAGCTCGGCAACGAGAACCGCGCTCTGGCCCTGCACGAGCAGGCGCTCCGCGCCGCCGAACGTAGCGGCTCGCGGTTCAACCAGGCCACGGTCTGGCTCTACCTGACGCAGAGCCATCAGCGCCGCGAGCGGTGGGACGAAGCTCTGAATGCGGCCCAGCATTGCCTGGAGGTCGCCTCGGACCCGATGAAACCGATGGTCCGCATCGCGCTGGGCGCTGTGCATCAGGGCCGCGGCGCACCCGAGGAGGCGTTCAAGGAATACGTCGCCGCGTACGAGGCCCTGCGCACCGGCGACGACCTGATGAGCCAGTTCAAATGCCTGCGTCAGATCGCGAACCTGCACATGGAATTGGGGCGGCGCGACCTGGCCATCGCCGCCCTGCAAGAGGCGATCGACGTCGCCCACGCCCTTCAACTGGCCGAAGAGCAGGCCCTGCAGGACCAGCTCCTCGAATGGAAGAACCAGTAGCGACCCATTGGGATGGCCTCGGCGGGACGCGATAGCCGGACAAGGCGAGTGCCTGTCCCCTATCTCGGCTAACGCCAGCCGCGTGCAACGCGGTTCCGGGCACGGTTACGGTCGCCCTCATTCGAGCGGCGGCAATAGCACCAGGATCTGCTCGTTTGCCGGCGGCATCTCCAGCGTGCGCAGCTCCGACACGGTGACCCAGCGGCACTCATCGCTCGCCAGCGGCTGCGCCTCGCCGGCCTGCCAACGACAGATCACGGGCGTCAGCTCGACGATGCGGTCGTCGTAGTCGTGCGTCAACGGCGGCAGGACGCGCTCGACCGTGACGTGAACACCGGTCTCTTCGAGGACTTCGCGCTCCGCCGCCCGCGCTGCCTCCTCGCCAGCTTCGATCTTCCCGCCCGGGTACTCCCACACGCTCGGTAGGTGCACGTGCGACGGCCGCTTGGCGACGAGCCATCGCCCATCACGGTGGACCAGCGCGACGGCGATTCGATGAATCGGCTTGCTCATTGAACAGCACCGGAGTCCATTGCTCGTCAAGCTATCCGGACCAACCGCCGACGGGGTCCGCAGTGCAATTTAGGACCCGACAAGTCCTATTACAAAGGCCCGACGAGCGGCGGACCTGCACCTTTATAATCAGGCTGTTAATAACACGCAAGCCCATTATTACAAAGAGGTTATGTGAAATCCCACAGCCAACCCAAAAAGCCCTTGTGCGTGTGGACACCCGCTGACCCTTTGGCTATAGTGCACTTGAGATTGATCGAACCCAGCGTGGTTCAGACGATTTGGAATTAGCGGCTGTTCTAGCCGTGGCGCACTTCCGGGACCTGCCTGACGGCGTGGTCCCGGAAGTTTTTTTTTGACAACCGCGCGCGCTCACCGCTACGGTGCCGCGACCGGCGCCGGTCAGTGCATCCCGATCGTTCGGCCGCGCCGTGTACGGATAACTGCATGCCCCATCAGCAGCACACGACGTTGCTCGGCGCGGTCGATGCCCGTGTCACGCGCGCGACCGCCATCTGTCGCGAGCACGTCGATATCGAACTCGCGCTGCCTACGTTCCCCGACACCGACCCCGGGCAGTTCCTGCAACTGCGCTGCGGCGACGAGACAGACGCGACGGCGCGGGCCGTCGCATGGCCCGCAGACGGTTTTCCGTCGCTCTCCTCACACGTCGGCCCCGCGCAGGAGGCCTTTCTCCGCCGACCGTTCAGCATCGCCGACTGCTGGCGCGATCCGGCGGGCACGCATCATTTGCGCGTGATCTCGCGCGCCGTGGGCACAGGCACACGCTGGCTGGCGCAGTTGCGCGCCGGCGACACGTTGAACCTCACCGGTCCGCTCGGACACGGCTTCAAGCTGCCCGACGAGCCCGTGCCCGTCGCTCTGATCGGTGGAGGCGTCGGCATTCCACCGTTGCTGTTCATGGCGCGGCGGCTGCACGACCTGCACTGGCCTGATGTTACGGCGATATTCGGCGCCACCACGCGGGACTTGCTGCCGCTGCACCTCACCGGCGATCCCGATCCACAGGGTGAGCCGCGCCGCTGCGTCGAACTGCCCGGCGATGCGCCCTACGCGACGATCATCACTACCGACGACGGCAGTCTGGGCGTGCGCGGACGGACGACGGACGCGCTGCAAGCTTGGGCGGCGGGGCGCGGCGTGGCACGGGCGCTGGTCCTGGCCTGTGGTCCTGAGCCGATGTTGCGGGCGGTTGCCGACCTCACGCGTCGCCTGGGCCTGGACTGCCAGTTGTGCATCGAGCGGAAGATGGGTTGCGGCCTGGGGACGTGCCTGTCGTGCGTGGTCCGGAGCCGCGCCGCCGACCGTCCCGACGGTTGGCGCTGGGCGCTGACCTGCACCGACGGCCCCGTTTTTTGCCGGGACGACCTGCTCGACTACGCGCCGGCCGCGACCATAATAGAGTAGTTCAGTGAAGGAGTCTCCCATGCGACGGAGCGCTCAGCTTCTCTGCCCGCTTCTGCTCCTCGTGATCCTGACGACGCTGACCGGCTGCCAAAGCGCGTCCCTGCGATTCCTGAGCCTGATCGGCATCAAGAAGGACCCCCTCGTGGTGGCCCTGGTCGCCGAGCGACAGACGGAGAAGCAGGAAAGTGCCCTGGCCATCTTCGACCCGTTCGCTCCCTATCAGAAGATGCAGACCGCCCTCGGCGACAGCCTGGCCCGGCCCGTCGGGCTGGATCTGTGCTTCCCCATCCAGCTTCCCGCCGCGCTGCGCAGCGGCATGTCGCACCTGGCGATCATCTCCCCCGGGCAGTACGCCCGCCTGGATCAGCGCGAGAGCTACCCCGTCGTCGCCTTCGCCGTCGATCGCAACGGGCAGACGACGCGCCCGGCGGTGCTGATCGTCCCGGCGAAGTCGGACATCACCTGCGTAGAGGACCTGCGCGGGCGGACCGTGACGTTCGGCCCGGCCGGGAACGGACGTGCGCATCTGGCCGCGCTGAGGCTGCTGGCCGCGCACGGCCTGGCGAAGAAGGACCTGTCACTCGAGCTATTGCCGGTGCCCGGCTCGCTCAAGCACATGCCGAACGCCCGCTCGCTGGCCCAAACGGTGATGAACCTCAGCTCTGACGCCGGCTTCCTGGACATAGCCGCCTGGAACGACCTGCCGCCGCATTCCGACGCGCAGGATGAACCGGCCCAGGACCGCCTCCGCGTGGTCGCCGAGACGACGGGTGTGCCGATCGGCCTGGTCGTGGCGTCGCCGAAGCTGCCGGAGGCCACGGTGACCCAGGTCCGGGAAGCGCTGCTCGACCTGAGCGTGCATCACGCGGATGCCATGCAACCACTGGGCATCACGGGATACGTCGCCCCGACGCCGGAACTGCTGGACGCCTGCGCGAAGCTTGTCGAAAAGACGAACACCGCACCAGCGGACAACACGAACCCCTGACACACCATCGCGCCAACAGTGCCCGCCGCCACAGGCAGCGTCGGCCCCCCGTGGCCGACGTCGGCCGGCGATAACCCCTCGAACCCCAACGTTCACTTCACGCGTGGGCAGCAAGCGTCACGGCGCCGGCACGCCCGGCTGCGACGCAGCCGGCGCTGAGGCCGGGGCGGACGTCGGAATCGTCTTTCCCAACTCCCACTCGTCCAACACGTGCCCATCGACGTCCACCTGCCGCAAGCGCAGCGTGTCCCCATCGATGCGCACTTGTGTGAAGCTATACCGGTCGTTGTTCAGGGCAGCGATGTACGCCGGTCGCTTGTCCGGCGGCAGCGCCTCGTAGAGCCCGGCGCCGCCGGCACCGCTCACCACATAGACGACACCGCGCTCGACCACCTGCCCGCCGCGCAGCGGGTAGGTTCGCTCGTACATATGGTCGTGCCCGCTGAAAACGACGTCGACGCCGGCCTCCTCGAATACGGGCACGAGGGCCCGCTGCACGCGCACATCAGGCTTGTATGCACCGGCGGTATACGGCGGATGATGCAGGGACACAAACCGCCAGCCCTCCGGCCGAGCGGCGAAGACGTCGCGCAGCCATTGTGCCACCTTGTCCCGCAGCACCACTTCGTCCAGGTTGCTGTCGATGACCACCACGCGAGCCGCAGCGTAGTCGAACCAGTAGTTGCTCTCCGCGGGCAGCCCGGCCGGCCCGTTCTCGGGCAGCTCAAAGACGTCGAAGTACGGCTGGCCACCATCGGTCTTGATGTCGTGGTTGCCGAGTGCCGGCCAGAAGTTGATCTCGGCCAGCAGGGCACGGTACGGCGCGAAGAAACGATCGCCGTACTTCTCACGCTCGCCGGCGCCGTAGACCAAATCGCCCGTGTGCAGGACGAAATCGGGCCGGTACTCCACCATGCCCATGCGCGCCGCCAGCAGGTACTGGGCCTGTGTGCCCCTGCCGCTGTCGCCGAAGACGATGAAGCTGAACGGTTCCGACGCGGGGCGGTCCGTGTGCAGCGTGCTGTGGGCCAGCGTACGCCGGCCGAGGCGAATCTCGTACGGACAGAGTTCGCCCGGCGCGAGTCCGTCGATACGCACGCGCTGCCGGCAGCCGTCTGCTTCGGCGGGCAACGTGCGGTCCTCACCGGCGACGGTCACGTCCACCTGGCAGCTTCCGCTGTCCACGGGGCGTGTCGTGTACCAGATGAGCGTGGCGCCGTGCTCGCCGGCCCCCTGGACCATCGGACCCTCGACGATGCGCACGGGCAGCACCCAGGGTGCCACCAAGTACACGCCGCTGCCCAGGGCGATGAACAGCACGGCACCCAGCAGGACGGCTCGCGGCGATGTGCGACGGCGCGGCAGCTTCATGGCGCCGGCTCCTGTCCAGCCGGCTGCGTTGCGAGCGGGGTCCGGTCCGCCGGCGGCAGGCCGGCATTACGCCCGTGCCAACTGCGGAACATCCGCACGGCCTCGGCCCGCTTCTCAGCGCTGGTGAAACCGGCCAGACCGCTGGCCGCATCCACCTCGAAGCCCAGCGCCTCGGGAGACAAACCGTAGATGCGCGCCAGTCCCAGTAACGCCGCATCACCCACTGTCTGCTGGAGCGCCTGCCCCGGGGCGAGGACGCGAACCGCGTGCACTTCCCGCTCGTTCAGGAACGCCAGCAGCACATCGACGACCTGCTCGTCGCCGGTCTGCCCCAACACCGGCAGTGCGTCGCCGACGGCGAACAACTTCCGATAAGGCGGATGGCCAAAGGTCTTCAGGGCAGCGACGATCGTCGAGCCGGCGTCCCGCGCCCCGGCCTCACCGATGACGCGAATGGCCCGCCGGCAGAAGTCCGCCAACACCAGCGCTGTGTCCTGATCCTCTGGACCGAACTGGCCGGAGCCGACAGCGTCGGCGGCCTCAGCCACGAAGCGGGCCAGCCCCCGCGCCACGACGGCGTCCTTCAGCAGCAGAGCGACATCGAGAGCCGCGTCGGCCACCTCGGCGTTCCAGTCGTATACCTTGGCCACGACGAGCACACCGGCCCCGCTGTCCGCATCGAGCGGGATGCGGTGCAAAGCAGCCAGCCGCCGCCGCGGATCATCATCGAACAACTGCTCCACCAAGCGGGCGTCCCGCCGGGCGAAGTCGTCGAGCAGCTTCCGGTCAGCCGGTGGCAACGTGCCGCGGTACAGCCGCAGGCGAATGTTGGCCAGCACGCGCCCGACGGCAGCAAGCAGGCGGCGCTGCTCCGCGGGCGGGCGAGTCTCCATCCCGGCGAGCGCCTTCTCCAGCGGTCCGGTAATCCGCGCCAACAGCGCATCAGTTGCCTCGGCGGCCTCGTCATCGTCGCCGCGAGCGATGCGCTCGACGAGCGGCCGCAGGTCATCGTCCCGCTGCGCGGTCGCCGTCGGCGGCAGCAGCAACACCACCCAGCCCGCCGCCAGCCACGCCCAGACCCATCGGCATCCGTGCATGCGCCTGCTATCCCTTCCTGGCCGGCTTGCGTCGCGGCCGTTTGCCACCCAGCTTGCGTTCGAGGAGCTGTGCGACGTTCGCCGGCACGAGCCGCTCGATCCGCTCGCGATCGCCCCCGCCCATCTCGTACACCTGGCGGATGTACGTGCTCGAGGTCAGCACGTGCTGATCGCTGGTCAGCAGGAAGGCCGTCTCCATCCCGCCGATGGTGCGGTTCACGTTCGCCTGGAGCAGCTCAAAGCTGAGGTCGGTGAAGTCGCGGATACCGCGGACCAGCACGAGCGCGCCGACCGAACGGGCGAAATCGGTCGTCAGGCCCTGGTAGGCCTCAACGCACGTATTGGGCAGCTCGGCCAGGTGCGGCGTAAGCAGGGCCACACGCTCAGCCTGCGTGAACATCTCCCGCTTGTCCGGATTGCGCCCCACGCCGACCACCAGCCGGTTGAACAATCGCGAGGCCCGCCGAATCACGTCGAGGTGCCCCAGCGTGACCGGATCGAACGAGCCCGCATACACCGCCGTGACGACCTGGCCCTTCTTCGCCATGTATGTTGTCCTGCTCTCCGTCCGGCGGGGCGTCATGCTGGCCCACCGCCGGACACGTGTCCAAAACGGGCCGCCTACGCTCGGCCCAGCTTCGCCGTCGCCACCACGGTGTACTGCGCCCCCTGTGGCAGCAAGCGACTTTCGAACAACGTCACTTCCTCAACAACTATCTCTTCGGCCGGCGGCGGCGCCGTCGTTTCGAGGGCCCGCTGCAACTCGCCGCTGCCCGCACTGCTCTTGCTGCGGCCGAGCGTGATGTGCGGCGTGAAGGCCCGCGTCTCGCGCTCGAAGCCCATCTCGCCCAGCAGCGGGTCGGCCGCTGCCAGCCAGCGGGCGCACCCGTTCGCCGCATCGTCCAACCCGCACCACAGCACGCGCGGATGTCGCGGCGACGGAAAACAGCCCAGCTTGCCCAGCCGCAACGCAAACGGCTCGATCCCGGCGGCGGCTGTCTTCATCACTTCGGCCACCTGCGGCACGCGGCCGTCGGCCACGTCGCCCAGGAACTTCAGCGTCACGTGCAACTGATCCTCGGTGCACCAGCGCACCTCGCGGCTGCGGGGCAGGCCACCCAGCAGGCGGAGCAGCGACCGCCGCAAAGCCGGCGCCAACGCCACCGCCACGAAACAGCGCATGTCCAGCTCCCTGTCCTGCGCCCTACTCGAACCGACTGAGGCTCTTCAGCTCGGCCAGCCGCGACTCGACGTCGGCCGGCGTCGTCGCGGCTGAGGCCTCGACCGAGAACGACTCGAGCACGAACGACGCCACCACGCTGCCGCGGGCCATCGCCGGCCGCAGGTGCCGCGGGTCGAACGTGCCCTGCGCCGCCAGATAGCCCATCAGGGCGCCGGCGAAGCTGTCGCCGCAGCCGGTCGGATCGACGACGCGTTCGCTCGGGTACGCGGGCACGACCGCCAATTCGTCGGGCGTGACCAGGAGGCTGCCGTGCTCGCCCTTCTTGACGATCACGAAACGCGGGCCGAGCTTCAGGATGTCGCGGCCAGCGGTGACGAGGTTCGTCCGGCCCGTCAGCAGACGCGCTTCACCCTCGTTGAGCACCAGCCCGTGTACGACAGCCAGTGTCTTGCGCAGCTCGTCCGGCTCGTTCTCGATCCACAGGTTCATCGTGTCGCAGACGACGAGCTCGGCCTTCGGCAGTTGCCGGGCGAACTCGCGCTGCAACGCCGGGTGCGTGTTGGCCAGGAAAACGAAGCGGCTGTCGGCAAACTCGGCGGGGATGGGGGCCCCGCGCTCGGCCAGCACATTCAATTGCACGCCGACCGTCTCCGCCTCGCTCATCGCCCCCACGTACTTGCCCGTCCAGCGGAACGTCTTGCTTCCCCGGCGGACTTCCAGCCCACGCAGGTCGATCGGCTTGCTCCGCAGCGGGTCCAGCATCTTCTGATCGAAATCCTCGCCCACCGCCGCCACCAGCCGTACCGGCGAGAAATGCGCCGCCGCCAGCGAGAAGTAGATGGCCGAACCGCCGATGACGTTCTCGGCCCGCCCCAGCGGCGTTTCCAGCGTGTCGATACCCACGGAACCGGTAACCAGCAGCGACATGTTCTTCCTCTCTCTCGTCAGCGCCGCAGCGCTCGAGTCTGGCGAAACCGGGAGCGTAACGCGCGCCGGCGATGAAGTTAAGCGCCGGGGGCCGGCGGACCCGTTACGGTTGCCTCTTCTGGTTCAGCATCCACTCCAGATCCCGCCGCCGCGGGACCTCGTACAGCGTCCAGACCACGTCCGCCGGCCAGGGTTGCTGGGCGACCCACGCGGGCACATCCGGGCCGACGACGAGCGCGTCGGCGGCGTGCGGCGGACCGGCCACGCGCAACAGGTAGCTGCTCCAGCCGTCGGCCTGCTGCTGCCGGGCGACGTCCTGGGCAGCATGAGCCAGCGCTCCGGCCGGCAACTCGAGCAGTAGGTGCCCGCCGCGAGCCAGGGCCCGCGTGCAACGCTGCACGACCCGGCGGCCAAGGCGCCGGCTAAGGTCGGCGTCGACCGTACCGTCGGCCGTTGGCGTGATGGTCAGCAATGCCCAGCGTGGTCCACCGAGATCGACGTCCCAGGCGCTCGCCTCACAACCGGCGGCGGGGAAACGCGCGGCGCAGATGCGTCCGATTGGCGAGCCCGGGCGGTTACCGATCCACTGGACCAGCGGGAATACCTTGCTCGTCGGCGGCGTGCCGGTCGGCGCGGCGCCAGGGGCAGATCCATACACACCGACGAGCAGCACCAACCAAATGCCGAGCACCACCGCGCCGCCCACGGACCATCGCCGCCGACCGGTACGCTGGTTCGCCAGCACCAGTCCGGCCGCCGCTGTCGCGAGCAGTACGACGAGCACGGTCGACGCATTGACGCCGAGCCGTGCCGGCCACACGCCGGCCGCCAGCGCTGCCGCGCCGCCGATCGCCGCCGTGACAGAGCCTGTGTAGGCCAGCGCCCGCTGCGTGCTACCATACACATCACGCAGTCGAGCCCCAACGAGCACGAGCCCGGCCGCGGCACAGATCGTGGCCGCGCTCAGGCGCAGCAGTCCGCCCCCGTGCACGGCGAGCATCAGCGCCCACGCACCACCGGTACCGAACAGGACCACCAGCAACGCCGACGCCAACCCTTTCCAGCGCAGCACCCACCGCCCGAGCAGCAGACCGATCAGCGCCCCGCCGGCAGCGACAGCGATCATGCGGCCGAGCTGCGTTGCCTCCGGCAATTCGCCGGTCAGCACCCCCGCCAGCGCCAAGCCGGCGGAGCACGCCGACACGACGGCGACACCGGCCGCCGACGTGTTGTCGTACGGCTGCTCCTGCTCCGCTGGGGCGATGTCGGCTGCCGGCCGGCTCGATGGCCGTGGCGACGCCGCGCCGCCGCGCCGCCGCAGGCGTCCCACGGCGAAGATCGCCGCCGAGAAGCTCGCCAGTAGCGCGACCAGAGTCAGTCCGTTACGCTGCGGCCAGGCGAAAGCGACAGTGCCCGCCAGCGTCATCGCAGCCAACATGATCGCCCAGAGCAAGGCGTGAGCATGCGGCATCGGCGCCCGTACTCGCAGCCATCCGCGCAGCGCCGTCAGCGTTGTAGCCGCACTCGCCCCGGCGAACGCGAGCCCCACACTCAGCGGCAACAGCAGCACCGCCCGTGCCGTCGACGCCGGCAACACGAAATGACGCGTGAGGAACGCCCGATAGCTCTCCATACCCCACGCCATCCCGCACAACACCGTCCACAACAGCGCACCGGCCAGCACCACTCCGCCCACCAGCGACGCGGCGAACTCCGGTGCGACGCCCCCTTCGGCCACACTCGCCGGCGCATCCGCGAGTGCAGGTAGCCGCCGGCGAATCACCACGCGCGGCAGCCAGAACCCGAGCACGACCCCCGCCCCCAGCGCCGTCGCCGCCAGCGCCGCGACATGCCCCGGCCGCGCCACGTGATAGCCCAGCTCATCGAGCACGACGATCAGACCAAGTGTCACGCCGAAGCCGCACAGCCCCGCACAGCCCCCCACCTGCCACAGCCCCGTCGCTACCGGCAACAGGCGTTTGAGTGTTCGTGCAGGCGTGGGCGCAGGTGCCGGCGGGGGCGGCGCGACCGGCGGCGCAGGTGCACGCGGGGCGGCCGGGATGACCTGGACACGCTGCTTCGCCCGCAGCGGCCTGCCGCGCTTAGACGAGCCGTGTCGTCGCCGCCGAGGCAAAGTACCTCCTCCCGCCATCGTCGAGCTGAACGAGCAGATCCCCGTCTTCGCTGATATCGAGCACCGTGCCGCTCTGCGTGCGGCGGTCGTGCTGCAACCGGACGCGCCGACCCACATCGTCGCAGCGGCCCTTCCACGCGGCGAGAACCTCGGCCATCACCGCCACCTCGTCCGCATCGACGCATAGCCGTTCGTCCAACCGCGCGAGCAGACCGCGGGCCACAGCCAGGCGGTCGATCGCGTGCGGCGATTCAATCTCGAGCGACGTGGCCACATCCGCCAGTGGTCCCGCGAAGTGCGCCCGCTGCTGAAGGCAGTTCACGCCGATGCCCAGCACGACGGCCCGCTGCGCCGCCCCGCCAACCGTCGTGCTCTCCACGAGCACACCGCCGATCTTGCGCCCGCCGATCATCAGGTCGTTCGGCCAGCGCAGCACGGGCCGGCAATCCGTCGTCGCCTCAATCGCCTCGCAGGCCGCCACAGCCCCAAGCAACGTCGCCTGGCGCAACAGCGGCGACGTCGCCGGCCCCTTGAGCAGCACGCTCAGCAGCACCGATCCGCCGCGCGGAGCCTCCCAGCGCCGCCCGAGCCGCCCGCGCCCGGCGTGCTGAAACTCGGCACAGGCAACGGCCCCGTCGGGCAGATCGCCGGCGCGAGCCAACAGATAGGCGTTGGTGCTGTCTACCTCGTCGAAGACGTCGACGTGCCAACCCAGGCGCCGCAACGGCCCATCGGGAAACAGGTTCTCCGCCGTCAGGCGTGCCTGCATCAAACACCTGCTCCATCAGGTCCGCAGCGGTGGGCGAGCCGGCATGGTCACGAGCGCATGCCGTAGACGTGCGCGGGTCCCGGATACTGCCCCTGCACGATGTCGTCCACGTAGCGCTTCATGGCCGCCTGCATCTCGTCACCCAGGTGGGCATGAACGGGCACGAAGCGCGGCGGACGCGCGTTGCCGATGCCGAGCATGTCCTGCGTCACGAGCACGTGCCCGTCGCAGGCAGGCCCGGCCCCGCAGCCGATCACCGGCACGTCGACCGCCTCGACCACGGCAGCAGCAGCGGCCGCTGGCACCGCCTCGATCAGCAGCATGACCGCGCCAGCAGCCACCATGCGCCGGGCGACTTCGACAAGCGCTTCGATGCCGGCCTGATCGCGCGCCTGCGCCCGATACCCGTCCGACGTGAGCACCTGCTGCGGTCGCAGGCCCAGATGTGCGATCGTGTCCACACCGGCTTCGGTCAGCCGGGCGACCAGACCATCATCTTCCGAACCGGCCTCGAACTTCACGGCGTCGCAGTGCACCTCATCGAGGAACCGGCGGGCGGCAGCCACCGCAGCCTCGGCGCCGGCGGCGACGGACTCGTAAGGCATGTCGCCGACCAGGTACACATGTGGCGCACCGCGGCGAACGGCCTCGCCCAGCGTGAGCAGCAGCGAGAGCGGCGTAGTGCGAGTGCTCTCGTGGCCGAGCAGCACGGTGCCCATCGAGTCGCCGACGAGCAGGGCATGCACGCCGGCCGCCTCCGCCGCAACGGCGGTCGGGAAGTCATAGGCGGTCAGCATGGCGAACTTGCGCCCCTCGGCCTTCATCTGTTTCAGGGCGCGGAGGTCGACCCGCGCCAGCGCCGACATATTCATTCACATGCTCCCAGGCCGTCGCGGCCCGCCGACAGCACCGGTCGCGGCGGGTCGAGGCCCAGCGGGTTATCATACCCGCGCCGTCGGGGGGGTCGTAGTTCGGCGGAGGGAGGTCCGATAGGATGGCGCGGCCCGCTGTCGGATGTCCGCCTCGACCGAGCGTGAACGGTTCCTGCCCGCGTGTGAAGCTCGCCCCGGAAATCCGCCGATTTGTCCCGTAGCATCTGGAGACAGCAGGACCCGGAATCGGCAGGACCAGGCGTGGCAAACGAGATGTCCATTTCCACCGCCAGCACCGCTCGTGCTCAGGCTGAATTGCAATACGCTGTCGCGGCGCGACTATTGCGCCTGACGGCCGGCAGCGCCCAACCGGCGGCGGTAACCGCGATCCAGCAGGCCGCCGGCGAGGCGCTGGACGCCTTCAGCGAAGCGGTGATGAACCTGGCGAGCGGCGTTGACGTATATGCCTGAGGTGTGCCGGTCCTCCTGCTGTGTGGAAGCGAGCCAACCGGGGCCGACGGCGGCCCAACCGGCGCCGGCCTGTGCCTGTCGTGGGAAACCTTGATGGAACCGTCGCCCGTTGATGTCTGCATGATCGAGGACGACGCGGATCAGCGCGCCCTCCTGCTGCGCCGGCTGCTGGCCGAGCAATTCAGCGTGGCCGAAGCCCGCGACGGGCAGGAGGGACTCGAGCAGATCCGCCGCCATCACGCCCGCGTGGTCGTCTCCGATCTGCACATGCCGGTCGTCAACGGCCTGGACGTCTGCCGCCAGATCCGCCGCGATCCCGCCCTCGACGGCACCTACGTCATCATCGTGACCTCGCACGCCACGCGCAAAACGCGCAACGAGGTGCTCAACGCCGGCGCCGACGACATCCTCTCCAAGCCCTACGACTTCGAGGAGCTGCTGGCTCACTTGCGCAACGGCCTGCGCATCAGCCACCTCCAGGAGCGCCTGCGCAAAGCGGCCCTCACCGACGGCCTGACCGGCTTGTGGAACCACACCCAGTTCCGCAACCTCCTCGACAGTGAATTCGCCCGCACTCGGCGTTACGGCGGCGTGGTCTCGATGGTCATGCTCGACCTCGACCACTTCAAGGCCGTCAACGACACCTACGGCCACGAGCTCGGCAACCACGTGCTCCAGGCTACCGCCCGCCACCTCGAGCAGGCTGTGCGTGACACCGACACGGTCGCCCGCTACGGCGGCGAGGAATTCGCCGTCATCTGCCCCCAGACGCGACTCGAAGAGGCCGCCAACCTCGCCGAACGCATCCGGCACACCCTGCCCCAGCAGGTGCGCATCGCCGAGTGCCCGCAGCTCTGCGTCACGGCCACCCTCGGTGTGGTCAGCTCCGAAGAGGTGCACATCGGCTCGGTCACCGACCTGATCAACAAGGCCGACCAAGCCCTCTACCAGGGCAAGGGGCTGGGCCGCAACCGCGTCATCCGCGGCGACACCGTCTCCGACGACCCCGCCGTCGTCGGCATTCAGGCCGGCGAAGTGGACCGGCTGCGCAAGCAGGTGCTCGCCCTGAGCATGCAGGCCAAGGAGCTGTGCCTGCAAAGCGTTTGGTCGCTGGTGCAGGCCCTCGAAGCCCGCGATCGCTTCACCGCTTGGCAGTCGCGCAACGTGACCTTCTACACCACCGCCCTGGTCGAGGCCGCCGGCTGGCCCGAGGGCCTCCGCCTGGCCACGATCAACGCAGCCATGCTGCACAATCTCGGCAAGATCGGCGTACCCGACCGCATTCTCCAGAAGCCCGACGCCCTCACGGCGGAAGAGGCGACGGTCCTGCGGCAGGTGCCGTTGATCGCCGCCAAGATCCTCGAGCCCCTGCGCATCTTCGAGACCGAAATCCTCATCATCCGCCACCTGCGCGAACGTTACGACGGTACCGGCTACCCCCACGGCCTGAACGGCACCACCATCCCGCTCGGCTCGCGCATACTGGCCCTGGCCGAAGCCTTTGACGCCATGACCAGTGACCGCATCTACCGCCGCCGGCGCTCCATCGACGACGCCGTCACCGAGATCAAGGCCCAGACCGGCAAGCAGTTCGATCCGCAGTTCACCGACCTGCTGCTGGCCGTGCTGGCCGACCAGCGCGACCGCTGGCAAGCCCACATCGACCAGATGCTCAGCGACGGCCGGGCCCAGTCACTGCTCGTCACCTGAGGCCCCCCACCACCGCGGCAGAACCAGCGTCCGCCCATCGACCGTTCGCGCCGTATCGAACGCCGTTCCGTAAACCTCGGCCAGGCGCTCCGGTCGCAGCATCTCCGCTGCCGACCCCGCCCCGACGACGCGCCCCCCACTTAGCGCCACCACCCGCCCGCCGAGCGCCCCCGGCAGATTCAGATCGTGGCTGATGAGGACGATGCCTCGCCCGCGCCGCCGCCAGCCACGCAGCAAATCCAGCAGCTCCACCTGCACCTTTGGATCCAGCGCCGTCGCCGGCTCGTCCAGGAACATCACTTCCGCATCCTGGGCGATGGCGGCGGCGATGAGTGTCTTCTGGCGTTCACCGCCACTAACGGCGTCCACCGGCCGCTGCGCCAGCTCGGTCAGTCCGCACTGCGCCAGGGCGGCCCCGACCGCCGCCTGATCTTCATCGCCGAGCGGCCGCAACGGCGACAGGTGCGGGTACCGACCCCCGGTCACGACATCATAGATCCGAAACGCCGGCAACCGCTCCGCGACCTGCGGCACGTATGACGCCCAGCACCCGCGCGCCCGTGGCGGCAGACGACGCACATCCACGCCGTCCAGGCGCACGTGGCCCGCCGCCGGCGGCAGCAGACCCAGTAGCGCCAACAGCAGCGTCGTCTTGCCCGCCCCGTTCGGCCCGATCAGGCTCAGGCATTCGCCGGTCCGCAGTTCGAGGTCCACGTCCTGCAACACAGCGCTCCCGCCGCGCTGCACGCTCAGCCTTTCGCAGACGAGGTGCCACGCCGACCGCCGCGTTCCGCCCGCGCTAGTCATCGGTCGGCTCCGCAATCGCCTGGCACAGCTCGGCGAAGGCCCGAGCAAGCCGCGGGCCGGGAATAAACTGATGCTGGCCGACGAGCACGTGCACCCGCCGTCCGTGCACCGCCTGCAACGCGCCCAGCTTTGCCCACACCTGGCAAGCCTCCGCCGCCCCACCCGTGCGCCCTTGGCCGTCGGCATCCAGCTCGACGATCACCTCCGGATCGGCCCGCACAATCGCCTCCAGTGACACCGGCGCGTACGCCTGCCCCCACGCCTCCGCCACATTGTGATGACCCGCCCGCCGCAGCAGCGCATCATGGAACGAGCCCGGACCGGCCACGAACGGCGGCGCCGGCGGGTCGGCCAGCACGCCAAGCACAACCAGGACGCGCGCCGGCGGCACATCACGGAAATGCTGCGCCACCTGCGTCAGCTCATCCTGCAAACCCGCCGCCAACTGCTCCGCCGTCTTCGGCCGGCCAGTCAACTCGCCCGCCCGCCGAATCGCGGCGAAGACATCGTCCAGGCTGCGATCGGGCAGGGCCTCGTACCGCAGGCCCAGTCGTTCGAGCCGCTCGGTGATCGCCCGACTCGCCCCCGAGACGAGCACGAGGTCCGGCCGTAGACCGATCAGGTACTCGCCGTTGGTCTCGTCGAGAGCTCCGATCGCCGGCACGGCCTCGATTCCCGGCGGATACATGCAATAGCGCGTGCGGCCAACGATTTGTTCGCGCAGGCCGAGCGCGCAGCAGATCTCCGTCACGCTCGGCGCGGTAGACACCACGCGCAATCCCGTATCGCCTCGCTCGCTCTCCGCCACGAGCGGCTCACGGACCCAGTCGTGCAGCGGGAGAGGCAGCGGCGCCGACTGCGAAGCGGCGACGGCCTGCGTGTCAATCGGGGCCGACGGCGCGGCCCGATCGCAACCGAGCAGCAACCCGCACAGAAGCAGTGTTGGAAGCAGGGCAGCCCTCATCGGGGCGCGTCCGGCAGGCCCGGCGGCATGTGCTTGATGAGGTAGCCGCTGAGGGTCGCGGCCTGTACCTCGCTCTCCAGCGTCGCCGCCTGCCCGAACACCTCGCACACCAGCCGGTCCCAGACGAACATGACGCCGATCTGCGTCCAGCAGCCCTCGTCGCCGGCGTCGAACACCTCGGCCTCATGTGGCCGCGACCGGGCGTAGGCTTCGGCGGCCTGCGCAGCCGTCTCGAAAGAGAAGATGCGCACCGTCATCTTCCGCGACGGCGCGTCCTCATGCTGGTACACGGCCAGCCACACATGCTGCGGGTTGAACAGCCCCCACTGGGCCGCATCGAGACCGAGGGCGGACTCGGCGTCGGCGAAGCTGCCGCTCCAAACCGGCTCGGTCAAAACCCACGGCGCCGCCCTCCGGGCCTCCGGAAAGGCATCGACCACCGTCGCGTTGGGCCGCGTGCAACCGGCCGCGCCGACCAGCAGAGCGACCGTCACGAACCCGCTGATGATCCAGCGTGCGCTGCGCACCGGCCGTGCTCCTAGTGGAAAAAGGGGTTGTGCTTCTGCTCGTGCCCGATCGTCGTGCTCGGACCGTGGCCGGAATACACGACCGTCTCTGACGGAAGCGTGAGCAGGTTCTCGCGGATGTTCGTCATCAGGCGCTTGCCGGAGCTGCCGGGGAAGTCATATCGCCCGATGCTGCCGGCGAAGAGCGCGTCACCAGTGAGCACCACGCCGGCGGCGGAGCAGTAGTACGCGAGCCCGCCTGGCGAGTGGCCACCCACGTCGAGCACCATCCAGGTCGTGCTGTCGAGCGTCATCTCCTCGCCGGGTTCGAGCAGGCGGTCGGCGGCGGGTGCCGTGACGGGAAAGCCCATCTGCGCCGAGAGGTTGGCGTGCGGATCGGCGAGCATGTGCTCCTCGGCCCGCGGCGCCCACAGCGGCACTTGCGGCAGCTTGGCGCGGATCGCGCTCACGCCGGCCAAATGATCCGGATGGCAATGCGTCAGCAGAATCGCCTGCGCCGTGAGGCCACGCCGCTCGAGCGCGGCGGCGATCTCCTCGGCCTGCGGTGAGAAACCCGGATCGACGATCCAGCAGGCCTGCGCCCCGTCCGGCCAGATCAACAGGCCGTTCTCCTGGAACATCGCCTCGACGAATACTTCGATGTGCAGCGAGCCGTGCGTATTCATGGCGTGGATTCTAGCGAACCGGTCCCGGCTCCGCAGCGCGCCGCCAGCAACCGCACGGTCAGCCGGTGCGACGGATCCTCGGGCTGCACGGCGTCCAGGCCGACCACGCCGGCAGCCAGTTGCAGCGGCGGTCGCGGCTCGACCACCAGCAGGTCGCAATCGATACAGCGCGCGCCATTCACATCCACGCGCAGCGGGTAACACAGTGCCGGCTCGTCCAGGCCGATCCACGACGTGTCGACCCGCCCGAACCGTTCCACCGCGCAGCTATAGCTGTAGCGCACGCCGAAATGCAGGATCACCGACAGCAGCGACGGCTTGCGCACGGCGGCCTCGAGCAGGGGCACCAGGTTGTGGCAGGCCCACAGCGTGTTGCTGAGGACGAACACCGTGTCGAGCAGACTGGTGTGGTCCACGAGCACATCGATGTAGTCCTGTGGGTGCTCCTTCATCTCTTCGTTCAGGCGAGCGCCCAGCCGCTCGTAGAGCCCCGTCATCGTCGCCGTCACGCCGAACATGCCGTTTCGCAGCCGGCTCTCCGGGGCCATGACGTACGACGTTTCGAGCCAGTGAGCGTTCTCGTCGAAGACATCCACCGCCACCAGAACGGCCCGAGAGGAATGGCGCACGATTCGCGTGCCCTGCGGAAAGCGCAGCTTGTACTTGATATCCCAGGTCTTCGCCGTGAACTCACGCTGCGCAGCGCCGTCGTTCCACCCGTACGGATGAACGACCTGGACCACGTCCGACGAACTGCCGCTCGTCGTCGGAGCCGCCCCCGCCGGCCGCACGATCACCCGCGCCTCAGGCGGCAGCACGTCAGTCTTCAGCGTCAGCAGCACGTAGCGAATCTGCCAGGTCTCCCCCGTTTCGAGCAGAACGCCGAAAAACTCGCGATCACCAACCGTCCACTGCTGGTCGGGCCCCGGCGGATCGACCCCCTCCAGGATGGCCGCCCCCGCACTGAACAGCTCCTGGATCGGCGGTACAGTGCCCGACAGGCGCGGCAGGGTGTCCCCCGGCGATGCCGTCGGCTGGGCGCAGCCGCCGACGATCAGGCACAGACCGACGAGGCTGCCAGTGATGAAACGCACGCTGGGCTACTCGCGCGGCAGCCGGTCGATCTTGGCCGCCAGGACGAAATCACTCTCGGTCAACCCATCGACCTTGTGCGTGAAGATCTCGATGTTCACCTTGCCCCAGCTCAGATCAATATCGGGGTGGTGACCTTCCGCTTCGGCGACCGCCCCCACCCGGTTGACGAAGGCCAGGGCGCTCGCGAAATCGGCGAACGTGAAGCCGCGGGCCAGATGGTGGTCGCAAACCACCTCCCAGCCGTCGAGCTGCGGCAGCAACTCGCCCACCTGCTCGGCTGTCAGCGGGGGAACGCCTCCCTCGCAGGGCGTGCATTTCTTCGCGGCCAGCTCACTCATCGGCCGTCTCCTCAGGCTCGCCTGGATTGTAGGCCCGGCGGGCAAGGCCGGCGAGCGCGGCGGTGAATCCGAGCCCCGAGCGGCAGCGAGGCGGTCGCCGCCAACACGCCAATCTCGAATCTGAAATCTCGAATCCCCCACACCGGGGTGCCACTGGTGGCTTGCCCACCAGTGCAGGCGGGCAACCGCTACAGCGCCTCGAGCCGCAGCCGCAGATCCCGGTCATGCAGTTCCGCACGGAACTCGTCGAACTCGCCGCCAGCCAGAATGCGATCCAGGCCGAAGATGTCCTTATTGATGCGGTGATCCGTGCAGCGATCCTGTGGGAAGTTGTAGGTGCGAATGCGATCGCTGCGGTCGCCGCTGCCCACCATGCCCCGCCGTTCGGCCTCAATCTGTTGCCGCTGTTGCTGCTGGATCTGATCGTAAACGCGGGTGAGCAGCACGCGCCGCGCCCGGGCACGGTTCTTGTGCTGGCTCTTCTCGTCGCGCATCGAAACCGTAATGCCGGTGGCAATGTGCTCGAGCTTGATGGCGCTGGAGACCTTGTTCACGTTCTGCCCGCCGGGGCCGCCGGCCCGGCTGACGTGCTCGATCACGTCCTTTTCCCAGTCGATATCGACGGCGATCTCCTCGGGCTCGGGCAGGACGGCGACCGTCGCCGCGGAGGTGTGGATGCGACCCTGCGCTTCGGTGCGAGGCACGCGCTGCACGCGGTGCCCGCCGGCCTCGAAGCGGTATTGCAGGTACACCTCTTCGCCGGTGATGTTGATGATCGCCTCTTTCACACCGCCCAGATCCGACGGCGAGAGCGAGAGCGTCTCGGCCTTGAAGCCCATGCGCTTGGCGTACACGAGGTACATGTTCAGCAGTTCGCCGGCGAAGAGGGCCGCCTCATCGCCGCCGGTGCCGGCCCGCACCTCCAGGATGATCGAGTGAATCGCGGCCTCGTCGCCGGTAACGAGCTTCTCCTTGAGCGCGTCGAGCAGCGTCTCGCGCCGCTCCTGCAAGCCGGGCAGCTCCTCGGTGGCCAGGGCCCGCAGGTCGGCGTCCGCCTCGGGATCGTCGAGGATCTGCTGCATCTCCTCGACCTGCTCCATCAACGCCCGATAATCATGGTACAGCCGAACCACCCGCTCCAACCCGCCCCGCTCGCGAGCCAGTTGCACCACGCGGGCGCTGTTGGTGGCGACCTCGGGCAGGTTCATCTGTTCGGCGATCTCGTCCGAGCGCTGGGCCATCTCGGCCACCCGCGCCATCCACGACGGATCGGTCTGCACGCTGGACATGTTCGGCTACCTGCTCAAACCGCCCCGAAACACACCCAAAGACTGCGGCCCGCCGGGTTGCCCCGCGGGCCGCTGACGATGCTTGGTATGAGGTAGCTAGGCGCCGGTCTTGGACTTCGCCGGAGCCGCCTTCTTGGACCCCTTGAAGTAGTCCCCGCCGAACTTCTTCTGGAAGCGCTCGACGCGGCCGGCGGTATCCACGAACTTCTGCTTGCCGGTGTAGAACGGGTGGCAGGCGTTGCAGATGTCCACACGCAGCTCCGCCACCGTCGCCCGCGTCTTGAACGTGTTTCCGCAGGCACAGGTAACCTGGGCCTCGACATACTCCGGATGGATCTTCTCTTTCATGCGCCACTATTCCTATACTTGACCGGGCGCCGCCTACCGGCGATTCCACGAGCCTTGTATTATTACGGTTTGTCCCCGCCGAGGCAACGGGCTTTCCGCGAGGATTTCGCCCCCCGGGGCCGGCCGGCCCCCTCGGCCTGACCGCCTCAGACCTGGTGTGAGTATGCCCCAGCAAACCGATCCTGTCGTCCGCCTCGAAAACGTCGTCAAGATCTACCGCGCTCCCGGTAGCGCCGTCCAGGTCGTCGCCCTCCGCGGCGTCAGTTTGACGATCGAACGGGGCGAATATGTCGCCATCATCGGACCTTCCGGCAGCGGCAAAACCACCCTCATGAACATCCTGGGCTGCCTCGACCGCCTCTCCAGCGGCACCTACTGGCTGGACGGCCGCGATATTTCCCAGCTCAGCGACGACGAGTTATCCGACGTTCGCGGCAAACGCATCGGCTTCGTCTTCCAGAGCTTCAACCTCATCACCACCCAAACCGTCCTCGAGAACCTCGAAACCCCCCTCTTCTACCAGAGCGTTCCCCCGCGACAGCGCCGCGGCCTCGCCCTCGCCATGGCTGAACGCGTCGGCCTCGCCGACCGTGTCCACCACCGCCCCCACGAGCTCTCCGGCGGGCAGCAGCAGCGCGTCGCCATCGGCCGCTCGCTCATCAACGATCCAGCCATCCTCCTGGCCGACGAGCCGACCGGTAACCTCGACACCAAGACCGGCCAGATGATCCTCGAGACGCTCGACCAGCTCAGTGCCGCCGGCCGCACGATCATCATGGTCACACACGACCAGAGCGTCGCCCAACGCTGCCAGCGCATCATCGAGATCCGCGACGGCCAGGTCGCCAACTAGTCCTGAGCGACGGCAGCGATCGGCTATACTCGGGGGATTAGGCGTGCCGCCACCCGACACCCGCCGGACCCCACGATGGACGTACTGGCCCTGACCTTCGACGAGCTGCTGGCCCACGTGCAACCGCGCCCCCACGAGGTGCCGCGGCTGCGCGACGAGTACCGCCAGCTGCTGGCCGGTGGGCCGCCGCACAACTCGCTCCATGCCGATGTCCTGCCGGTCGTCCGCTGCGTGGATGACGGCGACCTGACCAAGTTCGTGCAGCGGACGACCGACGGTCTGGAGATCGAGAGCGTGCTCGTACCCATGTACGGGCGCGGCCGCGCGTGGAAGACGCTGTGCGTCTCGAGCCAGTTGGGTTGTGCCCGCGGCTGCCTGTTTTGCGAGACCGGACAGCTCGGCCTGCTGCGCAACCTCACTCCCGGCGAGATCGTCGGCCAGGTCGTCGCCGCGCAGCGCGACTTCGGCCTGAGCGTCCGCAATGTGGTCTTCATGGGTATGGGCGAACCCTTCGACAACTTCGACAACGTGATACAGGCCGTGCGTGTGCTCACCGATCCGGCCGGCCTGTCCTTCGCCCGGGAGCGCATCAGCCTGTCCACCGTCGGCCTGCCCGCGGGCATCCGCCGACTGGCGGCGCTCGGCTGGCGGCGGATCAATCTCGCCGTCTCGCTCAACGCGCCCAACGACGAGATCCGCTCACGCATCATGCCGGTTAATCGCGTCGAACCGATGGCCGCCCTGCGGCAGGCTTTGCGCGAATACCCGACGCGCAACTGCCAGTTCTTTATGATCGAATACGTACTAATTCCCGGCGTCAACGACGCCCACGAACATGCGGCGGAGGTGACGGAGTACCTCCGTCCGCTTCCATGTGTGGTGAACGTCATACCATACAACCCGCGGCTCGAATCGCCCTGGAGCGCTCCCGACGAGGAGGCCGTCGGTCGTTTTTGCGCCTGGCTCCAGCGCGCCGGCCAGCGATGCCTTCGCCGCATTACGAAAGGCCGCGGCCACATGGCGGCCTGCGGCCAGCTCGGCAATCGTCACCTCGTTCGCCGACCCACAAATTAGGTACAGGTAAAAGCCTGAGCCGGTCACAGGAATAAGGCTCCCACTGGGGTGGCGCCCTGTACCGTTTCAGTAGGCGGGTGCACGTCGCCGATACACCAAGTCCGATTGCAAGACGGGAGCGGCGCGCCTCTGGCAGACCATCGCTTCATCGCGTAAGATTGTGGGCTCGACGATAGACCGGGTGCACGCAGCCACTACCGGCATTGGCCACGGTCGCGCCGACGCAAGCTGGGTCGTTGCAGCGCGACGGGCACGTCGATCATCCTGGCGTCAGACTCCAGGGGTGGTACTGCGCTGGCACTACGGTTCCCTGTACCGGTGATCGAGTCGGGATGCGCGCCGATGGCGCTGACCGACCCGCTCGTGCAAACGGCACCAGAGGTTCCCGGGAGGAACCATGCTGAAGGTCCTGGTGGTCGACGACGAGGAGAGCTACCGGCACCACATCAGCCGGGCGCTCCAGCAGAATGGGCACGAGGTCCGCGCCGCCGGCGACGGTCCGGACGCGGTGCTCCAGGGGAGCCAGTTTCGACCCGACGTGCTGATCGTCGACTGGATGCTAAGGAGCCGCGTGCACGGGTTGCAGGTCGCGGAAGTGCTGGGCACGGTGGTTCCGCACTTGCAGACGATTCTGGTTACGGGGTTTCCGTCCGCCGATCTGCGTGGCGAGGCCCGCCGGCAGCGCGTGGTTACCTTTCTGGAGAAGCCGTTCGATCTCGCTGACCTGCGGGCCGCCGTGCGCGAAACCACCGCCACGGAGAGCGAGTCGCCGCCCGGCTCGCCGATCGCCATCCTGGAGGTCGATCACGCCGGCCGTATCCTGTTTGCCAACGGTCGGGCCCGCGAGTTGCTGGCGGAAACGCCGGGCGGCGCCGACGCGACCCGCTTCGCAGACGTGCTGGCCGAAGACGGGATGACTCTGCTGCCGGAGACGAGCGAGCGCTGGGTGACGTGCGTGCCGCGCACGCCGACGGGCGAGCCCTGGCATCTCCGTCAGCGCCGTTGGCCGACGGACAATGCCGGCCTGCTGATCGTTGTTCCGGAAGCGCAGCGTTACCAGATGCGGCATTCCGTGGTGCGCATGCTCATGGGGCTCGATACGAGCCGGGCTCTCGGCTGGCCGGTCGCCGGGCGTGCGCTGATCGTCGACAGCGACGCGACGATCCGCCGGGTCGTCACCGCCCAGATCCGCGAGGCCGGCGGCATCTGCCACGCCGCGGAGGACCTTGACGTCGCCTTGCGCACCATCGAGCGCGATCCCGGCGTGGAGATCGTCGTCCTGGATGATTATGAATTGAAGGGCAGCGTGTCCGACTTTGTGCGGGAGGTGCGCGCCCGGCGCGCACACGTGCGCATCATCGGCACCAGCGGCAGCTTCCGCGCCGACGAGCTCAAGGCCATGGGCATCGACGAGTTCCTGCTCAAACCCTGGATTCTCGTGGACCTGACCAGCCTCCTGGGCGATCTCCGCGGCTGCTGCCCCCGCTGCGGGCTACCGCTGCCGTTGAGACCGCCGCGGGCCGGCGAGACCCCGGCCTGCTGGGTCTGCACCGGCTGCGGGTACCAGTGTCACGCCATTCTCGATGAGGAGTGCGCCACGGATGTCCTCCGCAACGCTCACATCGCGAACGGGTCCTGAGCCGCGGCCGACGCCCGGCGGGGGCTACGGTCCGACGCTCCAGGCGCTCGTGCTGGACGACGAGCAGCGCTACCGCGACTACCTCTGCCGGCTGCTCGAGCGCAGCGGCCTGCGAGCCCGATCGACTGGCTGCCCGCTCGAGGCGCGACAGCTCGTCGAGCAACAGGCCATCGACCTGCTCATCGTCGACATCCGCCTCTCCGCCTCCATCGACGGCCTCCAATTCGCTGACTGGGCCCGGCAGCAGCTCCGCAACGTGGCCCTGATCGTTATCACAGGCTACGGTTGCCCCGAGTATGAGCGCCGCAGCAGCGAACTCGGCGCCCTCGCCTACATCGAAAAGCCCTTCGAGCTCAGTCTCGTCGAGTCCCACGTACAGCGGGCCCTCGACCGCCGCCGGCTCCTGCGCGAGGTTCACCGCCTGGAGCAGGAGCTGGCTCTCGCTCGCGACATCAGCCACGATCCCCTCCTCACCGCGGAAATCCCCGCGGCGTGCGTCGCCTGGACCGGCGACATTCCCTACGCCACCCCCGCCGGACAGGCCATTCTCGACGCGATCGCGGACCCGTGCCTGCCTCGTCCAGTTCGCCGTTTGGACAAGAATCTGTTATCCCGCTTGCACATTGCGGGCCTTAACGATACAGGTGGGCAAGCGCCTGTGTTCTGGCGAGATGGTCAGGTTTGCCATTGCGTGGCGCACGTGAGACCGATAAAATCCCAACAGGACGCTGACTGCGTGGTCGTATTCTTGGATGACAGCCAGTCACCGGACCACGTTGATGATCTGTGGGTCGGTCTTCTGGTGCGTGCGGCGACCACCTCTCAGCGCACAAAATGAGACAGCAGCGGCGCGAGCGTTGTTGCGCCGTTCTTAACACGCCGGTGCGCCCATGCGCCTTGGCAAAGCTTCTGCCTACGCGGCCTTCGCCACCATGTTCGTCGCCGAGCACCAGGCCGACGGACCGGTCAACGGCCGGCGCATTGCCGAATCGTACGGCCTCCCTCCCGAGTATCTCCTCAAAATACTCCAGCAGCTCGTCAAGGCCCGCATCCTGCGCAGCGAAACCGGTCGCCGCGGCGGCTTCACCTTGCGCAAGCCGGCCCAGCGCACCACCCTCCTCGAAATCGTCGAGGCCATCGAGGGTCCCCTGGATGGCGGTCCTGCCGTTCAAGCCGACGTCGACGGCGCAGGTCAGGCAAAGACCAGACTCGAAGACATGTGCCGCAACATCGCCAAGAGCACGCAGGCGCTGCTCCGCGAAACAACCATCCAGCAGTTGGCCGAGGGCAACACACCCCCCGCAGAAGATGCGCCCCGATAATCCGAAAAATAAGAGAACTCGCTCCGAGCCTGTCAGGAAAAGGAGCCTCAAAAACCGCACGGTGCGACACGCTCCCCCGCTCCTTCGAGGGACCACCCGCACCACCTTCCTGCCTTCGCCTGGGGCACCAGTGAGGTGAGGTGCACCGTGCCGACCGCCCCCACTTCACCTGCGACTGCCGTCCCGTCCGCGGAACAGTGTTGTGCGCTCACGGCGACCCAGCGCGCCACGCTCACGCTGCTCGCACTCGTCCTGCTATTGCCTGGCACGTTTGGCGTCAGCCTGACGGATCGTGACGAGGGCTTCTACGCTCAGGTGACGCGCGAGATGCTCGCCACCGGCGACTGGCTCATGCCCCGCTTCCTCGGCGAGCCGTGGTTGTTCAAGCCTCCACTGCTGTATTGGTGCGCCGGGGTCACTTGGTTAGGTATCGGCCCACATGTTTGGGCCGCGCGCCTCGTCTCCGTTCTGGCTGCGCTCGGGGCGCTGCACGTGCTCGCCTCACTCGCGGCCGACCTGTACGGACGACGCGCCGGCTACCTCGCCGCCATCGTCTTCATCTCCGCCGGCATGCCCATCCTGGTCGGCAAGCTGTTTCTGACCGACGGGCTCCTCCTGCTGATGTGCACGGCGGCAGCGCTGTGCCTATATCGCATCGCCGCCCGCGCCGCGGGCATGCGGACCATCGCCACCTTCTGGCTCGTGATCGGTTTCGGCCTGCTAACCAAGGGACCGGCGATCATTCCGTTTGTCGGCGCGTGCGGACTCGGCTTGTTCCTGCGACGCCAATGGCGACGACCGCTGCTGCACCCGCGCTTCTGGTTGCTGGCCCCGCTGGCCCTGCTTGTCGCCGCCCCGTGGTACATCTATGTCGCCCAACACGCCGGCGAGGCGTTCTCCCAGCGGTTCGTCATGATCGAGATCCTCGCCCGCATCTTCACCGCCTCGTGCGGGCACGGCGGCCCGCCGGGCTACTACCTGCTCACCAGCTTCTTTGGCTGGCTGCCGTGGACAATGTTGCTGCCAGCGGCGCTGCTGTCTGTGTGGCGAGCACGTCAGGACGAACCGACGTCCGGACTGCTGCTGATCTGGGCGGCCCTGCCCTGGCTGCTGCTCGAACTCATGCAGAGCAAGCTGCCGCACTATGTGCTGCCGTGTTACGTGCCGCTGGCGATCATCCTGGGCCGCTGGATCGATCTCACCCTGGCCGACACGAGTACCCGCTCGCGCAAGACTCTCTGGCGCGTCGCCGCTGCACCGTCTGTCGTGCTCGGCGCCGCTCTGGCTGCGGCCGGCGTGATTTGGTGGGGATCGGGCTGGGCGCCGGCAGCAATCGTTGCGGGCGGCTTGCTGGCGCTGTGCTTCGTCGCCGCGGCCCGAGCCGCCGACCGCGGGCACCTGCTCAACGCCGGTCGGCTGGCACTCGGCGGCACCATCCTGCTGCATGTGTTGGTGGGACTGTGGCTGCTGCCGGCCTTAGAGCCGTACCGGGTCAGCCGTCTTGTCGCCGACCGCGTCAACGCCTTGGCCGAGCCGAGCGCTCGCGTGCTCGTGACCGGTTACGAGGAGCCGTCACAGTTCTTCTACATGAAGGCCACGGCACGAACGGTCCCGCCAAGTGAACTCGCGTCCGTGCTGGCGGGAGGACAGGCCGACGTGCTCGTCGCCCGCGAGGAGGACTTGCGGGCCGCCGGCGCCGAACCGCCCGCCAAGGAGACGCCCGACTGGCGCCGCGTAGCAGGCTTCAACTACGCCGCCGGCAAGAATGTCGTCGTGTGGATCGTCCGCCTGAACCCCCCAGCCACGCGTGCGGCGGAACCTTAGAACCGCCGGGCGAGCACGAAATCCCCCACCGCTTGCAGGCTGTTACGAGCGTTCGAGGCCGGCAGGCCGGCGAGGTTATCCAACGCCGACCGTACGTGCTGTTCCGCGCAGCGCCGGGCGTAGGCCACGCTGGCCGACCCGTTCAGCAGCCGAAGCACCTGCTCGCCTCGCTGATCCGGCGCGGCCTGCAGGGCAGCTTCCATTTCGGCCCGCCGTTCCGGCGAGCCCGTCCGCAGAAAGTGAATGACCGGCAGCGTGTACTCACCCTGCTCCAGGTCGCGGCCCAGCGACTTGCCCACCAGCGATTCGTCGCCGACCAGGTCCAGCAGATCGTCGGTCACCTGAAACGCGATCCCCACCGCGATCCCGAACGCCCGCAGACGCTCGCTCGTCGCCTCGTCCGCGCCGGCGTATTTCGCCCCCAGATAACCGGCCACGCCGAGCAGCGACGCCGTCTTCTGCGTCACGATGTCGAAATACGCTTCCTCGCTCAGCGCCGTGTCGCCTCGCCGCTCGATCTGCTTGATCTCCCCCTCGCAGACGGCGATGGCCGCCTGGGCGATGAGCCGTGCCGCCTCCGGTGTGTCCAGCGTGTTGCACAGGCGATACGCCCGGCTGAAGAGGATATCCCCCAGCAGAACCGCCCGGGCGTTGCCCCACAGGCAGTTGACCGTCGCTGTCCGGCGGCGCACCTGCCCGTTATCGAGGACGTCGTCGTGGACCAGCGTGGCCAGATGGATCATCTCGACCACCGCGGCCAGCAGCGCGTGCTCGGGTCTGACCTGCCCACAAGCCCGCCCGGCCAGCAGCAATAGCGCCGGCCGCAGGCGTTTACCATGAAATCGCTCGGCGTGGTGGTGCAGCTCCGCCAGGCTGGCGTCGTCGCTGATCAGCTCGTCCCGCAGAATCTGCGCGGCCTGTTCCAGCTCCCCGGCGATCGGAGCGTAAAGCTCCGTTAACGTCGCCGTCCCGACCATCTGTTCCGCGCGCACGACAGGGTTCCTCGGCAGGCCCGGGCCAGAGTCTCGCGGGGCACACCGCCTCTGTCCAGCGTGCGCTGAATGTTTCACAAGGATTGAAAACTGCCCGATCCGGCTGTTCAGGCGTCGCCCAGCAAGGCGTTCAGCAGCGGCGTGGTCTCGCCCTTCTTCTTGACCACCAGCACAGGCAGCGGCGACTGCACCAGGATGCGCTCGGCCGTCGACCCCAATAGGGCCGCCACCGGCCAGCTCATGCCCCGGCTGCCCACGACGACCACGTCGACCTTGTGCACGGCGGCCATGTCCAGCACGCCCCGCTCGATGTCCTCGGCCGCGGTGCAGACCGTCTCCAGGGCGACACCCTTCGCATCCACGCCGGCAACGAACTCCGTCAGCTTCTGCGCGGTCGTGGCCACGAGCTGATCCGTCGCCTCGTAGAGGGTCACCCCCATCTTCCTGTAGCCGTAGCCGACGCTGCACACCGAGTGGGCCACGATCTGCGGCGTCGATTCGCCGCTGCTCCGGGCCATGGCGATGGCCTGTTCCAGGGCCAGCTTCGAGTGCTCGGAGAAGTCCACCGGCACGAGCATGCGGCTCAGGTGCACGCGGGCATGGCTCGGTACAACCAGCACGCTGCACGGGCACTTGCGGGCCAGCTTGCTGAAAGCCGCCCCGATGCCGACCTGCTCCGACGGCAGCCGCCGGCCGACCACCACCACGTCGAGCTGCAAGTCCCGCGCGCTGCGCAGCACTTCGGGAATGCCCGTCCCGGTATGCACCTCGACCTTCGTGCGGCTCGCCACCGCCGCCGGCAGACGCCGCAGCACTTCCGCCTGAAACGCGGCCGCGTCCGGATCGGCCCCGCCGGCCTCGCTGGACTCGCGCATGTGCACACAGAGCACCGACTCGGCGTTGGCCAGCTCGGCCACGCGACTGGTGTAAGCCAGCGCCTCATCGTCGGCCGGCGAGTCGTGCAGGAACACTCCAATCCGTCGGAATTGCTTCATCGGACCACCTCGTTCACACCGCCACCCACCTCCCACTCGCCGGACAATCTGGCGCCCGGCCCGCTGACCGCAGCGGCACACGTATCATAGCCGCCCGGCACCCCTTCCGCCTCCGTCAGACACGCGTCACGCAGGTGCCTCTGCCGCCGGCGGGCGATACAGCAGCAGCACACGGCCGACGCGCTGCACCAGTTCGCAGGGCACGCGAGCCACGAGCTCCGCCGCCGTCTCTTCGCAGGCGCTGCGTTCGTCGGCCCGCACGCGGACCTTGACCAACTCGCGATCCGCCAGTGCCGCCCGCACATGGGCCACCGCACCGTCGTCAATCCGTCCCGGCGAGAGCATCAGGCCAGCCTTCAGATGGTGGCCGGCAGCGATCAACGCCTTCCGCTCTTTCGCACTCAGCGACATCAACCGACTCCGACCCCCGGCCACGAGACACTGTACACGGCGGCCCTCACCGCTACCATAGCTCGTGCTATACTATGCAGTGAATCCGCTTGCCCGTTGCCGCAGGAGCCACGGATGGCCGCCGACAGCAACCCGACCACGGCTCTCGACCAGCCGGCACCGACCCTGTTCGATCTGCCCCCGGTTCGCGACATCCCGGTAGGCGCCGTCCGCGAGGCCGCTTATGTTCCCGGCTCGCCGCCAACCGAAGATGAGGACCGCGTGGATCGTACCAAGCCCCCTGGAAAGAAGCCGAGCAGGAAAGTCGCCAAACCAACCGACCCGGTCGCCAAGGATGTCGTCAAGGCGCCGCCGGCGCCGCGCACCTCGCGCAAACGCACCCGGGCCGTAACCGCGGAGACGCTCGCCAGCCAGCAGCGCGACATCTCCGTCTCCGAGTTCTTCGCGAAGAACCGCCACCTCCTCGGCTTCGACAACAAGCGCAAGGCCCTGCTGACCACGGTCAAGGAGGCCGTCGACAACAGCCTCGACGCCTGCGAGGAAGCGGGGATCCTGCCCGAGATCCACATTCACATCGACCAACTCGCCGAGGACCGCTTCCGCGTCACCGTGCGCGACAACGGCCCCGGCATCGTCAAATCGCAGGTGCCCAACATCTTCGGCAAGCTCCTGTACGGCTCGAAATTCCATCGCCTGAAGATGTCCCGCGGCCAGCAGGGCATCGGCATCTCCGCCGCCGGCATGTACGGCGTGCTGACCACCGGCCGCAGCGTGCGCATCCTCTCGCGCACCAGCCCGCGCAAGCCGGCCCACTACTTCGAGCTCCAGATCGACACCGCCCGCAACAAGGCCGACGTCATCAAGGACGAGGAAACCGACGTCACCTGGGGGCAGGGCACCGAGGTCATCATCGAACTCGTCGCCAGCTATGCCAAGGGCCGCCAGTCCGTCGACGAATACATCGAGCAGACGGCCATCGCCAACCCGCACGCGGTCATCCTCTACCGCGCCCCTACCGGCGAGCACCGCGAGTTCCCCCGGGGCACCGACGAGCTCCCTCCTGAAACCCGGCAGATCAAGCCGCACCCCCACGGCATCGAGCTCGGCGTGCTCATGAAGATGCTCAAGGAAGCCAGAGGCGTGAAGCTGGCCGGCTTCCTCCAGGACTCCTTCTGCCGCGTCTCCGGCACTGTCTCCAGCCGCATCTGCGACGCCGCCGGCCTCAGCTCCCGGGCCGCCCCGGCCGCCATCGGCACGCACGACGTCGAACGCCTCTACAACGCCATGCAGTCCGTCCGCATCATGGCCCCGCCGACCGACTGCCTCGCGCCTATTGGCGTGCGCAACCTGCTCGCCGGCCTGCTCAAAGAGGTCAAGGCCGAGTTCTTCACCGCCACCACGCGCGACCCGGCGGTCTATCGGGGCAACCCGTTCCAGATCGAAATCGCCCTGGCCTATGGCGGCAATCTCCCCTCCGAGGGCACCGCCCGCGTGATCCGCTACGCCAACCGCGTGCCGCTGCTGTACCAGCAGTCGGCCTGTGCGGCGTTCAAGAGCGTCATGGACGTCGATTGGCGGAACTATGGCATGTCGCAGCCGGCCGGCAGCCTGCCCAGCGGGCCACTCGTCGCCATGGTGCACATGGCCAGCGTGTGGGTGCCGTTCACGTCGGAGAGCAAGGAAGCCATCGCCGACTACGACGAGATTCGCAAGGAGATGAAGCTCGCCCTCCAGGAGTGCGGCCGCAAGCTGGCCACGTATGTCCGTCGCCGCCGGCGGCAGCGGCTCGAAGCGCAGAAGCGCGACATCTTCGGCCGCTACATCCCGGACCTGGCAGAGGCTCTGGCCAACCTCACCGGCGGCAGCGAGGAGCGACTCATCCAGGGGCTGCGCCGCATCGCCCGCCAGCGCACCGCCGAGGCCGACGTCGTGCTCGATGAGAACGGCAAGCCGATCGAAACGCCCGAGGAAGAGCCGGAGACGACGCTCAACGGCGACGACTCCACGCTGATCGTCCCGGAGAACGAGACCGCCGTGGCGGCCGCGGATCTGTTCGAGGAAGACGAGGAAAACACCAAGCCCCGCCGCCGCCGCAAGCGCTAACACACGACGCGCAGCCCACCCGACGTGCGGCTCCCAATCTGTCCGAGCCGCGACCGGCAGGGAGCCGGATCTGCCAACTCACGCGCGTGTGTGCCACTGCTCTTGAGCAATACTGTCCGGGAATTTGGAGGGGTCGAGGTTAACACAATCCTAACTTGCGCGGTACGTTGGGAGTTGGTTTACTGGCGGCGTGGCACGACGCCAGAGAGACAAGAAGATCG
>JASFQK010000044.1:0-51673 GCA_050115495.1 Phycisphaerae bacterium | reverse complement strand
ATCGACACGCACAATGACGACCCCAAGCCATTCGTCTGGACTGCCGACCTCCAGGATATCTTGCCGAAAATCACGCGCACGCACGCAGCGTTCGATAAGTCATCGAACTAATGAGGCACTACACTAGAATAGGGTAATCGTGTGGGGTGGTGGGGACCACCATCTGTATGTCGAGGCCGCGGCCTGTGCGATCGCGGTGGGAACCGTGTGTCCGAGATGGCAAGGGTAGGGACGATGGGGATTTCAGTTCATCGAAGGCCGCCGAAAGGAGTTGCGGCGCCGGTCGATTCTGCTGGGCGCTCCCGTCTCGCGGCTTGGTTGCGCCGTTGCCTTCTTCATAGGGGATTGCCATGTTGAAAGTGCTGAATGTGCGGATTCTGGCGGTGGTTGTTGGCTGTGCGCTCATTCTGCCGGCCGCGTGGAGCGAGGAGCTGCACGTGCCGGGCATGTACGCGACGATCCAGGCGGCGATCGACGCCGCTCAGCCGGGCGATGAGGTCGTTATCGCGCCAGGCACGTACACGGGACCGGGCAATAAGGACCTTGATTTCGGCGGGAAGGCGATCACGGTTCGCAGCACGGCCCCGGAAGATCCGGAGGTCGCAGCAGGGACGGTCATCGACTGTGAGGGCAGTGGCCGGGGGTTCTACTTCCACAGCAGCGAAGGGCCGGACAGCATCGTGGCGGGTTTGACGATTACGAATGGCTATGTCACGGGCGACGGTGGCGGCGTTTACTGCTATTACCCCTGTAGCCCTACGCTGTCCCATTGCACGATCACGCAGAACGCGGCGGCCGACTGCGGCGGAGGCATTGGCTGCATGCTCAGCAGCCCGATCCTAACGAACTGCGAAATCGTGGGCAACACGGCAGCCGCTGGTGGGGGGCTCTATTGCGCCGGCAACGCGTGTTCTCCGACGCTGACCAACTGCATCATCAGCCGGAACATGGCGGCGGAGGGTGGCGCCATTTACTGCTATTACCACAGTAGCCCGACGCTGACCAACTGCGCGGTAGCGCAGAACATGGGTAGCCACGGCGTGTTCTGTCTGTACGGTGCGCTGACGCTGACCAACTGCACCATCGCGGGAAACATGGGGGGAAGCGGCGTCTATTGCCGCTACAGCAGCCTCACTCTGGACAACTGCATTGTCTGGGGGAACAGCCGGGCGGCTATCTCCTTTATCGGTAGCACTGGTCCCATCGTGACCTACAGTGCGATCGAAGGGGGCTGGGAGGGTGAAGGCAACATTGTTGCCGATCCGACGATTACGCCGGACGGCCACCTGACAGTGGATTCGCCTTGCCGGAATGCCAGCGATCCGAATGACGACTACAGCGGTCAGACGGACATCGATGGAGAGCCGCGCGTGCTCGACGGGCAAGCGGACATGGGCGCAGATGAGTGGCTGGACAGCGATGCGGACGGTCTGCCGGATTCGTGGGAGAGGCGCTATTTCCAGGATCCGCTGACTGCCGATCCGCTCGGGGACGCGGATGGCGACGGACGCACCAACGTTGAGGAGTATATCGGCGGGACGAATCCACTGGTCGGGCCGCGGTCGCTGCACGTGGATCCAGCGGGGAATGATACCTGGGACGGTCTGACCGAAGCGTGGGACGGCGTGCACGGCCCGAAGGCGACGGTCCAGGCGGGCATCGACTCCTGTGACCGGTACGAAGGTGACACGGTCATCGTGGCGCCGGGCCTGTACACGGGCGTGGGGAATCGGGGGCTGGACTTCGGCGGGAAATCGATCATGGTTCGCAGCATTGATTCGGGTGACCCGGCGATCGTCGCGGCGACAGTGGTGGACGGAGGCGGCGAAGACCGCGTGTTCCAGTTCCGGTGTGGCGAAGGGCCCGCCAGCGTTGTCGCCGGGCTGACGATCACCGGCGGGTACGCCGAGATGGGCGGCGGGGTGTTCTTCCACGACAGCGATCCGACGATGATCAACTGCGTTGTGACCCACAATACAGCCGACGACGGTGGCGGGATTTGCTGCTATGGCTCCAACCCGACGCTGGACGGCTGCACGATTTCGCACAATGCGGCGGTCGGAGTTGACTTCTACGCGGTTGGTGGCGGTGGCATCTACTGTTACAACGACAGCCGCCCCACGCTGAACAAGTGTACGATTGTGCAGAACACAGCCGCGCGTCACGGTGCCGGCATGTGTTGCGAGATGAGTGATCCGACACTGAGTAGTTGCACATTCGTGCAGAACGGGGCGTGGTACTGTGGTGGCGGTCTGTACTGCGACGGCAGCACGCCTACTTTGACCAACTGCACGATCGCATGGAATGTAGCCGGCCATGCTGGCGGCGCGTGGCTCGAAGGCGAGAGCCAGCCGCTCCTCACGAACTGCATCGTCTGGGGCAACACGCGGGAGTCCATTGCCGTCACGGGCTACTCTGGTGCGACGGTGACCTACAGCAACGTCGAAGGAGGGTGGGAGGGTGTCGGCAACATTGACGCTGACCCACTTCTCACGCCGGACGGGCACCTGCAGGCGGGCTCGCCGTGCCATGACGCCGGCGATCCTGAAGGCGATCACACGGATGAGACCGACATCGACGGCGAGCCGCGTGTTCTTGGGGGCCGGGCGGACATGGGCGCCGATGAGTGGCTGGACAGCGACGCCGACGGCCTGCCGGACTGGTGGGAAGTGCGCTATTTCGACGGGCAGTTGGCGGGTGATCCCCTCGGTGACGAGGACGCGGATGGGCGTGCGAATCTGGCGGAGTACAGCGTGGGATCCGATCCGCTAGTTGGCCCGCGGCAGTTCTTCGCAGACGTGACCGGCAACGACAATTGGAATGGACTTGCGCCGGCGTGGGATGGTGTGAGTGGTCCGAAGGCGACGATTCAGGCGGCGATAGACGCCTGTCACCTCACGGAGGGCGATGAGGTTATTGTCGCGGAGGGAACGTATACGGGCCCAGGCAACCGGGATCTCGAATACGCCGGGAGACAGATCACCGTGCGCAGTGTCGATCCGGACGATCCTGCTGTCGTGGCCGGGACCATCGTCGATTGTGAAAGCGAAGGTCGCGGATTCTCGTTTTGGAGGAGGGAGAGCGCCGAGGCCGTTGTCGCGGGGCTTACGATTATGCACGGGTATACCGAGGATGACGGTGGCGGAGTCTATTGTACCAACGGGAGCAGCCCTACCCTGGTGAACTGCGGTATCAAGCAGAATACGGCGCATGGCGACGGTGGCGGTCTATTCTGCAGGCAGGCTAGTGAGCTGACACTGACGAATTGCACGATCACAGAGAATACGGCGATCAATAGTGGTGGCGGTGTCCGCTGCTATTCTGGCAGCAGCCTCATGTTAACCGACTGCACGATCTCGTGGAACAGGGCGGAATACACAGGCGGTATGTCTGTGTACGACAGCAGCGCGGTGCTTGTCGGTTGTACGATCACGCACAATGCGACGACCGGCGACTGCGGTGGCCTTGGATGCGGGGGCGAGGGAACGCTTTCGCTCGTTGGCTGCAGAATCACGCACAACGCGGCGGAACAGAAGGCCGGCGGAGTGAGTGGCAGCAATGTCAGTGTGTCACTGATTAACTGCACGGTTGCCAACAACGCCGCGAGCGGCGACGGTGGAGGCGTCTACAGCCGCGGTGGCGCCATGTCATTGCGGAACTGTACGATCTCCGGGAACACGACAGGCGGCAGCAACGGCGGTGGGCTCTATTGCTATGACGGTGACCTGACGCTGCGCAACTGCGTTGTGTGGGGGAACAGCCAGGAGGCGCTCTACGCGACCGCCGCCTCCACTGTCGTGGCTACCTTCAGTGCGGTGGAAGGTGGATGGACGGGCGAGGGCAACGTCGATGCTGATGCACTGCTGACGCGCGACGGCCACTTAAGGGCGGGTTCACCGTGCCGTGACGCCGGCGACCCCGACGGAGACCACGGTGACGAGGCGGATATTGACGGCGAGCCACGCGTGGTTGGTGGCCGCGTGGACATGGGCGCGGACGAGTGGCTGGATAGCGATGGGGACGGGTTGCCGGACTGGTGGGAGGAGAACTGGTTCGGGGATCCGCTGGCGGCGGATCCATCGGGCAATGAGGATGGTGATGGGCGCAACGACCTGGAGGAGTATGCGCGCGGAACGGACCCGCTGTTAGCGCCCCGACGCTTCCACGTAGCCACGTCGGGCAACGACGGTTGGGATGGGCTGGCGCCGCAATGGGATGGCGAACACGGCCCGAAGGCCACGATCCAGGCGGGGATCGACGACTGCCATCCGTGTGAGGGAGATGAAGTCGTTGTTGCCGAGGGTACGTATACGGGGATCGGCAATCGAGACATCGAGCTACGGGGTAAGGCGATCACGGTTCGCAGCACGGCCCCGGAAGATCCGGAGGTCGTGGCAGGGACAGTCATTGACTGTGAGGGCAGTGGCCGGGGGTTCTATTTCCACAGTGGCGAAGGGCCGGACAGCATCGTCGCGGGTTTGACGATTACGAACGGATCTGTCCTCACCGATGGGGCAGCCGTCTATTGCACCAGTAGCGACCTGACCCTGACCCGGTGCACGTTCGCGTACAATGCGGCAGCCAGCGAGGGAGGGGCCGTGTATTTCGGCGGCAGTCGCGCGAGTCTTGATCATTGTGTAATCATGGGGAACGTCGCGCGCCATGGCGGGGGTATCCACTTCTGTGGTGGAGGTGTCGCGCTTGCTGGCTGCGTAATCACGGGAAACAGCACGCGCGAGCAGGGTCGTGGAGGGGGCTTGGCATGCGACGAGAGCAGCCCGGTGCTGAGCGATTGCACAGTGGAGTCTAATACGGCGACCGAGTTCGGTGGTGGCGTGTTCTGCACCTACGATAGCAACCCGACGTTCATTCGTTGTGAGTTCATACAGAATGCAGCCGGCCAAACGGGCGGTGCCTTCTTCTGTCGCAGCAACAGCAGTCCGACATGTGTCGCTTGCATGATTGCGCGAAACGTGGCGGACTATGGAGCAGGGCTGTACTGCTCCAGTGAGAGCACGCCGGCGCTCACTGACTGCCGCATCATTAACAATACCGCGGAGGACGGACCGGGTGGTGGTGTCTACTGGTGCGAGAATTGCAATCCCATCCTGACCAACTGCGTAATCGCGCACAATACTGCGACTACCGGTGGCGGTGGCGTCTACTGCAGCAGGTGGATCGACCTGTCGATGGACAACTGCACGATAAGCGACAACGTGGCCCCTCAGGGCGCTGCGCTGTCATGCAGTTCCAGTTCGTCGGTCTACAGAAGTACCATCACGGTTGCGAACAGCATTTTGTGGAGTGGCGACGCGCCGATCTGGAACGACGACGGCTCGACGATCAATGTCACGCACAGCGATGTGGCGGGCGGTTGGGAGGGTGAGGGGAACATTGACGAAGACCCGCTGTTCATCGATCCGGAGAATGGTGATTTTCACCTCGCCGCCGGTTCGCCGTGCATCGACGCCGGGGATCCGGGGTTTGTGCCGGGGGAGGGTGAGACGGATATCGACGGGCAGTATCGGGTCTGGGACGGCGACGGGGACGGTGTGGCGATCGTCGATATGGGTGCCGATGAAGCTCGGTCGCCCGGGCCGGGTGACCTGAACTGCGACGGGCTGGTGAACAACTTCGATATCCGGGCGTTTATTCTGGCGGTCACGGATTCCGATTTGTACGCGGAGCAATACCCTGGCTGTGATATGATGCTGGGTGACCTCACGGGCGACGGGTTGGTGAACAACTTCGATATCCGCCCGTTCATCCGGCTGCTCGCTGGCGATTGACGGTCGGCTCGCGCCTGGTGGAATGAATGGGAATCCCCCACGGGGGAGAATCATGCGGAGGCTGCTGAGCACGCGGGTTCTGGCGGCGGTTGTCGGCGGTGCGCTCATGCTGCCGGCGGCGTGGGGCGAGGAACTGCACGTGCCGGGGGGGTACGACACGATCCAGGCGGCCATCGACGCCGCCCAGCCGGGCGATGACGTTGTTATCTCGCCGGGAACGTACGCGGGAACGGGCAACAAGGACCTTGATTTCGGCGGCAAGGCGATCACAGTCCGCAGCACGGAGCCCGCGGATCCCGCCGTCGTGGCGGCGACAGTCATCGACTGCGAAGGCAGCGGCCGGGGGTTCTACTTCCACGCGCATGAAGGTCCGGAGAGTGTCGTCGCCGGTCTGACGATCACGAACGGATATGTGACGGCGGCGAGCCCCGGGGGATACTACGGAGGTGGCATTCACTGCGCGGTCAGCAGCCCGACGCTGAGGGACTGCATCATCGCCGGCAACAGCAGCACGTACGGAGGCGGCGTGTGCTGCCGTGGTCTCGCCGACGCGGTCGTGATCAACTGCGCGATCACCGGGAACACGGGCGCCGGCGGCGTCTACTGCTCGAACAGCGCGCCGACGCTCGCCAACTGCCTGATCGCGCAGAACTGGGGGGACTGCGGGGTCGGTTGTTCCTACAGCGCACCTACGCTGATCAACTGCACGATCGTGGGGAACAAGGCGGGCATCGGCATCTTCAGTGACGAGAGTAGCCCGGTACTGAGCAACTGCATCGTCTGGACGAACAACGGGCAGGCCATTACCCACTATGGTGACGGCGGGTTGATCGTGACGTACAGCGCGATCCAGGGGGGCTGGTTGGGCGAGGGCAACACGGATGCCGACCCGCTCGTGACGCCGGACGGTCACCTGCAGGCGGGTTCTCCCTGTCTGAACGCCGGCGATCCGAACGGGGAGTACTCGGGACAGACGGACATCGACGGCGAGGCCCGCGTGCTCGGCGGGCGCGTGGATGTGGGAGCCGACGAGTGGCTGGACACCGACGCCGACGAATTACCGGATTGGTGGGAGGAGTGCTACTTCGACGACCCGCTCGCGGCCGACGCGTTGGGCAACGAGGACGGCGATTCGCGAAACAACCTCGAGGAGTACGTGCACGGCAGCGATCCGTTCGCGGGACCGCGGACCTTCCACGTTGCCGTCGAAGGCGACGATGCGTGGGACGGTTTGTCGGCGGAGTGGGATGGCGTGCACGGTCCCAAGGCGACGGTTCAGGCGGCGATCGATGGCTGTGGTCCGTACGAAGGAGACACGGTGGTCATCGCCGAGGGCGTGTATGCGGGGCCAGGTAACAGGGACGTGGATTGCTGCGGCAAGGCCATCACGGTTCGCTCGACGGATCCGGACGATCCCGACGTGGTGGCGGCGACAGTGGTCGACTGCGAGTTCGCCGGCCGCGGCTTCCATTTCCGCGGCGACGAGGGTCCGGACAGCGTTCTCGCCGGGCTGACGATCAGGAACGGGCATGTTTCCGGCGGTCACGCCGGCGGCGGCGTGTGCGTGGAGGGGAGCAGCCCGGTCATCAACAACTGCGTGATCTCGCTGTGTGACGCGGGCAGCGGTGGGGGCGTGCTGTGCGACAGCGGGTCGCCGACACTGACCAATTGCACCATCAGGCTTAACAGGGCGTATGCGAGCGCCCTCGGCGGTGGCGTCTACTGCTCGGGCGGCAGCCCGGTCTTCATCAACTGCACCATCAACGAGAACACGGCCGACGTCAACGGCCACTCCACGGGCGGGGGCGTGTACTGCGGACGCGGTGATCTGACGCTGAGCGGCTGCACGATCTGCGGAAACGCCGCCGGATCTGGCGGCGGCCTCTATTGCTCGGAAAACAGCATCCTGACGCTGGCCGATTGCACGATTGCGCAGAACAGGACGCTGGATTATGGCATCGGTGGCGGCATGGTCTGCAGGGACAGCTCCATGACGCTGTCCCACTGCACGATCTCGCAGAACGAAGCTACCATCGTCGGAGGCGTGTACGTGACCGGCAGCGACGCGATGCTGACCGGCTGCACCATCACGCACAACACGGCAACGACCAATTCTGGCGGCGTGTACGTGACCGGCGGCAACGCGACGTTGAGCGGCTGCACGATCTCTCACAACGCGGCAACGCGCAACACAGGCGGCCTCGGCTGCTCCAGCACCGGCGTGGTTGTGCTGTCCGATTGCACCGTAACGCACAATGCGGTCGGGCTGTACGGCGGCGGCATCTGCGGCAGCCCGTCGCTGATCAACTGCATCGTCGCGGACAACACGACGGACGGCGACGGTGGCGGTCTCTACTGCTCCGGCGGCGATCCGTCATTGACCAACTGTGCGGTCACCGGGAACAGCGCGGGCGGCGAGAATGGCGGCGGAATCTGCTGCGTCGCCGGCGCCGACCTGACCCTGGCCGGCTGCACGATCGGCGGCAACTGGTCGGCCGCGCACGGCGGCGGGATCTGCTGCCGCGAGGGCAGCAGCGCTGCGCTGACGAACTGCATCGTCTGGGAGAACAACCGCGAAGCGATCCACATGACCGCTGACTCGCTGGCCGTCGCGACGTACAGCGCTGTTGAGGGCGGCTGGTCCGGTGTTGGGAACATCGATGACGATCCACTGTTTGTCGATCCCGAGAACGGCGATTTCCACCTGTCCGCTGACTCGCCGTGCATCGACGTCGGCGATCCGGGGTTCGTGCCGGCGGAGGGAGAGACGGACATCGACGGGCAGTACCGGGTCGGGGACGGCGACGGAGACGGCGTGGCGATCGTCGATATGGGTGCCGATGAAGCCCGTTCGCCGGGGCCGGGGGATTTGAATTGCGACGGGCTGGTGAACAACTTCGACGTCCGGGCGTTCATCCTGGCCGTCTTGGATCCTGAGCGCTACGCGGAGCAGTACCCCGACTGCGACATCATGCTGGGCGATCTCACCGGCGACGGGTTGGTGAACAACTTCGATATTCTCCCGTTCATCCGGCTCCTCGCCGGCGACTGATGGTGATCGACCGTGGATCCGCACTTGCCGTACGCCCGTGTTGACGTGCAGGAGCGGTCGCGGGCGTGGCTGGCGTACGTGCTCGCGGCGGTGCTGGTCGTGTTCGTGGCCGAGTTTGTCGTGCTCGTTTGGCTTGAGAGCGACGCGACGACGGACTGGTGGATGGGCGTGCAAACGTTTGTCTTGATTGCCGGTGCGGTCGGGATGGCGGCTGCGCTGGTGTGGCGCCACCGGCGGCGCGTTCGGGTGCGACGGGCCGAGCGACGGACGACGTTCGTGCTGCTCTGCGTGGACTTGCTGGTATGGGGCATGCTGCTGCAAGCGCGGCTGGCCATGGCCGCCGAAGTCGCGGCGGTGCGGTTGCGGATTGGCGCGTGACAGGTCGGCGAAGATGTGCGGATGTGTGGCATGCGCAAGCCATAAGGCGCGGGCACGTTGTTCCGGATGCGAGGCGAAGACATGCCGGCGCCTTAGAGCTTCGGCATGCCACACTACGGTGCGTACGTCGTTCGGCATTCGACGTTCGACGCGGAGGTCGGCCGCTACGTCGTGAATCGTGCATTTGTCGGCGTTCGACGTCGGCCACGGGGGACCGACGCTACAGGACGTCCGGTACGGAGGTCGGACGCTACGGGTTGGTGCCGGGGGCGGGGTTGTCGGCGGCGGAGGTTAGCCCTGGAGGCTGGTGCGGTAGCTTCGCCGGAATGCCGGCGCCGGCGTCGGGGGCGGCCGGCGGCGTCTGTGCTTCTGGCGGCGGGTTGGCCAGGACCTCGGCGAGCGGCGGGCACTCCTCGCGGAGCAGGGCGAGGACCTCGTGGTCGTAGTACTGCCCGTTGGCGAAGCCGAACCTGCGGAACGTGCCTTCGAGCTGATAGCCACTCTTCTCGGCGATTCGGCGAGACGCCACATTGCCCTTCAGCATCTTGACGTGCAGCCGGGCGATGGGCTTCTGCTGGAACAGGTACGCCGAAAAGATCCGCAGGGCCTCGGTCATGTAGCCGCGGCCGCGGTCCCGGCGGCGGAAGATAGTGTAGCCGACCTCGTAGCCCGCCTCGTGGCGCATACCCTCGAAGAAGACAATGTGGCCGAGCATGTTGTCGAGCTTGTCGGTGACGAGCATCATGCCCTGGTTATCCCGCCACCAGCCGCTATCCGCAAACTCCTTGCGAAACACGGGATCGACCAGGAACGCGCGGGCGTCGAACTCGCCGTGCTCGGCGTACGTGTTCGCCGCCGTCAGCAGGGGGGCGATGTCGGCTTCGGTGAGCAGCCGCAGGTTGACGTTGTGGCCTTCGAGCATGTTGCCGTTGCCTCAGTGGCGTGCCGGCCGCCGGACCGCGAGCAGACGGCGGTCGCCGACGTGGCGACCGGCGTCGCGCGAATTGTTAGCTATGCGCGTCGGCTGTCGCACCGAGGCGCATTCTGCGGCGGATTGACGGCGGGCTCAAGGCGATCGCCGCCAGCGGTGCAGACAGGCCACGGCGAGGAATACCATCGCGAAGGACGAAGGTTCGGGAACCGTGGCGACGAAGATTCCGTCGCTGCCGTCGGTGAACATGGCGGCGAACGTCAGCTCGTAGTTGGCGTTGAAGGCGATGCCGCGTCCGGTTTCGGGCGCGCTCAATAGCGTGCCGAGCCACTCCACGGTGCGGAAGTCGCCCGGGGCAACCTCGAACAGGTCGCCTTCGCGCAGAACGAGACGGAGGAGGCCGTCCGGTCCCTCGGCCCACAGGCCACGGTCGTTCGTTTCGTTGACGTTCTCACCGGTCAACGTGGCGAGGAAGGCCACGCTGCCGGCGTCATTTACGAGAGGCTTCTGCACGAACGCGTCCAGGAGGGCCTCGTCGTCGACGCCGGGAGGGATGGTATCGTCAACTGCGACGAGACTGATCTCGTCGGCCCGCTGCCGCCAGATGCCAGTGCGCGAGATCTGGCTGACGTGGTCGGTGGCAATGCCTCTGAAGATCACGTCGCCGTTGGCCGCCAGTGCGGGCTCGAGAGGACGGAAGAACTCCGCATCGGCGGATACTCCCGGAGCCACATCGCCAGTGAGGGCGATGGGGGCCAACGCTTCCGGCTGCCCGGCCCATATGCCGTGCCCCAACATGCCGCTGGGCGGTTGGTAGACCGCACCGAACGCAACCTTCCCCGCATCGTTGATGGCGATTAGATCACCGATGCCACCCATGCCATGAAACGTGGTGCCGTCGGGCATGCCCGGCGCGGCCTGGCCTTCGGCTGCCACGAGTTGCAGACCGCCGTTGCCGGCCAGCCAGACGCTGTCGTTGCCCGCGGCGCTCGCCCAGAGAGCGACCTGGCCACTGCCGTTGATCGTCGGGGGGCTGAACCTCTGGAAGACATCGTCGGGCTCACCGCCAGGGACGGCTGCCCCTTCACACATCAGCAGCTCCAAACCAGCCGAGCCGCCGAGCCAGAGCGCGCCTCGCAGGCCGACAGTCGGGCTGTCGAGCTCGCCGGAGAACGCGACCTGGCCGGCGTTGTTGAATGCTGGGAAGCTGTAGGCCCCGCGGAACGTCGCTCCGGGCTCAACGTCCGGTAAGGACATGCCGGGGTACGCCAACGCGGTCGTGCCGATGTCGCTCGCCGTCCACACGCTGTAGATGGAATCGCCGGGAGTCGGCTCGATGTGGGCAGTGAACGCCACGTCGCCGGCGGCGTTGATCACCGGATAGCCCCACCAATCGTCCAGGACGCCGCCCGGCGCGGCCTGACCGGTCTGGGCAATCGGCACGAACCCGCCGGGCGTCTCCCGCCAGAGGACGAGGTCGTTCGTCTCGTCGATGCCGGGGCCGACGATTCTCCCACCGACGGCGACCCGGCCGGCGTCGTTGATAGTCGCGTATGTGCAGAGTGAATCAAATGTTACGCCAGCCGGCAGGCCCGGGGCCTGCATGCCGGTGAGCATGACCGTGCGGTATTCCAGATCGATGGAAGCGCGGGCGTCGATCGCGAGCACCGCCAGTCCGGCGGCCAGCGACAGCAGAAGCGGCTTCTTCATGTGGTAACCCCTGCCCGAAGGCATGTCCCCATGAGTCTGAGCGCGGCGACACTGCCACACTCGCCTCATCAATAACATAGTCCTGTATTTCGCCGGAGACAAGCGAGAAGTGCGTGGCGAGCGGCGGATCGTGTGGACCACGGGTTGGGAGGGAGTGGGTGAGGCCGTTCGTGAACACCGCGGGTGAAAAGGGGGGACACAGAAGTCAGGAGGTTGGCGGACGGACGGTACGCTGGCGTGCGAGGCGCCTTCGGTGGTCGACATCGGTCACGGGGGGCCGACGCTACGAAAGATGTCCGGTGCGGAGCCCGGACGCTGCAGGCTAGTAGCTGAACTTGCCGATCTCGACTTTGCCGCGGAAGAGCCAGTAGATGATCGTCGTGTAGGCGAGTACGAACGGCATGCCCACTACTGCGATGATCGCCATGATGCCCAGCGTCTTCTGCGAAGACGCCGCGTTGTAGATCGTCAGGCTCCACTCGCTGTTGAGGCTCGACGTCAGCAGGTTGGGGAAGAGCCCCACCATGAGCAGGGCGATCAGCGCTGCGATCGTCGCCGACGAGGAGAGGAAGGCGTAGAACGGCCGCTGTTGGAAGATCGCCCGCGGGATGTTGGCGATGGCCAGGATGTTCAGGGCCACGACGCCCCAGACCCACGGGAACTGCTTGAAGTTCGCCACCGCCGTCGGCACGTTCACCAGGGTGACCACCGTCGTGAACAGGTACACGACCAGGAAGAAGCCGAACGACCGCCACATCCAGCCGTGGATCTTCTTCTGCAGCTCGCCGGTGGTCTTGAGATACAGATAGATGGAGCCGTGCATGGCGAACAGGGCCACGGCCATGATGCCCACGAGGATTGGATACGGCGTGACTAGCCCGAGCAGCGTGCCGGCGAACTCCATATCCTCGCCGACGGGGATGCCCAGCATGGCGTTGCCGACGGCGACGCCGAAGAGGAACGTCGCCAGCGTGCTGGCCCCGAAGAAGCAGTAGTCGAAGAAGCTCCGCCAGACCGGCGACTCGCGTTTGCTGCGGAATTCCATGGACACGGCGCGGAAGATCAGCGCGCACAGCAGCAGCATGAACGGCAGGTAGAACGCCGAGAAGGCGGTGGCGTAGACGTGCGGGAAGGCGGCGAAGAGGGCACCGCCGAACGTGACGAGCCAGACCTCGTTGCCGTCCCAGAGCGGGCCGATCGAGTTCATGAAGATCCGGCGGTCGCGGTCGTTGCGGGCCCCGAGGTGCAGAATGCCCACGCCGAGGTCGAAGCCGTCCAGTATGGCGTAGCCGGTGAGCAGCACGCCGAGCAGGATGAACCAGAGCACGTTCAGATCCATGGCGACTATGACTCCCTCGACCCATGGTTCTCACCGCCGCCCGTCGGAGGCGGAGGCGAGCCGTCCGGGGCCGCCAGATCACGCCGGCTGGTGGCGACGGCCACCCAGGACTCTTGCCCGGGGGCCTGCCCGGCCGGCGTCGGCTCTTCCGGGCCCTGCTTGATTTTGGCGTCCATGAGGAATATCCAGGCCAGCGTCAGCAGGGTGTAGATCAGGCCAAACAGGATGATGGACGTGAGCACCTCCTCGCCGGAAACGGTCTTGGAGGCGGCGTTCGCCGTCTTGAGCATGCCGTAGACGATCCAGGGTTGCCGGCCGACTTCCGCCGCCGCCCAGCCGACCTGGTTGGCGATCACCGGGCCGATGACGGCGAAGACGAAGATCCACATCAGCCAGCGCTGCGTGTAGAGCTTGCCCGACCACTGGAGAATCAGGGCCAGCAGCGTCAGCACAATGAACGACATGCCCAGGGCTACCATCAGGTGGTAGAACTGGAACGACAGGTTCACCGGCGGCCAGTAGTCGCGCAGCGTCTCGCCGGCGGCCATCTCGTAGTCGGGGGGGAGAATCTTCGGATCGTCGAGGGCGATGACGGGCGTTTGCGTGTTGCCGTGCACGAGGAAGCTGAGCATGCCGGGAATGGCGACGCCCATCTTCACCTGCTGCGTCTGCTCGTCGGGGATGCCCCAGAGGTACAGCGGCGTGCCGCCGGGAGCGGTGTGGAAATGCCCTTCGAACGCGGCGAGCTTGGCCGGCTGCGTGCGGGCGACGTTGACGCCCTGCGAGTGGCCGGAGATCAGGGCGGCGAGGGAGAAGATCGCCGCGAAGGGCAGGGCGATGGCGAAGCTGCGGCGGGCGAAGTCGGTGTGCCGCTTCCGGAGCAGATAGTAGGCGGAGACGCTCATCACGAAGAAGCCGCCGAGGATGAACGCCCCGATCACTGTGTGCGTGAGCCGTTCGAGCGTGGACGGGTTGAACACGACCGCCCAGAAGTCGGTGACCTCGGCGCGGCGGAGCAGGCCCTCGCCGACGATGTGATAGCCGGCGGGCGTCTGCTGCCACGAGTTCGCCACGACGATCCACACCGCCGAGAACATCGAACCCAGCGAGACCATGAGGGTCGAGAAGAAGTGCACACGCGGCGAGACGCGGTCCCAGCCGAAGACGAGCACGGCGAGGAAGCCCGATTCGAGGAAGAAGGCGAAGACGCCCTCGGCGGCGAGGGCTGAGCCGAAGATGTCGCCGACGAAGCGCGAGTAGGTGGACCAGTTCGTGCCGAACTGGAACTCCATGACGATGCCGGAGGCGACGCCCATGGCGAAGATGAGGGCGAAGATGCGCGTCCAGAAGCGGGCCATGACCTCGTACTGGCGGTTCTTCGTCGCCAGGAACGTACCTTCCATGATGACCATCAGGAGACCGAGGCCGATGGTCAGCGGCGGGAATAGGTAGTGGAAGGCGATGGTCAGGGCAAACTGGATTCGCGCGAGCAGAACTGCATCGAGTTCCATCGCATAGCTCTCCCAGAACCGGCCCGACAGGTTGGCTTGCCGCAGGGATGTTACCAGAGGTCGCGTTCGAGTGGCAGGGCTCCGCGGGGGATTCTGGCCGGCTTCGGGAGAGCGAGGCGCGGCCGGTTCGGCGGCGGCGTCCGATAGAGGCTCGTCAGTTATGGCCCCGTGGTCGGGGCGTCGCCGATGGCGAAGGAGCCAATTCCGCCGGCGCAGGGCGGAATACTGACGGGGTACCGTCGACCGGCCGAACTTGCGTGAAGGTTTAGCCGACAACAGCTACAGGACCGGACGGTCCGGGCCGCTGGAGGAGACCGCCGCGCTGGCCGGCGGGGATGGGCGGCAGTGCGCAGAGCATGTCCCGGTGTGTATGCGCGTCCGGAGACTTCCCCGGGTGCGGTGCAGGAACCATTGGCAGCAGGAGCATGGGAGGCGGTTCTATGCCAGGTGAGGCGATGGACCTGCTCGGCCGGGTGTGTCCGTACCCGGTGTTCGCCATCGTGCGAGCCGTGGACCAGTTGCAAGCCGGGCAGTCCGGCCGCTTCCTGGTCGACGATCCGCTGGCCCTGAAGGCGGTGCCGGAAGAACTGGAGGACTGCGACGGCATAACCATAGACGTGATCAGGTGTGCGCAGGGCTGGGAGATCGTGGTGACGCGGGCCTGATGGCGGCGCGGCCGCATGGGAGCATTACATGGACCTGGGCAAGGGCTTGCGCAACCCGGTGAGCATGGTGGCCTGCTTCGCCGGGCTCAACGTCGTGATGTACTTGTGCATTCGGAAGTTCTGGATCGGTGGGAGCAGCTTTCTGCCGATGATCGGGCAGTTCGGCGAAGGGAACAAGTTTCTGTTCGCCTTCGTGGTGAACGTGGGGGTGATTCTCGGCGCGTTCCTGGGAGCGCAGACGACGGGGGAGTTCCGCCTGCGCTGGCCGAAAAAGAGCGAGGTGCCGCGCGCGATTATCGGCGGGGCGCTGATCGGGATGGGGGTCACCGTGGCGCCGGGAACGTGCACGACGGCGTTCGTGACGGGGATGCCGATGCTGTCGGTCGCGTCCTTCCTGTCGGCGCTGGGCATCATGGCCGGCGCCTACCTGGTGTTCAGCTTCACGTTGGGGAGGTGCCGCGTATGAGCATGCCATGGCTGCTGCTGATCGGGCTGGCGTTCGGCGTTGGCTTCGGCTACTTCGTGCAACGTGCCGGGTTGTGCTTCGCCCACGGGCTGGGGGAGATCTACATGGGGCGGGGCAAGCGCATCCTGCGGCTGTTCCTGGTGATCTTCATCATCACCTGCGGCGGCTTCGTGCTGAGCGGCTATTTGTCGCCGGTGATGGGGCTGAAGCCGGTGGGACAGCTTCGCGGGTACGGCGTGTTCAACATCGTCTCGGGGCTGCTGTTCGGGGCGGGGATCGCCCTGACCGGCGGGTGCGTGCTGGGGACGCTGCGGCAGTTGGGTGAGGGAAACCTGCACTTCCTGGTCGTGCTGCTGGCCTTCATTCCCGGGCTGCTGCTGGTGACGCACGTGCTCAACCCGCTGTGCACGAATCTGTATCACACGAAGCAACTGCTGCTGCCGCAGGTGCTGGGCACTTCGGCCCCGATCATAGCCTTCACGCTGACGGGCATCGCCGGGGCGGTGTATTGGAAGGTGTGCCGGCGCAAGCAGCGACGGTAGGACGATGGACAAGGCGAGTCCGGACCCATTCGAACGAGCCGCCCGCGTGCTGGAGGCGCGCAACCGCGCCTTCCGGGTGCTCTACGACACGGTGCTCGAAGTGGAGGGAGCACCGGAGGACCGGATCCACGCCATCCTGTGCCGGAACCTGCGACGCATTGCCGACGCCGAGGCCGCCGGGCTGTGCTCGTACGATCCGCAGACGGAGGTGTTGACGCTCGAGGCGGTGGACATACTCGATCGGACGGCCAGTCCGCCCCTGCCGTTCGGGAAGCGTCCAGTGATGCGGCTGTCGCGGGCGGTGGCGGGGGAGATTCGCGACGGGCAAATCCGGCAGTGCACGCGCAGCGAGCAGTGTGCCGTCAAGCGACTGTGCGCCGTCGGCGGGATCGACGTACCCCGGCAGGGGGGGCAGACGGTCTACTGCCTGTCGTGCGTCTTCGAGAACGACGTCATCGCCGTCGGCACGCTGCGCTTCGCCCCAGGCACGAAGCTGCGTATGAAGGACATGGTGGACACTTACCTCGGGCTGGTCGCCATGGTCCTCCAGCGCGTGAACGCTGCCCGCGCCCTGCGTGAGAGCGAGGACAAGTACCGCAACGTGGTTGAGCGGGCCAGCGACGGGATCGCGATCATTTGCGACGGTATCGTCGAGTATGCCAACCCGCGGCTGGCCCAGATCGTCGGGCGGCGGGCGGAGGAGCTGCCCGGCAGCGAGCTTGCCGAGCATGTCTACCCCGGTGCGCCCTGGCCGGAACTGGATCCCGGGCCGGGAGGCGGCGCCGCCGGGCCGCCGGTCGCGCTGGAGACAGCCCTGCGCCACCGCGACGGACGGAGCATCGACGTCGAGGTGAACGTCGGCCCGCTGTCGCGCTCGGGACGGGTGGCCACGCTGGTGATCGTCCGCGATGTCACCGAGCGAAAGCGGACCGAGGCGCGCATGCGGGCCCAGGCGGATCTGCTGCGGGCCAAAAACGTGCAGCTCGAGGCGCAGCGGCAGCAGTTGCAGGCCAACCAGCACGAACTGGTGGGGGTCAACCGGGCGTTGCAGGAGGCGACCACCGCGGCCACCGCCGCCAATGAGGCCAAGAGCCAGTTCCTGGCCAACATGAGCCACGAGATCCGCACGCCGATGACGGCCATCCTCGGCTTCGCCGAGACCCTGCGTGACGAGCACCTCGGCTGCGGCGAATGCTCGGCACACGCCCGATGTACGAAACGCGAGGAGACGCTCGCCGCGGTGGACATCATCCGGCGAAACGGCAGCTTCCTGCTCGAGCTGATCAACGACATTCTGGATCTGTCCAAGATCGAGGCCGGCGGGCTGGTCACCGAGCAGATCGCCTGTTCGCCGTTCGAGGTGCTGGAGAACGTTCGCACCGTCATTGGCGAGCGGGCCCAGGATCGCGGGCTGACTCTGCGGATGATCGAGGACACGCTGATTCCGGAGACGATCATCAGCGACCCGATGCGCCTGCGGCAGGTCCTGGTGAACCTGCTGGGCAACGCCGTCAAGTTCACCGAAGAGGGGACGGTCACGCTGCACACGCGCCTGTGCGAGGACGGCGACACCGGCACGACGCTGCTCGAGTTCGAGATCGTGGATACCGGCATCGGCATGAACGCCGATGAGGTGGCTCGGCTCTTCCAGCCGTTTACGCAGGCGGACGCCTCGACGACGCGGCGTTACGGCGGCACGGGCCTCGGCCTGAACATCAGCAAACGCCTGGTCGAATCGCTCGGCGGGCAAATCAGCGTTCGCAGCCACCCCGGTCTCGGCAGCACGTTTACCTTCTGCGTGCCGACCGGGTCGCTGCGCGGCGTGCGGCTGGTCGACCGGGAGACGGCGCGGGCCGCCGCTGGGCAGCCAGCGGCGAAAGCCCCCGGCGGGGCGGCGGGAGAGCGACTGTGCTGCCGCGTGCTGTTGGCCGAGGACGGACCGGACAATCAGCGGCTGATCACCCACTTCCTGAGCAAGGCGGGTGTGGCGGTGACGGTCGTTCCCGACGGACAGCAGGCGGTGGACGCTGTGCTCGCGGCGCAGGCCGCCGGCGAGCCGTTCGACGTCGTGCTGATGGACATGCAGATGCCGGTGCTGGACGGTTACAGAGCGGCGCGGCGGCTGCGGGAGCAGGGCTGCACCGTGCGTATCGTGGCCCTGACGGCGCACGCGATGACGGAGGATCGGGAAAAGTGCCTGGCCGCCGGCTGCGATGCGTTCGCCAGCAAGCCGATCAATCGTGAGAAGCTGCTCGCCGTCGTCCGCGGGCAGTTGTCACCCGCCGCCAGCATTGCGGGGGACTGAAGCGCACACCACGACCGGCGTATCGCGGCGAGTTGCGATAAGCTATTACTCCCCGATGAGCAGGTGCACGAACGGCCTGATGTCGAAGTTGTTGACTAGGCCGTCACCACTGGTATCGCCGTTCGAGAGCGGGCAGTCCGGGAAGGCGGCCTCGTACGCCGCCGGATCGGTGATGGCGAGCGCGAACGGGCGCAAATCGAAGTTGTTGATCAGGCCATCGCAGTTCATATCGCCGTAGAGCTGTCCGCGAATGGCCACGAAATCACCATTCCCGGCGGACATGGCGATGTAGCCCGCATTCGGGGGAGGAACGGGCATCGACTCATTCCAGATGGGGTCCCAGGCGACGATGGAGCCGTCCTCCTTCATCGCGATGAGGTGGTAATAGCCGGCCGATATCGCCACGAAACCAGAGTTCTCACCCGGCGGCGGTACGTAGTAGTCACCCCAACCGACGATTGAGCCATCTGACTTCAACGCCATCCCGCCATGCGCGAACGCGGCGATCGCGATGAAGTCCGGGTCCGGCGCGGGCACGTCACAGGCGCCGTACTTGGGATAGCCCCAGGCTACAATCGTGCCGTCGGACTTCAAGCCGACGCTAAGGTACTCCGCAGCAGCGATAGCGATGAAGTCGGCGTTCGGCGCCGGTACGTCGCACTGCCCGTAGCCGTTGTATCCCCAGCCGAGGACTGTGCCCGTGCCGCGCAGACCAAGACTGTGAGCGACACCCGCTGCGACGGCAACGTAGTCATAATTCACCAGGGGGACCTGACATTGCCCGGAGGTGTTGGACCCCCACGCCACCACCGCACCGTACGGCCCACGGATAGCCAGATTGTGGCTGCGGCCGGCGGCGATGGCCACGAAATCGGCGTTTGGCTCTGGTATGTCGTCGAGCCCCCAGGCGCTCGTGCCCCACGTGGCGATCGTACCATCATCACGCAGAGCCAGGTGGTGGCGCGTGGTTGATTCGGCTGCGGAGGCCACCACCACGAAGTGAGCATTCGGTTCGGGAACATCGAGTATCGGGTCGCCGAACTCGTCCCAGTTGACGATTGGGCCGCTAGTGGCCTGCCCCATGGCCGGCGCAGGTAGCAGCAGAAAGCCGGCGGCGAACGCCCAGGTCCAGACAACGACGGCTGTTTTCATGTTACTACCCTCCCGGTATGAGATGCCACCTTGTGCCCGAAGCCCTTGCTGCCGAGCGACACGCTCGGAGCCAACCAGGTCCGACGCCCTGGGGGACGGGCGAGCGCACGTCTAAACTACCCCTCACTAACAAGTGAGCGCGCACAACAGCGCCTGCATAACTAAGATAATGTACCACCAAAACGACATTCAGTCAAACGGGTAGCTGTGGCGTGTGCGCTCTGTAGTGACGCGCGACCACGGTGCGCAAAAGGCGGCGGCGCAAGGCAGAGCGCCTGCGCCGCCGTTGGTGCGTGGGGAGGCACACGTGTCCACGCGCCGAAGTATCGCTACATCGACACCGCAACCGCACTGGCCAACGGCGCCGCGGCCAACTCAAGTGCACAACTGATTCGGCGGATCGCGCTGCACGCCGCGGTCAGCCGTTACTACTCCACAAGCAGGCACACGAACGGCAGGATGTGGAAGCTGTTGACGAAACCGTCAGCAGCGACATCGGCATTCGTGACCAGGCAATCCAGACAGGTGGCTGCGTACGCCGTTGGGTCAGGGAGAGCCAGCGTGACCGCACGCAGATCGAAGTTGTTGATCAGATTGTCGCGATTCATGTCGCGGTAGAGCCGCCCGCGATTGGCGACATATTCGCTCTTGCCCCCGGCGCTATCGGCTGTTAAGCCGACACTATGGTCTCGCGCTAAAGGAATCGCGAGAAAGTCGGTATTCGGCCTTGGGACGCCGCTCGACAGGTCGGCAGAACTACTCCAGGGGAGGATCGGGGCACTGGTGGGTTGGCCGACGGCCGGTGCGGGGACCAGCAGAGAGATGGCGACGAGACCGCACATTGACGTGACGAGCACCGATTTCACGTCACATGCCTCCCGGCGTGAGGTGACACGCTGCCTCCTTCCCTAGCTGTCAAGCGACGCACTCGGCGGCCAACCGGGTCCAACGCCCGGGGGACGGGCGAACAGAAATGCACACCTCCCCTTGACCGTGGCGGGGCTGAGCCCTCACCTCCCATATACTTAACCTATAACACTAATCTGCTGCGGCGTCAATCCAAATGAGGGGCTGCGGCAGCGGTACGGGGCCTTTGCGGCCGGAGGTCGCCGGCGGCGCGCAACGCGGCTGCGAGGCCCGCGCCGCCGTTGGTGCGTGGGGAGGCACACGCATCCACGCCCCAAAGTACCGGGGGACGGGCGCCGTGGCCGAGCCCGTCCCGGCGACTGCACCCCGCCGTCTACGGACAGCCGCCGTTCAGGACGCACTCCACGAAGGGAGTGATGTCGAAGTTGTTCACGGCGCCGTCGCAGTTGATGTCGGCGACGCACAGCCAGTTGCACCCGGGGTGATCGATGGCGTACTGGGGCGGATTGAGCACGGCCTGGACGAACGGAGCGATGTCAAAGTTGTTTACGGCACCGTCGCAGTTCGTATCAGCCTTGACGAAGCCCGGACACGGACAGGGCGTGAGCAGGAAGCCGTGCGCCTCGCCGTTGAGGTAGCCCGAGCCGACGATCTGGCCGACCTCGTTGATGTCGGTGGCTTCGGTCAGCACCCAGTCGGAGTCTGGGTGATCGCAGGAATCGCAGTCGACACCGTAGCCGAGCCATTCGTCCGGCGCCGTGCAGTCGACGTGCGTCGTGTACGTGCAGGTGCCGTCCACGTGGCAGCACGCGCCAGTGCCGCACGGCGGCTCGAGATCCGCGCACGTCGTCCACGCGACCCAGCGGTGAGCACCGAGTTGGATACAGGAGAGCTCGTCCCAGTCGTCAACGCACTGTGGGGGATCCATCCCGTCGCCTTCGAAACAACAGGCGCCGAGCGGCTCAACGTCGCACGACGGAACCATCTGTGGCCAGGGCTGCGCTGGTGGTGGCGGGTAGTCGCCGTAGCAGGAGTGTTCGTGGGAGTACCGGCCACCGAGCGCGACACACCACGATTCGCTCACGTCATCCAGGCACGTCAGGCCGTAGAAGCAGCAGGCGCCGCCTCCTCCCGCCGGTCCCGAGTGATTCAAGTCGTAGATGATGCGGTTGCGCCACAGACACGCATGGTGTGTACCCATGGGTGTCTCTGACCAGCCCACAACATCGCAAGCGTCGCTTACAGCGTTGGCTAGGCAGTCTTCGCCGCCGGGGAGTGCAGGCAGCCAATCACAGTCCCACTCCGTGTCGGGTCGGCAGAGGAACGCCGTGACCTGTATGGGGTCTAGGACACCGGTGCCATGGAACCCAACCATGTCACCGTTGTCATTGAATCCTCGCGGTACACCACGAAAGAACACAGACTCCGACGAACCGGAATCGCACTTCCACAGACGAGCACCCAGCCACAGCTGGGTGTCAAAGCGATAGTGTGCCCACATCACAACGTCGTCGTCGTTGTTGATGTCAAAAGCCACGCTGCGAGTCCAGTAGTCTGGTGGGTGAATGTCATTCATGCCGACGGGGAGACCGCACGCGGGCTCACAAAGCCAGAGAAAGGCGTGTCCATCGTTCTCTGGATCGGAGCCAGACCAACCGGCTATGCTGGTGGCGTCGTTAATGGCGAAGGCCCAACTATTCGGGCCACATCCCGGCAGCACGCCCAGGGAGATCAATCGGGGCTCGGGAGGATAGCCGCATACCGGCGGGAACAGCGGCCACAGGAAGGCGCAGTATGGTGCTTGCTGGCCGGCAGCAAGTTCGCTTCGCCCGACGACCTCTACGAGTTCGTTGACGTCGTATGCCCAGCTATCGTCGCCGCCCAGCGTGCCCAAGTCCCACATGTCCCCAAGCCAGAGGAAGGCGCGCCGGTAGCCGAAGGGCGTTTCCGCGTAGCCGACGACCCAGCCGGCCTCGTTGATGGCTTGCGGGTACGCACCGGGGCCGATGTCCGTGAGGGCGTATCCCCAAGCAGGACCGGGAGGGGGGATCGGCACGAGTTGCACCAAGCCATTCCCGCCAGCGGAGCCAATCGCGCCGGGTTGGCCATCGCCGGCGTACTCGCCAAGCTGGTGTTCACCGTCGCCGCCGTCACCGCCGCGCCACGTCTCGGGCGGAGGCGGTGCTCCCTGGCCACCGGGACCGTCGACCTCGTAGAAGTTGTCCAGGCATTCGAGCGGACCTCCGTGCAGCGTGGTGCCGGAGACGCCGCCGTCACCACCCGTGCCGCCGAGGCCACCCAGAGCCTGCGTCGTCCCCGCGTTGAGGAGACCTTCGGAGTTGAAGTAGATCAGCACGGTGCCACCGTGGCCGCCGCTGCCCCCAGCGCCGCCTCCACCTCCGCCACTGGCGAAGTCCTTGGGCGAGGGGCCGAGCAGGATGTATTCGCCGTTGCGGCCGTTGCCGCCGGGCTCGCCGGGCTGGCCGTCAGCCTGGATGAGGCCTTGGTTGTCCAGGCGGTAGGCGTAGATGCGGACGTAGCCGCCGCCTTTGCCGCCGTCACCCCCTGCACCGCCGGCTCCGCCGTTTGCGTCGTAGCACTCGGGAGCAATCAAAGCGGCGCCGCCTCCTCCGCCACCACCACCGCCGCAAAGGCCGCTGCCGCCGGCCTGCGGATATAGCGGCATGACGCAGGCGCAGTTGCGTGTGCCATCCTCGGCCTCAGGCGGTCCGCCGGAGTCTTCGCAGAAGTCCTGGCCGTCTGCCGGGCTGCTGGCTCCGCATACACCGCCGGACGTCGAGTCGGTGATCTCACCGTAGTTCGTCAGCGTGTCACACACGCGCAGGCGGTAGCCGTGCGTGTCGAGGATGCCGCCGGCGTGGATGTAGACATTGCGCCAGTTCTCATGGCTGGCCACGTCGTACGTTTGGCCGGAGAAGATCTCCAGCAGGTCGCCCGTGCCGCCGTTGCCGAACGGGCTGTCGGGGTAGCAGCCGTCGTCGGGCGGATCGGCGAACGCCGGGACGAGCCAGAAGAGCAGGCAGATTGTCGCCAAACAGGCCAGGATTCCCCTCAGTAGCGAAGTCTGTGACATGGGTACCCTCCACACATTCACGTGCCGAGGCGAGCGACAGATACGGCCGCCGAGGCCGTGTCGCGCTCGCCGTGAGTAGCGAGGGCCGGCGCGGCCCGGTCGCAGCGTGAACCTCACACCAACGACAACGGCACTTGTCGCGGCGAGGGACGTGTACCGGGCCGCCGCCGGCCGGAGATCAACGGCACCGAACAACAAGACCCACGTCTATAGTCGTGCGGGAGCGGTTTCCGTAACAATATCGGACAGAAAATCGTGCAGAAGGGGTCAGGGACCGCCAGCAGACGCGCCGCGGCGGGGTGGTGGGGTGGATACCTCAGGTGTCAGCCGGCCGGGGCGGCGGGCGGCTGCACAGGTGGACGGCGGGTGAGCCTCTACGGACCCAACAGCAGGCTGACGAAGGGGCTGATGTCGAAATTGTCGACGGCTCCGTCACCGTTGATGTCGGCCAACAGGTGCCAGCAGTCGGGATAGCGCGCGTAGTACTCGGGATAGTCGGGCGGCGAGCTGGTCAGGACGAGCACGAAGGCGCTGATGTCGAAGTTGTTGATGGCGGTGTCGCAGTTGAGGTCGCCGGCCAGGGCCAGGATGCCGTGGGCTTCCGCGCAGGCAATGGGCTCGTCGCAGGCGTACAGGTCGAGGGCGTCGACGTCGTCCGGCGGCAACTGGAGACCAAGCGACTCCGCCGGCGTGAAGAGGGTGGCGGGTTCGTACAGCCGGGCGATGAAGACGTCGGCCGCCGGGTTGAGCTGACTGGCCCCGGGGATCGTGTAGAGCGATGGCGAGCCGGGCGCGAGCGAGAACAGCACGCAGTCTTCCGGGTCGAAACAGCCGTCGAGATCCTGGTCATCGACAATCATGGCGTCGATGTCGTCCACGACCTGGAGACCGAGGTCATAGCAAGATGCGAACAGCCGTGTCTCGGACGGGAGCTGTGGTGTCGGGTTGAAGTAGACGTTCGCGCCGCTGGGGTCCGGCGCGGGGAGAATGTCGAGTGACGGCGACTGGGCGGTGAGCGAGAAGAAGACGTTCTCGATCGGTTCAGGGAACCCGCCGTGGCGGCCTGCGGGAGGTGTCCCGGTGCCGTCGACGTTGTCCTGGGGGACGGAGCCAACGCTGTCGTGGGCGTGGGTGGGCGGTTGACCGTCGAAATCGGTGCCGCCCTCGTCGTAGTTGTTGCGGTTGAGAATGTTGTTCTGGGGCCCGCCGCGCAGCACGCCGCGTTTCCCCGGGTCAAACAGGATGGTGGACATGAACTGGTCGCCAGCGGCGTGGCCGCGCTCAGCCTGATCGGTGACGTTGAACGGCAGGCCGAGAGCGGACAGCATCGGTTCAGGCGGCGGACCACCGACGGTGACGCGGGTGACGGACAACAGCAGGCCATAGCGCTCGCCGGAGTGGAGCAGCGACGCGTCGAGGGAGATCGCGTCGACGTGATCGAGCGGGGAGATCAGCCCGAGGTTGATGGCGGGTACAACGATCATCGGGTGCGATCCCTCCGGGTCGGGCATGAGCAGATCGCCGGCGCTGACGATCCCGGCGATGACCGTCGGTGAATCGTGGTCGAAGCTGAAGACCGGTGGCGCCAGTGGTTCCCGCGGGTGCGTGGCGCAGACGGGCACCGCCAGGATGGCAGCGCAGAGCAGGAGCGCACACAGGCCGACAGGGGACAGCGCACCGTCTCGGGGCGCACGGGTCAAGCAACGCGTCATGGACCACCTCCCTCTCCCTGGCTGACCGGCCCGATGACATTGGGCAGGTCGTCGCCCGGGACCGCTTCACGTGTATGCACCCATGATAACCGCAGCCAGCCGGGCCACGCGGGATCTTGCTGCATTTTCCGGAGCAGGAGCTTCGCGTGGTACGTGTAGCGCATCTCGCTGTCGAAGGACCGATAAGCACGCCGCAGATGCACCATGGCGTCCTCGCGATCGCCTTCGCTCAGCAGCAGCACAGCGGCGTGGAATTCCGCCTCGCCCCAGAGCTTCCAGGGGGCACGTTCCCGATCTGCGAGGTCGTAAAGCTCGTCGAGCGAGCCGCCCGTCTGGCAGTACGCGTACAGTGTGCGCAGCCACTGCTCGCTTTGTGGCGGGCTGAAGCTGGCGGTGTAGTCGATCGTCGCGGCGCGGTCGGCCAGCAGGGCGGCCGCCTCGTCACCCTGGCCGAGCAAACGCAGGCACGCCGCGGACCAGAGCACAGCGTTGGCGTCGTTGGGGGCTTCGTCGGCGATGGCGCGGGCGTGGGTGAGGGCCTCGTCGAACTCGCCCCGCTCGGCGTGGATCAGGGCAGGGTATACGTGGGCGTACTGGATGTTGCCCGGAACGCACGCGGCGTGAGCCTGGGCGTCTGCCAGAGCGGCGTCCAGGTCGCCGGTCCAGAAGTACAGTCGCCAGCGGTAGTGATACTCCTCGCAGCGGGCCACGTCGCGGAGCGCGAGCTCCAGGGCACGGCTGCGGGCGTCGATGGCGCCGGCGTAGTCACCCATGCTTTCGAGGCATTCGGCCTCGGCGACGACCGGGCGGTCATTCAGCGGCTCGAGCGTCTGACCGGCCCGCGCCCAGTGCAGGCTCTCGTTGTAGTGCTCGCGCACGGGCGTGTCGTCGCGTGTGCCGCCGCTGCCGGCGTAGATCTCGGCGGCGAGGCGGTGGGTGATCGACAGCAGATAGTACGGGTAGGCGCCGTAGTACCCGTGGGCGATCAACTGGCGCAGGCTGGCGTCGGCTTCCGGGAACGCTTCCAGGCTGCGTGTGGCGTAGACCTGTTGGTTCTGCGCCCGGGCCAGGTGCAGGACGGCCTGCGGGTAGAAGCCGCGAACGCGGGCCTTCCAGGCGTTCGCCTCGCGATACGACTCGATGGCCGCCTGCGGGTCTTCGTAATGAATGGCCAGCCCGCGGAAGAACCAGGATTCTGCCCGCTTTGGCGGGCCGCGCTGCTCGGCCTGGGCGAGAGTCTCCCGGGCCGCGTCGTAGTCGCTGCCGCGCCACTGCGCCCAGGCCAGCAGGTACCACGGCCGCAGATCGGGCGGGTCGTCGGCCAGGACTTCCTTAAGCAGCTTGATGGCCCCGGCCGTATCGCCGGTGCCCAGGCAGGACAGGGTCTGCGTGAGCCGCAGCTCGTAAGGGTCAGCTCCGAGGGTGGCGGCCCGGGCAAGATCGTCGGCGACGCGATGCGGCGTGTGGTAGTCGGTGAAGGCCAGTTGCGTGTAGGCGCGGTCCAGCAGCTCGTTCGCCTCCCGGTGGCGGCCGGCCCGCGTGCTGAGCACAAGCACGACGCTCAGCACGAGGACAGCCGCCACAGCAAGGCCCGCGGCGGTGAGGGTCTTGTGCCGGCGGACCCACTTGGCGGTTTTTTCGAACGTGCTGGTCCTTCGCGACAGGATTGGACGGCCGACGGCGAAGCGGCGCAGGTCCTCCGCGAGCATCGCCGCGGTCGGATGACGCCGGCTCGGGTCTTTCTCGATCGCCCGCAGGCAGATGGTCTCGAGATCGACGGGAATGCGGCGGTCAATCCGGCGGGGGGCCAGCGGCTCGGCGCGGACGATCTGGTCGATGATCTGCTCACGCGATTCGCCGTCGAACGGCTTGCGCCCGGTCACCATCTCGTAGAGCGTGACGCCGAGCGAGTAGATGTCCGTGCGGTGGTCGACGGCGTCGGCGGGGCCCTGGATGTGCTCGGGGGAGAGATAGGCGGCCGTACCCATGATCTCGCCGCTGACCGTGAGGTGCGGCTCGTCGGTGAGACGGGCCAGGCCGAAGTCGGTCAGGTGCAGGTGGTTGTTCGCAGCCAGCAGCAGGTTGTGCGGCTTGACGTCGCGGTGGATGACGCCGTGCCGATGGGCACAGGCCAGGGCGTCGGCGACCTCGGCGACGAGGTGGGCGACGTGGCGGTAGTCCGCCCGCGTCCAGGCGGCGCGGGCGGCAGCGGCGTCATGGTCGGGCACGGCCGCACCCGTTGTGTGGACGGCCGATTCGGAGGAGCCGGGCGGGACCGGGGCGGCATCGTGCTCCGTCTTGAACCGTAGGGCGGAGGAGCTGCCATGCAGGGCGGCGGTGCTGAGCAGGTCGGGCCGGCTGCGGATGACGGTGTCGAGGCTGACGCCGTCGATCAGCTCCATCGCATAGAAGTAGTGGCCGTTGGCTTCGCCCTGGGCGTAGACCGGGACGACGTTGGTATGGTGCAGGCGGGCGGCCGCCTGGGCCTCGGCGCGGAAACGTTCGACGGCGAGCCGGCCGTGGCGGGCGTAGCCAGGCAGAACCTTGAGCGCCACGTGCCGGCCGAGGGAGACTTGCCGAGCACGGTAAACGACGCCCATCCCGCCGCGTCCGATCTCGCCGTCGATCTCGAAATCACCGAGCCGCGTCCCGGCCGGGAACGACGCCGGCCCGCAGCGCAGACCGAAGGGGTCGGAGCCCTCCCGGGCCGAGTCCGCCAGGTCGGCCGCCGCATGGGCCGAACTGCCATTCCTGAAGCCGAACGCCTCCCGGAGGTCGGCGATCAGGGCGACCTCGTCCGCCTGCCCGTCTTCGACCTGCTCAGGAGCCACCGTTTGCGCACACTGGGGGCAGACCTGGCGGGCCGTTCCAGCGGCGCTGTTGAGCGACGCGCCGCATTCTGGACACCTTGTCTGAACCATGTCGGCGTCCCTCCGCCGCTGCTACGCCTGACACCAGTAACTAGACGCCGCTCTGGCGGTTCTGACAGAAAAATCTCGCGGGGGGCGGGACTACGTGTCCCCTTCGGGATCGAGTTCCGCCAGTCGCTCCTTGATTCGCTTGAGGATCCGGCTCTTGGCCTGGTAGACGCTGGCCTTGCTCAGACCGAGCTGGGCGGCGGTGTCCGTAACGTCCTGGCCGGCCAGCACGTGCAGCTCGAAGGCTCGGAGCGTGGTTTGGTCGAACTCGCGGCCGACCGAGCGTACGGCCCAGCGCAGGCGGTTGAGCTGCCATTCGCGCTCCCAGCGGGCGTCGGCGCTGGCTTCCTTCTCGCTGGCGATGTGGTCGAAGTTGTGCGGATCGACGGCAGCGGGCTGGTGAGCCTGGCGGTTGGCCCGACGGCCCATGGCGTGCACGACGGCCGAGCGCAAGTACGCCCGGAATCGTCCCTTGCGAGCGTCGTACTCGAAGTCGCCGATCGCCTTGAACAGGTACATCTCCACTTCCTGGACGATGTCCTCGGCGTCGGCGTGCGCCGCTCCGCGGGCCCGGGCATAGCGGTAGAGCAACTGGCCGTAGCGTTCATGGAACTCCGGCCAGCTCAGCTTGTCTGCCCGGTCGCGCAACCGTAGCAGAAACGTCAGGTGCGTCGTGTCGACAGGCTCCATCCTCGGCCATTGTGGCAAATCGCTTCGCCGATAACAAGGTGCAGTCGCGAGGGACGGCGCGGCGTCACCGCGGTTTCCTGCCCCGCGGAGGCCGGGAAAAAGCGTTTCGTGTGTCAGACGCCGGCTGTCGCGGTCTATCTACGGGTGACCTGCCATGCGACGCGACGCCGAGGCGAGCGACGCGAGGCAGAGCAAATCGACGGCCTTTGCAGCTTCACAACCAGGGACGAGATACGGGCGTGTGGAATCGTCCGGTGGAACGTGCGCACAGCGCGATGAACATGATGTAGTTCACTGAGAAGAAGGAGAGATTGCCATGACAGCGCGAGCCGTGGCCATCCTGTTGGGAGCGGCCCTAGTTCTGACCACACCGGCGTACGCCGACTGGGATCCCGATCAGGCGGCGAAATGGGTGCAATTCCCTGATCTGAGCCCCCTGGGCATTGATGTGGACGCCGTCGAGCCGCTTATCCTGGCTGACGACTGGGAGTGCACGATGCCCGGCCCGATCATCCAGATTCACATCTGGGGATCGTGGCTGTACGACCGTATCCCCTTCGGCGAGCTTCCCGACGGGGTCATCTTCACCCTGAGCATCCACAAGGATATCCCCGCCGACGAGAGCCCCACCGGCTACAGCATGCCGGGCGAGGTGCTCTGGCTCCGGACCTTCCAGCCCGGCGAGTTCAGCGCCCGTCCGTGGGCTACGGACATCGAGGAAGGCTGGATGACGCCGCCGGACATGTACTTCTTCCCGGCGGACTGGACCTGCTGGCAGTACAACTTCCGCATTCCTGAGGCCGACGCCTTCTTCCAGGAGGGGACGCCGGATCATCCGCTCGTCTACTGGCTCGATGTTCAGGCTCAGCCGCTGGATCCGGATGCGCGCTTCGGCTGGAAGACTTCCGTCGACCACTGGAACGACGCCGCGGTCTGGGGGCAGGGCATTGAGCCGTACCCCGGGCCTTGGGAGGAGCTGCGTTACCCGCCCGGTCACGAGATGCATCCGTTTGCGATCGACCTGGCGTTTGTGGTCGTCACTGAAGGCGGTGAGGAGCTCGACTGGGGTGACGCCCCCGACCCGACCTATCCCACGCTCGCCGCCAGCAACGGCGCCAACCACGCGATTGCCCCCGGTGTCTTCCTCGGAGCCGCCATCGACTCCGAGCCCGACGGCCAACCGCATCCGAACGCCCTGGGCGACGACATCGCTACGATCGACGACGAGGACGGTGTCACGTTCCTCACGCCGATCGTTCCCGGCGGAAACGCCACTGTGCAAGTCGTGGCGTCCGTGCCGGGCCAGCTCGACGCCTGGCTGGACTTCGCTGGCGACGGGAGCTGGGCCGAGGCCGGCGATCAGATCTTCATGGGCCAGCCACTCGCGGCCGGCGTGAACACACTGACCTTCCCCGTGCCGGCATTCGCGCCGCCGGGACTGGTCACTTTTGCCCGTTTCCGCTTCACGACCCTGGCCGGCGCCATGCTTCCGTTCGATGGGCCGGCCCCCGACGGCGAGGTCGAGGATTACCAAGTGATCATCGAGGAGGGGCCGACTGATTACGCGTTCGAGTTTTCCGTCGACATCGGCTCGGACAAGGAGATGAGCGATCCGTTCATAGACGGCGACGAGGCTTTCGATCCCGGCGACGTCTACTGGTGGCAGAGCGCCCCGGTCCTGCCGCCCGGCCGTGACGGCTTCAAGGACGACCTGTTCATCTTCCAGTACGACCCGTGGCCCGATCCGCCCGACGCGACCGGCGGCACGGCTGTGCCCGTCGGCCACGGCACGCCGGAGATGTACCACGAGTACTTCGATCTGGACGGCCACGATCAGCTCGACATCGACCTGTTCGAGTACCAGATCATCCCGCCCGAGCCCAACGGCGAGCCGATCCCCGAGTTCCTGTCGACGTGCATCTACAGCCCCGAGCACCTCATGATCTCGATGGACGACGACATGGCCCCCGGGTGGCCGCCGGCCGACGTCCCGGTCACAGTGCCTTCGCCCGCTGGCGTGAGCAGCTACGGCACCGCCGTCGGCCGCGACGAGATCATCGGCGTGGACATGCTCCCGGTCGGCGGTCCGCCGCCGTGGCCGCTCCAGACGATCTACCCGATCGCCGACGAGATGACCGTGCACGCGAGCCTGGCCCCCAATCCCAACATGGGTGACGAGCGGCAGGACGACGACGTCGACTCGCTCGACATCGTGCGCAGCGAGGACCAGTGCCCGTACTGGTACTTCAGCCCGGACCACGAGGCGAATCTTGGCCTCGATCCCGGCGGCATCTACCAGGTCACGCCCTGGGGCGCGATGCAGATCATCGACGAGATGCACCTGGGCATTCCGGAAGAGACCGACGTGGATGCCTTCGAGTTCACGTTCCTCGAGATGCCGGGTGCGGGCGGCCGGTTCCTCGCCGTGCTCTTCAGCGTGGACGAGAACGATCCGCTGACGCCCGGTGACGAGTCCGGCGGTTGGGATCCTCGCGTCGTGTACGTTTCGTTCCTCACGGGCACGCCGCCCTTCATGTTCACCGACCCGCTGGAAGACGATATCGACGCCCTGACCATCTGGCCGGAGTCGCTCAATGAGGAGCCGCAGACCGAGGCCTGCTGCTTCGGCGACGGAACGTGTGCGGACCTGCTGCCCATCGACTGCATGAACCTGGGCGGCACACCAATGGGCGTGGGCACGACCTGCGCAACGCTCCCACCGTTCGTCATCGCCGATCCGGCGGACGTGGACGCCTGCGAAGACGATACGGTCACGTTCAACGTGGTGATCTGCGGGGCGCCGGTGCTGAACTACCAGTGGTACCACGACGGTGCACCCGTCGGGCCGAACAGCCCGGTGCTGACGCTCGACGACGTGGGCGGCGCCGACGCCGGCCAATACTGGGTGGACGTCAACAACGGTTTCGGTATGGCCACCAGTGCCCCGGCCCAACTGACCGTGCAGCGCAAGGCCGACGCCAACTGCGACGGGAACGTCGACAACTTCGACATCAGCCCGTTCATCCTGGGTTTGATCAACCCGCCGGCGTGGCAGGCCACGTACACGTGCGAGTACTACTGCGCCCTGGACGTCAACCGCGACGGGAGCGTGGATAACTTCGACATCAGCCCGTTCATTCAGTGCGTGCTGAACGGTGGCTGTCCGTAATTGGACCTTCGGGGTGGGTCCACCGGCCGCCGGCCCGACCGTTTACGGTCCGCCGGCGGCCTTTCTTTTGTTCGCGCGTCACGCTTGCAGGAGCAAGGTCATGACCACGCCGCCGGCCAGGGGGACGGTCAGGTTGTCGTCCAACCGCAACGGACCCACGCGGATGGGCAGGGCTTCGACCACGGTGGCCGCTATGGCGCCGATCACGCCCAACGCCTTTGCGTCCGGCAGGCACAGCAGGGCGATGAGCACAGCGGTCACCAGAAACGCAGCGCTGCCGGCGGCGCTCTTGTCCGACCAGCGCGGCCGGCCGATCGTCAAACCGACCAGTGACGCCACCGCGTCCGAGATGCTCAGAAACAGCATCGACGCGATGGCCACCGGCCGCGGGAACAGCACGATGCACAGCACCACGGCGATCATCACGTACGTCGCCCCGCAGAAGTGCCGCGCTTCGTGGCGGCGCGTGACGGCCCCGAAGAGTCGCCCGTACAGACGCTGGACGGGGCCGGACTGCCGCCGAAGGACGTCGATGATGATGAAGGCGATCGTGATCGGAATGGCGATCCACAGACTGCCTTCCTTGCCGAGCAGCCCGTAGATCAGCGGGCACACGGCGGAGCCGGCGTGGATGGTCTTGCGGAGCAGTTCGTGGCGGAACGTCATATACGCCTCTCTCACGGGCGGGGACACGGCCCCCGATACGTCTGCGGTTGACGTAGTGTACCGGCAACGCCGCACGCGTCGCCATGCCCCACGCGTTGCGTCTCCTGCCGCGCCGGACGTCTTCGTAGCGTCGGCCCCCCGTGGCCGACGTCGAACGCCAGGAACGCCGCGGCGGGTGTGGCATGCCGAAGCGCAGCGCCGGCATGTGATTCCCAACGCGAGAGGAAGACATGCCGGCGCCTTCGGCTTCAGCATGCCACACACCGGAGGACGTCGGGTGCCACTGGTGGCTTGCCCACCAGTGCCGCCGTCACTCCGGCAGCGTTTCCACCCCGAACAGCTCGCGGACCGCAACATCGATTCGGCGATCGATCTCGCCAGCCTCTGCCTCGTCGGCGACCGTCGCCCGTCGGCGGCCGACGTCGTTCAGCTCCGCGCAGGCGTCCGCCTGCCGTTGCGGCTCGGGCACGGGAAACTGGTGTAGGTGCTTGATCTTCAACTCCGCGAAGGCTCGTCCCCGCCGCGGCTCCACCACGCGGAAATACCACGTCAGCAGCGGCGCGTTCAGCAATGCACACAAGCCGTCCAACGACAGCGGATGCTCGGCGGTCGGAAACGCCACGAAGAAGTTGTTGCTGGCGTACCGGGCCTCGCGATCCACCGCGGCGAGCACCCGATCACCCGTCCGCCGAATGAGCAGCTTCTTCCGTTCGTGCCACTCGGGCCGGCCAAGGTTGGCGTAGCCGCGCCCGGGCACGCCCGCAACAAGGATGCTCCGCCGAAGGTAGCGGCCGTGCCAGCACAGGCGATACGGCGTGATTTCATCGCGGCCGAGCAGCAGCGGGCGGCATGAGTCGTCGACGGCGGTGCCGACGAACAACTCCGCCCGCAGGTTGCCGCTGTGCACGCCCTCATGAACCGCGAAGTAGTCGCCCAGTCGCGGCCAGTCCGCGAGCTGCTCGAGCACTGCCCGCCGCGCCGGCGTGAGCCAGAGGTTGAACGTGCACCGCGGGTTCGCCCGGAAGTCGTCCTGGAGCAGCTCGTTGATCGCGGCCGGCCGGCCGTCGTGGACGCCGACACGAACGCGATGGCCGGCGGCGGGCGGCTGCTTGATGCCGGCGATCGTGGCCACGTCGATGACCGCGTGCGGAAAGCGCATGCCCCACCAGCCGATGTCCAGTAGCGTGACCCGGTCGAGCAGCAGGCGGCGGGTCGCCTCGTAGTTCTTCAGCAGCACGATGTCGGGCAGCACGAGACCGATCCGTCCGCCCGGCCGACAGACGTTGACGGCGAGTTCCACGAACGGGCGGAACAGGTCGAAGATGCCGCACGAGGACGGGAACCGCTGGCGGATGTATGCGATGCGCTGGCGGTCCTTGCGGATGGCCTTCTGCCCCCAGGGCGGATTGCCGACGACGACGTCGAATCGGTCGGTTTCAACCGTGGTGGCCGCGGGATAGTCGGGACCGATGAGTGCATCGGCGCAGCGAACGTTGTCGGTCAGGTCGGGTAGCGGATCGCCGGAAACGCCGGACGGCTCGTGCAGCAGCAGGAGCAACGCCAGCCGGGCGATCTCGACGGCGCGGGCGTCGGTGTCCATGCCGTGAATACAGTCGTGCAGAATCTGGCGACGAACGGCCATGTCGCGGCTCGACGCGAGCACTCGGCGGGCGGCGGCGACGAGGAATGCGCCGGCACCGCATGCCGGATCGAGCACCGTCGGCGGCGGGGTGTCGCCCGTGCGCGATTCTGGCAGCGTCTGTCGCAGAATGTGCTCGATGAGCGGCGGCGGCGTGTAATAGGCACCGTGTCGTTTGGCGGCGGCCCGCCGACCACAGCCGACAGCCCCGTCATCATCCAGGTGCAGTTCGGCCGCCACGAACTGCTCGTGGACGCGCACGAGTGTCTCAGCAGTTGGGGGTGCGTCGAAGCTGCGGATCATGTCGCGCAGTGAGTTATCGGGCAGATCCGACTCGGCGCCGGCGAACACCGCATGGCCGCCCGCATAGCGCTCGTCCACCCTCCGCAACAGCGCGGCCAGCCGAGCATGAACGTCCGTCGCATCGGAGAGCGCATCGAGCTGCCCCGACGGTTCCAGGCCGCACGTCTCAGTGGCACGCAGGAACACAACGCCTGTCAGGCAGCAGCGGACGGCGTCATCGACGGCAGGGGCGGGCAGGTCCGGTCGGCGGCGGTGGAGTTCACCCGCCAGCAGCGGACGCCAGGTGGCCGTCCACTGCACCGCAGGATCGCGACTGGCGGCGCGGGCGGACATGAGGCGGGGAATCAGGGTGCTGGCCGGGTACCCATGACGTCCGGCTTGAAGACCTTGGTCTCGATGGCGCGGATGTAACTGGTCCAGTCGCTGGCGGCGTCGGGATCGCTCTCGATGGCCTCGAACATCATGTTCAGCTTGGCGTCGAGGTTGTCGAGGTAGTGGATCAGCATCGCCTCGGGCGTCGCCGGCAGACGCGGGCTGCCGAACTCGTACTTGCCGTGGTGGGCGAGGATGATGTGTTGCAGCAGCATCAGCACATCAGGTGGGAACGGCTGGCCGCTCTCGGCCTCCATGGCGCTGACCGTCTGCTGAATCCACAGCACCGTCTGCGTGATGTGCCCGATGAGCTGGCCTTCGTTTGTGTATTCGAAGTTCGTGGTGTAGGCCAGTTCGCGGGTCTTGCCGGCGTCGTGCAGAAACACGCCCGCCAGGACGAGATCCTGGCTGACCTGCGGGTACAGCGGGCAGATGGCCCGGGCCAGCCGCAGCAGGTTGACCGTGTGTTCGAGCAACCCGCCGAGCCAGGCCTGGTGCAGCGCCATGGCCGCCGGGGCCCGCTGAAACTGGCGGGCGAAATCCTCATCGTTGATGAAGCGGGCGACGAGATTGCGCAGGTCGCGGTGCTGGATGGCGCGGAGGATGTCCTTCAATTCGTTCCACAGCGCCGCAACGTCGGCCTTGGTCGCCGGCAGGAAGTCACTGGCGTCGAACGTGCCCTCATCGACCGCCCGCAGACCGTCGATGATGAACTGCGGTTTGCCCTTGTAGCTCTCGACGCGCCCGCGGAAGAGCAGAAAGCCGCCCTCGGGGATCGAGTCGTAGATCTCCTGCGAGGCGTTCCACATGCGCCCGAGGATCTGCCCAGTGGCGTCGGCCAGGACGGCGTGCACGTACAGGCTACCGTTGCTCGTGGTCCGCAGCTCTTTCGAGGCGATGCGGTAAACCTGATCTTCTATGCGTTCGCCGGGTTTAAGTGATGTGACGTTCCGATGTTCGGCCCTATCCTTGTTCGTCATGAACCGGTCACCCCTTGGGGGTCGTGGCCCCGCGCCGCTGTCGAATCCACTCGTGTGCTTCCAGAGAAATGAACACCGCGTCGTCGCCGAAGAGGTCCTTGCGCAGCACGACCCCCAGCGGCGTCGTGTAGTAGGAGTGCATCGCGCCGGCCAGCTCCTGCACGGCGGCACTCCACGGCGTGCCGCCGTTCTCCATCGCCCGCAGCGCGTGGTACACGCCGTCGATATTCCCACCGTAGCGTGAGATAACCTCCGCTACCAGAATCTGCTCCGCCGAACGCCGCACCAGGCTCCAGTCGATGCCCTCGTCGGCGTGGAAGACGAGGCGGTGGTAGTGTTCGAGCGACTCGACCACCCGGCTGAGGAAGTCGTGCGTCCCGATGGCCGAGAGAATGGCCTGGTGCTGATCTGGCGCAATCGTGGGCAACGTCGTCTCCCTCCTGCGATATCGGCTCGGAGCGAACGGGGGGCGCAGACTGGCTTATGGTGGCGCGACGCCGGGCTGCGTCTCGGGTGTGCCGGTCTCCGGCTCCTCCGGCGGCGTCTCGCCCTCACCTTCGTCCTCAGTCGTCGCCGGCTCTGCCGTGGGGATTTCCACGTCTCCGCCGGTCGCGGCGGTCAGCAGGGCGGCATACACCGCGTCGCGCTCGGTGATGGCCTTGCTATCGAGGGCGTCGACGAGTGCGTAGATGGTGTCCTGGAGCTTCTGGTGATAGGCCTGCATGGCGTCCAGGTCTTCGGTCGTCAGGGCCGCCTCGAGACGGATGTGCCACTCGCCGTCCAGAAGGGCGACGGTCATGGCGGGCGTCGTCTTCGCCGGGCCGAGGACGATCAACAGCGGATTGGGCGTAATGGTCACGGTCTGGGCGTCGATGGGATCGACCTTGAGCCCGTCGGTCACCAGCTTGCGCAGGTCGCTGTTCAACTGCTCGACGGACGAGTCGCCCAGGGCATCGGCTAGCGAGCGGGTCAGCCGGGCGTAGGCGTCCTGCGTGTTGTACAGGAAGTCCTCATCACCCCTTACCACCTCGACCTGGGCGGGATCGAACGCGTCGAGCACGTAGTCCACCTCGCCGGACTCCATGTCGTTCAACAGGTTGTCCAGCAATTCGCGACCCGCCGTGGCGGCATCGGTCGCGGCCACGGTTCCGGCACCGCCGCCGGCAGCAGCGGGGCCGCCCCCGGGGCCGAACGCTGCCGGGTTGTAGGTCTTCTGGTCCTTGAGAATGCCCGTGTCGGCCTGAGTCGGCGCCAGGGGGGCCCCGTAGGGCGTGTCGCCGAGCGTCTCGGCAAACGGCGGGGGCGGCTCCTGCGTCTTGCCGCAGGAACACAGCGCCAGGGCGAAACACAGGCTCGCCGGGAGCAGGAATCTGGAAATCGACATGGCAGTATTCATCATGACTGGCTGCTCGAGGTCGGTCACCATTCATCGGGCGGCACAAACAGGAGCACGCCCTCGCGGCCCATGGCCGGAATCAGCAGCGTACCCGCTGTCGCGGCGCAAGTCCACCGGCTCAAGCGGCATCGATTGGGCAGGGAGGGATGGCCAGGGGAGAAGGGCGGCTAGTCGGCGGCGGCGGCAACCGGGTCGCTGCCCAGGGCGTCCCTCAGCCGGGCGGCGGTCTCGTAGTCCTCGCGCTGGAGAGCCTGCTCGAGCTCCCAACGCAGCCGGGCCGGCGCATTGTCCGGCATCTGCGCCAGAATATCGCTGCGCAGGTTGCGGAGGATGCGCAGTTCGTTGCGGTCGTCGACGTCCTCGTCGGATTCTTCACGCTCGTACAGCGTGCTCACGCTGACGACACCGGCCCGGACGGCAGCCAGGGCCGCCTCGTAGTCGCCCCGCTCCAGCGCCCCACACGCCCGGGCCCGCGCGTTCATCATCACCACGTACGCCCGCTGAGCCCCCAGCGCGGACCGGTCCTCCGGCGAGGTCGCGTATTGCTCGCAGAGGTCGATCACCCGCAGGTTGCGTGTCGTGTCGCGGGCCACCCGCCCGAAGTCCTCCAGCACGAACAGCGACAGGTATCGCTGGTAGTACAGGTAGGCCTCGTGGCGCAATTCGTGGCAATCGTCCGGCGACAGCAGGAAGTCGTTATCGTCGCCGTGGAGCTCGATGTGGTGGCTGAGCCGGTCCAGGACGAGGTCGAGGTAGGACTCGTAGCCCTCGGGCCGCTGGCCGTCGGGTCGGCCGTCGAGCTCGATCTGGAGCACGCCCATGTCGATTCGCGTCTGGACCTTCTCCTCGCCGCCGCGGCCGACGATCTTCCGCACGGAGATCTTGCCCGGCTCGAAATCCCACCCGTCCAGAATATGTCGCAGATCGGCTATCATTCCGTAAGCCGTATCGGCAGTCCGGGGGACGATCATCAGTGGTGCGCCCCTGTGAACGGTGCAGCGGACGGGCCGGGAAGATCGGCGGCGATGAGGACAAGCGGGCAATGCGCGTGATTTCGGGCAGGCTTCGCGGACGGAGATTGGAGGCGCCCAGCGGTTCGGGGACACGCCCGATCACCGATCGGGTGAAGGAAACGCTATTCAATATAGTCGGTAGCCGGCTGGGGCAGCCGGGAGCGCTCCCGGGCGTCCCCGTGCTCGACCTTTTCGCCGGCAGCGGGGGCCTGGGCATCGAGGCGGTCTCTCGCGGGGCGGAATCGTGCCTGTTCGTGGAGCGTGACCGCCGGGCGCTGCGGACCCTTCGGGAGAATCTGGACCGGGTCGGTTTGCTGGGAACCTGCCGGATCGCCGCCGATAACGCTTGGACGCTGCGAATTCCGCCGGCGGGGGACGGATACGGACTGGTATTCTTGGACCCTCCATATCGTGAAGCGGAGGATGTCCTACGCGTCGTGGATCTGCTGGACCGGGTGGCGACGTCCATGGTGATCGGCGGGTTGGCCGTCTTTCGCCACGAGAAGCGAACGAGGTTGCCGGTCGATTCGCTTCGCCTGCTGGACTGCGTGACGGAGCGCGAAATGGGCACCATGCGCGTCTGGATCTTCGAACGGGTCGCTCCGCCGGAGGTGCTGGCCCCGCTCTGATTCGCGGCCGCGTCCGCCGCTATGATACGCGGCCATGTGGCTCATACCGGCTGGATACATCGGGTACGCCGCCGGCATTACCACCTCGTGCCTGTGGACGGGGACGTCGTTTTTCTTCACGTCAGCAGGGCGGCGCCTGGGGCCGACGATCGTCAACACCGCGCGGCTCGTCATGGCGGTCGTCCTGCTCGGTGTGACGTACCATTTGCGAGAAGGGGGTTGGATCCCGCCGGCGCTGCCGTGGCAGGTCGTCCTGCTGGCGCTGTCGGGCGTGATCGGCCTGGCCATCGGCGATCAGGCGCTATTCACAGCGTTTGTGGCAATCGGCCCGCGGCTGTCACTCCTCATCATGACCACGGCACCGCTGCTGGCGGCGTTGTTCGGCTGGCTGGCGCTGGGCGAAGTGCTATCGTGGCAGACGTGGATCGGCGTAGGCGTGACGCTCATCGGCGTCGCCTGGGTCGTGCTGGAGCGACCCGCCGTTGACCCGGGCGTGCGCCAGGCGAACCGCTGGCGCGGGATGCTCCTGGCCTTCGTCGGGGCGGCGTGCCAGGCTGGCGGCTTGCTCTTCAGCAAACAGGGCATGGGCCACGGCTGGCTGCCCGAAGACCAGCACCTGAACCCGCAAACCGCCACACTGATCCGCATGTTCTTCGCCGCCCTGGGCATGCTGCCGGCGCTGTGGTTCTACGGGCGGCGTGAACGCCGACTGCGGGCGGCGGGTGTTCTGCCGGCACGAACCGGATCCTGGTCGGCGGGCGTGCTGTTCACGGTCGGTGGGGCGGTCCTCGGACCGTTTCTCGGCGTGTGGATGTCGCTCGTGGCGGTTGACCGCGAGCCGCTCGGTGTGGGCCAGACGCTCATTTCGCTGCCCCCCGTGCTGATCCTGCCGTTTGCCTGGTTGATCTACAAGGAACGGATCGGCGTGCGGGCGGTGGTGGGAGCGCTCGTGGCCGTGCTGGGCGTCGCGTTGATGTCTATACGTCTAGGCTAGACATCGACGCGAAGTCACGTTGCCGCAATCACTTATCGCGGCTGCCGCCGCGTCGGTCCACGGCGGCCCCGGGGGCCTTCAGGATTCCGACATTCCTGCCGATAAGGCTGAATGCCTCTGGTCGATCAGTTGGCGACGCCCGCTCGCCGACTGCGAAGCTCGCTTCCTATCGCCAGGAGCGTCGTTCAACCGGCAGTGTTCTGCCGCTGTTCGTTCGCCTGCGCGCTGACTGAACCGGCGGGGCCTGAACGGAGTAGGATCAAGGGGCGGGCGGTTGGCGGTGTCGCCACGGCGTCGACATGACCCGCGGTGGCCGGTCCGCCGAAGGAAGGCTGCGTTCATGGTCTGCACCGAGGCGTCGAGCGCACGGTCGTTCCGGCTGGTTCTCATCCTCTCGATCGTCTGCGTTTTGCATGCGTTCGACCTGGCCCTCACCCGCACGCAGATCGAGGCGGGCTGCTTCATCGAGGCCAACCGGCTGGCGGCCATGCTCATGGATTCGCCCGCAGGGCTGATGCTCTACAAGGCTGGTCTCCTGGGCGCCGGCGTGCTGATTCTGCTGGCGGTTCGGCGGCACTGGCAGGCCGAGTTCGGGGCGTGGCTGCTGCTGGTCATGGCGGTGGGGGTGATGTTCTGGTGGGCGTATTATCTGCACTATCGCGCGGTCTGCCTGGCCGATCCGGCCCAGCTCAGTTGCACGCTGACGTTCTGAGGCTGCGCGGGAAGGGGGAAACACGCCGTCGGGGGGCGGAATTCGTCGGTAATTGTGAGGTTCTTGCGGCTTTTCTTGCGACGGTCGTCCGCGGTGGGTACGCTGATCGTTTCGCGCCGTGCCGGTGCACCAGCGGGATGGCCGGACGACGGCGAACATAGACTCCCGCCGCGAGGCAAGCAGCGATGAATCGTCATACCAGATGGATTGGAGTGGTGCTCATGGCCGTAATGATGGCGGCACTGGCGCCGCTGGCGGCTTCCGCCGGCGACGACACCGAAGTGAAGGATCGCAGCGACGTTCCGGAGCAGTACCGGTGGAACCTGGCGACCACCTTCGCCACCGATGACGACTGGAAGGCGGAATATGCCGCCGTCGATAAGCTGATTGACGAGCTGGCCAAGCTCCGGGGTACGCTGAGCCAGAGCGACACGGCCATGCTGACCGCCCTGAAGCTGCGGGACGACTCGGCCGCTCGGCTGGAGCGCGTTTACGTCTACGCCGGCCTGACGGCGGACCAGGACACGCGCGACAACAAGGGCCAGGAGATGCGGGCCCGGTGCCAGGCCCTGGGCGTCAAGTTCGGGCAGGCCGTCTCCTGGATGGATCCGGAGATCACCGCGATTCCGTTCGAGAAGATTAAGGGCTGGATGGACAACAACCCGGACCTGGCGGTCTACCGCCATGCCATGGACGACCTCTTCCGCCAGAAGAAGCACATTCTCACGCCGCGTGAGGAAGAGTTGATCGCGATGGCCGGCCAGGTGTTTGAGACGCCGGGCAGCGGCTACAACCTGCTGGCCAACGCCGACCTGGCCGGGATGTATCCGAAGATCCTGGACGCCGACGGCGACGAAGTCGAAGTGAGCGATTCGGCGTTCTACGTTTTCATGCGCGATCCGGACCGGCGCGTGCGCCGCGACGCTTACAACGGCATTGTCGGCACGTACGCCAAGGTACGGAACGTGTCGGCGGCGTTGCTCAACGGCGAGATTCAGTCGCACGTCTTCAACGTCCGCGCCCGCGGCTACGACAGTTGCCTGGCGGCCGCCCTGGACGGGGCGAATATCCCGACGACCGTCTACGACACGCTGGTCACCACGGTCAACGAGAACCTGCCGCTGCTGCACCGCTACGAAGCGATTCGCCGCAAGGCCCTGAAGCTCAGCGACGGCGTGCACGCCTACGACCTGTTCGCGCCGTTCGTCGACCAGGATCCACTGAAGTGCGACTACACGAAGGCGGTCGAGACCATGTACGCGGCGCTGGAGCCGCTCGGATCCGAGTACGTTAACACGGTGAAGAAGGGCGTGAACTCGCGCTGGATCGACGCCTACCCGACGCGCGGCAAGCGCAGCGGGGCGTACTCGAGCGGCACGTACCTGACGCAGCCTTACATCCTGCTGAACTACCGCCCGGGGTATGACGAGGTTTCCACGCTGGTCCACGAGATGGGCCACTCGATGCACTCGTACCTCTCGCGTGGCACGCAGCCGTACGTCTACTCCCGCTACGACATCTTCTGTGCCGAAGTGGCCTCGACGACGAACGAGGTACTGTTGCAGCAGTACGTCCTGCCGCGCATCGAGGACCCGCAGGCCAAGCTCGCGCTGCTGGTCGAGCTGCTGGAGACCTTCCGCGGCACCGTCTTCCGCCAGACGATGTTCAGCGAGTACGAGCAGCACATTCACCAGATGGCCGAGCGTGGCGAGCCGTTGACCGCCGACAGCCTCGGGGCGGCCTACCGCGAGATCATGACGCGCTACTACGGCCCCGACTATGTCCATGACGATATGGTGGACAACTACTGGCTGCGCATCCCCCACTTCTACTACAACTTCTACGTGTACAAGTACGCCACCAGCTACTGCGCCGCGTGCAACATCGCCCGCCGGATCAAGGAGGGCCAGCCCGGCGCCGTCGAGGCGTACCTCAACTTCCTCAAGGGCGGCTGCAGCAAGTACCCCGTCGAATTGCTCAAGGATGCCGGCGTCGACATGACCACCGCCGAGCCGGTCAACGACGCCATGCGCGTGTTCGAGCAACTGCTCGACGAAACGGAAGAGCTGCTGAACCAGGTGGAATAAGCAGCACCGCTCGACCGTTCAAGCTTACCAACAGCGCCCCGCGGACCGTCAGGCCCGCGGGGCGCCGTCGTATGAACACATTGTTGGCCAAAGCACGCCGCGAAGGAGATGCCCCCACCGAAGCCCAGGCCTTGTTGCCTCGGCACCCTGAGCGGAGTCGAAGGGGTTGCCTCGTTGTCTTCTTCCCCCTACCCCTCATGCCGGCTGAACCAGACGCCGGTTACCGTCTGCAGCAGGATGCGGATGTCCAGCCCCAGGCTCCAGTTGGCGATGTAGTGCACATCGTGCTGGATGCGCTTTTTCAGCGACGTGTTGCCCCGCAGGCCCTTGATCTGGGCGTAGCCGGTCATGCCCGCCTTCGTCTTGTGCCGCAGCATGTACCGCGGGATTTCCTGCTTGAACTGGGCGATGAACTCTGGCCGCTCTGGTCGCGGTCCGACCAGTGACATCTCGCCCGCCAGCACGTTCAGCAGTTGCGGCAGTTCGTCCAAGCTCGTCCGCCGGAGGAATGCCCCCAAGCGCGTCCGGCGGGGGTCGTCATGGCCGGCCCAGACGGGCCCGGACTCCCGTTCGGCGTCGGCCCGCATGGTGCGGAACTTCAGCATCTCGAACTCGCGGCCGTCGAGCCCCATCCGCCGCTGGCGATAGAACACCGGGCCCGGGCTGGAGAGCTTCACGCCGATGGCGATGAGCAGCATCGGGCCGGCAGCCAGCGCCAGGCATCCCGTGCCGACGGCGAGGTCGAACGCCCGCTTGAGGATGGCGTTCCAGCCGTACAGCGGCGTTTGTCGCAGGGCCAGGACGGGCAGGCCGTCGAAGCGGGTCACGTCCGGCCGCATGGTGAAGAACGGGTTGAACTCGGGCACGAGGCGGACGTCCGCCATGGACGTTCCGAGGGCTTCGAGCAGATCGTTGACGCGGTGAGACTGTTGGGTTTGGAGGGCGATGAAGATGCAGTCGACCGGATCCTGCTCGACGATCGTTCGCAACTGGTCCAGCGGCCCGCGGATGGGCACGTGGCGGAAGTTGGCGGCGGTGCGGTCGGCGAGGTCATCGACGAAATAGGCGACCTGGATGCCGGTCCAGGCGTTTCGGCAGAGGGCGAAGTACAACCGCTGGGCGTTGCGGCCGCTGCCGACGATGGCGGCGTTGCGCTGGTTGTAGCCGCGCCGCCGCAGGGCGTGCAGGGCGATCCGCACGGTGCCGCGGAACAGCACGAAGCAGACCGTGCCTACGACAGCGTACGTGACCACGAAGCCGCGGGAGATCTTGTGCGTCTCGGGGAAGGCGTAGTCGATGACGATGACGACCAGCACCGCGACCACGAACGCCTTGACGATGTCCCGCGTCTCGCGGAACGGCCGGTCGCTCCGCCGGGGTCGGTACAGCCGTATGCGGTTGAAGATGAGCAGGTGGGCCACGACGACCAGCGGCAGCATCGGCAGGAATTTGTCGGTCAGCTCGGGGACGCCCTTGGCCGGATCCACCGGCAGCAGGTTGAAACGGATCCAGTAACTCAGCAGCCAGGCCACCGCGACAGCGACGGCGTCGGCCGCCGCGAGCAACAGGAGCATCAGTTGGCTGTGCTGCTTGAGCATCTACCCGACCTTAAGACCGGCGCACCCGCGCGCCACCGCCATTATCCGCCCCTTCGCCCCGCCCCGGCAAGGGCCCCGCCGTAGGGCGGGCTTCGCATCGGGTGTCACTGGTGGCTTGCCCACCAGTGCTGCGTCGATTCGCAGACGATGCCCGCGCCAGTGCAACCACCGTCGCCACGCCCAATGCCGCCACGAACACGATCGGCGGGTCGAGCTGGCCGCGAAGCACGGGGATCCAATGCGGTGCCCACAACGCGCCGAGGATCACGGCCAGGCAGATGTACCGCACGGGCGGCAGGGTCATGGTTGCTGACCTCCCTCGTCGGCCACGATGCGGTACACCGTGGCGGGGTTATCTTCTGGCACGAACGCCGGCCGCAGGCAGCCCCAGTCGGCGTACCGTTGGCGCAGTTGGCGTGCCTCGGTCATGTCGGTTGGCGCGAACAGCAGATAGCCGGCCCCGTACTGCCCGGCGAGTTGTGCGAATGCCGCCGGCTCGTCCGTACGCAGCAGCGTCTCGACGTCGGCGAGCCTTCGGCGGGCATCGACGGCGGGATTGGTGTGACCCGCCGATGTCGCCACGCATTTCCGGCCGGTCAGTCCGCAGACGACGCGATACGCCGTGTCCGGGTCGCATATGAACACGTCATCGAGCGTCGTTTGCTGCTCGATCCACGTGCGCAACGGCTGCGTGCGGACGAGCGACGGCTCGAGGTCCAGCAGGTCCTTGCCCACACGCGGCAGATCGCGCAGGGCAGGCCCGACGGTGACAACGAGCAGCAGAATGGCGCAGAGTGGCACAGCCACGCGCCGTCGCGCCGGCGGCGCCCACGCCCGCGCCAGCCCGACGATCCCCACCGCCGCCAGCAGTCCGAGAGCGAGTTGCCCGTGCCACTGGAATTCGTGCGGGAGGACGTACGGCAGGGGCCAGTGCGGCCATGAGCCGAGATAGCCGGCGATTTGCCCGAGCACACCCACCAGCAGCCAGGCCACGAGCCACAACGCCTGTGGCTGCCAGCGGGCGACAAACCACACGCCGACCAGTGCCGCCGGCACGATCAGCGGCGTATGCGCATGAGCGTAGAATTCGGGCTCGACGAGTTCGCTGGCATAGAAGCGCAGCAGGGGTGAGCCAGCGACGCCCAGGCGCAGCATGTGCACGATCAGCGGTACCGCGCCCGCACCGGCGATCACCGCCACGACCGCCATTCGCGGTAGCAGGCGCAGCCGCCCGCCGACGACGAAAGCGTCCAGCGCGACGTGCAGGGCGATCGCGCCGGCGAGAATCAGCGCACACAACGGATGCTGCCACGCTGCGCCGGCCAGCACGACACCAGCGCCCGCCGACCCGCCGCCCCAGCGCGTCGCGCTCACGCACTGGTGCCAGCAAAGAAACCCGAGCAGACACAGCGCAATTGTCTGAATCCCGGGAATCGGCGCTGGCGCGTGCGTGAACCACCAATACGAACCGAGCAGCACGGCTGGCACGGCGACGAGCGCCGTGGCCCGATCCCACACGACACGGGCGAGCAGATAGACGAATAGTGGAATGAGAACGTTGTACCAGAAGATGCTGGACGAATAGGCGACGCTGGCGCTACGTCCGGTCGCAGCGGCGACCGCGCCCATCAGCAGCGGGCTGCCCGGCGCGTACCAGTATGGTTGGTCGGCCAGCGACGGGTCGGTCCAGATGCGGCCAGCGCGGATATTCTCGGCCCACGCCATGTCGCGAAACGTGTCGAAAAGCACCATTTGATGGCCGCCGGTGACTGCGGCGATCATGGCCACCCAGCCAAGCGCAAGCGCGACAACGATGGCGAGGTCGATGAGCCAGGCGCGATGGCGGGTTGTTGTGCGGGCGTTCACAGACGGCACTGTACGGTTGGTAAGCACTGCTGCCCAGGACGTGAAGCGTTTACGCGCTGGACAGCCGGGGGGCATTTCGCAATACTGCGGCCGGTGCTCGGGCTGAGAGAAGATGCGCAACTAGCGACGATGGAGGTCGAACATGGACGGGGTACGCCCATGATTCGTGAACGTCGGACCGTCCAGCGCCAGACCATCAAGCGTGTTCTTGAGGAAGCTGGGCGCCCGATGAGTCCTCAGGAGGTGCACGTCGCCGCCCGGAAGAGCATTCCCGGTATTGGCCTGGCAACGGTGTATCGCGCCGTTCGGCGGCTGCTCGATCAGGGATGGCTGGTCACGGTGGACATCCCGGGCGAGCCGCCGCGCTACGAGCTGGCCGGCAAGACGCATCATCATCACTTCTTCTGCCGGGGATGCGGGCGGACGTTCGACGTCAAGGGTTGTCCGCAGGAGATCAAGTCGCTGACGCCGCGTGGCTTTCGGCTGGAAGGTCACGAACTGGTGCTGTACGGCCGGTGTCCGCGCTGCCTGAAGCGAGAATGAGAGCCGGGCTGGGCGAAAGCGCCGTGTTTGACGAACCCATACGTGCTGATAACGTATAATCACTATCTATAATCGGCTTGTATGAGTATTCGGGCATGAAGGCGATCGTGCAGCCGGGCGGGGCGGGCTTCGCCCGCCGATCGCTGTTGGTGTGGCGGCGTTCGAGGAGGTAGATCGGACGATGGTGTTAGCGAAGTCCTTCGTAACCTGCTGTCCGTGGTGGATGGGCCGGTGGCGCCTCGTCGCGGACGGTGCTGTTGCGCTGCTGGGTCTGGCGATGCTGATTTCCTGTCGTCCGGCGCCGGAGAGTGGTTCTCCCGCCACAGCCTCGGCTCCATCGCCGGCCACCAGTGACGCCGATGCCTCGGCCATAACGGTCTTCGTGAGCATTCTACCGCAGGCGCAGTTCGTCGAACGCATCGGCGGGACGCACGTGAAGGTCGACGTGTTGGTTGGGCCGGGTGAGTCACCACACAGCTACGAGCCTTCGACGAGCCAGATGCAGGCGCTGGGCAAGGCGAAGCTGTTCTTTCGTATCGGTGTGCCCTTCGAGGATGGGCTGCTACCGAAGGTGGAGAGCACGTTCAAGCAGCTCGACGTCGTGGATACGCGACAGGGGATCACGCTCCGTCAGATGGAAAGCGGGGAGGAAGAGGCGGAAGAACACGAACACGACCGGGGGCACGAACACGAACACGAGCACGAGCACGGCGGCAGCGACCCCCACATCTGGCTCTCGCCACGCTTGGTGGCCGTGCAGGCCGGGACGATTGCCGATGCCCTGTGTCGCATTGATCCGGCGCACGCCGACGAGTACCGGGCGAACCTCGCCGCGTTCCGGACGGAGTTGGCCGAGCTCGACGCCCGCCTGGCCGAGGTCATGGCCCCGCTGAAGGGGCAGGAGATCCTCGTGTTTCACCCGGCGTTCGGGTACTTCACCGACGCGTACGGTTTGCGACAGGTTCCGGCGGAAATTGAGGGCAAGGAACCCGCCGCCAAGGATCTCGCCGCGCTCATCAAGCGAGCTCGGGAGCGGCACGTGCGGGTGATCTTCGTGCAGCCGCAATTCTCAACGCGCAGCGCCGAGGCCCTGGCGCAGGCGATCGGGGGTAGCGTAGTGGCGCTGGATCCGCTGGCCCGCGACTACGTCGACAGCATGATGACGCTGGCGCGCACGGTGCGCGAGGCCTTGCAGCAGCCGTGACCGTGGCATGTTCGGTGTTGACGCCCGGAGACGCCCGCGGCAAGCTGCAGCACGGCAGGTGATATGGTTGAAGCGAACGAAAACCCGGTGGCCCGGTTCGAGCGGGTCTGGTTCTCCTACGGCGATCTGTCGGTGTTGGAGGACGTCAGCTTCACCATCGCCCCGCGCGACTTCGTCTCCGTGGTCGGGCCCAACGGGGGCGGCAAGACCACCCTGCTGAAACTGATGCTGGGCCTGCTCACGCCGAGCCGCGGCGCGGTGCGTGTCTTCGACCGGCCGCCGCTGGAGGTCCGCCGACGCGTGGGCTACGTGCCGCAGCACGTGCAGTTCGATCCGCAATTCCCGGTCACGGTTCTCGACGTCGTGCTGATGGGCCGGCTGGGCAAGCGGTCGGGTTTCGCCCCACTCCGCCGGCAGGATCGCGAGGCGGCAGAGGCGGCGTTGAGGGAAGTGGGGCTCACAGACTTCGGCGGGCGGCACCTCGGAGCGCTTTCCGGCGGACAGCGGCAGCGCGTGCTCATCGCCCGGGCCCTGGCCTCAGAGCCGGACCTGCTCCTGCTCGACGAACCCACGGCCAACCTCGACCTGCTGGTCCAGGGCGACTTCTTCGAGCTGCTGCACCGGCTCAACAAGCGGCTGACCGTGCTGCTGGTCTCGCACGACGTCGGCTTCGTCTCGCAGCACGTGCGCAGCGTCCTCTGCGTCGCCCGCCACGTCGAGGCTCATCCGACCAGTGCGCTGAACGGCCGGGTCATCGGCGAGCTCTACGGCGGCCCGGTGCGCTACGTCCGGCACCAGCACGGCACTCACGAGTGAGGGCAGGCGTGTTCGAGTTCTTCACCGCCCTGATCGACCCGGCCAACACCTTCCTGCGATGCGCACTGATCGTTGGGTTGCTGGCCAGCGTGGCCTGCGGGATCGTCGGCAGCTACGTCGTCGTTCGGCGGATCACGTACATCGCCGGCGGCATCGCCCATTGCGTCTTCGGCGGGCTGGGCGCGGCGTACTACCTGCAGCGTGTGCACCACATCGAGGTGTACAGCCCGCTGAGCGGCTGGCAGCCCTTGCACCCGCTGCACGGGGCGATTGTGGCCGCGCTGCTGGCGGCGCTGGTGATCGGGGTGGTGAGCATGCGGGCCCGGCAGCGCGAGGACACGGTGATCAGCGCGCTATGGGCGATCGGTATGGCGGTGGGGGTGCTCTTCGTCTACGCCACGCCCGGCTACGGTCACGATCTGATGAGCTACCTGTTCGGGAACCTGCTGCTGGTGTCGGTGCAGGAGGTGTGGCTGGTGGCCGCGCTGGACGTCGCCATCGTGGCGGTGGCCCTGCTGTGCTACAAGCAGTTCCTGGCGGTGTGCTTCGACGAGGAGTACGCCCGGTTGCGGGGCGTGAACGTCGAGTTCTACTACCTGCTGCTGCTGTGCCTGATCGCCCTGACGGTGGTGCTGCTGATCAGCGTCGTCGGCATCGTCATGGTGATCGCCCTGTTCACGCTGCCCGTGGCGGTCGCCGGGCACTTTACCCGGCGGCTGTGGCACATGATGGCCCTGGCTGCGGTGCTGAGCATGCTGTTCACGACAGCGGGGCTGGCCGTCAGCTTCCCCCTGCGCTGGCAGCCGGGGGCGACGACGATCGTGCTGGCGGGGGCGACGTACCTGGCGGTGCTGGTGGGGGCCCGCCTGATCCGGCCTGGCCGAGCCTGAACGCGTGCGGCGTCACCGGCGCATAAAAGGACCCACGGCCCGCGCGTGAGAGTGCAGCGGGCCGTGGGTGAAAAGCGTTCTGGACCAGGCGGTCCGGGAGAGGCCTAGCGGCGGCGGAGCGCCATCGCGCCCAGGCCGATCAGCAGCAGACTGGCCGGCTCGGGGACGAGGCCGCTTAGCACGAACGCCATATCGGCCGAGTGGATCCAGCCGGACGGGAAAGCGCCGTCGTAGAGGTCCGGACCGTCGCTGAGCGTCGGCCAGCCCCAGTTGGCCCAGGGCGCGTAGCCGAAGTACTCGCACTCGAAGGCGGCATCGTCGCCCCAGGTCTCCGCGTTGCGGTCGACGAAGTTCCAGTAGAACGTGTCACTGGCCCCGTCATCGAGCATGATGCCCTGGATGCTGATCCAGTAGATGTTCCCCGCTTCCTGGAAGAACCATTGGTCTTCGGGGAGGTTGATGCGGAACGTCCCGTCGCCCAGGTCCTGCCAGCCGAAGAACCCGTCGTACGGGGTCAACTCGTCGTACTGGTACAGAAGCTCGCCCGGGTGACTCTCATCTTCGGGGGTGGCCGGAACATCGGTCCAGAGCTTGATCCGGAAGCCGACGATGTACTGGTTCCCGTAGTAGGACCAGCCGGCGAAGTGCACATCGTTGATGTAGCCGGTGGCGTCGCACAGGAAGTCGTCGGCCGTATGCGAGTAGATTCCCAGGTCGTTGTCGATGGTGCTGTGGCCACCGTAGGTGTCGATCGCGCCCATCTGGTCCCAGAGAATAGGGTGACCCCAGTCGGCCACTGCGGTACCAACTAGCAGGCCGGCCACGGCAAACAGTGCAGCAATGCGCATGAGTGACTCCTCCTTTCGTTTCTCCGCGAACATCGCGCCGGGCAACCGTCGTCGCGCAATTGGACGCCTACTCGCACCGATCATTCAGGGAGCCGTAGAAGGTCAGCGGATACATGCGGCACCCAACTCCGGGATTGCGATTTCAGACAGGTCCAGAACGCCGGACTGGGTATGCACCGCTGCCTCCGATTGACTCCTTACCCTCTCTCAATGAGAACCCAGCGTAAGTCAGAAGTGGCCTCTGCCGCTCCACAGTTTGTTGTTTCACCCTCACATTAACCGCTGTCAGCGTAATCCTCATTGACAGTGTCTGCAAGACAATTCGGCGGCAGCGCGTGCTTATCGCACGGGCCCTGGCCTCGGAGCCGGACCTGCTCCTGGTGTATAGCCCGCTGAGCGGCTGGCAACCGTTGCACCGGCTGCACGGCGCGATCGTGGCCGCGCTGCTGGCGGCGCTGGTGATCGGGGTGGTGAGCATGCGGGCCCGGCAGCGCGAGGACACGGTGATCAGCGCGCTGTGGGCGATCGGCATGGCGGTGGGGGTGCTCTTCGTCTACGCCACGTCGTCGGCATCGTCATGGTGATCGCCCTGTTCACGCTGCCCGTGGCGGTCGCCGGGCATTTCACCCGGCGGCTGTGGCACATGATGGCCCTGGCCGCAGTGCTGAGCATGCTGTTCACGACGGCCGGACTGGCCGTCAGCGAGCTATAACCGAATTTCGTTGATGGCGGGATGAAAAAAGGCGGCGTACTCTCGGGATCAAGATTGGTTCCGAGCCGCCCACGCTGGGCAGAGGAGTACGCCGATGCACGAGAGTAACGACGCG
>JASFQK010000043.1:0-55553 GCA_050115495.1 Phycisphaerae bacterium | reverse complement strand
CCCTTTGCGTATGGAACCTGCGGCCGCGCCGACGTCATGCGTCCGCCGAGCCATGCAGGGCGGGCACGGCCCGCCCGGCATTGGCGCGCAGGGGTGGCGACGCCGTTGGGGACGGCGGAACGTCGAAAGCTGATGGCACCAAAAGGAAACGGGCGCCACCCGATGCGCTAAAGGCCGCGAACGAACCATCACGTACGCCACGCGACCCCGCGCACCGGGCAGCGCCCGCCATCATATGCGCGGACACTGACCCGGGCGAGGCTGTCTTGGCGGCGTGAGTTCCAACGCAAGTCAATACAGACGAACCTGCGCTGGGTTGATGGTTCGTTGCCAAGACGAGAATCGAGCCCTCTGGCCGGGCACGCTTCTGCTTACCTAAAAGGTACACTCGATTGGCTGGATGTCAAGTATTTACACAGCTTTTATCTGTATCATTTCCATCTATTATCCACCCCTTCTTTGTGGCAACATTGTTTATATGGCTGGTCAGGAAAAGTCTGAAAAACTCACCGTGGAGCTACCGCCCGGTTGGCACGCCGCGATGCAGATGCTCGCGGAGAAGACCGGCGTGAGCCTGAAGTACTTGTACACGCTGGCAGTCGATCGCTTGCTGGCCGACTGCGATACGCACGCTGTTGAGGAAGCTGCCTGGGACATGGAACGGCGGATGCGTAAGAACCTGTCCGGTCTCGGCGCACGCCACACCGCCGACGAAATCGCGCGGCGATACTCAGATCAGCGAAAACGCGACAAACAATGAATTCGCCGCGAACGCCGGCCCCTCTGGAGAGGTAGGGCGGGCCGGGGCGGGGTCAGGCGTCGGGGGGAGCGTTGTCGGCGAGTTCGTCGAGCCTAGCTTGCACCTTGGCCACCTCGTGCGGCGCGCCAACGAGGGCGAACAAGTCGCGGGATATCACCCAGTGCTTGCGAGCGGCTGGTCGGTCGCCGCGATCTGCATAAATGTCCCCGAGGTTCCTGTAGCGGAAGGCCATGCCTTCGAGCCGGCCGAGCTTCTCATCGATCCTCAGAGACTTCCGAAATGCCTCTTCGGCTCGATCGAACTGGCCGCGTTCGCGATAGATGAGCCCAAGATTTCCGTAGTCCCTCGCCATGTCTTCGAGCCGACCGAGATTCTCTTGATGGCGGAGGGCTTGCTCGAGCATCTGCTCGGCGTGGTCGAAGTCGCGACGGGCCATGTAGATTAAGCCCAAGTTGCCGCAAACGTTGGCCATGCCTTCGCCGCGCTCGAGCTCCTGGTAGATTCCCATGGCTTTCAAGTGCAGTTCTTCGGCGTGATCCAGCTCCCCGCGCCTCCAGCCGATCACCCCCAGATTCACACAGTTGGTGGCCACAACCTCGCGATCGTCGAGTGCTTCTGCAATCTCCAGCGACTTGCGGTGCATCTCCTCCGCCCGCTGCAGATCACCTCGCTTATGGTAGATTACTCCGAGGTTACACCAAGCTGCGGCGGTATCGGCGGTCTGGCTGTCGCGGCCGCTAACGGCGAGGCAGCGCTCCGATATCTCCTCTGCTTGAGCGAGATCACCAGTTCGGTTGTAGAATTCGAGCGCAAGACTGAGGATCGTCAGATTGGACGTACCCTGCAAGGCCCTCGCGAAAGCTTGTCGAGCCTCTTCGGCATGGCCGTCGAGGGCGGCTTGGGCGGCTTGCCGCGCCGTGGTGAGGGCCAATTCCTCGGCTCGGGCTGCCTGCGCTTCGGCGTGCTGTCGAGCCTTCTCCGCTCGCTTAGCTTCCTTCCTTGCTTCGGCCTCGGCTTGCTCGACACGCTTGCGGTACTCGATGGGGAGTATGATCTTATCGCGATCGGCGTCGGCTTTGGGTAATTTGCCTTTGGCGTAAGCGCGCAGGTGACGATCGATCTCCTGCCGGAAGTCGTCTTCGTCTTCGAAGAAACGGTAGAGAACGTTCCTCGACTGCTCAAGTTCCCGCCGGAACCTCAGGATCTTGGCAAGCTGAGGGCCGGGATCGCCCATGGACTCGGCGTCGACGTGTTTGAAGAAGACGAAGATCTCGGGTGACTTGGTTCGGTTCCATCGTTCCAGCGCCAGGTGGAACTCCTCTTCGGTGTAGGAGCTGTACTGCGAGTCGGGGGCTTCCTGGCCCCAGCGGCGGCGCATGGCCAGGATGAAGACGTCACACCGCTCGATCTCGGCGTTGATCACGGTCTGCGGGCGGCGGCCGGTCGCGGCGAGCGTGTCTTCCCAGCCGAGGGCCTCGAACGCGACGCCGGCGCCGTCGGCGAAGCCTAGGTTCAACAGGTCGATCTGGTCCTTGAAGGCCCGACGTTCGACCGCCAGATCGCCGGGAGAGGCGAGGAAGACCTTGATGTGGCGTTTGTCGGGCATTGGTGTAGTGTAGCGTTCGTGATGGGGGGAGGCCAGCGCGCTGCGCGAGAGAGGAGAGCGGGGGTGGGTAGAGAGTAGAGGGGAGGAGCGCAGAGCGAGCGCGTTTCGGCGGTCGACGTCGGCCACGGGGGGCCGACGCTACGAAGACGGCCGGCACGGAGACCGGCCGCTACGAGGACGTCCGGTGCGGAGCCCGGACGCTACGGCGTTCGCCGCACTGGTGGGCAAGCCACCGGTGGCACCGGGCACCGGGCGGGGCGAGAGCTTCAGCCGTCCCCTTCGGGGACTTGGGGGAGAGAGGGGCGGCGGCGATTCCCCGGGTTTCACCCGGGGCTAGAGTCCGTCGCCCGCTGCGCGGGCTGGAGAAGAGAGAAGACAGGAGCCAGGAGTCACACAAGAAGCGAGGGGGCGGGAGCGGTGAGGGAAGCGTGGGGTTCCGCGGCGGCGTGCAGATCACCAGCCATTGGCAGGTGCCACACCAGCATCCGCGCGGCGATGCGAGAAACAGGGCGGGTTCCGTGGCGAAGAGACAGTGGCGGGCGGGGCCGGGTTGTGCCAGCACTGGTGGGTAAGCCACCAGTGGCACCCGCGCTGCGCGAGAGGGGAGCGGGGGTGAGTAGAGAGTAGAGCGGAGCAGCGCAGAGCGAGCGCGTTTCGGCGGTCGACGTCGGCCACGGGGGGCCGACGCTACGGGACGGCCGGCGCGGAGGTCGGGCGCTACGGGACGACGAAAGACATGCCGGCGCCTGAGGCTTCAGCATGCCACACTCCGGCTCAAGGCTGATAGCCGATAGCTGACGGCTGACGGCTGATGGCTCTCCAAAGACGGCCGGCACGGAGACCGGCCGCTACAGTCGGCCGGCATCCCGGCGCGCCGGGAGCCGCTACGAAGCGTGGCGGCGCGGTTAGTCGAAGAGCCCTGGCTGGTCCGTTGCTTGGGCGGAGGGGGGGAGGTGCAGGTGGGTGTAGGCGGGGGGGCGGAGGAGGCGGCCGCGGGGGGTGCGGATGACGAAGCCGATCTGGAGCAGGTACGGCTCGACCACATCCTCCAACGTGTCACGCTCGTGGCCCATGCTGGCGGCGATGGACTCGATGCCCGCCGGTCCGCCGTCGTAATGGCGGGCCAGTGTGAGCAGGTACTCGCGATCGAGCGCGTCCAGGCCGAGTTCGTCGATCTGGAGGATGTCGAGGGCGGCGTCGACGACCGCCGGCGTGAGGCGGCCGGAGGCGCGGACCTGGGCGTAATCGCGCACGCGGCGGAGCAGACGGTTCACGATTCGCGGCGTACCACGCGAACGGGCCGCAAGACGCGCCAACGCCGGCCGGTCGGCCTCAATCCGCAGCAGACCGGCGTTCGTCTCGACGATATGGGTCAGCTCTTCGACCGTGTAGTACTGAAGGTGGAAGAACAACCCGAACCGGCTGTGCAACGCGCTGGAGAGCATGCCGGCCCGCGTCGTCGCGCCGATCAGCGTGAAACGCTTCAGCGGGAAGTTGACCGTGCGGCCGCCGATGCCGCTCTCGGTCGTGTAATCGACGCGGAAGTCCTCCAGGGCTGGGTAGAGGAACTCCTCGACGACCTTGTGCAGGCGGTGGATTTCATCGACGAAGAGCACGTCGCCGGTCTCGAGCTGGGTTAGCGTCGCCATCAGGTCGCCCTGACGGGTGATGGCGGGGCCGGACGTGACGTGCAGCCGGGCGTTCATCTCGTGGGCGATGACGTGCGAGAGGGTGGTCTTGCCGAGGCCGGGCGGACCGTCGAGCAAGACGTGGTCGAGCGGCTCCCCGCGCTGACGGGCGGCGTCGAGGGCGATGCGCAGTTGCTCGCGGACGACTTCCTGGCCGGTGCAGTCTTCGAGGCGGCGCGGACGCAGGGAGGTGAGGTAGTTCTCCTCGTCGGGGGCGGGCTGACCGATGACGCGCTCGATGGGCATGCGGCGATTCCTTCGACGGTGCTACGCAGTCGGCGAGTATACCCGCCGGCGGGCGGACGGGCTCATGGTTGCACGCCCTGCTTGAGGCGATAGACGGCGCGGACGATCTCGTCGGGCTCGGCGAGTGCCGGCTGAGCCTCGACGACGGCGGCGATCCAGCGCTGGGCGTCGGCCCGGCGATCGCCCCAGCCGACGAGGATTTCGAGGGCGATCTTCTGCGCGCTGGTGAGTTCGGAGACGGGCAGCGGTGCCGCCGACGGCGTAACGAAACGCTGCACCTTGCCGCGGAGCTGGGCGACGACCTGCGTGGCGGTGCGTTTGCCGATCTCGGGCAACGAGGCGAGGAAGCGTTCGTCGCCGTTCTCGATGGCCATGGCGATCTGGCTGGGGGGCAGGCTCATGGCCCGGAGGACCTTGCGCATGCCGAGGCCCTTGACCTTGGCCAGTTCGCCGAAGAACTCGCGGTCTTCCGGCGTGACGAAGCCGAGTAGACGCGGGACGAGGTTGCCGACGGCGGGGCTGCCTTCGAGATAGTGGATCGTGAAGAGCGTGACCTCGTTGCCGACGAGCCGCTCGAGGTCGGCGAGCGAGGCACGCGGCACGAGAACCTCGTACGCGAGATTGCCGACGTTCAGCAGCACGGCCTGGTCGGTAACGGCGGCGACCTGTCCCGTGATCCGGGCGATCATCGACCTTCTCCGAGGGTGCGGGCGGTAATGGCGGCGGCGCGGCGCGACCGCAGGCCGCACAGCGCGATGGCGATGGCGTCGGCGACGTCGTGCGGTTCCGGCGTGACCGCCAGGCCGAGCGTGGCGGTGACGGCCCATTGCATCTGCTTCTTGGTGGCGCGACCGCTGCCGGTGAGGAGCTTCTTGACGCTGGCGGGCGTGACGGTGAGGACGTCGAGCCCGGCCCGGGCGGCGGCGGCGAGGATCACGCCACGAGCGTGGCCCATCAGGATCGCCGTCCGCGGGTGCTTGTAATGGGCGAAGAGGGCCTCGCAGGTGAGGATCGTGGGCCGGTGGGCCTGGATCAGCTCTTCGAGGCTTTCCAGCAGGTGGACGAGTCGGCGAGGCAGCGGGGCCTTAGCGGGGAGGCGAATGAGGCCGGCCTCGCAGAGGCGGGGGCCGGCGGGGGGCGCATCGGCCAGGAGGGCATAGCCGGTCCGCTCCAGGCCGGGGTCGATGCCGAGGATGACGGTCGGCCGCGCGGACTTATGGGCCGCCGACGTTCGGTTTTCTTCCGGTTGCCGCGCCATGGCGGTCATGATGCGGCGATTTTCCGGGACTGACAACAAGGTGGACGGGGAATGTCCGGCGGGGTGCGGCAGGTGGGCCGTAATGGCCGATTCATGGGATGAACCGGGGCTGTGGCGGGCCGCCGACACTTTTCGACAGTGTGCCGGCTGCAACCATAGCCGTATCATATAATGACGATACGGGACCCGGGCCGCCGGCGAAGGCGGCGCGGTTTTTGTTATCGGCCTGAGGGCCGAAGCCAGAAGACAGGATGGGACACATGCGTTCAGCCTGCGCCCGAGTTGGACTTGTAGTACTGCTGTTGTTGGTGGCGGGCGGAATCGCCCGTGGGGATGGGGAGCTGTCGGCGGTATATGCCGCGATTCTGCGGGGTGATCCGGACGCCGGCCAAGCGGAGCTTTCGCAGCTTCAGGCGTCGGGAGCGTCGGGGGAGGAGCTGACCCGCGTCGAAGGGTGGCTGGACTCCTTCCGGCAGGCCGTGGCCTCGCGGACGGAAATGAAGGGGGAAACGTTTGAGTGGAATGTTGAGGGGGCAAAAAAGGCCCTCGAAGATCACCAAGTGTACTTCGCCCTGAGCTTTGCGGCCCAGGCGGCGCCCTATGCCGGGGACCTGAAGAGGTACGCCGCCGAGCCGTGGGTGCAGGAGCTGACCAAGCTCGCCCGGCAGGAAGCGGAGAAACTGGCGGCGGAGCAGCATTGGACGAAGGTGCTGGCGTACTACACGCTGCTGGGGCGGATCCACGAGGACGACAAGGAGTACGAGGATCTGCGCGAGAGTGCTGCCCGGCACGCCCGCGTGGAGCTGCTGTACAAGGATCAGGAGGCGCTGGACGAACGCATCGAGGGCGTGGACGTCAACCTGCTGCGTTCGGCGATCCGGCTGATTCGCAAAGACTACTACGATGATCCGGATTTCAAGGCGATGGCCGAGGGGGCGCTGCGCAACCTGACGACGGTGGCGCAGACGAAGCAGTTGTACGAGTTCATGCACGGGCTGGGCAATCCCGACTCGCGGGAGCTGTTCCTGTCGAAGCTGAACGAGCTGGCCGAGGCGGTCCGCGCCGAGGAGCGGTACAACTACAAGGATCTGATCGGGCTGTACAACCGCGTCGCCCTGGTGAACACGGAGACGGTCGAGCTGCCGGAAGGGCTGCTCGTGGTGGAGTTCCTCGAGGGGGCGATCCAGGAGCTGGATCAGTTCACGTCGGTGGTGTGGCCGGTCGATTCCACGGACTTCGACAAGATGATGATGGGGGGCTTCGAGGGCGTGGGCATTCAGCTCGGGATCGACGAGCGCACCAGCCGGCTCAAGGTGGTGACGCCGCTGGAGGACTCGCCGGCACTGGAGGCGGGGATTCAGCCGGACGACCTGATCATCGAGGTGGACGGCAAGAGCACGAAGGGTTGGACGACGGACGACGCCGTCACGAACATCATGGGCCGGTCGGGCTCGACGGTCGAGCTGACGTTGTTCCGGCCGGAGACGGGCGAGCGGCTGTCGTACGACCTGGTGCGGCGGAAGATCGTGCTGCGGACCGTGCGTGGCGTTTCGCGCCTGCCCGAGGATCCGCAGCAATGGAACTACATGCTGGATAAGGCCTCGGGGATCGCGTACATCCGGCTGACCGGCTTCCATCCGGACTCGCAGGAGGAGCTGGTTAAGGCGCTCAAAGCGGCCGAGGGGCAGGGCATGCGGGCCCTGGTGCTCGACCTGCGGTACAACCCCGGCGGCCTGTTGGATGTGGCCGTGCGGATCGTGAGCACGTTCCTGACCGATGGGGAAGTCGTGTCGACGGGCGGGCGCCATGAATCGCGCACCAGCATGCGGGCGACGGACGAGGACTTCGTCGAGAAGGCGCCGCTGGTCGTGCTGGTCAACGACGGCAGCGCGAGCGCATCGGAGATTCTGGCGGGTGCCTTGCAGGACCACAACCGGGCGATCGTGCTCGGTGAGCGCACCTTCGGCAAGGGCAGTGTGCAGCGCGTGCTGTCGCTGGGCCGCGATGCGCGGATGAAGCTGACGACGGCGCTGTACTACCTGCCGAGCGGCCGTTCGCCGCACAAGGAGCTGAACGCCAAGGACTGGGGCGTCGACCCGAACTGGGTGGTGAAGCTGACGCCGAAGGAGTTCCGGCAGGTCATCAAGCGCGAGAACGAGTCGCTCGTTATTCACAACGAGGAGAAGGAAGAGGCGAAGCCGGCGGAGGGTGAGGCGGATCGCGAGAAGGAGCTCGACGCGCTCAAGGCCGACGAGGAAGACGAGGACGACGAACCGCCGCTGCTCACCGACGAGCAGATCAAGGCGCTGGAGAAGGACCCGGTCGAGGCACGGGACGCAGATCCACAGCTCGAGACCGCGCTACTGCTGCTGCGGGTGAAGCTGGTGGCGAACGTTCCGTGGCCGCCGGCGCTGGTGGCGCGGACGGAGCAGGCGGCAACGCCGTAAAGGTTTCGTGATGGGGGGATGTGGGCGAGTTGAAGGGGGTGGCCGGTCGTGCTGTACGCCGCTGGTCAGGGGGTGACCGTCGGCGGGGTGGGTGTCGTAAGTCCTTTTGGCGGCGATTGTTTTGACTCTCGTTTCGCCAGGCACTATTCTTAAAGACAGGGATTCTGGCGGGCCGCAGCCGCCCTGAGCGCGGCGGGAGAGGGTCCGCGCGTCGGCGCCGTCACAACTGGATACTGGCGAGGGAATGACGCGCAGAGCCGGTTACGGACGGAGATTGCATGTCGCAGATACTGTCGCAGATTCCTCGACAGCTCCTCCAGCAGCAGCAACGCCTGACGCCGCAGTTGATCCAGGCTATGGACATTCTCCAGCTGCCGCTGATGGCGCTGGAGTCGAGGATCGCGCAGGAGATCGACGGCAACCCGGCTCTCGAACTGGCCAGTCCGGAAGAGGAGACGCCGGCCGCCGAGGTGCAGGCCCCGCCGGAGCAGGAGCGGGCCGAGGGGGAGCAGACGCTCGTCGTCCGTGAAGGGGACGCCCAGGACTTCGAGCGGCTGGACAGCCTGGTTCGGGAATACGACTGGATCGACGACGACGGGGAGTATCGCGGGACGAAGTCGCGGGCGCGGGGGCTCGAAGAGGGGGACATTAAGCTGGAGGCGATGGCGAATACGGCCAGCCGGCCGATCAGCCTCCAGGAATACCTGCTCGAACAATGGACCCTCGTCGAGATGGACGCCCGCACCCGGGAGATCGGGGCGCTGATCATCGACAATCTGGACGAGGCGGGGCGGCTGACCGCGCCGCTCGAGGAGCTCGGCAGCGAGTTGGACCAGCCGCCCACGCGGGGCGAACTCGAAGCGGCTCTGGCCATGGTGCAACTGCTCGATCCGCCAGGGGTGGGGGCGCGGGATCTTCAGGAGTGTCTCGTGCTGCAGCTCGAGGCGCTGCCGTTCGACACGGAGATTTCGCGGCGGATCATCGAGGAGCATTTCGAGAACCTGCAGAAGAACCGCCTGCCGGCGATCGCCAAGGCCCTGGACGTCGAGCTGGACGAGGTGAAGGCGGCGCTGGGCGTGATTGCCCGGCTGTCGTTGCGGCCGGGGCTGGAGGTTGTGGACCGGCAAGTGCCGCCGATCGTGCCGGACGTCATCGTCGAGTACGACGAGCAGGAGGAGCGGTACGACGTGCGGTTGGCGCGGGGAAACTCGCGCGAGCTGCGGATCTCGCCGGAGTTTCGCGAGGCGCTGGAGAAGTCGCGGAACGACAAGGCGGCGCGGGAGTTCATCAAGCAGAAGATCGAGGCAGCCAGCGCGATCATCGACGCGGTGCGTTATCGCCGGGAGCGGCTGTTGGAGGTGGCCAAGGCGGTGGTCGAGGCCCAGCGGGACTTCCTGGACCACGGCGAGCAGCATCTACGCGTGCTGCGGATGAGCGACCTGGCGGCGCGCTTTGGGTGCGACCCGTCGACGATCAGCCGAACGGTGGACGAGAAGTACGTGCAGACGCCGCGGGGGATCTACCCGCTGCGGCGGTTCTTCACGGGTGGGACCGAGGCGGGCGACGGCGAGGCGCTGGGCTGGGACAGCATCAAGGCAAAGGTGCAGGAGATCGTCGACGGGGAGGACAAATCCAATCCGCTCAGCGACGACGAGATCGTGGGCCGGTTGAAGGACATGGGGATCGAGATCAAGCGGCGGACAGTGGCCAAGTACCGGGCGCAACTGGACATACCGACCGCCCGGCGGAGACGGCAATACTAGGGGGCGGCACTGGTGGGCAAGCCACCAGTGGCACCCGGCGGAGTGTGGGAAGTCGTGTTTTCCGGTGGGGGTGGAGGTGGGGCGCAGTAGAATTCGGATTGGCAAGGGGGACGACCCTGCGCTGGGAGCGCGGAGCGCGCCGGCGAAGCGTTCGGTGCGGTGCCCGCCGACTGGCGGAACGACAAAGACAGGGCTGGGGGCCAGGAGTGTCGGAAATGCATCGGCATGCAATTCGGTGGGTCAATCGCGGGTTGGTGGTGCTGCTGGTGTTGGGCATCGTGGGTATCACGACGGCGCAGACCGAACCGGCGGCCGAGCCACAGGAGACACCGGAGGCGCAGCACGTTGCGCCCCCGCCACAGCCGCACGAACAGCCGACCGGCGATCCGCACGTCACGCCGATCGAACGGCGCACGTCGCCGCCACTGCCGCCGGCGAAGCTGCGCCGCAACGGCTACCAGAGCGTGCAGGTCAACGTCGACGAGTTCGGCAACAACATCCTGGGCGACGCGGCGAACGAGCCGAGCTTGGCGATCGACCCGACGCAGCCAAACCGCATGGTCATCGGCTGGCGCCAGTTCGACACGGTGACGTCGTCGTTCCGGCAGGCCGGGTACGCGTACAGCCATGACGGCGGGGCGACCTGGACGTTTCCGGGCGTGCTCGATCCGGGCGTGTTCCGCTCGGACCCGGTGCTGGACGCCGACTCCGACGGGAACTTCATCTATAACAGTCTGCGGGCGGTTGGCGGGTACGCCTGCGACGTGTTCCTGTCGTCGGACGGTGGCGTGACCTGGAGCGACCCGATCTTCGCGTACGGCGGGGACAAGCAGTGGATGGCCGTCGATCGCAGCGGCGGGATCGGTGACGGGAACGTCTACGCCGCTTGGACGCGGGCGTACAGCTCGTGCAACGGGAACTTCACGCGGTCGTACGACGGCGGGGCCTCGTTCCTGGATTGCCTGGAGCTGCCGACGGCGCCGCAGTGGGGAACGCTGGCCGTGGGCAACTACGGCGAGCTGTACATCTCCAGCATCGGCTTCGCCGTGATCAAGTCGAGCACGATCCAGGACTCGAGCCTGCCGCCGGCGTACGACTTCACGGTGGGCGTGAGTCTGGACGGCACGGTGCCCTCGTTCGGCGGGCCGAATCCCGGTGGGCTCCTGGGGCAGGTGTGGATCGCGGTGGACCACTCGGACGGGCCGACGCGCGACAACGTGTACATGCTGTGCTCGGTGACACGGACGTCCACCTCCGATCCGCTGGACGTGATGTTCGCCCGTAGCGAGGACGGCGGCGAGACCTGGAGCGCGCCCGTGCGGGTAAACGACGACTCCTACTACGAAGGTGCGCTGCAGTGGTTCGGCACGATGTCGGTGGCGCCAAGTGGGCGGATCGACGCCGTGTGGAACGACACGCGCAACACGGGCAGCCAGCGGGTTTCGGAGCTGTACTACGCCTGGTCGCACGACGGCGGGCGGACGTGGTCGCCGAACCTGGTTGCCTCGCCGCCGTTCGACAGCTTCGTCGGCTGGCCCCAGCAGAACAAGCTGGGAGACTACTACGACATGATCTCGGACGAGGGCGGGGTCAACCTGGCGTACGCGGCCACGTTCAACGGCGAGCAGGACGTCTACTTCGTGCGGCTGGGCGACTGCAACGGCAACGGCGTGCACGACTCGTTCGACATCGCCGATCAGACCAGCCTGGACGTGAATGGCAACGGTGTGCCGGACGAGTGTGAGCCGGATTGCAACGGCAACGGCATACCGGACGATTGGGACATCGCGACGGGCGTGAGCGGCGACTGCAACGCCAACGGCGTGCCCGACGACTGCGACGTGGCCGACGGTACCTCGGTCGACGCCAACCGGGACGGCCTGCCGGACGAGTGCGCCATCTGTGCGGGCGCGGAGACAGCGAAGGTGCTGGCCGTGGACGGCGCGCAGGGCGACCAGTTCGGCTATGCCCTCGCCGCGGATGGGGCCGGTGGCGACCGGGCCCTGGTCGGTGCGAGTCTCAAGGACGGTCCGGCGACGGATACGGGCGTGGCGTACGTGCTGCGGCCGGCGGGCGCCGACTGGGTCGAAGAGGTCCGCCTGCAAGCCACGGATGCGGACGAGAAGGACTACTTCGGTTGCGCCGTCTCGCTCTGGGCGGATGTGGTCGTGGTCGGTGCCTACGGCGATGACGGCGGCGGGGCGGACCACGGGGCAGCGTACGTGTTCCGGCTCATCGGCGAGGACTGGGTCGAGCAGGCCAAGCTGGTCGCCGATGACGGCTCGACCGGGGCGAAGTTCGGCACCGCCGTGGCCGTCGCCGGGGATGTGGCCGTCGTGGGGGCGCACGGTGACGATGAGGCGGGTACGGACGCCGGCGCGGTGTACGTGTTCCGCTGGAGCGGTTCGGCGTGGCTGCCGGAGGCGAAGCTGACGCCCCCCGACGCGGTGGCCGGGGACAACTTCGGCTACGCGGTGGCCGCGGTCGGCGATGTGATCGTGGTGGGGGCGTACGGCGACGATGAGCCGGGCACCGACGCCGGCGCGGCGTACGTGTTCCGGTACGACGGCGGCCAGTGGGCGCTGGCGACGCGGTTGGAGGCGGCCGACGTGGTGGCTAACGATCGCTATGGTTGCAGCGTGGCCGTGGCCGACGGACCGCCGCTGCGGGTGGTGGTCGGGGCGATGCGGGCCGACGAGGGCGGAAACGCGGCGGGCGCGGCGTACGTGTTCGTGGCCGACGGCGAAACGTGGCTGGAAGAGACGAAGCTCCTGCCGGTGGAAATCCAGGCGGGAGCGCTGCTCGGACACGCGGTGACGATCTCGGCAGGGCCGCCGTGGAAGGTGCTCGCCGGCGCCTACGCGGACTCCGTCCACGGCGCGTTGTCCGGAGCAGCGTACCTCTTCTGGAACGAGGGCGCCGGCTGGTTCAACGTCGGTCGCCTGGATGCGGTGACGGATCCGTTTGACTCGTTCGGCTACGCGGTGGCCGTGGTCGGCGACACGGCGTTGGTCGGGGCGTACGGCGATGATGACACGGCGTCGGCCGGCGGGGCGGTGTACGCGTTCCGCGGGGCGGATGACTGCGATGCCAACGCCGTGCCCGACCTGTGCGACCTCGCCGCCGGCGAGGCGGACGCCAACCACAACGGCCTGCTCGACGTGTGCGAAGTGCTACCGGGCGATCTGAACTGCGACGGGCTGGTCAACAACCTCGACATCCGGCCGTTCGTGCAGGCCCTGGTCGATCCGGCGGGGTACGTGGCGGCGCATCCGGAGTGTCTGCTGGTCAACGCCGACGTCAACGGCGATGGCGTCGTCAGCAACTTCGACATCCGCCCGTTCGTGGACCTGCTCGACGGCAAGTAGGCGGCGGACGTAGGGCGACTTCTGCCCGCCGATTTTTCTACGAGGGTCGGGGCTCGACGGCGCGGTCGGGCTCCGACCCGTGGCCCAGGGCGGCCCGCACCGCACTGCGGATATCCTCGACGATGCAGTACATGCACGGGATGAGCAGCAGCGTGATCGCCGTGGCGAAGAGAATGCCGTAGCCGAGCGAAAGCGCCATCGGGATCATCATGCGGGCCTGACGGGATGTCTCGAAGATCATCGGGGCCAGTCCGCCGAACGTCGTCAGCGTCGTCAGGATCACGGGGCGGAAACGGCGGACCGAAGCCAGGCAGATGGCGTCGTGCGGCGAAGCGCCGGCGGCGCGTTGCTCGTTGGCGTAGATGATCAGCACCAGGGCGTCATTCACCACCACGCCGGCCAGGGCGACGATGCCCATCATGCTGACCACGCTCAGGCTGTAGCCCATGAGCAGGTGACCGAGGACCGCCCCGACGACGCCGAAGGGGATGGCCAACATGACGATGAAGGGGTGGAAGTAGTTGCCAAAGGGGATGGCCAGTAACGTGTAAATGCCGAGCAGCGCCAGGAGGAAGCCGGTGGACAGGCTGCCGAGGCTCTCGCGCATGTCCGCCTGGTGACCCTCGAAGCTGTAGGTCAGGCCGGGGTAGGCGCGGGCCAGGTCGGGCAGGTTGCTCGCCGTCAGCGTGCTGATGATCTGCTCGGTCTGGTCGGCGGGCTCGACGTCGGCGGTGACCTGGACGGTGCGTCGGCCGTCGCGGCGAGTGATCGTGGTGTAGGCTCGATTGCGCTCGACGGCGGCTACCTGGCGCAGCGGGACGTCGCGGCCACCGGCCGTACGGACGACGAGTTCCTCGACGTCGTACTCGCGGACGCGCTGGCTCTTGGGCAGGCGGACCATGACCTTGACTTCGTTACGGCCGCGCTGCTGGCGCAGGGCCTCGGCGCCGTAGAACGCGCTGCGGAGTTGCCGGGCCACGTCGTAGCTCGTGAGTCCGACGCTGCGGCCGGCGGGCAGCATGGTGAAGTCGAGCTGCTGCTTGCCGGGGGTGAAGCCGTCGTCGATGTCGAGGACGTTGGGGAATTGGGCCAGCTCGTTGGCGAGCGTGCGGCTGGCGCGGTCGAGCACTTCGACGTCGCGGTGGGCGAGCTCGATGGTCAGGGCGGCGCCGGAGCCGGGGCCGCCGCGGTCGAACTCGAACTTGAGCGATTCGAGGCCGGGGATCTCGCCGACGTGATCGCGCCAGACACGCGTGAGCTCGGTGGTGCCGAGCGGGCGAACGTCCGGGTCGGTGAGATAGGCGACGACGCGGACTTCGTTCTGCGAGATCGTGCCGGAGATGCCCTTGACCAGCTTGGAGCCGCCGTTCTGGGCGATGACCTCATCGACCGTGGCGAGCAGCTTGTCGCGGATGGCCGTGGTGGCGGAGAGGGGGCTGCCGACGGGGAGGACCGCGGTGGCGATGGACACGTCGGACTCGGTGCGGGGGAAGAGGGTCATGCCCATCCGCCCGCTGGCGACGTAACCGACGATGAGGGTGAGGATGGCCACGCCGATGGCCATGGTGAGGTAGCGGCCGCGCAGGCACGTGTCGACGAGCGGGGCGAAGCGGCGGTCGATGAAGCGGGTCACCGCCTGGCTGAAACGTTGCTGGCCGCGGTGCAGGACGCGCCCCAGGGCGGTGCCGCCGGCGGCGTGGGCGTAGCCCAGGTGAGCGGGCAGAATGAAGAGCGACTCGACCCAGGAGATCAGGAACGTGGCGATGACGACGGTGGGGATGACACCGAAGACCTTGCCCATGATTCCGGGGATGAAGGCCAGGGGGAGAAAGGCGACGACATTGGTGAGCACCGCGAAGGCGATGGGGACGGATACGTCACGTGCCCCGCGGATGGCGGCGGGGATGAAGCCCATCCCGCGCTGCCGGTATTCGTAGATGTTCTCGCCGGCCACGATGGCGTCATCGACGACGATACCGAGGGCGATGATGAAGGCGAACATCGAGATCATGTTGATCGAGACGTCGCACAGCGGCAGGAAGAGCATCGCCCCCAGGAAGGAGATGGGGATGCCCATCATGACCCAGAAGGCGAGGCGGATCTCGAGGAAGGTGCCCAGCACGACGAGAACCAGAACCAGGCCGATCAGCCCGTTGCGCAGGAGGAGTTCGAGCCGCTGGCGGTAATGGTCCGAGCGGTCGTTGTTGATTTCGAGGTTCACGCCGGGCGGTAGGTCGGCCTCGGCGTGGGCCAGCGTGGCGCGGACGGCATCGGAGACGCCGATGGGCGTCTGGTCGCCGACGCGATACACGGTGAGTTCGACGCAGGGCAGTCCGTTGTAGATCTGCACCTGGTCGGTCTCCTCGAACGTGTCGGTGACGGTGGCGATGTCGTCGAGATAGAGGCGGGTGCCGTCCGAGCGCGTGAGGATGGGCAGACGGGCGAACTCGCGGGCGTAGTCGCGGCGCTCGGTCATCCGCAACAGGATTTCGCCGGCCTCGGTCTTGACGCTGCCACCGGGTAGTTCGAGGGCGGCCTGACGGATGCGGCTGGCGACGCCTTCGAGCGTGAGGTTGTGGGCGCGGAGGCTCTCCTGCGGCACCTCGACGCTGACCTCATACTGGCGGTCGGGGAAGACGTCGATCTGCGTGATCTGGGCGTCTTGCAGGAGGCGGTCGCGCACTTCCTCGGCGAGTTCGCGCAGGATGCGCTCCGAGGCGTCGCCGTAGAGGACGAGCTCGAGCACCGGGCGGCGGTGGACATCGAGAACGACCTGCGGTTCTTCGGCATCCTCCGGCAGCGTCGTGATGCGGTCGATCTCCTGCTTGATGTCCTGGTAGGCCTGTTGGTGGTCGGCGTTGGCCAGCAACTCGGCCTGGACGACGGCGCGGCCCTCGGAGGCGGTGGCGGTGATCTCCTTGATGCCGTCGAGGCTGCGCACGGCTTCCTCGATGGCCAGGACGATGCCCTTTTCGACTTCCTCGGGACTGGCGCCCGGATAGGGGACGGTGACGCTGACCGTATCCGATGAGAACTCCGGAAACACCTCCTGCTTGATGCGCAGGGCCATGAGAAACCCGCCGACGAGCAACATCATCATCAGCAGGTTTGGAGTGGTGTGGTTACGAACCATCCAGGCGATGGGGCCGCGCAGTTCGCGGTCGGCGCCGTCGGTGGTCATGGCGCGGCTCCTTCGTCGTCACCGGCTGCCTGGGTCGCCGAGGGTTGTTCTTCCTTGAGCCGCAGGGGCATGCCGGCGACCGGGGCGGGCAGATCGGTGACGACCAGTCGTTCGCCGCCAGTGAGTCCGCCATCCAGGAGCACGTGGTCACGACCGCGGAAGGCGATCTGCACGGGGCGGATCTCGAGCTGGTCGTCGGCGTCCATGAGCCAGACGGTGTCGCCGTCGCGGAGCTCTTCGCGATCAATGGTCACGACATCGGGTAAGTCGCGGCCGGTGACTTCGAGATGCACGTACGAGCCGATGAGCAGCGGGGCGGCGCCGTCTTCAGCGTGCAGGCCGAGCGGATCGGGCACCGAGATCAGCAGGCGGGCCATGCGGCCCTCGGGCTCGAGATCGCCGAGCAGGCGGTCCACGCGGCCGGTCCACTCATTGGTTGCACCGGCGCCGAGGTACTGGCGAACGAGGACGGTGGAGCCTTCGTCGCCTTCGCGCTGCGGAATGCAGATCCAGCGGAGCTGGCCGACGGGGATGCTGGCCTGCACCCAGTACTCATCGGTGCCGACGAGCGTGGCGAGCTGCGTCTGCGTGGTGACCTGGGCGCCGAGGTCGACGCGTTCGTCGGTGATGACGCCGTTGAACGGAGCGCTGATCGTCGTGCGCGACAGGTCCAGCTCGGCCTTGCTGAGGCTGGCCTGGGCGGCGGCGAGCACAGCCATGGCCTTGGCCAGGTGTGGCTTGCGCAGAGCGAGCTCGCGGTCCAGTTCGCTGGTTTCTTCGCCGGCGCCGAGCAGCTCCCACTCGCGCCGAGCGATGTCCTGCCGACCCTGTTCGAGCTTGAGTTCGTATTCGGCCTGGGCTACCTGGCTGCGTGCTTCCTCAATGACCAGCTCGTAGTCGCGCGGGTCGACGCGGACCAGCACTTCGCCGGCGGCAACACGACCGCCGGGCACGAGGTTCTTGCTGACTTCGAGCACTTCGCCGCTGACCTGGGCCTGAAGGGTGATTTCCTGGGCGGCGATCACGGTGCCCATGGCTTCGACGGTGACCGGCGCGCTGCCGCGCGTGACCGGGCGCACCTCGACGAGCCGGGCGGTTCGTTGCGGCGGGCGCTGGGTGGCCTGCGGGGCCGTGCGCACGAGTTGCACGGCGCCGAGCGTTCCGGCGGCAACCACCGCGAGCGGCAGCACGCCACGGAAGAGCAGGCGCAGCGCCCAGCCGCCGCGCGGGCCGGGCTGGGTGTTCGGATTGGGCGGAGCCGGTGTGGTCGCCGGTGTCGGTACGTCTGGCATGGTCAACCCTCTGCCCCGATGGTATCTCCCTCTTCGCTGAGGCGCGGAGGCGGTTGGAGCTCGGTGCTCCAGGTGCCGCCGAGGGCGCGGTACAGATTCACACGATAGACGAGCAACTCGCGTTTGGCGGTGATCACGTCCCGCGTCAGGCTCTGCGTGGCTTCGAGCGCGGTGAGGACGGGGAGGTAATCGTTGAGTCCCTTGCGGTAACGCTGGTCGGCTTCGCGCAGAGCGTTGTTGGCATATTCAAGCTGCTGTTGCAGTGCCTCGAGATACGCGCGCTGCTGCCGTTCCTGGAGCAGGGCGTCCTCGACCTCGCGAATCGCGGTAAGCACGGCCAGCCGGTACGCGGCGAGGCGTTCCTCGACGACCGCCCGCGTGCGCGTGACCTCGGCCTCGCGGCGGAAACCGTCGAACAGCGGCGCCGTCAGGCCGGCGGCGAGGTTGGCGAACCAGTCGTCGAAGAGGAACTCGATCTCGCCGGCGCTGTAGGCCGCCTGGCCCGTCAGGCGAATCGCCGGAAGCTGGTCGGCCCGGGCCGCGGCGACGTCGAAATCCGCCGACCGCAGGCGGGCATAGGCAGCGCGGATATCCGGACGGTTGATGAGCAGGCTGGCGGGCAGACCGGCCGCCGGCAGCGGCGGTACATCGTCGAGGTTGTACGTACCCAGATCGAGCGCGGCGCCCGGCGGCTTGCCCAGCAGGACGGCGAGCTCATGCCGCAGCACCTGCTCCTGGGCGGCGAGCAGGGGAAGCTGTTTCTCGACGGCTGCGACGATTTGCCGCTGCTGGTAGACGTCCAGGGCCGAGACCATCGACTTGCGGAAACGTAGCTCGACGAGATCGAGGTACGTGCGGTTGGTCTCGAGCTGTTGCCGGAGCAGCTCCTGCTGTGCCTGCAGTTCGAGGATGGAGAGCCAGCGCGAGACGATCTCCGCGGCCAGGGTCATCGCCGTCGTTTGCAGGTCGTCGTAGGAGGTCTGCACGTCCAGGTGCGCGGCCTGGCGGTTCGCCCAGATGCGGCCCCACAGATCGAGCTCGTAGCTGGCCGCCAAGCCGAGGCTGTAGGCCTTCGTCTCGGTGGAGACCTGCACGTCGCCGCCGATTTCGCTCGACGACACGCGGCCGGCGGAACTGCTTCCGGTCGTGCCGGCGTTACCGCCGTTGAGCTGGGCGACGATCGCGTTGCTGATCGTGCTGCTGGCGGTGGCGACGGCCGTGCGGCGGAGACGCGAGCCGAGCGAGACCTTCTCGTTCTCGGTGGTGCGATCGCGGCGCTCGTAGCTGGCGCCGGCCTCGCCGGTCAGGTCGGGGTACATCGAGGACTCGACCTGAATGGCGACGGCGCCGGCCTGGTCCAGCCGGGCCCAGGCCTGGCGCAGCGTGAGGTTCTCGGCAAGCGCTTCGCTGAGCAGACCGTTCAGCTCGGGGCAGCCGAAGGCCTCCCACCAGCGGTCGGGCGCGACGGCCTCACCCGATTCGGCGGCGAACGCCGGCGGCAGCCGCCCCTCGTCGGCCGTCTCGCGTCGGGGGAGAAAGGCACTGCACCCGGGCAGCATCGCCGACACAGCGAGAGCCAGGAGCGCAAGCTTCGCAGGACACTTCATGCGGAATACCTCAGGCGGCCCGACCGGCCCGCGTACGCCCGTCCGTTCCTCAGACCCCGTCTCGTTGCTCCGCGAAGCTCCGCAACGCCGCCAGCGAGAAGTCCGCAATGTGGTCCGCGATGGCGACGAGCCCCTCCGGCGTGTATTCCAGGTCCGGCAGAAGCTGCGTGACGATCGACCGCGCATGCGCGAGGTGGATGCACTGGGCGATGACGCTCTCGGCGCAAAGCCGAACCGTAAGCGCGGGCGTGTCCGGCGGCAGGAGCTCGCGGACCATATCGCACAATCCCTCAAACCGCGGGCGGATCACCTGTTCTACCATGGCGACGAGGGCGCCCGTGGGCTCGCTCATCTCGCGGACCATGAGACGCATCTGCCAGGGTGCGAGCGTCCTCAGGACAAGGCCGCGCAGCATGTGCAGGACGAAGGCTCGTAGCCGCTCGGTCGGCGGGAAGTCCCGGATCCGGGCGAACTCCTGCTGGTCTCTCTCGGTGACATGCTGGTGGGCATGCTCGAAGACGGCGAAGTACAGACCACGCTTGTCGCGGAAGTAGTAGTTGACCGCGTTCAGGTTGGCGTCGGCACGCTCGACGATCTCCCGGATCGTAGTCTTGTCGAAGCCCTTTTCCGCGAAGATCTCGGCGCCCGCCATCAGGACGCGGCGTCGCGTGTCGTCAGAGAGCTCTTCATGTCCTGGCATCAGTGCCTCCCTATCCACGTCGTATTAAACGCAATTATAAACCGCTGTTTCAAGGCCGGCAAAGAAGCGCGGGAGAAAACGGCTGCAAGCCGTTATGAAGTAATAACTTACAGTCTTGTATAGTTCTGTGGACGTCGTCGAACAGCGCGCACTTCACCGCGACGCGGTATCGCCAGCAGGGCATGGTCTCATAATGTCAACACCACCTGCCCCCGTCGGGATCACGTCGCCTGTCCGGGGCTTCGCAGGGCGGTTGACGATCCTACGGTTGAGGACCGGAATCGCTCCCGTTAAACTAGCACTGGTGACCGGCGGGGACCGGTCACCGGACAAGCCTGGTCGGGTTTAAGCGAGGGAGCGATCATGATCCGAGGTATCGCATTTCTTCTGGTTCTGATTTGCGCTGCGGTCGTTCTGCAGACGCCGGGTGTCGCCAATGGGCCTGAGCGAGGGCGCGGCGACGGTGATTACGACGGTAACGGTCTGATTGAATATCCGGACTGGTCGGCGCTGGCGGCGTGCCTTGGCGGGCCGGGCAACGAGGTGACGACCGAGTGCCTGCCCGGCGACTTCGACGGGGATACCGATCTCGACCTGCACGACGTTGCCGCCTTCATGGTCGTCTTCGGCGTGAACTTCGAGGACTGCAACGGTAACGGCATCCCGGATGAGCTGGACATCGCCTCCGGCTACAGCGATGACTGCAACGCTGACCTCATTCCCGATGAATGCCAACTGTCCGGCGTGATCGGGCCATGCTCGTTTACGACGACGGTCGTGGAGAACACGACGACCTGCGCCGACGAGATCGTTGCCGGGCCGCCAGACGACAGCTACTGCGGCCTGGAGAACAACTGCGTCACGCTCTACTTCGACTGCGGCCTCATCGTGGACGGTGAAGGGCCGGACCTGACGGTCTACGAGGTGGACTGGGGTGCGATGGAGTTCTCGCTCGTCGATGTGCTGGTGAGTGCGGACGGCGAGACGTTCCTGAGCGTGAAGGCGTCGGAGTCGACGGCGGTGGCGGTGCCGGGTGACGAGGCGCACGACAACCCGGATTTCGCGCGTTCGTACGACCTGGCGGTTGTCGGACTGAGCGAGGTGCAGTACGTGCGCGTGCAGGGGCAGAACGTCGAGTCTGGCAATGGGTTCGACCTGGACGCGGTCGGCGCCGTGAATACGGCGGGGATCGTCTTCGACCACGACTGCAACGACAACGGTGCGCTGGACGAGTGCGACATCGCCGGCGGGGCGTTCTACGCTCACCTGGCGCACCGGTACAGCTTCGCCGTGGGAGCGGAAGACGGCATCGGTGGGGCGGACGGGACGATCTTCGGCGAGCCCGTGATCGAGGATGGTGTGATGACGTTTGACGGCGTCGATGATTACGTCGAGCTGCCAATCGCCGACACCATCGCAACGCTGACGAATATGACGATCGAGGTTTGGGTGGAGTGGAACTTCACGGGCGGTGAATGGCAGCGGGCCTTCGACATCGGCACGGAGATGGGCAACTGCATGTTCCTGACGCCGAGCACGGGTGGACATCCGCGCTTCGCCATCCGCACGCCGTCGGTGCAGGAGCAGATCGTCGACGGGGCCGAGCTGTTCCCGACGGGGATGACACACGTCGCGGTGGTGATCGACGCGGCTGGCCAGCACGGCTACCTGTACGTCAACGGCGAGCCGGCGGGGGAGAATCCCGCGGTGACGCTCACGCCTGCCGACCTGGGCGCGGCGACGATCGGCTACCTGGGCAAGTCGTTCTGGCCTGATCCACTGCTCAACGGGCAGATGGACGAGTTCCGCATCTACACGGCGGCGCTGTCGGCGGCGGACGTCGCGGCGAGCTACGCGGCCGGTCCGGATTGGGTAGCCCCGCCGGTGAGCATGGACTGCAACGCCAATGGCGTGCCCGACGAATGCGAGCTGGCTGCCGGGACGAGCCACGACTGCCAGCCGAACGGCATCCTGGACGAGTGCGACATCGCCGCGGGCACGTCGCTGGATCTGAACGGCAACGGTGTGCCCGACGAGTGCGACGCGTGGGACTGCAACGGCAATGGCATCCCGGACGAGGAGGATATCGCCAGCGGCTATAGCCAGGATTGCAACGGCAACGAGCGGCCGGATGAGTGCGATATCGCCGACGGGATCAGCCAGGACTGCCAGCCGAATGGCATCCCGGATGAGTGCGACGTCGCCGCGGGCGACCTGCACCCGTCGATCCTGCATCGCTGGAGCTTCGATGGCGACGCCACCGATTCGGTCGGCGGTGCCGATGGCACGCTGAACGGTGGGGCGGCGATCGTCGAAGGCGCGCTGACGCTGGACGGCGCAGACGACTACGTCGATCTGCCGATCAGCTCGACGATGAACAGCATGCGGAGCTTCACGGTCGAGGCGTGGCTGATCCTGCACGGCGGCGTGAATAGCCCACGCCTGTTCGAGTGCGGGACGGACACCGGCCAGTACATGTACCTCACGCCGAAGAAGGGCGGCTGGCCGGTGCCGCCGCAATATGGGATCACTCTTGGCGGTTCTGTGAACGACATCGTGGTGGCGGAGAACTCGCTGTTCCAGGACGCCCTGGCGCACCTGGCGGTGACGTACGACGATGCCACGCACACCGGCCAGATCTACATCGACGGGCTACCCGACGGGCCGGCCGCGTCGATCATGATCGCCCCGGACGACCTGACCAGCGGTGGGCTGGCGTGCTTCCTGGGCAAGTCCATCGCGGATACGCATTACCTGTACGCCACCGTGCGGGAGTTCCGCATCTACGGAGCGGCACTCTCGCCGGAAGAGATGGCCGCCAGCTATACCCTCGGCGAGAACGCGGCCGGTGGGGGCGGGTCGGCGGATGGCAACGGCAACGGGATCCCCGACGAATGTGAGATGAACGACTGCAACCACAACGGCATCCCCGACGACGAGGACATCGCCAGCGGGTACAGCCTGGACTGCAACGAGAACGGCGTGCCTGACGAGTGCGACATCGCCGACGGCACGAGCGACGACTGCAACGACGACGGCATCCCCGACGAGTGCCCCTGCGGGCCGCCGGAAGGGTTCGCGCTCTACCTGGACGGCGTCAGCCAGTACGCGGATCTGGGGACGGAGCCGGCGCTGGCGGATCTGCCGGTGGGTGACTTCACGGTAGAGATGTGGATCCGGACGCTCGACACGTCGCGGAGCGTCCTGATCGGCAACTACGACGGCAATCCGTCGTGGAACATCGAGCTGCACGACACCTTCCCCGCCGGACACCTGCGCGTGTACCTCGACGGCGAGGATCATCACGACGATGTGAGCCTGGCGGACGGCGCGTGGCACCACGTGGCGGTCGTGCGGCAGCTTCCGGTGGAGGGGACAGGAGCCGTGACGATGTACATCGACGGCGTCGAAAGCTACAGCGGCGTGTCGAACCACGGCCCGTACACCGTGGCCCGCAGCACGATGCTCGGTCGCGATCCGCGGGCGGGGTCGCATTACTTCGCCGGGCTGGTCGATGACGTTCGCGTGTGGGCGCTGGCCCGCGGCCGGGAGGAGATTCGGCAGGACATGTACAGCGCCCTGGACGGAACGCAGATGGGTCTGGTCGCCTACTGGCAGTGCGATGAAGGCATGGGCGGTACGATCATGGACCTGGTCGGCCAGTCCGACGGGACGCTGTTCAACGGGCCGGTGTGGTGGCCGGTGTGGTACGACTGCAACGAGAACGGCGTGCTGGACGAGTGCGATATCGCCGACGGCACGTCGCAGGACCTGAACGGAAACGGCATTCCGGACGAGTGCGAGTAGCGGGTCCGGTACCGGCACCTGGCGGGGCGGAGGAGGCACACCACTCCGCCGGGTGCCGGGTGTCGTCATATGGACGCCGGGTCCGGCGCGGGACCCGTTGCGGGGGTGGTACGCCTTGGGGGGGCGGCCGGCTGGCAATCGGCGTCGGTTGGCCCTAGATTAAGCACCAGTGTGAGTGAACTGCACGGGGACATTGATGGGAGTCTGTGATGGCACGGGAGAAGAGTGTCAAGCTGCTGAACGAGGCTGTCGCGACGGAGTTGCAGACCGTTCATCAGTACATGTACTGGCATTTCCACCTGGATGACCAGGGTTTCGGGCCGCTGGCCGGGCTGCTGCGCCGGGTGGCCATCAAGGAGATGGGCCACATCGAGCAGTTGGCCGAGCGCATCTTGTTCCTGAAGGGCGACGTCGACATGGTGCCGGCGGGCGGGGTCGAGCGGATCACCGAGCCCGATGAGATCCTGGCGAAGGCCATGGAGATGGAGCAGGCGGCGGTCGACATGTACAACGCATCCGCCCTGAAGTGCAGCGAGAACGCCGACGCCGCCTCGAAGCAGGTGTTCGAGAAGCTGGTCATCGACGAGGAATCGCACTTCGACGAGTTCGACAAGCAGCTCGACAACATCAAGCGCTTCGGCCCCAGCTATCTGGCGCTGCAATCCTTCGGCGAGTCGCCGGAGGAGGAGGGATCGCCGACGTAGCAGTTGCGGCCACGAAGCGAATCGCGGACTGGAAGCGGCGGTCGGTGCCTGTGTCCGTCGGCGGTGATGAACCGCCAGGCGACGCCGGCGCCGGCCGCCGCTGTGCTCTGGGGGTCGTTGAAGGGGAGCGGCTGACGGAGGTTCAGCTACCGAGGGGGATCTCGAAGACGCGGACTTCGACGTCGCGATCGCGGAGGACGCCCAGGATCTCGCCCGTCGCGCCGGCAGCGACGCTCTGCCCGCCGTAGGTCTTGCCGCGCCACGGGCCGGCGGAGATGACGCCGACGAGATCGGTGCCGACCACGGGGCAGTGCGTGCGCTTGGCGACGGAGGCGACGAGGTCGGCGAGTCGGCGGCCGTGGGCGGGCCATTCGCTCGTGTCGGCCGCCCAGCCGTAGGGCACGATCAGCAGGTCCGGCGACTGCGCGGCCATCCGGTTGATGAGGTTCTCCTGGAACGTGTCGGCGCAGATGAGCAGGCCGATGCGGCCGAGTGGCGTCTCGACGGCGCGGATCTCCTCGGGCGTGCCGCGCGTGTACGAGGGATCGAACAGCTCGTCCAGCGTGTTGATCTTGCGGTGTTTCAGCAGGATGCGGCCGTCGGTGCCGATGAGCACGGCGGAGTCGTGGAGCTTCTGCCCCTCCTTCTCGCACAGGCCGATGGCGATCATGAGCTGATGCTCTCGGGCCAGGTCTGCCAGACGCTTGCTCGTCGGTCCCGGTATCGGATCGGCGAGTTCGTGGGCCTGTGGGTTGATCCAGCCGAGCACCGCCGTTTCTGGGAAGCAGGCGATTTGCGCATGCTGCCGGGCGGCGTCCTCGACGGCGTACGTGATGCGGCGGAGGTTCCCCTCGTGGTCGCTGTCGATGCAGAGCGTCTGGCAGACGGCGACGCGCACGGTGCGGGCGGCGGTTGTGGATGGCGCTGACGTCGGGTCGCCGGCGACACACAACATTAACGTTGCCGACACGGCGAGTACGAGAAGGCCCCAGCCGAGAGTTGTGGTCATTTGCCGACTCCTTCGATCGCGAATGCCCGGATCAATGTGCGGTTACGAGCGTAGTGCCGCGGCGCCGCGTGTCAAACTGCTAAGCGACGGGAGGAATTCTGAATTCTGCGGTGGGCGGCGGGAGCGGGTGCGGGACGATTGCAGGCTGTGAGGGCTGATGACGCCGGGCGGTGAGCGTCCTTTTTTCGGTCCGCCGGTGGAAAGCGGCGATCGAGGGGGCCTATGAGTGTCACGGGTCGAGCATTTCTTTTCCGTCGTGATGTTTCCATGAGGACGCAGGCGCACGTACCGGAGGGTAGATCATGAAAGGCAGATTCACGCTCGTTTTGATTGCGGTGTTGGGGCTGTGTGCCGGCAACGCCGTGGCCGAGATGTTCACCATTACGATCGAGAATATCGGCGTCCAGCCGATCACGCCGGCGTTTGTGGCTACGCACGGCACCCTCTTCGACATGTTCGATGAAGGCGCCGCGGCGTCGGCAGAACTGGTCGCCATTGCCGAGGGCGGCGACACCGGGCCGATGGTGACGCTGGCCGGCGGGTCGGCGGACGTGCTCGATTTCGGCGTGGGCGACTTCCTCGCTCCCGGCGAGAGCACGTCGGTGACGGTGATGGCCGACATGGACCATCCGTATCTCTCGCTGGCTGCCATGCTGGCGATGACGAACGACGGGTTCATCGGACTGGCCTACGGCGATGACGCCCTGAACCTGTACCGGGCCGGCATGCCGCAGTCGTACGACTTCACGATCTCCTACCTCGACGTTTGGGACGCCGGCTCGGAGCTGAACACGGAGCTGGCGGCCGACGTGCCCGGGTTGGGCGGGTCCGGCAGCCCGGACGAGAACGGCGTGATCACGCGGCCGCACCAGGGCATCCTGGGTGTCGGCGACGTGCCGATGTCGTTCGACTTCTTCGGACACGACGTCGCCCGCATCATGGTTGTACCGGAGCCGGCGGCGCTTTCGCTTCTCGCGGTGGGGGCGTTGTTGGTGTTCCGCCGGCGCTAGGGTGCGCGCCAGCGTTGCCACGTTTCGTCGTCGGCGAGCATGGGCATGAACATGCCGCCGACGACGGAGCGGGCTTGAAAGCCGACACGCCGGGCATTCTCGGTGTCGTACCAGTCGGTCAAGGGGACGCGGTCGGGGGTCTCCTGAGCGAACGCGTAGACGGGGTCGAGCAGGGCGTCGAAGTCGGCGCGGCTTAGCGTGCACCCGCCTGCTGGAGCGTAGCGAAGTCGTGGAGATCGACGTCGGTGTCGGCGTCGGTATCGGCGGCGCAGTAGTTGCCGCGCATGCCGCCGCAACAGGCTACGTTCGGCCGTGTCAGCGAACTGGCGAGGATGGCGAGGTCGCCGGCGTCCACGACGCCGTCGACGTTGATGTCGCCGAGGAGTGCCGTGTCGGCGTCGATGGCCACGATGTCGCACGACCAGGGGCAGTAGTGGCCGACGAACGTCAGCCAGAAGTGCAGATCGCCATCCACGAACGAGGGGCGGCCGTCGCAGATTTCCATGCTCATGTCGGCGAGGGCGACCGTGTCTTCGTCGAGGTGCCAGGACCAGTAGCTACCGGAGAGGGCGTCGTGGTTGTAGCCCTGGTTGCCGGTGAGCAGGTCGCCGGTGACGTTCATCGGGCCGTGAAGGCCGAGGCAGATTTCGATCATGGTGTCGAGCACGTCCTGGTCCGTGACGCGGACGACGAAGTCCTCGAGGTCGGCGACGCGGACGGTGACGAGGGCGGGGACGGTGGTTGTGCCGGCGCAGGGTTCGTAGCGGAGGGTGGCGGTGAGTGCTTCGGGGGGTATCGCCGCAGCGGGTGCAGTTTGGGGCGACAGGAGACAGAGGAGCAGCATCACGGACAAGGCAGTCGCCGTGAAAGTGACGCGGTGAGCGGGGCGGTGGAGTTTGGTGGCGGGCATGTCCTGTTCCTTCCGGCGAGTTGACCTGTGCGGCCGCGTCGTGCAGTTCCTGGTGTTCGACGTTGGCCACGGGGGGCCAACGCTACAGAGGCGGTGACCGCGGGGGCGAACGCTACATTGGCGAAGCCGCTCACCGGCATTGTAGCACGGTGAGCGGTTGGCTGGATGTCGGTTTGTGTGTAGCGGGCGTCAGTCGTTCCAGGGAGCCTGGAAGTGGTAGACGCCGGCGGCGACGTCGCATTCGACCGCACCGTCGGCGGGCCGCACGGCGCCGATACCGTTGCCGGCGGCGAGCGGCTGGCCGTTTTCAGTGACGCCGGCGGGGTCCGCCGTCGGCACGCGGATTGTGGCAGTCGTGTTGGCGGGGATAGTGACGTCGAGGGACAGGTTCCCGCGGTCGATGCGCCACGCGCAGGTGATGCGGCCGTAGGCGGAGTCATAGGCGCCGCGGGCCCAGGTCAGTCCGCCGCCGGGGACCGGGCGGATGAGCGTGTGTTTGTACGCCGGCGCAGCGGGGTCGGGGTTGATGCCGATGATGGTGCGCACCATCCACTCGCCGACCGAGCCGATCGCGTAGTGCGAGAACGAGTTCATGCCGGGGTCCTGGAAGCCGCGGCCCTCGACGTAACCGTCCCAGCGCTCCCAGACGGTGGTGGCCCCGTGGTCGATGGCGTAGCCCCACGACGGCATCCGCCGCTCGTTGATGAGCTGGTAGGCGCGATCGGTGTGCTCGCGGCGGGTGAGCTCGTTCATCAGGCAGATCGTGCTGTGGAAGCCGGTGGAGATGAGACCTTCATACCGGTCGAAGCCGGCGAGCATGTAACGGGTTGCCGCGGGCCGCAGAGCTTCGGGCAGCAGGTCGAAGTGCAGGGCGATGGCGTAGCCGGCCTGTGTGTCGCCCTTGATGTGACCGTCGGCGTCGACGTAGGCCTGGTTGAACGCCGCCCGGATGTCACCGGCGAGAGCGGCGTAGTGTTTGGCAAGGTCGTCACGCCCGAGCACGGCGGCCATGTCGGCGACGATTTGCGTCGAACGGGCGAAGAAGGCCGTCGCGAAGACTTCTTTCGGCATCTCGGCGCCGTGACGGGGCCAGTTTTCGAGCCGCAGTGTGTCGGCGTTGAGCCAGTCGCCGTAGTCGTGGTGGCGCTGGCGGGTCCAGAGTAGGTCGGGATTCTGGCTTTCGATCCAGTCAACCCAACGGCGGGCGGCGTCGAAGTGCTCGGCGAGCAGCCGGCGGTCGCCGTAGTTCAGCCATGCGCACCAGGGGACGAAGACGCCGGCGTCGCCCCAGGCCGGAACGCCGGAGAAGCGGGCCGCGGGATCGTAGGGGTGCGGGGCGAAGTCGGGGAAGCGGCCGTCGGCGGTCTGGGCATCGCGGACATCGGCCAGCCACTTGTTGAAGAAGGCGGCGAGATCCATGTTGAAGCAGCCGGTCTGGGCGAAGGCGAGGATGTCGCCCATCCAGCCGAGGCGCTCGTCGCGCTGCGGGCAGTCGGTCGGCGCGCTGTACAGGTTGGCCCGCTGCGTCCAGAGGATGTTCTCGCGGAGCTTGTTGAGCATGGGATCGGAGCAGGCGAACTCGCCGACTTCGGGAGAGGATGAGTGCAGCACAAGGCCGGTGAGCGTCTCGTCGGTCGGCGGTTTGGACAGACCCTCGACGGAGACGTAGCGGAAGCCGTGATAGGTGAAGTGCGGCGTGAACGTTTCCAGGCCGTCGCCGCGGAGGATGAAACGGTCGGTCTGGGCGGCGCTGCGCAGGTTGGCGGTGTAGAGCGTGCCGTCGGGGTTGAGGACTTCGGCGTGGCGGAGCGTGAACTCGTCGCCGGCGGCGCCGCGGACGCGCAGGCGGCACCAGCCGACCATGTTCTGGCCGAGATCGAAGATGTACGTGCCGGGCGCCTGTTCGCGGACACTGATCGGGTGAATCTCGTGCAGGATGCGGATGGGTTCGTTCGGCTGGGCGACGAGCCGGCCAACCTCGGGCGTGAAGACGCTTGCTGGACGCCAGGCGGCATCGTCGAAGCCGGGGGCATCCCAGCCGGCGGGGTCGAGCCGGGCGTCGTACGTTTCGCCGTCGAGGATGTCGGCGGTGCGGATGGGGCCGTCGCTGGTGAAGCGCCACGATTCGTCGGTGGCGATCGTCTCAATGGAGCCGTCGGCGCGTTCGATTTCGAGCTGGGCGAGGAAGCGCGGTTGCCGGCCGTACAGGGCGCGCGGCGGGCCGTCGGGCACGATGAAGGCCAGGCCGATGCGGCCGGCGTACCAGCCGTCGCCGAGCAGGGCGCCGATGACGTTGTCGCCGGGGCGCAGCAGCTTCGTGACGTCGTAGGTCTGGTACTGGACGCGCTGGTGATAGTCGGTCCACTCGGGGGCGAGCATGCGGTCGCCGACGCGCTGGCCGTTGATTCGGGTCTCGTACAGGCCCAGGGCGGTGGCGTAGAGCGTCGCCCGGCGGATGGGGGCGTCGCCGGCGACGGCGAAGGTCTTACGCAGCAGCGGCGGCGTGAGCGGGTCGACGTTGCCGGGACCGTGCGAAACGAGATCGTCGTCAACCAGGTAGCGCGTCGACCAGCCGTGATGCTCGACGTTGTCGGAGGCGGTGACCGGCTTGCCGGCGGCGACGTTCTGGCCGGCGGCGAGGACCTGCATCTCGGCCAGGGCGAGGCCGAACTCGTTCGGATCGCGCTGTCGCAGCGTCGTGACGAACAGGCGGACGTAACGGCCCGTCGTCGGCGGGCAGCCGTACGTCTGTGGCTCGGTGCCGGGGTTGGCGATGTCGTCGGCGGTCTGGTCGACGATCGTCGTGGCCTGGCTCATGTCGGCGTTGGCCGAGACCTCGACGCGGAAACGCTGCGGGAAGAGGAAGCCGGGGGCGTCTTCCCGCCAGTTGTACGGGCGGGCCGGGAACAGCCGCACCGCGTCGATCGTCGCGGGTGCGCCGAGGTCGATCTGGAGCCACTTGCCGGCGTCGGGCGTCGCGGCGACTTCGCTGTGGTAGCCGTTACGCGGGAGCTGCATCGGCGGCGGCGTGACGTCGTCGCCGATCCACTTCGCCTGCCAGTTCTGTTCGTTCAGCAGGCCCATCGTCCAGCGGGCCGGGGCGGACCACGGCGACGGCTGGTCATCCTGATCCCAGATGCGCACCTGCCACCAGACGGCGACACGTGACGCCAGCGGAGCGCCGGCGTACGTGATGTGCAGCGATTCACCCGAGGCGGTTTTGCCCGTGTCCCACAGGTTGCCCGTGCCGGCGGCGAGCTGGTCGGGATCGTCGGCGACGAGGATCTGGTACGCGGTCTGGGCGGCACCGCGGCGCGGGTCAGTATTCACCCACGATAGCCGCGGGGCCGTTTCGTCCACGCCGAGCGGGTTCACCAGGTATTCGCAACGCAGATAGGTCGGAGCCGGCGGCGTGCCGGTCGCGTCGTGAGCGGACATGGTCGCTATCACCTCCGTCGGGCTGCCGGCCAGCAGCGCGAGCAATACAAGCCGCGTCATGGGTCGTCTCCATCGGGGAGTGGTCAATCGCCGACGTTCGGGCGACGTGCCGTCGATATAGCTCGCCGACGGCGTTGTGTAAACGGGCGGGGCGATACCGGCCGGTCGAAGATTGGCGCATAATGCAGGCGAAATGTGGCCTTAGCTTCGTTGACAGGAGACAGGTATGGCGTTGCCGCAACACGTGGACGAAGCGCAGCTTGCCCGGCAGGTGGACGCCTTCGAGATCGAGACACCTTCGTGGGGATATGCGAATACGGGGACGCGGTTTGGCAAGTTTCTTCAGGACGCGGCGGCGCGGACGATCGCGGAGAAGCTGGCCGACGCCGGTGAGGTGCACCGGTACACCGGCTGCTGCCCGAGCGTCGCCGTGCACGTGCTGTGGGATTTCACGGCCGACCTGACGCCGGCGGCGGTGGCCCGGCTCGCCACCGAGAAGGGCGTGAAGATCGGGTCGATCAATCCGAACCTGTTCCAGGAGCAGTGCTACAAGTACGGCTCGCTGACGCATCGCGATCCGGCGATTCGCCGGCGGGCCCGGCAGCACGTGCTCGACAGCATCGCCATCGGGCGGGACGTCGGGTCGGACGTGCTCAGCCTGTGGCTCGCCGACGGGACGAACTACCCCGGGCAGGCGGACCTGGGGGCGCGGAAGCGGTGGCTCGAAGAGGAGCTGCGGGCGATCCATGCGGCGCTGCCGGTGGGGATGACGCTGCTGATCGAGTACAAGCCGTTCGAGCCGGCGATGTACCACACGGACGTGGCGGACTGGGGCATGGCTTGGTCGTTCGCCCGGCACGCCGGCCCGCAGGCCCGCGTGCTCGTCGATACCGGGCACCACCTGCCCGGCGCGAACATCGAGCATATCGTTGCGTTTCTGCTCGATGAGGGGATGCTGGGCGGCTTTCACTTCAACGACCGCAAGTACGCGGACGACGACCTGACCATGGGCAGCATCGATCCGTATCAACTCTTCCGCATCTTCCACCAGATCGTGGCGGCGGAGCGGGCGGCGGGGCAGCGGCCGGCGATCGCGTACATGGTCGACCAGTCGCATAACCTTAAGCCGAAGATCGAGGCGATGATCCAGACGGTGCTGACGGCGCAGGAGCATTTCGCCAAGGCGCTGCTCGTGGATTACGAGGGGCTGGCGCGGGCGCAGGCGGCGGATGACATCGTGCTGAGCGAGCGGATCCTGAAGGACGCGTACACGATCGATGTGCGGCCGTGGCTGGCGGAGTATCGGCGGAACAGGAAGCTGCCGCCGGACCCGCTGCTGGCGTTTCGCGAGAGCGGCTACGCCGAGCGGGCGGCGCGTGAGCGGCAGGCGAGCCAGGGCGGCGGTGGGGAGGGATACGCATAGGGCGGGTGTCGCTTGGCGTTCGACGTCGGCCACGGGGGGCCGACGCTACGGTGTAGGCGAGGGTGAGCAGCATGGCGGCGACGGCGGATTACCTGGCGTTTGACCTCGGCGCGTCCGGCGGGCGGGCGGTGTGTGGGCGGTTCGACGGCGGACGGCTGCACCTGACCGAGATGCACCGGTTCGAGAACGGGCCCATCGCCGTGCGCGGGGCGCTGCATTGGGACGCGCTGCGCCTGCTGCGCGAGGTCAAGACCGGGCTCGCCCGCTGCACCGCCGAAGGTATCAAGCTCGAAGCCGCCGGCATCGACACGTGGGGGATCGACTTCGGCCTGCTCGCCCCGGGCGGCGAGCTGCTCTCCACGCCACGGCACTACCGTGACCCCGGGAACAACGGCGTGATGGCCCGGGCGTTTCAGCGCGTGCCGCGCGAGCGCATTTACGAGATCACCGGCATCCAGTTCCTGCCGTTCAATACGCTGTATCAACTGCTGGCCATGGCCGGCCGGCCGGCCCGGCTGTTCGAGGCGGCGGAAACGCTGCTGTTCATGCCGGACCTGATGACCTACTGGCTCACTGGCGAGCCCGGCACCGAGCGGACCATCGCCAGCACGTCGCAGATTCTCGACGCCCACAGCGGAGCGTGGTCGGAGGAGCTGCTGGCGGCGTTTGACCTGCCGGGGCGGATCCTGCCGGCGGTGGGGCCGACCGGGGCGTCCGCCGGGCCGCTGCTGCCCGATGTGGCGGCGGAAACCGGGCAGGACCGGGCGGTCATGGTGCGGACGGCCAGTCACGATACGGCGGCGGCAGTGGTGGCGGTGCCGGCGACCGGGACAGACTGGGCGTACGTCAGTTGCGGCACGTGGGCACCGGTCGGCATCGAGCTGCCCGAACCGCTGGTCACGCCGGGGGCGTGTGCGGCGGGGTTCACCAACGAGGCGGGCGTGGACGGGACGGTCCGGTTCCTGCGGAACGTGACCGGGTTGTGGCTGGTGCAGGAGTGCCGGCGGAACTGGGCTGCGCAGGGTCAGACGTACACGCACGAGGAACTGGTGGGGCTGGCCCGGCAGGCGCCGACGCTGCGGTCGCTGGTCGACCCGGACTCGCCGCGGCTGGCCGAGCCCGGGGACATGCCGGCCCGCATCCGGCAGGTATGTGCGGAGGGCGGGCAGCCGGTGCCGGAGTCGCCCGGCGAGGTGGTGCGTTGCGCCCTGGAGAGCGTGGCGTTGAAGTGCTGGCACGTGCTGCGGACGCTGGAGCAGTTACTGCGACGTCGGGTGGAGCGGTTGCATGTGGTGGGCGGGGGCGCGCGGAACGACCTGCTAATGCAGTGTCTGGCAAACGCCACCGGGCGGCCGGTCGTGGCCGGCCCGGCGGAGGCGGCCGCCGCCGGAAACGTGCTGGTTCAGGCCCGGGCCCAGGGGCGGGTGGGTTCACTGGCGGAGATGCGGGCGGTGGTGGCGGCGTCAACGGAGCTATGCAACTACGAGCCGCAGGAAACGCCGGCGTGGTCGGCGGCGTACGAGCGCTGCGCGCAAGCCTGGGCATGAGCTGGGATGGCTGGCGAACAGGGGCGTGACTTGTCAAAAATCGTAGACGCGGGTTGACTCCCTCCGACAGCCGTAGTAGGCTATCCTACGACAGGTGTAGGAGGTATGGTGGGCGTGCGGGCCTGAGTACGGATTAGATCATGTCGCAGAAGGAACACGACCTGGGAGACGCCGAGCTGGAAGTGCTCAAGGCCCTGTGGGACGTTGGGCCGTCGACGGTGCGGGCGGTGATGAATCATCTGCACGACTGTGGGCGGCGACCGGCGTATACAACAGTGCAGACGGTGCTGACTCGGCTGGAGCACAAGGGGTTCGTGCGGTCCGATAAGTCCGGGCCCGCCTTCGTCTACCGGGCGCGCGTCACGCGCGAGCGGCTCAGCCGCTCACGCTTGCGCACGTTGCTGGATCAGTTGTACGACGGGGCCGCGGGCGAACTCGTGCTGCACCTGGTGAAGCACGAGCGGCTCACGCCGGACGAAATCGCCCAGTTGCACAAACTCATTGACGAGTTGGATCCCGGTTAGCGGTAGCCGGTGGCACGGAGGCAGATAGCCGATGAGCTGGATGAGTCTCACGGCCGACACGCTGTGGCAGAACGCCTGCCTGGTGATTCCGCTGGCGGCGCTGGTGGCCGTGGTGTGCCGGTGTACGCGGCTGAGTCCGGCGACGCGGCACGTGCTCTGGCTGACGGTGTTGCTGGCGTTCGTGATGCCGTTGGCGCTGCCGCGGCTGCCGCTGCCGACGTGGGCGCAGGATGCGGTGGCCTGGCTGACGCCGGATACACCGGCTGTTTCGGTGGTGGAGCAGCACCGGCCGCCCGCCGCAATAGTGCAGGAGGAACCGGCACCGGCGGTTTTCGCCGAGCCGGAGGAAACGGCGGCACCGCGGCCGTGGTTGCCGCCACGATCTTCGGGTGAATCAGCCACAGTCTCACCCCAAGCGGTGGCTCGGGTCGAGCCGCGTGTGCCGCAAAGGCTCCCCGCGGCACCAGGCTCGACCGAGCTGCTTTCCGCTCGTGGCCGATTCCCGCAGATCGAGGGGAGCCTGGGGACGGCGCGTCTGTCGCTGGACGCGGACCGTCCCGCGACGGAGGGCAGCGCTGCCGCCCCGTTGGCTAGCGGCGAGTTGGACGTGCCGCCCGCGGCCGTCGAAGTCGAAGTCGCCGACGAACCGGCCCGCTGGGCACTGTGGTGGGGGCAGTGGGTGGCCGGACTGGCGGCGATGCGGGCGGCGGTGGCCCAACTGCCGGGCATGCCGCCGACGGTGTGGGGAGTGGGCGGCGGATTGCTGCTGCTGTGGCAGGTATGGCTGGCGTGGCGGTTTCGGCGACGGCTACGCGTGGCACATGCAGCGCCGCGCAGCGTGCGGCGGATGGTGCTGCGGGCAGCACGTTCGCTCAAGCTGCGGCGGGCGCCCGAAGTGCTCATGGTCCACGACGACGTCTCGCCGCTGATCTGGTGCGGGCGGCGGCTGTGGCTGGTGCTGCCGGCCCGGCTGTGGGGGCAGCTCGATCCCGTCGGGCGGCAGGCGATCGTCTATCACGAACTGGCTCATCTGCGCCGCGGGGATCACTGGCTGTGCTGGTTCGAGCTGCTGGTGCGCGTGGTGTACTGGTGGCATCCGGTGATCTGGTGGGTTCGGCGTCGCTTGCACGAGGAGGCTGATCTCTGCTGCGACGCGTGGGTGACGTGGTTGATGCCGGAGCGGCGGCGGGCCTACGCCGAGGCGCTGCTCCACACGAAGGCGTTCGTCGGTCGGGGCGGAGCTGCCGCGCCGGCCGTCGGTATGGCGGTGACATCAGTGGGAGCCAGACGCTTTGCAAGGAGATTGACGATGGTCATGACCGGAACTGCCCGCCCGGGTCTGTCTGCATCCGGGTTGGTGCTGGCCTTGTTCCTGGCTCTGGTGGGGTGGGTCGCTATGCCTGCCTGGGCGACGCCGGGCGACCACCCGACGACGGCGCCGGCCGTCGCCGGCACGACACGAGCGCCAACACACGATGGCAACGGACTGCTGCAGGACTCGGCCAGCCGGCTGCTGCGCGCTCTCGGCGGAACCGATGACAGCGGGCACGGGCCGGCCGTGGCCGGTCGGACCCGCGGCGGTGGACGTTCGCAGGCTACGGCTGGCGGAACCGGCCGTGGCGGTCGGTCGCGGGCCGTCGCCGGCGGTGGGCGATCGCGGACTGTGGTCCGGCCGTCGAGAGGAGTCGCCGCGGGCCGTGGCATGCCCGATGAGTTCGAAGAGCAACTGGCTGAACTGGAGCGCGAGCTGGATGAGCTGGCCCGCGAGTTGGCGGAGCTGCGGGCGCTAACGAGCGTGCGGGGCAGAGCCTGGGTCGCGCCGGATATGGACGGGGCGATCGTCGTGCCGCCGATCCCGCCGGTGCCGCCGGTGCCACCGGTGCCGCCGGTCGCGCCTATGCCGCCCATGCCGGAGCTTCCGGAAATGCCAGCGATGCGTGCTCTGCCGGAGTTCTTCGCGTCCGGAGCGGACAGCGGTGAGACGACCGGGCGGAGCTACCACCTGCCCGAGGGCAAGCTCGAAGCGCTGACGGCGCTGATGATCCGGTCGGATGTGCCCATCATGGTCGAGCCGTTCGACGGCGGCATCATCGTGCGTGGCACGCCGGCGCAGCACCGCGTCTTCGCAGCGTTCGTCGAGATGATCAACCCGACCACGCGCGGCCAGGTCGACGGCAGGGCGTGGACGAGGGCGTTGCAGGAGTACCAGGCCGCTGCGCCGTTCCTGCAAATGGACGAGGATGAGGCCGAGTGGGCAGAGGCGCGGGAGCAGGTGCGGGCGTATGCGGCGGAGGCGAAGGAAGCCGCCAGGATGCTGGGCGACCAGGAAGCCTGGGCGGCCGTCGAACCGGCGCTGAGGGCTCTCGAAGTGTGGGAATCGACCGGCGTCACCTCGCCGGAGACGTTCACCGCCATGAATTCGGCCCTCGCGCAGTTCACTAACGGACTGGGGCAGCGGGCGGACCAGTTGATGGCCGAGGCCGATTCACTGGTCGCGCAGGCGGAGGCCATCACCGAGCAGGCTGAGGCGCTGATGGAGCAGGCTGAGAAGCTGTTCGACCAGGCGAGCGACTCGGAAGAGCGTTCGCTGATCCGGGCGCTCAACGCCCAGGGGCGGGAGCGCGAAAACCAGGCCCGCGCCCTGGAACGTCAGGTCCGCCGGATGGAGCGTCGCGCCGAGGAGCTCGAGCGACAGGCCGAGAAGCTGGATGAGAAGGCCGGCTCGGTGGAGTCGGACGTGATCGATCGGTTGCAGGAAGCCCTGGAGCTGCTCGAGTCGACGCATCGCGCGAAGGATTGCGAGAGGACGCCGCCGCCCGAGCTGAAGTAGAGAGGCGCGGTCCCCGCTGCTGAGGCGGGGCAGATCGGAGGGGTATTGGCTCCGGGCGAGCACGCCGGTTGCGGCGGGCTCGCCCGGTAGCGCCGGGCTCTGGCCACGGCGCGACTGGGATCCGGATGAGGGAGCATCGCCCATGACGCAGGCAGGGGCCCACACTCGCACGTTTGCTGTTCTCGTTCTACTCGTGCTGGCGGCGGTGACGCAGGTAGCGCCGGCGGATGATACCGACGCGGAAGCCGATCGCGCTTACTTGAGCGCTAACGGCCTGCTCAATCGCGGGCTGTACGACCTCGCTGCGGAGGAGTACCGCGCTTTCCTGTCCGTCCACAAGCGGCATGAGAAGGTGCGGTTGGCCCGGTACGGACTGGCGGTGTGCTGCTTCCGCGCGGAGAAATTCGACGAGGCGGCGGCGGAGCTCGAACAGCTCACTCGCGACAAGGATTTCGCGTACGACGCCGAGGTCTGGACGATGCTCGGCCAGTGCCGCCTGGCCCGCAGCGAATACGGGCTGGCGGTGGAAGCTTTACTGCACGTCGTGCGAACCCATCCGGAACACGCGCTGGCGGACGATGCGGCGGCGGTGTGCGCTCAGGCGCTCTTCAGCAGCGGGCATTACGCCGAGACGGTCGAGTGGTGTGCCGCGTTCGCCAAGCAGTGGCCGGACAATCCGCTCGCCGAACGCGTCGACTATTTCGGCGCTCTGGCCGAGATGCAGCAGGGGGCCTACGCCGCGGCGGCGGAGCGGCTCGAACGGGTGTTGAAGCGTTTCCCGGCGGGGCCATTCGCGCACCACGCCGGCATCCTCATCGCCCAGTGTCACCAGCACAGCAACGCGCCGGCCAAGGCGACCGAGTGGTTCCGTCGCGTTCTGGATGATCGCGAGTCGGGATACGAGGCTGAAGCGCTGATGGGTCTGGCGACGCTGGCCTATCATGGCGGCAAGGGGGAGGAAGCGGCGGGCTATCTCGATCGTCTGCTGAAGGAGCACGGCGACGGATCGCTGGCTGCGTCGGCGAAGCTGCTGCGCGGCTGCCTCTACTTCGAGGCCGAGGACTACGGGCGGGCTCGCAAGCTGTTCCAGGAGGTGGCCCGCGCCGACGACGATCTGGCCGACGATGCCGCCTACTGGATCGCCAAGTGCCAGTTGCGGCAGGGCGAGACGAGCGAGGCGGCGAAGCGGCTGGAGAAGGCGATCGCGGAGTATCCGAAGAGCGATCTGCGGGCAGAGATGGCGTACGACCGGCTGGTGGCCCTGGTCCGGCTGGAGGACGATGCAGCCGCGGCCGAGGCAGCCGAGGCGTTCGGCCACGACTTCCCCGGGCATGACCTCGAGCCCGATGCTCTGTATCTGGCAGCGCTCGTCGCCCACCGCACGAAGCAGTATGACCCATGCCGCGAACACTGCCGGCGATTCCAGCGCAAGTACGCGGAGAACGCCCTGGCAGCGGATGTGGCGTTTCTGGTCGCGGAGAACGAGTACGCGGCCGGCGAGTACGCGGCGGCGGTGGCGGCCGGCGGACGATTTCGCAAGACGTATCCCGATGACTCGCGACAGGCGCAGGCCACGTATCGGCTGGGCATGTCGCTGTACCGGCTCGATCGCGGCGACGAGGCGTTGAAGATGCTGGCCGGCTTGTCCACCGACGACCTGGCCCGTCCGGAACTGCGGCCGGCGCTGCTGGCTTTGGGCGACTTGCGTTTCCAGGCCGGCGATTGGGGGGAGGCGGAGAAGTGTCTCACGCAGTATCTCGGTGATGACCTGACGGTGGCGGCGGCCGAGGATGCGCTGCTTCAGCTTGGGCTCGCTCAGCAGCGGCAGGGGCGACACGACGACGCGTTGACGGTCTTTGACAAGCTGCTGGCGCATTTCTCCAAGGGGCCGCAGCGGTTGCAGGCGATGTTCGAACGCGGGCAGGCGCTCGTGGCGCTCGACCGTTTGGACGAAGCTCGCGAGGCGTTCACGCAGGTGCTCGCCCAGGATGGGGCGTCACGCTTCGTCGTCTTCGCCCACAATCACTTGGGGGCGATCGCCGTCCGGCAGCAGCGCCCGCAGGATGCCGCCGACGAGTTTGCGAAAGTGCTCGATTCGTCGCCGGACGAGACGCTGGCCGCGGAGGCACGGTACCAGCGTGGGCAAGCGCTGCTGCTGCTCGAACGGTACGCGGAAGCGGAGAAGGTCCTGCGGGAGTTCCTCGATCGGTACGGTGACCACGAGCACGCGCGGGAAGCACGGGCCCAGGTCTGCGTTGCCCAGGCGCGGCAGGATCACTGCGACCAGGCATTGGAGTCGATCCGCGGACTGGAACGGGAAGGGCTCGGCAAGCTCTCGGCATCGCTACAGAGCGCTGTGCGGTACGAGAAGGCGTGGTGTCTGCGGCAACTCGGGAAGACGGACGAGGCCCAGGAGGCGTACCGGGCTTTGGTCGAAGCGCCGGGTGAACTGCACGTGCACGCTGCCCTCGAATTGGCGGAGATTAAGGCCGCCGCCGGCCATCATGAGCAGGCGGGGCAGTTGCTCCAGCGCGTGCGGGCGGGGACCGACGTCCCGCCGGCGGTGCAGGAACGGGCGACCTACCGGCTCGGCGTGTGCGAGTTCGAGCTCGGTCACGATACAGAGGCGATCAAGTTGCTCGAGGGGTTTTTGGAGGCATACCCCGACAGCAGCCTGGTCGCCTCGGCCAGCTTCTTCTGCGGCGAGGCGAGCTTCCGGGCGGGGCAGCATGAGAAAGCCGTCACGCATCTCACGCGCATCGCCGAACGCTTCGCCGGCGATGCCGTGCACGGGCCGGCGTTGCTGCGGCTCGGTGAGGCCCTGGCCGTGCTGCAACGCTGGGCCCGCAGTGAGAAGGTGTTCGCCGACTACCTCGAACGCTATGCAGACAGTGAGAACTGGTTTCAGGCGCAGTTCGGGCTGGCGTGGGCGCGCGAGAACCAGGATCGCCACGATGAGGCGATCGCGGCGTACCGGGTCGTCGTCGATCGTCACCAGGGACCGACGGCGGCCCGGGCCCAGTTCCAGATCGGCGAATGCCTCTTCGCGAAGAAGGACCTGGAGGCCGCGACGCGCGAGCTGCTGAAGGTGGACATCCTCTACGCCTATCCCCAGTGGAGCGCCGCCGCGCTGTACGAGGCCGGGCGCTGCTTCGAGGCGCAGGGGAAGGCGGTCGAGGCTCGCGAGCAGTTCAAGGCGGTCGTCGACAAATACGAGCAGTCGCGGTGGGCGGAGCTGTCTCGCGAGCGGCTGCGGAAGCTGGGCGGGGGTGCCTTGCCGGGTCGCGACGAGTAGTCGCCGCCCGCATGTCTCGAACGAACGAAGGGAGTGCGGATCGTGAACCTGTTGGCCACGACCGGGTTTTTGCTGGGGCAGGCGGACGGTGCGGCGGGCAGTGCCGTGCAGGTGCAATCGGTGTGGGACTTCATCATCAAGGGCGGGCCGATGATGATCCCGATCGGGCTGGCGTCGCTGCTGGCGCTGGCGGTGGTGATCGAGCGGGCACTGAGTTTGCGCCGCGTGCGGATCATCCCCGCCGGGTTCCTGCCGGGTCTCGAATCGCGGCTCGGCGAGCGGCCGGGTGACGCGGCGGAGGCACTCCGCTATTGCCGCGATGATGGCAGCCCGGTGGCGAACATCTTCATCGCGGCGATTCGGCGGCTGGGCGAGCCGATCGAGCGGATCGAGAAGCACGTCGCCGAAGCGGGGCGGCGCGAGGTGCTGAAGCTCCGGCGATTCCTGCGGACGTTGGCCGTCATCGCCTCGATCGCGCCGCTGATGGGGCTGCTCGGGACGATTTTCGGCATGATCCGGGCGTTTCAGACGGTGGCGTCGTCGGGCGAGGCGCTCGGTCGCACCGAGCTGCTGGCTCGCGGCATCTACGAGGCGATGATCACGACGGCCGCCGGGCTGATCGTGGCCATCCCCGTGCTCATCGCACATCACTGGCTCGCGGCCCGCATTCAGCGGCTTGTGCTCGACATCGACCAGATGACCGTGGACTTCATCGAGGAGCACGTCGTTCGCCGGCGGACGCGGCCGGTGGCGACGGCCAGCGCGGCGGTGGATCGCGTGCCGCCGATGCCCGAGCCAGCAGTGGCGGCGGGCAACAGCCCCGAAGTCCCGGCGGTGGCGAGATAGGGGGTGCATGATGCTGCTGCAAGCTGACGAAGTCGAATCGCATCCGTCGATCGACCTGACGCCGATCATCGACATGGTCTTCCTGCTGCTTATCTTCTTCCTGGTGGCGACGACATTTCATCAGGAGGAGCGGGAGATGCAGATCGCGCTGCCGGAGGCGCGGGCCGCGGGGCCGATCAGCGCCAACCTGCGTGAGATCGTCATCAACGTTGACCGCGACGGGCGGATCATCCTTGGCGGACAGGCCGTCGAGCCGGAGGAGCTCCGGCGTATGGTCACGCAGCGCGTCGAGGTGAACCCGGAGCAGAAAGTCGCCGTGCGCGGCGATCGCGGCACGGTGTACGCCAACGTTGTGCGCGTGCTGGATATCTGCAAGGCCGCGGGCATCCAGGAACCGTACCTGGACACGGTGCTGGAGGAATAGCCGCCGGCCGAGAAAGGGGACTGTCTCCGCGCCACGGCGAGCGGACCGGTTCAGAGATGGCGCGATGCGTGGTGCCTGTCCCCTGTCTCGGCCGCTCGACACGCTGAGGCAAACCGAGCGAGGATCGACATGCGTTCTGGGCGGACCTGGCTGTGGATCGCGATCGCGGCGACCGTCGTGGCCGGCGGGGCGGCGATCGTGTGGACGGTGCTGCCGCGGCCGCGTGAGTTCTACACCGACGCCGACACGATTCGGCAGCCGGTGAGTGCTGGCGATCCGCGGGACATCTTGTGGCAGCCGCCGGTGAGCCTGTCGGCGGCGTTGAACACCGAGCGGCAGGACTACGAGCCGCGGTTGAGCTGGGACGGGCTGACGCTGTACTTCGTCCGCGGCAAGGCCGGCGAGAACGCCGACTTGTTCATGTCACAGCGCACCGTCGACGGCTGGACCGAAGCCGTGCCGGTCGCCGACATCAACACCGGACACGACGAATTGGGGCCCGAGCCGTCGCCGGATGGGACGTCGCTGTATTTCTACAGCGATCGCCCGGGCGGCAGTGGCGGCTACGATATCTGGGTCGCCCACCGCGGAAGCAACGGCTGGCAGGAGCCGATCAACCTCGGCCCCGGCGTGAATTCGCCGTACAACGATTACGGGCCGGCGCTCACGCCTGACGGCGCGACCGTGTACTTCGCTTCGAACCGGCCGCGGCCCGTGCTGGAAGAGACACCCGATCCGCACGCCTGGCCGGCGACCGTTCGCGAAGACCTCTTCCGCCGAACGTACGACATCTATTCGGCGGCACTGACCGAGGCCGGTGCCGGGCCGGCGCGGCCGGTCGGTTCCCTGAACACGCCGGACAACGAGGGCGCGCCGTGCGTGAGTCCCGCCGGCGACTTCGTGTACTTCGCGTCGGATCGGCCCGGTGGCATGGGCGGGTTCGACTTGTATCGCAGTCGGCGGATGGACGGGACACACGAGCCGCCGATCGGGCTCGGTGCCCCGGTGAACACGCCGATGAACGAGCTCGATCCGGGGCTGACGCACCTGGGCTACGCCCTGTACTTCAGCTCCGACCGCGATCGTTCGCGGCAGCAGGTCGGCGGCGAGCCTGACTACAACTTGTATTACACATCGGCCCGCGAGGTCTTCACCGCGGCCGAGCCGGGCACGCCGGTGGATTGGATGGCGCTGTTGCGCGAATTGCTGCCGCTGCTCGGGTGGCTGCTGCTGGCGCTGATCCTGCTGCTGCTTCTGCGGGCGTTCTGGGGGAGTGTGCGCGATCGGCGGCTGGCGCTGATCACACAATGTCTGCTGGCGTCGCTACTTGCCCATGCACTGCTGATGCTGCTGCTGAGCTTTTGGCAGGTGACGGCGTCGCTGTCGGGTGTGCTGCGCCACGGTCGCGTGCAGGTGGTGCTCGCCACGCCGGGTGGAGCGGAGAGCCTCGCCACGCAGATTCGCGGCGGATTGGTGGATCTGGTGCTGCCGCCGGCGGAGACGTTCACGCCGGAGCGGGCAGAGCCGGCGGTGACGGTCGAGGCGCGGACCGAGTTGGCCGAGTTGCCGAGTGCGTCGCACGTGCTGGACGTTCCGGAGCAGATGGTGGCGGAGTCGGCGGCGGCGGATGCGCCCGTGCCGGAGGTGGACAGCGCGCCGCCCGAGATTCCGCCGGTGACCATCGCTCTCGATCGGCTGCCGGAGCTGGCGCTGCCGAGCGAGGTGGCGAAGATCGCGGTCGAGGAGGCGGCGCCGCACACGCCCGCCACGCCGGCGGAGGCACCGCTGCACGAACGGGGCCGCCCGGTGTTCGCGACGAGTCAGCCGACGGAGCCTCCGGTGGCGGCGGTTGTCACGCCCGAACGTGGATTGGCGCAGAATGTCGCGGAAGAGCGCGGGAGCTTCGCCGACGCGGGGCAGCCGCGTGAGGCGACGGTCGGCGCGAGCGTGACGCCGCCGCTGGCGACGACGGCCGATGTGCGCCCGCCGGTGAACATTGACGTTGCCCTGCCGGCCGCCGATGCGCCGTCGGCGACAGCCGAGGCAGCGAGCGCGCCGGTGCCGACGCCGGTGGCGGCTTCGCCGACGCGAGCGGATCCGTTGCGACCGACCGAAGCGGTGACGGCGCCGGCGACCGTGGCCGCACTGCCGCCGGCACAGCGTGTCGGCGTGCCCGAGTCGGCGTCGGCAGTCGCGCCGAGCGAGAAGGCGATCGAGGTCCGTCCAGGCGCAGCAACTGCGCAGAGCATGGCGGTTCGGCCGACGAAACCCGTGGCCGTGCAGCCGTTACACCTGTCGCTGCCCGAACTCGAGCAGGGACAGGCGGCGCCGGTCGCCGAGCATGCTGCGCAGCCGGCGCCGGCGACGACCGAAGGTGTGCGGGCCGGCGTGCCGTCGCTGGTTCCCGCGACGGATCAACCGGCGCGAACGTGCGTGAAGATCGACCCGCGGCCGGTGGCGAAGTCGTGGCAGGAGTCGGCGACGCCCGGCGTGACGGCCACGCCGCGCGTCGCGGACCCGGTCGTGTCGGTGACCTCGACGCCGGCGGCGGATGACGTGGCCCGTGCGGTCGCGGTGCCGCTTGCCCTCGATCTCGAATTGCCGAAGGAGACGGAACCGCCGGTACGCGGCGGCGCTCGGCAGGACGGCGACCAGCCGCCGGCGGGCGTGATCGATGGACGCGTGACCGACGCCGCCACCGGCGAGCCGTTGCCGGGCGCGACGCTACGGCTCGATCTGGCGGATGCGGAGCCGCTCATCGCCGTCGCCGATGACGCCGGCCGGTTCACGTTGCCCGTGCCGCGTCTGCCGGACTTCGTGGCTCTGACCGCGTCGCACGACGGCTACGTGCCGGGGGCGGTGAACGTGCCGGGGCGGGAACTGCGGCGCGGCGGGCTGACGCAGGACTTCGCCCTCGAGCCGCTCAGCGATGAACTCGTCGCCGTCGAGAGCGAGCCGGTCGTCCATCACCTCGGCAACGACCGCTGGGCAGGGCGGATCAACAGCCAGTTCCAGAAGCAGGCCGAGGGCGAGACGTGGCGGGCGCTGTTCGAACTGAGCCCGCAGCACGACCTCACCGCCGTTCGGCGAGCGAAGATCACCCTCCTGGCCAAGGGCGTGCAATGCCCGCACCGGCTGTACATCAACGGAGCGCTGCTCGACGAGACCCTACGCACCTCGCCGGCGGACGGCAGCTTCGGCGAATTCGAAGCGTCGTTCGACCCGGCTTTGCTGATCGAGGGCTTCAACACACTGGAGATCCAGGGCGTCGTCTGCCGCGGCGACCTGGACGATTTCGAGTTTGTGAATGTGCAGGTGCGGTTGGAGCAGTGAGGGGGAAGGGGAAGAAGGCAACGAGGCAACGAGGCAGGGAGGGGGCGGGCCTTGTGCATTGCGGGTATTCGTGCGCCCGCCGGGCGGGGAGGAAGAGAAAGAGAAGAAAAGGAGGGCGCTGACCAGGGACTGAAGTCCCTGGCTACGATCGTGCGCCCTCCGGGCGAGGAGATGCGTGTTTTTTGGGCGGAAGAACGCGTGTCCTTCAGGGCGGAGGAGCACACGCCGTCTGGGCGGAGAAACGTGCGCCGTCTGGGCGAAGGGAAGTGTGCCATTCGGGGCGGAGGAACGCACACCGTCTGAGCGAAGTGATGTGCACCGTTCGGGTGGAGAAACGCGCGCGGTTTGGGTGGAGGAATGGGCGTCGTTCGGGTGGAGGAACGCGCGACTGCGGGTGAGGGAATATGCGTCTCTTTGCCCGGAGCGTGAGCGGATGTGCGTCTCTTCGTCAGCAGTGTGAGCAGATGTGCGTCTCTTTGCCCAGAGGGCATGCGAACGTAGCCAGGGACTTCAGTCCCTGGTCGGTCGGCCAACGCCCCCCCTCTTCCCGTCTTCCCCGCCCGGGAGGCGGGCGAACGTAGCCAGCCACCTTGGCCTCGCGTGAGCCGTGGGCGCAGAAAAGTGCCCCGTCCGCCCGGGCGAGCGGAACGGGGCGCCCCCTTGTGTGTGCGCGGCGCTGACTAGGGACGTGGACCCACCGGTACGGTGGGCCTGGGAGGAGGGGAAGGTTCGGGGGCCGGCGCCGGGCGGGGCGGCACGGCGACGGCCAGTTGCTTACGAATCGGGTCATAACGATCCTGAGCGGCGAACTTCGTGCGGACCTGGTCGCCCAGTGCGTCCACATACGTGAGTGCCGCCGTCGTCGTATCACGTAAATGCACCACGACAGCGGCGGCCGTGCCAGGGCCATTCACCTGGTCACCAGCGGCCGCCGTGTCGTGGGCGGTTGCGGGGTCGTTGTTGGCCGTGACCTTCTCGTCACGAGTGGTTAGCAGTTCGTCGAAGCGCACGTCGAGCGCCAACGCGCCGGTGGAGAAGTCCACAGGCGCCCGAAGCGTATGCCCGGCGCCATCACGGCCGATGGCGACGTCGCAGACGGTTCCGATAACCTCGCCGACCGTGACGGGGAAGCTCCGCCGAAACCACGTGCCTTCGTACCACTTCCACACTTCGACGTAGACGCTCTTCGCCGCCGGACTGACGCCACAGATGAAGAACTGGACGTCGCGGGCGACGGTGTAGGGTTCGCTCGGCGCGGACCACTGGCCGGCGAGCAGGCAGCGGCTCGCGTCGTCGGCGTTGGCGAGCAGATCCTCGCGGGCGACATAGGCGTTCCACAGGTCGACGCGCATGCGATAGCGGTATGTGTGGCCGGGGATGACGTTCGTGTCGTGCACCCAGACGGGGACGAGGTCGCTCCGCGTGGCGTCGTCGCCGAAGGGATGCTGCCACGTGCTGCCGGCGATCACTTCGCGAAAGGGCGGTTGCGTTAGCTGCTCCTGCGATGCCTTCATCCAGGTGTGGGCTTCGGCGAGCGCGGCGCGGTCGGACCAGGGAACAGTGGAGAGGTCCGGCGTGCCGGGCAGCGGCTGCATCGCTACTTGCTCCCAGGCGGTGTAGGTGCCGTCTGGGAGCTGCTCCTGCCGCTGGGCTTCGACGGCGCCGATCCAGACCTGGCAACGGAACTCGGCATAGCCGGCGTCGCGGAAGGCCTGGCGTTGGGCGGCGGTATCGAACAGGCCGCCGACCGTGACCCACGACGTGGCCTGGCGGTCGTCGTTGGCGACACGCAGCACGCTACGGCCGGCGGAGACGGCAAGCCGGCCGGGCGGGAGCGGTTGCGCCAAGCGCACGCCGCGCGGGTCACGCGGGGTCAGGTCGGGGATGGGATTGCCGAAATCGACGGCGCGGGGCAGCGTGGCCGGCACCGTGAGCGGGCCGTCGAGCGTGCCCGCGGCATGGGCAGCGGTCAAGTACTTGTGGTAGGGGGGAACTTCGACGATCGGCGGCGGCAACGTGGCCAGTTGGGCCTGGAGGTTGCCGGCCGTTTGCAGGATGGCGGCGTCGAGTTCGCCCGGGGCCAGTGAGTCATCCATATATTCGACGCGGTTGGGCGAGCGTACGCCGAACTGGGTGACCATGGCGGCGGCGTAGAGCACCGCGGCGGCGAACAACGCGCGGTCGAAACTACGTTCGACGAGACCGGGTCGTTTGCAGGGCATGGCGGTCCTCCTTTCTGTCACGGCCATGCCGCCGGCGTCACCGTCGCCGGGCGGCCCTGACGGGTGCGGGCGCACACGGTCCATAGCGGGGCAGGGAGCGGCGGCAGGAGGGCGGGTCGGAACGATCCGGCTCCGGCGACCGCGTGCCCACACAGTGGGACGGTCAGACAAGCAACCGAATTCTCAAATCACCAGAGTTGGTCGCGGGCTACAGCAGTGCGACCGCTGCCAGGCATCTGCCACGGCAGCCTCCAAGGTAGGACGATGATGATGAGGCTGGTTTGATGTCAGCTCGTGGCAGTCGATCGACCCAGCGGGCCGACCTAACTTGTCGAGCGAGGGGTGGAAAAGTTAGGAAGAGCAACACGACCTCGCTCATCCTAAGGATTCGTCGAGAAGAATCGATTGTCAACCTTAGCGGCGGTTTTTTGTGACGTTCCGCCGACAGAAACGCCCGGAAAACACGTAGCTGGCGGGGTTTGGCGGAATTCCGCCGGCGCGATGTTACACCCCTTTTACAGCACCGCGGGGGCGGCGCAGCGATACTCAGGACAGGTGAAGGACTGGTCAGTGGCCCCAGCAGAGCGAGAACGAAGATGACGCGCAAAGAACGATCCGGAGTATGGGTGGCGGTGCTGGTGCTGGCGGGGGGGCTGGCGACGCCGGTCCTGGCCCAGTCGGCCCTCAGTGGTGGGCGGCGGGCGTCGAACGTTGTGATGCCGCAGTCGCGGGCGTTCCCCATGGAGGGGGATGAGGCGATTGAGATCACGGCCGTCGACGTCGGCGTGGTCATCATCGAGCAGGTGGCGACGACGACGATGGACATCAGCCTGCGCAACCGTAGCGGCCGGGATACGGACGCGGAGCTGCTGGTGCCGGTGCCTGACAGGGCGGCGGTCCGCGGGTTCACGTTCCAGGGCAGCGGGGCGGCGCCAACCGCCGTCGTGCTGCCTCAGGAAGAGGCCAAGCAGACGTACGACGAGATCGTGGCGAGGATTAAGGACCCGGCATTGTTGGAATTCGCCGGCTTCAACCTGGTGCGGTCGAGCGTGTTCCCGGTGCCGGCGCGGGGGACGCAGAAGGTGCGGCTGACGTACGAGCACGTATTGCCGCGCGACGGAAGCCGGGTGGACTACTACCTGCCGCGAAGCGAGTCGCTGGCCCTGGCGGTGCCGTGGAACGTGTCCGTGCGGATCGAGAGCAAGCAGCCGATCTCGACGGTTTATTCTCCGTCGCACGAGGTATTCACGGTGCGCAGTGCGGCGAACGTGGTTTCGATCCGCGTGAAGGAGCCGGCGACGACCATGCCAGGGCCGTTCCGGCTGTCGTACCTGATCGCCCAGGAGGGCGTCACGGCGTCGTTGCTGGCGTATCCGGACGCGGCGGGGGATGGGGGGTACTTCCTGCTGCTGGCGGGTTTGCCGGCGGACCTGGTGGAGGATGATCCACCCGTGCGGCAGCTTCGCGAGGTGACGCTGGTGCTCGACCGCTCGGGGAGCATGCGCGGGGAGAAGATGGACCAAGCCCGCGAGGCGGCGATGCAGGTCATCGCCGGTCTGCGGCCGGACGAGTACTTCAACATCATCGACTACAACAGCACGGTGTCGCGCTTCTCGCAGCGGGCGGTGCGGAAGGACGCCCGGACGGAAGGGCTGGCGATGGAGTACTTGCAGGCGCTGCGGCCGGGCGGCGGCACGAACATCTACGAGGCGCTCCAGGCGGCGCTGCAATCGCCGCAGACCGGCAACCTGCTGCCGATCGTGCTGTTCCTGACGGACGGGCTACCGACCGTCGGCGAGACGTCGGAGGTGGCCATCCGCGAACTGGCGACGAAGGTGAATCCATGTCAGCGGCGCGTCTTCACGTTTGGCGTCGGGGTTGACGTCAATACGCCGCTGCTGACGTCGCTGGCGCAGAACTCGCGGGCGATGTCCACGTTTGTCCTGCCCGGGGAGAACGTCGAGGTGAAGGTGGCCGAGGTGTTCGGCGAGTTGGAAGGGCCGGTGCTCGCCGGTCCGACGCTGGAAGTGGTGGACGAGCATGCCCGGCCGGCGCCGGGACGGATCTGCGACATGCTGCCGACGACGCTGCCGGATCTGTACGCGGGCGATCAACTCGTCGTGCTGGGGCGGTACGTGGGTGGTCAGCCGCTGCACTTCTATCTGCGCGGGCAGTACTTCAACCGGCCGAAGGCGTTCAAGCTGAACTTCACGCTCGACCGGGCCAGCACGCGCAATGCGTTCGTGCCGCGGCTGTGGGCCAGTCGGCGCATCGCCACGCTCGTCGATGACATCCGGGCGAAAGGGGCGGATCCGGCGACGTTGCGGCCCGACACGATCCGCGATCCGGGCCTGAAGGAGCTGGTCGACGAGATCGTGCAGTTGAGCACGGAGTACGGCGTGCTGACCGAGTACACGGCGTTCCTGGCCCGCGAGGGCACGGACCTGACGAAGCGGGACGAGGTGATGGCCGAGGCGCAGAAGAACCTGGGCGGGCGGGCGATGGCTGTACGCTCGGGGATGGGTTCGGTGAATCAGAGCATGAACCTCAACCGGCAGCGCGGCCAGAGTGTGCTGAATTCGCGGAACTCGTTCCTCGACGAGAACATGAACAGCGTGTCGGAGTCCGCCGTGCAGCAGATGAACGACCGGGCGTTCTTCCGGCGTGGCGGGCGGTGGGTGGACAGCCGCGTGGTGAGCGCCGCGAGCCAGAAGCCGGAGCGCGAAGTTGTGTTCGGCAGTCCGGAGTTCGCCCAACTGCTGGCGCGGCTGGTGGCGGAGGGGCGGCAGGGGTGCGTAGCACTTGATGGTGAGATTCTGCTGAAGGTCGGCGACGAGCTGGTGCTCGTGAAAGAGCCGCAAGGATCCTGACGTCGGACGGGGCGTGCCCCTCCCGGACCGGCGTGGATAGAGGCTGGCCGGCGCGGCGCAGTTGGAGGCGCAGCGCCGGCCGGCTAAGCTGTAGGCAGTGCGTCCGGCGACAGACTTGGCAAACGAGGTGGCGCGATGAGGCGGCGGCGCATTCTGGTGGTCGAGGATGACCGGGCGATCCGGCGGGGCGTGGTGGATGCGCTCGAGGTCTCCGGATACCAGACGCTACAGGCCGAACGGGCCGACGAAGGGCGCGAGGCGGCCCTGCACCAGGAGTACGACCTGGTGCTGCTCGACCTCGTGCTCCCGGGGGGCGACGGGCTCGACATCCTGGCGGCGGTGCGCGAGGCGCGGCCGACGACGCCGGTGATTGTGCTGACGGCACGCGGGGAAGAGAACGACCGCCTGCGGGGGTTTCGGCTGGGGGCGGACGATTACGTCGTGAAGCCGTTCAGCGTGAAGGAGCTGCTGGCACGGGTGGAGGCCGTGCTGCGGCGATCGCCGGAACGACCGTTGGATTTGGTGGAAGTGCCGATTCCGGGGGGGGTGGTGGACCTGGCGCGGAGCGAAGTGCGGTTCGCGGATGGGGAGCGGCGGGAGTTATCGGAACGCGAGGCGGAGTTGCTGCGCTACCTGGCGGCGAATCCGGGGCGGGCCGTTTCGCGTGATGAGATCCTGTCGCGCGTGTGGCGATTCGACCCGCGGGGGATCGAGACGCGGACGGTGGACATGCACATCGCCCGGTTGCGGGAGAAGCTGCGCGACAACGCCGAGGACGCCCGGATCATCGAGACGGTGCGGAGCCGGGGGTATAAGTTCACGCCGGCGGAGGGGGGACCGTGAGGCGCACGTGGCCCGTCTGGCTGGCGTTCGCGGTGTGCCTGGGGGTGGTGCTGGTGACGCTGGCGTGGCTGAGTGTGACGGTGCTGGAGCTGGACGTCCGGTCGCGGCGGCGGGCGACGACGGACGAGTCGGTGCGGCTGGCGCTGTGGCGGCTGGACTCGGCCCTGACGCCGCTGGTCGCCCAGGAGAGCGCTCGGCCGTACTTCGCGTACAGCGCGTTCTATCCGGCGGAGCGGGCGTACACGCGGATGTACAACCGGATTGAGTTCGGCGATGTGCTCGTGCCGTCGCCGCTGCTGGCGCAGGTTTCGCCGTACATCCTGGTGCATTTCCAGTTTGATGAGGCGGGGCAGTTGACGTCGCCGCAGGTGCCGACGGGGGACATGCGGGCGCTGGCCGAGGAGCAGTTCACGAGCGCCGTGGGGATCAAGCAGGCGGAGGGCCGGCTGGAGCGGCTGGCGGGGCTGGTGAAGGTGGAGGCGTTCAAGGATCTGCCGTTGGAGCGGCCGTTGCCGACGATGTCGGTCGTGGCGCCGGTGCCGATGCCAGACGACGCGCAACAGAGCGCTATGCCGCAGAGTGCCGAGCCGCAGCAGGCTGAGCAGCAGGAGCAGCAGCTTGCCGGGCAACAGCCGTCCAAACAGCAGCGGAAGGGCGGAGGGCGGCCGTCGGTGCCCTCGATGACGGGGAGCCTGTTCGCCAAGCGAGATGTGCAGGAGCGGGCGGCGCGGCAGCGGGCGGCGGAGCAGTCAATCGCGGCGAACAGCAACATGGGGAACGTTCGGCAGTGGTCGGGCGAGGTGGCGGCGGGTGTGCTGCGGCCGCTGTGGGTCGGGGACGTGCTGCTGCTGGCGCGGCGGGTAGCCGTGAACGGGCGGGAGTACGTGCAGGGGTGCTGGCTGGACTGGCCGGCCTTGCAGGCGTACCTGGGCGACGAGATCACCGACCTGTTTCCGCAGGCGCGGCTGGTACCGCTGCCGAATGGCGGCGGGCGGAGCGGCGAACGGGCTCTGGCGGCGCTGCCGGTGGCGCTCGAACCGGGGCCGCCGCTGGCGAATGTCGCCATCGTGCCGTCGCCGCTGCGGGTGTCGCTGATGGTGGCGTGGGGCTGCGTGCTGCTGGCGGCGATTGCGGCGGCGGCGCTGCTGCTGGGGATCCTGGCGCTGAGCGAACGGCGGGCGACGTTCGTGTCGGCGGTGACGCACGAGCTGCGCACGCCGCTGACGACGTTCCGGCTGTACACGGAGATGCTGGCGGAGGGGCTGGTGGTGGGCGAGGAGAAGCGGCGGAGCTACCTCGATACGCTCCAGGGCGAGGCGGTGCGGTTGAGCCACCTGGTCGAGAATGTGCTCGCGTACGCCCGGTTGGAGCGGGGGCGCGGACCGGGGCGGCTGGAGCGGGTCGGGCTGGCGGAGGTGGTCGAGGGGGTGCGATCGCGGCTGGCCGAGCGGACGCGGCGGGCGGGGCTCGAACTGGTCGTCACGCCGCCGGCGGGGGACGTGGGGAAGGCACACGTGGCGGCTGATGCGTCGGCGGTGGAGCAGATTCTGTTCAACCTGGTGGACAACGCGTGCAAGTACGCGGCCGACGGAGAGCCGGCGCGGGTGGTGCTGGCGTTGGCGGAGGACGGGGCGTGGGGGATCGTGCAGGTGCGCGACTACGGGCCGGGGCTGGCGGCGGGCGAGGCGGCGCGGCTGTTCCGCCCGTTCCACAAATCGGCACGGCAGGCGGCGAACTCGGCGCCGGGTGTGGGGCTGGGATTGTCGCTGAGCCGGCGGCTGGCCCGGGCGATGGGCGGCGACCTGCGGCCGGTGGACGTCGAGGGGCGGGGGGCATGCTTTGAACTGCGGCTGACGCGCGGTTAGAGAGCCCGGCCGGCGCGTCGTTGGAGAATTTGGGCGCTACCTGTTGACAGCGGGTGTAGAATCGACGCATCAGGCGAGTCAAGGATGACTCGGGGAACGGTTGGGTTTGCTTCAATCTCTCAGCTCAGGGAGGAGCGCCATGGAGTGCCACGTCCGTCTGCACGCTATCACTGTCGCTATTGTCATCACGCTCGGGGTTGCGGTCAGTCTGGTTACCAGTACGGTGGTCGCTGCGCGCGCGTATCGGGCCAACGGGCGCGAGGCGGTGCGGCGCGATCAGACCATCGTCGTGAAGGGCTCCACGCGCCAACGCATCGTCTCGGATCGGGCGGTGTGGCAGATCGAGGTGGGCGGCCGCGGGGCGGAGCTGCGCGAGGCGTTCGGCAACCTGGCGACGGCGACGGAGCGCGTCCGCCGGTTTCTGGGGGATATGGGGTTCCGGGATGCGGAGATCGGCTTGGCGGCGATTCGCACGACGGAGCACTACGCGCGGGACGCGAAGGGGAACAGGACGCGCGAGGTCGCCGAGTATTCGCTCGGGCGGCAGTTCACGGTGACAACGGCGGATGTGCAGGCCGTCAACCAGTCGGCGGGACGCGTCACCGAGTTACTCCAGGAGGGGCTGCACGTCATCTCGTACGCGCCGCGGTACTACTACACGCAGCTTGCCCAGTTGAAGATCGACCTGATGGCCGCGGCGTCGGCGGACGCCCGGGCCCGGGCCGAGCAGATCGCCACGAGCGCTGGGTGCCGGTTGGGTGAATTGCGGGACGCGCGAATGGGTGTGTTGCAAGTGACGGAGCCGCTGTCGACGGACGTGAGCGATTACGGCCTGTACGACACGGATACGATCGACAAGGACGTGCAGGCGGTCGTGACGGCGACGTTTGGGATTGCGGTGGAGTAAGCGCGTGCAGATGCGCGGGATGGCTCAGGTGAGAGCCCCCTCCGGCGCTGGTGGACCGGGTTTGCCGGGGCGACGGCGTGCTCGCGGTCGACTCGGCGTCCGCCTGGCGGAGCGAGCGAACGATCTACCCAGAGGCGTGACGTTGCCCTTTCATCGGCAGCCGCCTTGCCCGGCCGCGGTTACGCCGCGGCTGGGCAACGGACTCTCATAACACCTGGATGAGTCTCTGGGGAGCAGGCCAGGGGCGGTGCCGTCCGCTTAAGTGACGTCGCGGGACATCTGACGGTTCTCTCCGGTGGCGGCGTGACGGCAAGCCATCCTCTGCTATCCGGCAAGTCGGAGTCCACGATGGCCTCTTCACTGGCTTGATTGGGCGACTACAATGAAGAGGCAATGTGCTTCGGCAGGCCGAATCCAAGTCTCGATCGCCCGGAACGCGTCCAAGGATGTCATTCCATGGCGCCCTATGCGGCTGACGTGCTTGTCACCGGGAAATGTGGCTGTCAGTGCCCATTCTGCTTCGGTCCCCCGCCCAGTGCTGGTCACATGCCAGTTGATGTGGCCTGCGAGATTCTCACGCGGCTTCGTACACATATGGCTCAGGCCGTAGTGCTCTCCGGCGGGGAGCCCCTGTTCCACCCGAGTATCAACCAGGTTGTCCACCACGCGCAGGGCCTAGGCCTGTACGTAGTGTTGTCAACGAGCGGTCGGGTCGATGTCGCCCTCGTTCACGAACTGGCGTCGGTCCTGGACTGGCTTGCTCTGCCGTTGGACTCCATGAACGAACGGGTTGCGGCGCAACTCCGCCCTGGTTGTGGCCGGCATCATGACGCCACTATCCAGATCATTCATGACCTGCGTTGTTCGCCGCGAACTCCCAAGATCAAACTGGGAACAGTAATCACCGCGTTGAACGCGACGGAGATCACGGGGCTAGTCCGCGCCGTGCCTGCCAGCGCTCTTCCAGACGTCTGGAAGTTCTATGAGGTACTCTACATCGGCCGTAACCTTGCGAGTCGGCGGCTCCTTGGACTGCCACATTACCGTTTCGTCGACATAGTTTCCGCTGCGACCGGGTACCTCTCCGCCTGCGGTGTGAAGGTCGTGAGCTACACAGCCTCCGGAGCTGACCGCAAGCACTTTCTCATCGACCCGGGTGGTGTGTGTTACGTGATCCAGAACGGCGTGTCCGTTTCGTTGGGTAGCATCCTCAGCGATACCGACACCGTGCTTGCCCGAGCCCTTGCAGTCGCGGACTTCGAGGCGATTCGGGAGAGCTTCTTGGCAACGTATCCACGCGAGCATCTGCCGGCACCAGCCGGTGGGGGAGGAGCGCAGACATGCCAGAAATGAAGGTCGTGTACCGCGTCGTGTTGGTGTCACCGGGCGATGTCAGTGAAGAGAGGGATGTTGCGAGGGGTGTTATTGAGGAGATCAATCAGCTCTATAAGGCCAAGCGTATCGGGTTGGAGCTTTACACGTGGGAGAACGATGCCCAACCGGGGCTGGCTAGGCGGGACATCCAAGAGGAGATAGTCGACCCAGCACTGAACATACGCGGTGCCGACATTGTGATCGGCATCTTCTACCGCCGCGTAGGTAGGAAAGGGGCCATACACGAGATTAAGGCAGCCGTGAAAGGCTGGCGGGATAACGGGCGGCCCGTAGTGTTGGTCTACTTCAAAGACATGGGGAACACCTCGCTGAGCTATTGTCAAAAGTCGTTGATGGCGTCGTGATCAGGCGGCGGCTTTCTCGGGTTTTTCTCCGTCGATGAAGCGGACGCTGGCGATCACGTCCGGCAGAAGCTTCGCGCCATTCAGCGTCCGC
>JASFQK010000042.1:0-58511 GCA_050115495.1 Phycisphaerae bacterium | reverse complement strand
CTCCCGCCTGTGTGGCATGCCGAAGCGCAGCGCCGGCATGTTCTTCCCTACGCCAGGCAAAGACATGCCGGCGCCAGAGGCTTCAGCATGCCACACTCCCAAGACGTCCGGTACGGAGCCCGGACGCGACAAACGGCCGGCACGGAGACCGGCCACTACGGCTCACGGCTTGTTGCTGACGGCTGATGGCTGATGGCTGAAGGCTTCCCCCAAATGCCCAACACGCGCTCGCCCAACCCAGCCCTGCCCGCAGCACGCGACGGCCGCCCGCACGCCGCCAAGAGTCTCATTTGCGGCGCGCGCGAACATGAGATTCTTGAGACTCTTGACCCCTGGGCAATCCTCGCCGGCGGCGCCTGGACCCTACGTGCCACCGCCACCGAGCAGCCAGCTCAGCGGTCGGCGGAGCAGCTCCCACGCCACGCGCGCCGCCCCGTTGCCGCCGAGGCACACCCAGCCGGTCATGACGAAGACGTTGATCGTCAGCAGCCACGCGCAGATCTTCGGCAGCGGTTGCAGCCGCAGCCACGCCCGGCGGACGCGCGAGCAGAAACGCTGCGGATGGCGGTCCAGGTTGCGCATCCATCGCGACCAGCGCTGGTTCACCGCGACGAGCAGGCCCATGAGTAGCCCCCACGCCGCGTACTGCGCGCTGAAGTTGTGCCAGATCCCGCACACGAAGAACGTCAGCAGCAGGTTCGCCGTCGGGTTCCACCGCCGGCGCGTGAGCGGGAAGAAGATGTAGTCGCGCAGAATGAAGGACAGGCTGATGTGCCAGCGCCGCCACATGTCGGTGAGGCTGCGGGCCATCCACGGTCGCTTGAAGTTCTCGATGACCTCGATGCCCAGCAGCCGCGACATGCCGATCGCGATGTCGCAGTAGCCGCTGAAAGTGAGGTACACGGCCAGCACCTGGATGTGCACGGCGAAAAACAGCAGGGCGTAGCTCTGGATCTTCTCCGGCGTTTCGTACAGCACCGTCCGGCGCCACAGCGGAATGCCCCACTCGCTCATCGCCGGATCGAGCACCGATACGAACACGAGGCACTTGAAGAGGCCGAGCACGATTCGCCACAGTCCCACGCCGACGGCGGCCCAGGATCGGCGGTCGTAACACGTATCGAGCTGGGCGTGAAACTCGCGGTACCGCTCGATCGGCCCCTGGATCATCGTTGGCGCGTAGCACACCCAGCAGAGGAAGCGCGACAAGCTGCGCTGCTCGGGGCGAATCGTCCCGCGCTTCAGCTCGGAGAAGTAGCTGACCAGCCGCATGGCGAGGTAGGCGACGCCGATATCGTGCGTGCGCGCCAGCAGGCCCTTCAGCAGCGGCAAGCCGGCCAGCCATCCCGGCTCCCACGCCCAGCGCCGCGCGCCGAGCGGTAAGAGCCAGGCGGCGTCGCGTGTCATCCAGGTTTCCCACGCTTCCGGCAGGCGAATCGCCCCGAGGCCGTGGACGAGCACGAAGTAGCCGGCGATCAGGCCGATCACCGCCGCCGCCGGCCACCGTCGGTCGCCGGCCTCCGCCGCCGCGAAGCGCTGCCCTAGTGCGTAGAACACAACGCACGTGAGCAGCCACAGCACAAGGTACAACAGTCCGAAGACGTAGGCGACGAAGACGAGGCTGGTCAGCAGGATGCCGGTTCGCAGAGCGCGCCGCGGCAGGGCCAGCAGGATCAACAGCAGCGGCAGGAAGTAGAGCGCCGCGTTGCGGCCGCTTGTTATCGTGCCCAGCCACAGGCCGTGCCAGTCGGTCCACGGCATGTCGCGCAGCGGCTCCACGAGCGAAGCCAGCCACGTGCCGGCGACGGTCATCGGCATCAGCGCTGCGACCAAGGGCACGATTTCAATCCTTCCTTCGGCGGTCTATGTGACCGGCATCAACCCGGCCACAGGCCCAGAAGCTGCAACAACCCCGCCGCCGGCCGTCGCACCAGTTCCCACAGGATCCACAGGCCGCCCGCTTTGCCCAGGCAGATGTACCCTGACAGGATGAATGCGTTGATCGTCACGAACCAGGCGCACAGCTTCGGCAGCGGTTGCAGCCGCAGCCACGCGCGGCGGATGGCGGTCAGCCGGCGTTGCGGATGGCGGTCCAACTCGCGCATCCAACGCGCCCAGCGTTGGTTCACCGCCGCCATCAGGCCCATCACGACGCCCCAGAGAACGTAGTAGTTGTCCAGGTTATGCAGTACGCCGCAGACGACGAACGTCACCACCAGGGCGGCCACCGCCGACCAGCGTCGTCGAACGAGCGGCATGAACACGTAATCGCGCAGGATGAATGAGAAGGTGATATGCCAGCGGCGCCACACGTCGGTCAGGCTGCGGGCCAGCCAGTATTGGCGGAAGTTCTCCGTCGCCCGGAAGCCGACGAGCCGGGCCAGGCCGATGGCCACGTCGCAGTACGCGCTGAAGAGCAGGTACAGCGCGAAGACCTGGATGTGGATGTTGATGACCAGAGTGAGATAGGGGATCTGGTCGACCGTCCGGTCACCGCTGAACGCCTCCACCAGCCACGGCAGGGGGAAGTACAAGCGGTAGATCAACGCTTTGCCCATTCCCTGCGAGATGCGCAGCAGGCCCATGAGCAGGTCGCGCGGTCGGCGTTGATCGCGGCAGCGTTCGACCTGCTCGTTGAAGTACGCGAAGCGCTCGATGGGACCCTGCATCACCAACGGGCCGAAGCTGCAAAACGACAGGAAGTTCAGGAATGTCCGCTGCGCCGCCGGGATCGACCGCCGCTTGATCTCCGAGAAATAGTGGAGCATGCGGATCGTGAAGATCACCAGCCCGCAGGTGTGCGGCCGCATGAAGATGGCGTCGAAGAGCTGGGGTGGCTTCGTCGCCGTTTCGGCGCTCCATGGCTGGCAGAACGTCTCGAACCCGTACGGCCGGCTGCCGAAGGGGAACAGCCAGGCGGCGTGTCCATACAGCCAGTAGACCCACTCGCCGGGCATCGAGACCGTCTTCAGCCGTAGCGACACCAGGTAGCCGAGGCTCACGAGCAGGATCACGACCGCCGACGGGTTCCACCACAGGCGATTCTGGCGTTCGAGGTCGATGGCGTAGCGCTGGCCGAGGCAGAAGAAGGCGTAGCACATCAGCACCCAAACCGGCACAAACGCCGCCCCGAACAGCCAGCCCATGAACAGGCAGCCGGTCACGATCATGCCGAGCCGCAGATGCCGTCGCGGCCACACGAACAGCACCGGGACCAGCGGCAGGAAGAAGAGCACCGCCAGCCGGTTGTCCCAGGGGCACAGCACATTCCGAACCCAGAACTCCGACCAGTTGGTCCAGGGCACGGCGCGCAGCGGCTCCCAGGCGTACCGGCCAAGCGCGGTCACGAACTGAACCAGACTGTCGAGCACCGGAACTTCCACTCGTCCGTTTGCGCTGGCGACCTGTCGACGCCGACACGTGTCGGTGTTTGCCCCAAAGGTACTCGCCCGCTACGCTGGCGGAAAGTCGTCCGCGAGCCGCTTCCGCCACGAGCGGACACCGAGTCATCGCCATGAGCAGTAACCGGAAACCGAAGGCCGCACCTCGTCGCCGGCCGGCCCAACCCGCCGAACCCCCCGTCGTCGGCTTCGTCTCGCTGGGTTGCGCCAAGAACCTCGTCGATTCCGAGGTCATGCTCGGCCGCATCGCCGAGTCCGGGGCGATCATTACCCCCGACGAGTCGGCGGCCGACACGATCGTGGTTAACACGTGCGGATTCCTGGAGGCCGCACGCGCCGAAGCGCTCGAGGTGCTCACCGACCTGGCCACTCGCAAAAAGGACGGCAGCCTGCGGCGGCTGGTCGTCGTCGGCTGCCTGGTGCAGCGTGACGGTGAGATGCTGCTCGAAGCCGTGCCGGAGATCGACGCCCTCGTCGGCGTCCACCGGCGGGATGACGTGGCCCGGGCCGTGTGGGGCACGGCGCCGCGCGGCCGCTCCCGACGCACGCAGGGTCACGAGCTACACCTCGGCGATTATCACCCCCAGCCGTGGAACGATCAGGGCCGCCTGCGGCTGACGCCCGCGCACTACGCTTACATCCGGCTTAGCGAGGGCTGCAACCAGAAGTGCACGTTCTGCACGATTCCGTCGATCCGCGGGCCCCTGCACAGCAAGACGCCGGCGGAGATCATCACCGAGTGCCAGGAGCTGATCGCTGACGGTGCCCAGGAACTCATCCTCATCGGGCAGGACACGACCAGCTACGGTCGCGATCGTGGTGATGACGCCGGCCTGCCGGGCCTGCTGCGCCAACTCGACGCCGCCTGCACGGGCGCCCGCTGGCTGCGGCTGATGTACGTCTACCCGTCGGTGTTCGACGATGAGGCCATCGCCGCCCTCGCCGAGTGTGCCCGCGTGGTGAAATACGTTGATCTCCCGCTCCAGCACATCAACGACCGCATCCTTCGCCGGATGGGCCGGCGGGTCACGCGGGAGCAGACGGAGGCGTTGCTGGAGAAGCTCCGGCGGCAGATCCCGGGCGTGGCGATCCGCACGACGATGATCGTCGGGTTCCCCGGTGAAACCGACGCTGAATTCGATGAATTGCTCGCCTTCGTGCGCGACTTCGGCTTCGAGGCGGCGGCGGCGTTTCGCTACTCGCCCGAGCCCGGGACGCCGGCGATTCGCCTGCCGGGGCAGATTCCCGACGAGATTCGGCAGGAACGCCATGAGCGGTTCATGCTCACGCAGCATGAGGTCGCGTTGGCCGCGGCCCGGGCGCGGATCGGGCAGGAGTTCGACGTGCTGGTCGACGGGGCCGATGAGGCGGGGCAGCTCGTCGCCCGTCACGCCGGCCAGGCCCCGGAAGTGGACGCGGTGTGCCTGCTGCCGGCGGAGGCTGCGTCCGTCGGCGAGTTCGTCCCCGTGCGCTGCGTCGAGGCCGCGGACTATGATCTGGTCGTGCAGCCGCGGCGCCGGCGTTTGCCCGTGAAACACTGAGGAAACGGCGAGCCGGGGGGCTGTCGCGCCGGGCCGGAAGCGGGTATGCTGGTTCCCCGCGGCCGGCGAGGGGCCGCAGTCCCCGACGGCGCAGTGCGAGCGAACTGACCGCGACAGGCCACGGCCAGAGACTGGCCGTGACTGGACGATATTCGGTGAAAGGTGGTGAAGGGATGGATGGGACAACCGGCGTCACGGAATGCAAGGTGCCGGCGTCACAGCAACGCGCCGCCCGCCCGCTGAAGCCCATCGTGGACCGGTTGCTGATTATCGGGCTCGATGGAGCCACCTTCTACGTCCTCGATCCGCTCATGCAGGCCGGGCATATGCCCAACCTGCGCCGCTTCATCGAGAACGGGGTCGCGGGCGTCCTGCACTCGACCCAGCCGCCCATTACGCCCGCCGCCTGGACGACCTTTATGACCGGCAAGGGCCCGGGCCAGCACGGCATCCTCGACTTCGAGAAGTACGACGCCGGCGAGCACAAGCTCACCTTCAACAGCACGTACCAGATCGAAGAGAAGACGCTCTGGGAGCTGCTCAGCGAGAAGGGCCTGCGCGTGGGCAGCATCAACGTGCCTATGACCTATCCGCCCAAGCCGGTCAACGGCTTCATGATCAGCGGCTTCGAGACGCCCAGCATCCACGCCGACTTCACGTTTCCGAAGGAGCTCAAGCAGGAGATCTTCGAGCTCATCCCGAACTACAACTACCGCACGAACTGGCAGCGCCGCGCCCTCGGCGGACAGGATATCTTCGCCGAAAACCTGAAGTACATCGCCAACAGCTTCGACCAGGGCGCCAAGCTGACCACCTATTGCGGCGACAAGTTCGGCTGGGACGTGCTGATGGTCGTCTTCAAGCTGGTCGACAACCTCCAGCACAAGGCGTGGAAGTACCTCGACCCGCGAACGGCCCCGGATTACCCGCGTGAGGCTCGTCTGTCGGCGGAAGTGCTGACCCAGCTCGACCGCGTGCTGGGCGAGCTGTTCGAGTACGCCGAGCGCAACGGGGCCCACGTGCTCATCATGTCCGACCACGGGCACGGCAGTCTCGACGGCAAGGCGCAGCCGAATCGCCTGCTGAAGGACTGGGGCTACCTGGCCCTGCGCAGCCCATGGGAGCAGGCCACCACCCGCGCCGCGCACTTGCTGCACCGTCTGACCAAGGGCAAGGTGACGCGCTTCGAGCAGGGTGCCCGCGGCATCGAGCAGGAGCTGGCCGTCGACTGGTCGCGGACGCGGGCCTGCGTCATGCACGCCGGTATCTATGGCTATCTGTACATCAACCTGCGTGGCCGCGGCCCGCACGGCATCGTCGAGCCGGCCCAGTACGAGTCGTTGCGCGATGAGCTCGCCGAGCGCCTGCGCAAGGCGACGGCCCGCGGTCCCGACGGCAAAGAGGTGCACATCTTCTCGCACGTGCACAAGACAGAGCACCTCTACCGTTGCAAACGGCAGGATCACCCCAACCTGCCCGACCTACTGCTGGCGCCGCATCCGGGCTTTGCCGTCGTGCGGAAGATCCGCGGGCGGCAGTCGGTCCGCTGGTGCCCGGTCAACCGGATCGAGGGTACGCACCGCGACGAGGGTATCCTGGCCATCGGCGGCCGCGGCATTCGCAAAGGCGAGCGCACCGAAGCGAACATCGTGGACATCGCCCCGACGGCGCTGGCCGCGCTCGGTCTGCGCGTGCCGGTGGACATGGAGGGTCGCGTCATTCGCGAGGCCTTCAGTGCCGAGCCGGTCATCGAACGCGAACCGCCGCTGAAGAAGGCCTTCGACGATCAGGGCGAGGTTTACTCCGAAGAGGAGCGCCGCCTGCTGCAGCAGCGTCTCAGCGACCTGGGCTACCTCGAATAGCGCGGCTGACCTGTTCGACCTGTCGGCCGGTTTGTCCCCCATGACGAACAGCGGGCGAAATCCGCCCTACGTGTTGCCGCGCACCGGCCAATGTGCAGGAACCGCCCGCCTGGAACTGCCTTGTTGCCTCGTTGCCTTCCTACCTCGCCTTTTCCCCCAGCAGCAGCAACTGCAACGTGCGGTTCAATCCGTGTAGCGGCTCGACCGTCACGCGCGGCGCCGCGGCCGTGCCCTGCACGCGATACTGAACCAGCTCCTGACCGGCGACTTCGAGCAGGTCGGTCAGCACCGCTACCCGCGGCCAGTGCTCCGGATGCGCCCCCAGCAGCGTGAGGTCGAGGGCGTCCGTTTCCATGTTCCACGTACCCTCGCCGACGAGGCGCAGGTTACGGCTCTCCAGCTCGACCCGTGTCAGTTCCAGCACCGAGCCCCGCCATACGAAACGCAACTCCGCGAGGTCATACTCATCGTCGACCCGTCGCGCCGCCTCGCGGCTGGCCTCTGCCACCTCGGCCAGCACCGGCGTATGCAGAAACGACGCCCCGCGGATGCGCAGGTTGCCTGCCCCGTTGCGGCTCTCCGGGTCGCCGGCCAGGCCGCGCAGATGCAGCGACCCGTCCGTCTGCCCGCCGCGCCGGCGGCCCTCGCTGCCCGGCTTGGTCGGCAGCAGGTCGCCGAAGGCGACACGCTGGATCGTCAGTGACAGCTCGTAGCTCGATCGCTCGGGGTCGATGCGTACCTCGGCGAGGGCGTCCCCGCCGCACAGCTCCCCGCGCAGGTCCTCCAGCGTTATGAACCGTGCCCCGGCCTCCCGCCGCAGGTGCCCGGCCCAGCCCACCAGCGGTCGGCCGGAGAGCTGCCCGCGGTCGAGCTCAAGGTCGGCGTCCAGCTCCACTTCACCATCGGCTAGCACACGACAGGTCCCGCGCAGCCGGCCGTCGAAGTCCGTCAGCGGCAGACCCAAATCCAGCCGGCCGGCGGCCACGTCCAGCGTGCCGACGAACTCCCACGTCTCCCCGTCCCGCTCACCCAGCCGTACGCGATCGAGATCCAGCCGCACCCGCCCTTGCGGAGCCAGCCGTCGCAGCAGGTCCGCTGCCCGCCCGGGCAGCACGTCGATCAGCTCCGGCGTCACGTCGAGCCCCTCGGCACTCATGCGGAATTCGCCGCGTGGCTCATCGCCGGACCACACCAGGTGGCCGCTGCCGGTGATCTTTCCGTCCGCGCCGTGTGTCGCCGTCGCGCTCAGGATGTCCACCGCCTCCCCCGTCACGCGGGCTCGCACCGCCGGTTCTTTCAGGTCGAGCGGGAGCGGTGCCGGTTTCGCCCCGTCGGCGGTCAGCTCAACCTCCACGGCTTGCCGCTCCGACCCCGATTCTGACGGCGCCGGCCGCAGCAATACCTGAATCGTGCCTCGCCCGGACAGGCCCAACGCTTCGGCGACGCGTGCCCAGCGCCGCGAGCCGAGCTGCTCCGCCAATCCGTCGCAAGCGACGCCCTGCGCCCGTACGTCGAGCGACACCGGTCCGTCCGTCGCCGCCGACCGTGGCAGTTCGCCCTGCACCTGGAGCGACGCATCGCCCTGGCGAGCCTCGAACGCCGTCACCTCGCGACGTGGACCGACCAGCCGGATCCATCCCGTGCAATCCTGCCAGCCCTCCGCCGCCTCGCTGCCGCGCACGGTCCCCTCCTTCACGTGCACGATCCAGCGGGTTGCCTCGTCACTTTCGTCTCCAGTGCCGGAGACCTCGCCCCACACGTCCGCCCGACCCCGCCCCACCAGGCGGAAGGCGTCGGTACCCTCTCCGCCGCCGGCGGCTTCGTCGAAACTCACCGGGACGTTCGCCGCCGTCACGGCGAGCTGCGTTCGCGACGCCCCGTTGTCCAGCCCGACCGCCCCGCTCAGGCAGACCGGCGAACCATCCAGCAGCCCGCGCAGCTCATCCACTTCGATCGCCCCGGCCGCGATCGTCAGCCGCCCGTCCGCCTGCTGCAAGCGCCGGCCCTGCCCGATCAGCATGCTGCCTCCCAGTAGCCGCGCGTCGACGCGCACGTCGGTCGGGGCGGCGTTTCCTACTGGCGGAGCTCCCGGGCGCACCAGGTGCACGCGTGCATCGCACACGCCGAGCGGACCGGCCTGTTGCCAGAGCCGCTGGTACCGCTCGGGCACGGCGGCGAACAGGTCCGCGTCCAGCGGCACGGCCGCGGCTCGGAAGGTCAGCTCGAAGCCCGTGTTCCGCCGGGCACTGTCGAGATGGCCGTCGCCGTATATCCAACATGAGCCATGCCGGGCGCTGAGCCCCTCGAACAGCACCTGTTCTCCCGTGAAGCGCACGAGGCCGCGAGCGTCCCGAAACTCGTAAGGGAATCGGTAATAGCGGCAGGACACACCGAGCGGGACCAGCTCTCCCGTCGCCACGAGCCGTCCATCCGTCTCCCGTCGGGCGGTCATCGCGAGATCCACGCGCCCGCGCGGCCGGTACTCGGCGAAGAAGGCCCGCACCGGCTCCGGCAGTCGCGGGCTGCCCACGAAGTCCGGCTGTTCGTCCACGGTGGGCAGGCGGAAGCCCTGCACGCGCAGCTTCGCCGCGAGGATGCCGCTCGCTTCGCCCGGCTGACCCGTGAGGGCCGCGCTCGTTGCGCTTAGCGTGAACTCCGCCGGCGCACCGTTCAGTTGGCCGGTACCACTTACCACAACCGCTCCCGGCGACGCCCCGGGGCCGCGATCGTACGTGACGGCGATGTCGGCGTCGCCCAGGTGCAGGAACCGCCGACTCGCCGGCCAGGCGTCGTCCGGCTGCTCGATCGGCATTGCACACCGCCCGTCGGCGATTCGCAGGCGCAGCTCGTCCGCTACCCAGCCTTCTTTCGGCGACGCGGCTTCGTGCAGTAGGGCGTGCTCCACCCGCACGCGTCCGCGCAGGTGCAGCTTTCGGCGGAGGTCGGTCAGCTTCTGCGGCAGGAACAGGGTGGCCATGTCCAGGTCGAGCCAGTCCAGCTCGGCCCTGATTCGGCCCGAGGCGCGGTCCCAGGAGAGCTGGGCGAGCGAGTTGCCGCCGCCGCCCGCCGCATCGAGCCGCAGGTCGTAGCCGGCGAGCGTGGGGTTGCCGCGGGCGGTGAGCAGCCAGCGTCGCAGCAGGCGTGTCTTGCCGCCGGTGTCGGCCCAGAGCAGGACGTCCGCCTGGTCGAAGCGCAGGCGGGGCAGGTCCAGCGTCTTCAGCGACGGCAGCCGCCAGCCACCGTCGCGGTCTTCGAGCGAGACGTCCTCGTCGGCCCCCGTGCCGTGGACGCGGCCGACGAGCGAGACCTCAAGCCCGTCGAGCGTGACGCTCTCCGGTCGCACCTCGCCGCCGATCAGGGCCCACGGTGCTACGTGGATCACAGCTCGCGCCGCCCGCAGCCGCGGCTGGCGCTTTTCCTCCGGCTGGTCCTCGTTGGCGAGCACGAGCTCGAGCTCGACCAGCTCCAGTCCCTGCCAGGGCGAGAAGGAGACGCTGCCGATACGGACCGCGCCGGGGAATGAGGCGAAGGCCTGGAGCACGCGGGCTCGCAGCCGGGCCGGGCTCGTCAGGTGCCAGTACAGCGCGGTCAGCACGACGAGGCCGGCAGTCGCGGCCCAGACGATGCGCCGTGTCCAGGATCGCCGCTTGCGTTTCATCTACACATTTTCTACGGCACGTGCACTGCGGGAAAGCGGGCGCGGGCGGAAATCTCGCCGGCGGCGGACTTGTCGATGATTGTGGTAACCTGTATTCTTCCTGCGTAGTACGAGAGCTTGCGGAGCGGTTCGTCAGCACCCGCCTTCGCGACGCGGCAGCCAGGTCGTAACGGCCGGCCGCGATTCCATTTTCAAACAACGGTTAAGCTCTGGGCGCCAGTTCCGCGCCCATGGAGGACGGCGAATATGCTCGGTGGCGGCAGGAGTACGGTGAGCCTGGCGGCGGGGACGCGCGTGCGAGTGAAAAGCCCGGGTCCGGTCCCGGAGTGGTCCGTATGGGATCCCTGCCAGCGTACGAGCAACCACGTGAAGCGCCGCATCCAGGATCAGTTCTTCAAGGGCGACAGGCGCGTCCAGGCCGAGGTCGTGTACATCGGCAACGAGTCGCTCCGTGACAAGCTCCGCAAGCAGGAGCGGGTCAAGATCGAGCTGCGCGACCCGGCGGGTGTGATGGTCACCATCCTCGCCGACGCCAAGAACCTGATCGCCGCCTAGCGGTCGGTCGCATAGAGCAAGCAAAAGAGCCGACAGTCGGCTGAGCCAGCCGCGCGCTTTCGCGCGTAGGTCCCGTCACGCTCATTGCACGCATCACACGTATCGCACGTAGCCCTCCTGCTGCGCCGGTCTCCTCGTGGCTGGTGTCTCATCGTCCCTGCGCTCGGCATTCTCCTTCGCGCCGCCTCGCGCGCCGGGAGGAGCGCGCGTTGCCTTGCCATCCGCGTGCTCGTCAGTCTGAAGCCATGATTCTCGTTGACATTCGGGCGATCGATGCTACTTATTATACTTAGGGTGATGCAGGGCTCATTTGCTTAGACATCCAGCGTGTGGGGCTATTGTCACACCGGACATGGTTGTCTGTTACACGGGACTAGCAGCATAAGACGTGCGTGTTGCTGGAGACGGCAGCGCGCAACGCGATAGGCCGTTGCGAGGGCAACGGTGGGCGCCGCGAGAGCGCTCTGGGTGTAGCTGTTTGCCCTTCTGACCCGGCTGAAAGGTGACGGTCCGCGCCGGGCAGAACTGGTGATTGTGTCGCGTTGTTCTCTCACGCGGCGAAACGACCTGGATTGGGTCAGGGGGTCGTGCCGTGCGTTGGCACACCTCCGCGCAGCATACTCACATCCTGGAGAGACAGCCATGTGGACGCACCTCGCTAAACGCCGTCTCGCGCTGGTGGCGCTGTTCGGCGTCTCGGGAGCGGGCCTGCCGTTGATGGGGCAGACAGTTGAGCACCTGTTGTGGTGGAACAAGCTGGGCAGCGTGGATGAGGTGCTCAACCCCCCGGTCGGTACTCCGCCGATCATCGACGGCGCCGTGAATTTCGTTCCCGGGTACTTCGGAGACGCCTACGCCCCAGTCGGCCACTCGTACGTCTCCAATCGTATCCTCATTCCGGAGGATGGGCTGCAGTTGAGCCCGCAGGCCGGCGCGGTCGAGGCGTGGATTATGTATCCGCGTGATCCGATCGTGTGGGCTTACCATTACGGCATCTTCAGCATGCTGGATGGTGTGTATTAAGAAGGCTACGACCCAACGCTCGGTGGACACGTGCACTACTGGATCGGCGATGGCGCCACGGGAACGCTTTACACGCTGTACGCGGAGGTGAACTTCGGCTCGCTGGTACAGGTTCAGATTCCGGATGTGGACGGCATCTTCCACCCGGGTGAGTGGCATCATCTCGCTATCGTGTGGGACAAGGTCGGCATCGGCGGCTCCGGCGAGTGTGTACGGGTATATATCGACGGCGTTGTCTGTGGCGCCAACACAAGCAATGCGTGGGGCGACACGCCGGACGTGGGTAATCGGCACACGATCGGCAAAGGAGAAGGTTTCGACGACGGCACGCCGGCGTTCGTGATTGACAACATAAAGGTGTGGGACTACGGCAAGTGGGACTTTTCGGACCGGTTCACAGAGGCGCCGGTCCCGTTTCAGCTTGAGCTGCTGGCCGAGCTCCCGCCGACGGGCGGCGTCACGGTCGACTTCGTGGATGCCCTTCAGGTGCGTGACGCGCAACCGAACGAGATCGTCCTCGTAACGCAGAATGTGGGGGCGCACTGCGGTGGGGGCACGCCCGCGTCGGCATGGAAGGTGACGCTCGACCCGGAGACGGGTAAGGCCATCAGTGCGGTGCTCAAGCAATCTCTTTCGCTTATTCAGTGTGTACGGGCTTCGGTTTTCGAAGCTTCTGATGGCACGTTGTTCACCGGCGGCGGCTGGTGCCTTGCGAAGCTGCCGTACGTGTCCTTTGACGGCGGCGAGACCTGGCGACCCGCCACGCATAGTACCCATCCACCAAACTCTACGTTCTCGTTCGTAGAGTTTCAGGGCAGCGTGTATGCAGGAACCGGCTATGACCCCCACCCTGCCGAGATTTACCGTTGGCTTGGCGGGGGTGGCCCAAACGACTGGGAGCACATCCACAGCTTTCCGCGTCCCCGCACGGTCGTTGACTGCCTCACGGTCTATCAGGGGCGGTTGTTCGTGGGTCTAGGACTGATTCCCTGTTGGGGCTGTGAGGGGACCACGGCCGTGTACGTCTCTGACGACGGAGTCAGTTACACCCCGACTGTCGGCATACCGTCGTGCGACGGCGCCAACTGGCTTCTGGCTGTGGGCGATAGCCTCCTTGCGTTCACGGAGGAGTGCCAGCCCCCAAGCAACCGATATGTGTACCGTTGGGACGATGCCATAGCGGAATGGACGACGGTCGCGTCTTATCCGCTCAGTAGGTATGCGCCGAAACCTGTGGTGCACGGCGGGTACATATATGCCTACGGCCAGCAGGCGGGCGACCCGTCGCGTGGCATCTACCGCTCCAACGACCTCGGGGTGACTTGGGAGCGGGTGGTCGAGCTGGAAGATCCCGTTGCCAGCGCGTTTCACGTCCACGACGACACGCTGTACATCGGCACGTTTCGCGACGCGTCGGACAACGGATGGGTCTACCGTATGGCACTGGCGGCAGCGCCGCCGCCATCGAAACTTGCGCTCGAACCGGACCAAACCTGCTATCAGATCGGCGACGAGGTCACGATCGAGGTGTGGATGCGCGATGTGCCGGAGGACATCGTCGGCGGGCAGTTCCTGCTGCAATACGACGCGGAGTTCGTACTGGGCAGCACGGCGCACGCGGGGGCGGCGGCGATTACGCCGGGTGATGAGCCCTTCACGCGTCAGGTCCACGAGTGCAGCACGCAGGAGCAGACCAACCCGCAGTGTACGCCGGAAGAGGGGTTGATCGAATACAGCGTGGGTGTGTCGGATTTCAACGACAGCGCTACGGGCTCTCACCGATTGGCCGTCCTGCACTTTACCGCGACGGCCGAGATCTGCAACGCAGAGGCCCTGCTGAGCTTCCGACCGCTACCGCCGTTCGAGACCCGCCTGACCACGTCGAGCGGCACGGCGTACTACGTCGATCAGCTCGTGGACCTGCCCACGGTCACGCTGGACAGCACGCCGCCGGTGCTCACGCCTCCGCCGGGCATCACGGTGAACGCCGACGCCGGCGGGTGTTCCGCGATGATCGACCCCGGCACGGCGACCGGCGTCGACAACTGCGGCGGGCCGGTCGAGATTGAGTGCTCGCGCAACGACGGCCTGGCGCTGACCGATCCATATCCGGCGGGCACGACCATGATCTTGTGGGTGGCCATCGATGAGTGCGACAACGTCGCGTTCGCCGAGCAGTCCGTCACCGTGCTGCCGTACAACGACGTGAACATCACGATCGAGTTGCAGGGTCCGGTCCAGAATACGGTGGTGCGCTGCTTCACGTTCCGCTTCTACGGCTGCGTGCAGCATGGGCCGATGGCTGAACTGGAGACGAACGTGACGTTCCCGGCCAACGCCGCTGGCAACAGTGTGGCGAGCATACTGCTCACCGACCTGCCCTGCTCGCCGACCGGCTACGATTGCGTGAGCGGCGAGGATGACCTGCACACGCTGAGGGTCCAGGCGGAGCCGACGATCGCGGGCACGCAGTACGCCGTCGAACTCACCGCTCCGGCCAGCGTGCTTTTCCAGGCGGACCTGTACAACGACAACATCGTGGACATTCTGGACTTCGGCGTGTTCGTCGCCGAGTGGGACTGGTCTGGCGACCCGGACACGCCGTGCGGCGTCTCGTTCCCACACGCGGATATGGATGCCAGCGGATACGTGGATCTGGAGGACTACGCCTTCATTGATGCGAATTACTTCATGGTCGGCGATGCGGCCTGCTGCGAACTGCCCCCGGCGGCGGAGCCGCGCTGCTCGATCACAGTCGCCGAGCTCCGAGCGCTGGGCCTGCCGCACCTGGCGGTGGCGGACCTGACGAACGACGGGGTCGTGGACGCGCTGGATGTGCAGGCCTTCGCCGACGGCGAGCGTCCCGAGTCTCCCATGCCCGGGCTCGGGCCGGAGGGCGTCCTGCGCCGGAGGGCGGACGCAGAAAAGTAGGCGACCATGGGAAGGCGAGCGAGCGGCGGCGGCCGACAACGGCCGCCGCCGCCGCGGCGGGTGGATTCGCGCACCATGTCAGAGGATCAAGAGCGGCGCTGTGCGAGAAAGGAGAACGTGGATGAATGTCGGCCACCGGGGAACGCTGCCGGCGAAGGCGGCCGTACAATGCTGAGGGGCGGCCGAGGCGCTCGGGGTGGCGGAAATCATGATCGGACTGTCGCCACAGTCGACGAGGCGTCGGCGGCGAGTAAAGGGCGGGGATGATTGACAGGAATTGGCGCGTTCCGGTGGGTTCTGTTGGAAGTTGGATGAAATGGGGGCGGGCATTGGCGGGTTGGGGATACGGCCCGCCCTGCGCATTCGGGGGGGAACTACGGTTTCCTGGCAGAGGCGGGGGAAGTCGGGGTATCTCCTTGCCGGGGCAGGATGGTGGCGAGGAGGCGCAGGAGCCAGGAGCGTGGCGCTGGCTGGGGGTGATTGGCGGGGTGTGGTGGCGGTTGGCGGCCGTTTCGCTTCCAGATCGTGTAACGCTGCGTGAAGTGCTGGCCGACGAGGAAGACGATTCGCCGAGCTAAGCGGGTCCAGGCGTCGTCCGTTACGCCGTAATGGCTGCCCCTGGCGCTGGCCATGCTGTAGACGTATTGCAGGAGATCGTTTTCGTCGATGTCGATGAAGCCAGCGTCCATCAAGCAGCGGCGGTGCGTGCGAAACGTGTTGCCGCTCTGGATGCGCTCGCGGAGGCTAAGACTGGTGCTATCGGTCACGTCGTGGCGGACGGTGCAGGCGATGCTGACGATGAGGGCTTCGAGAGCGGAACGGGCCTCGTTGATGGCGGCGTGTCCGTAGCCGTCGGCGGCGGTGGCGTCGGATTGGTGGAGATGGTAGGCCATCGTTCGCAGGTCGAGTTCGGGGTGCGGCTGGAGGTCGTGGAGCAACGCCGTCAGGGTGAAGGGGCGTGTGTCGGTCTGTGCAGGGCGGGCCATGCTCGCGGCTTGGGGCGTTTCCGGCGTGCTACCACTGGCGGGCACGGCTCGCCCTACGTTGTTTTCGTCGTTGCGACTGGTTGTCATCGTATTTGTCCTTTGCTGCGACGGACGTCGCTTTGGCGAGCAGGACGCGTCCGGCGTGGTGCGCGGGATTGGGCGGGCTTGGTTCGGTCTGTGGGCTGCGGGTCGTCCTCGGTCGTCAGGCCGCGGGCTTCCGCTTCGCCGGGGATATGCGGCGCGACCAACAGGCGGTCCAGACAATCGGCGACGACGTTGAGCAGACCCAGGCGGTCGCGTTCAGCGAGGTGAACGCGGGCCTCGACCGGCAGCGGGCGGCGTTTGAAGCCGTCGCCGCCGGGAACCTGTGCCAGGAGTTCGTCAGCGTCGAGGCGTTCGAGCGTGGCGGCGAGAACGTTGAGCGTGCTGTCGGGGTCGGGGTTCCAGATGAGATCCCAGAGGTCGTCGTCGCTGGCGTAGTCCTGGTGGTGGTAGTCGGCGGCGCCGGGGATTTGGAGCAGGATGCCGACGGCCTGGAAGTAGCCGGCGAGCCAGCGGTGAATGTCTTCGAGCTGCTGCATGCGGCAGCGGAAGACGTCGGTGAGTCGATCGGTGAAGCGGACCTGGTCGCCGATGTACGCCGTCCGATCGTCCTCGTGCGTGATGATGGGCTGCAGCATCGTCCTCTCCGTTGTCGGAAAGAGGCTGTAGTCCGTCCGACGGGCGTGGCCTACCCGCCCTACATCCGCGCGCACGGGTGGCGACGCCGTTAGAGACGGCGGAACGTCGAAAGCGGATGGCACCAAAAGGAAACGGGCGCCACCCGATGCGCTAAGAGCCGCGGCCAAACCGCCAGGTCCAACCACACGACCCCGCGCACCGGGCAGCGCCCGCATGATAAGCATGGACACTGTCCCGGGCGAGGCGTGCCTTGGCATGGTTGAAGGGCCAACGTACGCTGCAAGGATTGACTAAACGCGTCGTTGGCTTGGCGGTTTGACTGCCAAGACAGACTACTCTATTCACTGGCGTCCATCGGGGACGCCGGTAAGTGTCGACAGGTGGGCGCTATGTGCCTCATCGGATAAAATACCTTGCGTTCCGTCGTTGTCAAGACAAAAGTATATCAAGTAGACATTTTTTACTTCCGCGAATATAGGTTATGATCGCGATCAAGCTGCGAGAAGCAATGGAAGCGTACCGTCGCCGTAGCGGCGAACGATTAACATATGAGAAGCTCGCGCAGCGAAGTGGCATCGCTAAGCAAACGCTTCATACGATCGGCAGCCGTGATGACTACAACGCGACACTGGAGTTAATAGAGAAACTCTGCATCGCCCTGGATACTACACCCGGCGACCTGCTTGAACTAATCGAGGGATCGCCCAAGCCCAAGTCGAAGGCGAAACACACGCAGAGGAAGTAGGGCGGGCCGTGCGGCGAGACGGCAGACAGTGCCATGTATCACGATTTGCTCTCTTTGCAGTGTATCATGGCCTAGGTAGCACGTCAAGGCGTGTATCGCGAAACATTCACACGGTTTACCATGCTTTCTTCGACGCGCACGAACGAATGCGGGCATCCGCTCGGTGATGACATGAACATCCCGAAAGTCTTTGGCGAACGACTCTTACAACTGCGCAAGCGCGCCGGGCTGTCGCAAACCGCGTTGGCCGAGCGTTGTGGCGGTGGCATGGTAGGTCAACGAGTGGGCGAGATCGAACGCGGTGAGGGAAATCCGACGCTCGATACGATCGGGCGCTTAGCCGAAGGCCTCGGCTGCGACCCGGTCGAACTATTCATTTTTGATCCGAAGGTGTTACGCGAACGCGTTTCCCAACTCGATGCCCGCCTGCTTGATTTTTGGAACGGTGCCGACGAGCAGACCAGAGCCAAAGCGATTCGTATTCTCTCCGAATTGACTTGATCCTCGCGTCCCACGACCGCGCCGAGCACCGTCACTCCGGTAATCCCGCAGAACGCAAGGCAAACCACGAGCGCCTGCTGGTGGCCGCCGATGGAGTCCACTCTGCAAGATGCGGAGCGGACGGTCAGGGTTTCGCGTGGTCGCGGATGTGGGTCAGGAAGCGGTCGCCGAAGTCGCGGAGCTTGGCCTGGCCGACGCCGGGGACGAGGAGGAATTCGGCCGGCGTGCGGGGGAGGCGGCGGGCCATTTCGCGGAGGGCGGCGTCGTTGAAGATCATGTACGCCGGCAGGCCGCGTTCGCTCGCGATCTGGCGGCGTAGAGCGCGCAAACGCTCGAAAAGCGCTTGATTGACGCCGGCCCAGGACTGCCGCTCGACGCGCGTCGGTACGACGGCGCGTTCGCGCGGGCGGACGAGCTGCACGTCGCGCTCGCCACGAAGGACCTGCCACGACAGATCGTTGAGCCGCAGGATGGGCCGATCGCCGGGCGTGCGGTCGAGCACGCCCTGATCGACCAATTGGTGGATGAGGTTGGTCAGCACCTGGCGGTCGAGGTCGGCGAGCAGGCCGTACGTGGTCAGTTGATCGTGGCCGAACTGGCGAACCGACCGCTCGCGGGCGCCGGTGAGCACCTTCACGACGTGGCCGACGCCGAAACGCTGCTGCACGCGGGCCACGCAGGAGAGGATCTTCTGGGCGAGCTCGGTCGCCTGCGGGTCGGTCTCGACCTCGTTCAGGCAGCGCTCGCAGGCCGCACAGTTCTCCTTCTCGTACGTCTGCCCGAAGTACTCGACGAGGAAGCGGTGCCGGCACATCGGCGCCGTGCAATAGGCCCGCATCTGCCCGAGCAGTTCCAGGGCGGCGGAGGCGACGTCCGGCGGGGCGCCGGCCTCGGCGGCACTGCGCTGGATGAGGTGCGTCCACTTGTCGCTGTCGGCCGCCGAGTAGAAGAGTACGCACTCGGCGGGCAGGCCGTCGCGTCCGGCGCGGCCGGTCTCCTGCTGGTAGTGCTCGACCGACTTCGGCATGCCGGCGTGGATAACGCAGCGCACGTCGCTACGGTCGATGCCCATGCCGAAGGCCACCGTGGCGGCGATGATGTCGACCTTCTCCCGGGCGAATGCGTCCTGCGTCAGGTGACGCTGGGCGGCGGGCAGGCCGGCGTGGTAGCAAGCGGCCCGCAGACCCGCCGCTTGCAGACGAGCGGCCATGGACTCGGCGTCGCGGCGACTGATGCAATAGACGATGGCCGCCTCGCTGCGGTGGCGATTGAGGACCTCGAGCACCTGGGCGTCGAGGTCCAGCCGTGGCAGCACGCGGTAGACGAGGTTGGGCCGATCGAAGTACCCGACGAGGACCGCCGCGTTGGTGAGGCGAAGCTGGGCGACGATGTCCTCGCGGACGCGCTCGGTGGCCGTGGCGGTGTAGGCGTGGACGCTGGCCTGTGGGAAGCGCTGCTTCAGCACGGCGAGTTGGCGGTATTCCTTGCGGAAGTCGTGGCCCCAGTGGCTGATGCAGTGGGCCTCGTCGATGACGACGGCCCGCAGGTCCACGCGTTCGAGCAGGTCGAGCAAGTGCTGGTGGAGCAGCCGCTCGGGCGCGACGAAGATGAGGCGATACCGGCCGTCGGCGATCTGGGCCTCGATGTCGCGCACCGCCGGCATGGGCAGGCCGCTGTGCAGGGCCGCCGCCGGATAGTCGCAGGCCTGCAGGGCGGCGACCTGGTCGTGCATGAGCGAGATGAGCGGCGAGACGACGACGTCGGTGCGGCCGGTCATGAGCGGCGGCACCTGGTAGCAGAGCGACTTTCCGCCGCCGGTGGGGAGTACGACGAGTGAATCGCGGCGATCGAGGCCGGCACGGATGGCCTCTTCCTGGAGCGGGCGCAGCGTGTTGTAGCCCCACGTGCGCTGCACGGTGTCGAGGATGCGGGCCAGCGGCCAGTCGGATGGTGCACATGCGGCGGACATTTACGGTACAGTATCATCGGTCGCCGATCATGAGAAACTGGGTTGCCGCCCGGTGAACACATCGGAGAAGGAGCCTGCCCGTGCGACGTTACCGCTTCGACACGTTCGGCCTGGATCACCTGCGGCTGGAAGAGGGGGACGCGGGTCCGCCGGGTCCGGGCGAAGTGCTGCTCGACGTGAAGGCGTTCAGCCTGAACTACCGCGACCTGATGGTCATCAAGGGACTGTATAACCCGAACCTGACGCTGCCGGCGACGCCGATCAGCGACGCCGCGGGCGTGGTGGCCGCGGTCGGCGCGGGCGTGCAGCGGGTGAAGATCGGCGACCGCGTGACGTCGCACTTCATCGCCGACTGGCTCGATGGGCCGGTGCGCGGCGAGTATGTGCAGACGACGCTGGGCACGCCGGGAGCGGGGCTGGCGGCGGAACAGGTCGTTCTGCCGGCGGAGGCGGTGGTGCCGATGCCGGCGGGGTACACATTTACGCAGGCGGCGACGCTGCCGATTGCGGCGCTGACGGCGTGGAGTGCGCTGCGCACCGTGACGCACGTCGGGTCGGGACAGACGGTGCTGACGCTGGGCACGGGCGGCGTGTCGATCTTCGCCCTGCAACTGGCCAAGCAGATGGGGGCGCGGGTCATCATTACCAGCAGCAGCGATGAGAAGCTGGCCTGGGCTCGCGATCTGTGCGCCGACGAGACGATCAACTACCGCACGCGGCCGGACTGGGCCGAGGCCGTGCTCGACATGACCGGCGGCGTCGGGGTCGATCTGACCGTCGAGAACGGCGGGCCGGGCACGCTGAACCAGACGCTACGGGCGACGCGAGCCGGCGGGACGATCGCTCTGCTCGGGGCGCTGACCGGCCGCAAGGGCGAGATCACGACCGGCCTGATCCTCATGAAGCGGCTGACCATCGCCGGCATCTTCGTCGACTCGCGGGCGAAGTTCGAGGAGATGAACCGCTTCATCGAGGCCCAGCAGGTGCGGCCCGTGATTCACCGTACGTTCCCGTTCGAGGCCTTCCCCGAGGCCCTGCGGCTGATGGAGGCCGGCGGGCATTTCGGCAAGATCGTCGTGGAGGTCTAGGCTACCTTGGCATCGCCGGCGGCACCGCAGCCCGCGTCGCCGGCCCCGCCCGATGCGGGGCGTGGGGCGTGGTACGACTGGGGCGTGGCCCTGCTGCTGGCTATCGGCGCCTTCGTCGGCTGCTGGTTCGGGTCGCTCTGCGTGGACGGTCTGCTGGTGGATGCCGGCGTGGCCGACGTGTGGTTCGAGGGGGATTGCCCACGGGTCTTCGACAATCTGACCGATCCGCACAGCGTGCATGCCCGGTCGGCGGTGCATCCGTTGCTGGCGTTGTTGGTGTATCCGCCGGTGGCGGCGCTGCGGGCGGCGGGGAGCGAGCCGCTGGTGGCGGCGCGGCTGGTGCGGGCGGTGATCGCGGGGGTGTGTCTGGCGCTGTTGTATGGGTTGCTGCGGGGCGGGGGCTGGCGGCGGCTGGATGCGGCGTTGTTCAGTCTGCTCGGGGCGTGCAGTGCGGGGGCGATGTTCTGGTTTGCGGTGCCCGAGACGTATCCGTTTGGGCTGTTGAGTATGTTGTTGGCGCTGGCGCTGCTGACGCGCGAGGGGCCGCGATGGCGCTTGCCGGTGTGGGATGTTGCCGCTTTGCTGCTGACATTTGCGTTCACGATCACGAATGTGCTGGCGGGGCTGGTGGTGACGGCGTGCCGGTGGCCGTGGCGGCGGGCGGTGGGCATCGTGCTCATCGCCGGCGGGATGGGCATGATGCTGCTGGCGTGGCAGCAACAGGTGTTTCCGTCGACGGTGGTTGTGCCGTTTTCGTGGGAGGAGACAGAATACGTCCTGCACGCGGATGCTGGCGGACCTGGGCGCGTGCTGGTGGCTTTCCTCAGTCATTCGATGGTCATGCCGGCGTTGGGGACGGTGCCGCGGTATGAAAAGGGGGCGCGGGCGGTGCTCAGCGTGCAACACTCGTGGCCGGGGACGGGTACGCCGTTCGGGGCCGTGGCGATCGCGTTGTGGGTCGTGCTGCTGGGATTGGGGATCTGGGGGGCGGTGACGACGCGGGAATGTCGGCGGTTGAGGGTGGCGCTGGGCATCGTGCTGGGTGGGCAGCTTGTATTGCATCTTCTGTACGGGTTGGAGACGTTCACGTACGCGGCGCACTATGGGCCGCTGCTGGTCGTGCTGGCGGCGTGGTCGGTGCGGACACGCTGGCGACGGGCGGCGCTAGTGCTGGCGGCGGGGTTGCTGGTCAGTGCGGCGGTTAACAACGTGTGGCAGTTCGCGCGGGCGTGCAGCTACGTGCGGCAACGGGCGGCGAAAGTCGTGAATGCAGAGGGCCCGCTCGCGGTCTACAGTCCGAGCGCCGAGGCACCAGCGGAAGTGCCCCACGCCGCCAGATACGCCAGTGCGGTCAGGCAAATGAAAACGGCGACCGGCCAGCGCCATGAGCGCATCTCGCGGCCGATGGTCACCAGCGTCGCCGAGCACTGCGCGCAGAGCGAGAAAAAGACCATGATCGACAGCGCGACCGGTAGCGTGATGACCGGGCGGTTGGTGCCCTCCCAGCGCATGTCGCGCAGAGCCTGCTGCAATGAGGCCGAGTCGGCCTCCTCTTCGCTGCCGAGGTTCGTGATCGTGCCCAACGTGGCCACCACCACCTCGCGGGCCGGGAAGGAGGCGAGCGCGGCGACACCCACGCGCCAGTCCCAGCCGAGAGGCGCAATGACCGGTTCGATTCCCTGGCCGAGTCGGCCGAGATAGCTCTCGCGCAGGTACGCCCCGGCGAGTTCCACATTCTCCTGTGAGGCGTCCCAGCTTTCGGCGCTGGCGCGAGCGGCGACGGCGGCACGCGTCGCCTCGCTGCGCGGGAAGTAGCCCAGGGCCCAGACGATCAGGTTCACGATCAGGATGATTGTGCCGGCGCGGATGACGAAGCTACGACCGGCGAGGTACGTCCGCTGCCAGATGGCGGAGAGGCGCGGCAGACGGTAGGCGGGCAGCTCCATCAGGAAGCCCGGTGTGGGGCCGGCGAAAACGGTGCGCCTCAACATCCAGGCCGCCGGCAAGGCTACGATCACACCCAGAAGGTACATGGCGAGCATGACGAGCGCGGGCAGCCAATCGCCAAGGGCAGTGTTGCGGGGAACGAGGGCGGCGATGAGCAGCACGTAGACAGGCAGTCGCGCGGAGCAGCTCATCAGTGGGATGAGGAGGATGGTGACGAAGCGCTCGCGGCGATCGGCGATGGTGCGTGTGCCCATGATCGCGGGCACCGAGCAGGCGAAGCCAGAGAGAAGGGGGATGAAGGAGCGGCCGCTCAGGCCGAAGAGACGCATGATGCGGTCGACCATGAAGGCGGCGCGAGCGAGGTAGCCGCAGTCTTCGAGCACCGAGATCACGATGAACAGGATGATGATCTGCGGCAGGAAGATGATGACGCCGCCCACGCCGGCGATGATGCCGTCGACGAGCAGGCTGCGCACGACGCCCGCCGGGACGATCGTGGCGGTGAGTTCGCCGAGCTGACCGAAGGTCCAGTCGATGCCGTCCATGAGCGGTCCGGCCCAGGAGAAGACAGCTTGGAACGTGAGCAGCAGCACGACCAGCAGGGCGGCCAGCCCGGCCAGCCGGTGCGTCAGCACACGGTCGATGCGATCGGACCAGGTGACGGGTGGCTCGGCGGGGCGCTGGATGACGCCGTCGAGCATGCGGCTGATCCACGCGTAGCGTTCGCGCACCTCGGTGCCGGGTCCGTCGATGCCCGCATCGAGCAGGCGGCGACGAGCGGAAGCGAGCGTTTCCGTGGAGCCGCCGTGAGCGACGTATTCCTGTTCGGCGAGGCCGTCGCGGTCGAGCAGAACGCGCAGGCTTTCTGCGTAGCAGTGATGGTCGACGGCCGCCGCCACCGCTTCGGCTTCGCCGGCCAGGGCTGGCGGCAGCGACACGCGCTGCGTCGGCGCGGGCCCGCCGATCGCTGCATCGAGGGCGTCTAGCAGCGGGGTGACCGTCTTGCGCTCGGTGGCGACGACGGGGATGACCGGCACGCCCAGGCGGCGGGAGAGCTGCTCGGCGTCGACTTCGATGCCGCGCCAGCGGGCGACGTCCACCATGTTCAGGGCGATCACGACCGGGAGGCCGATGTCGAGCAGTTGGCTGACGAGGTAGAGATTTCGGCGGAGATTGGAGGCATCGGCGATGGCGAGGATCACGTCAGGGCGCGCCCGTTGAGTGTGGCGGCCGCACAGGGCGTGACAGACGACCATCTCGTCGGGCGAGACGGCGGCGAGGCTGTACGTGCCCGGCAGGTCGAGCAGCTCGGCGGGGCGGCGCATGCCGCGAATCGGCCCGCGGCCGACGTCGACCGTTACGCCGGGGTAGTTGGCGACCTGTCGGCGAAAGCCGGTGAGGGCATTGAAGAGCGTGGTCTTGCCGGTGTTGGGATTGCCGACGAGGGCGACGACGGCGGTGCGGGCGTCAGCGCCTGCGGACACGGACGTTCTGTCGGGGGAACGCTCAGCAGAGGCAGAGGGGTCGCGAGACAAAATAGTCGCCGAAGGTAGTTGCCGTGCGGTCGGATCCCCGCGCTCAGCGGGGCGCACGCCGGCGCCGCGTGGTCGCGACCGGCACAATCCTAGAGGGCGTCGACCTCGACGAGGTCGGCCTCGCTGGATCTCAGGGAAAGCTCGTAGTCGCCGAGGCGGATTTGCAGCGGGTCGCCGAGGGGAGCGCGTCCGATGACCTGGACTTCGGTGCCCTCAATGAGGCCCATCTCCATAAGGCGATGGCTGAGGGGGTTGCCGGGACGAACGCCTTTGACGAGAAAGACCCGCCGCATCGGGGCACTGGCGAGCGACATACAAGCCTCACGGGTACCGGTTCGAGCGTTTGTGACAGTTACGCTGCCGTTTGATTAGTATGCCATACAACATTCGGCATTGTGACGCGTTTGGTTTAAGGTGTCAAGGCGTGTGATCAAGATTCTGGGCCGCTACAGACCGATAACTCAGGGATTCTCGGGGTCCGGCATGATCATTCGGGCCGGGCCGACGGTCATTTGCTGGACGGTGCTGCCGACGAGGACGTAGCCGAAGACGTAATACGACCCCGGCTTGAGGGAACTCGGGACCTGCCAGACGTAGCTGTCCTGGAGGTCGCCGTCGGCGGAAGCATCGCGGCCGTCGAGGATGATTAGCTCGGCCATGTCGGTAGGGCTGCCGGCCTCGCCCTCGCCGGGCGTGTCGTCGTCGTCAATGGCGAGGCGGATAGTCGCCGTCTCGTCCGGGTCATCGTCGCGCCAGCTAATGGTGACGTAGCCGCCGGCAGTGATGTTCTGCTGGGTGTCCGGCTCGAGGATGGCCATGAGCGGTTCGGTCTCGCTAGTGCGGCGGAGGAAGATCAGGCCGGGGCCCTCGGCGGAGGCCGGGGTGGCGCCGCTGCCGGTGTACTTGACGATGAAGAGGCTGTAGATGCCGGCGGCGGGCGGATTAGGGCCGCTCGGCGGAGCGATGCCGTCGGTGTAAGTGCCGTCCCAGGTGTAGGTGTCGCGTTCGGTGCCGCCGGCGATGAGGCGCTGGGTGAGGATGGTCGTCTCGTTGCCGTTGCTGTGGTTGTCGTCGGTGTCGATCTTGAGATCGATGAGAACGTCGTCGAACTGGTTGACGGTGAACTCGATCTCGACCTGGGGCGAGGCGCCGCCGGTGAAGAGGGTGGTGTCATCCTCGGGCTCGACGATGGCGAGGCCGATGGTTTCCTCTTCCTCTTCTTCTTCCGCCTTGCTGATGACGATCTGGACGCCAGCGTCGACGAAGCTGTCGTCGTTGGTGGCATCGCTGAGCATCGCGAAGAGGTTGTAGGTGCCGAGGGCGACGTCCGCGCTGCCGAGGTCGGTGCCGTTCCAATCGGTGGTGCCCTCGTCTTCCTCCTCGGCGGGCAGGGCGCCTTCGTAGATGAAGACCTCGTTTCCGCTTTCGTGGTCGTTGTCGGGGTCGAGGCCGAGCGTGACACGGCCGTCACCTTCGAGATCGAAGCCGGTCCAGGAGATGGTGAGCGTATCGCCCTCGGCGAACTCGGTTCGCTCGGTGGGCTCGTCAAAGGTGAGCGTCGGCGGAACGTCGATGGTGATTTGGCCGTCGGCGGTGATCGAGCGGGTGTCGGTGCCGGCGGTGATCTCGGCGTAGATGACGTAGGGGCCGCCGAGGGTGTCGGAGGTGTCCCAGGGCGTGGAGAAGGTGGCGGAGCCGCTCACGGGCACGGCGTCAGCCAGGATGACCTGCGAGAGGTCCGTGCGCGACTCGACGTACAGGCGGGCCGTGGCGGTCTGGCTGGTGCCGTTGTAGGCGGACCAGCGGATCTCGAACACGGTGCCCTGGCCAAGGGTGCCGTCAGCCGTGGGCGTCTGGATGGCGACGCCGAGCGTGGTGGGAATGGCTGATGAGCTGTCGGAAAGTGAGGAGGGCAGGCAGGTTATGCCTTGTCCGAGCCAGCCCAGCGTCATCGCGACCAGCAGGCAGCAACGTATCACGGTTCACCTCTCTCGGTTGGTGGCGCCGGGGGCGGCGCCCGCAACAGCAGCCGATAAGAATATCGGCTTTGCCCGCGCGACACTGTATCCGCGACGGGGAGCGTCCTGTAGTCCGGCAGCCATAGCGCCCTCAGCATTATTCGCCGCCGGCCATGTCCGTCAACGTAGGAACCGTGGGCAGACGGGCCTGGAGGGGGGCCGTGGGTTGGCAGGTCACCGGGCTATGGCTAAGATTCGGGCGGATTGTGGTGCCGATAAGGCCGATAAGAAGGGTGCCGGCCTGGCCGGCGGCGTGCGTTTCGGGGGCGATTTGTGCCCAAGAGGTGGTTCCCGATGGTGCGAAGAACGGTCGCGGTCGGCTGGCTGGTAAGTTTGGCCTGCGTGCTGACGCTGGGGGCGGGATGCTCTTCGGCTCTTTGGTTTTACCTAACCGAGGACCGCTCGGGGACGATCAGCGTCATCTTTGTGAACGACACCGACTACCGGGCGGTGTTCTCGTTCGGCACGTACGACGCCCTGGACCGTAACCCGCCGGGCACGGCCCAGCTCGTGCAACTGCGACTGGAAGCCCACGACACCAGCAGCGCTTCGTCGTTGACCTGCCGCCGGAACATGGCCGTCGGAACGGAGGAGTTCCGGCAGCGCGTCGTCGACACCGACGCGGACAACGTCACCGGCTTCGACGCGGACGCCTTCAACGACGATGTGTACTTCTCCGATCAGCCTGTGGATTCGGACCTGGCGGCGGTGCCCACGGCGGGCACGGCGCTGGGGATCGAGAAGATCATCGGCGTGGACTATGAGTGCGGCGACACGCTGATCTTCACGTTCGTCCAGGATCCGGACGCCCCCGGCGGCTTCCGCATCGACTACACCCTCATCCGCGCCGCCGAGCCGGAATAGGCCGAATCCGGCGGGGCCGCAGCTCAGTCGACATAGGCAATCTCCACGATTCGTGGAGCGATGAAGGCCTTGGGGTAGGTGTCTGGCAGTACATCCAGTATCCCTTCTTCAACGAGCTTCCGCACGTCAGCCTTTGCCGTGGCGTACGAGACGCTGAAGTCATTCTTGACGTCCACGATCCGCAGCAAGGGTGAGGAAAATAACCGCTCGATGATTCGGCTCATGCGCGGACCTTGTGCGCCAGGCGTGGCGAGATACTTGCGGCGCAAGGCGCGCAATTCGTTACACCGCTTGATGGACGTGAGCGTCTGCTCAATGGTGCCTTTGAGACAGAACTCCACCCACTCCTCCCACTCACCGTGCGTGCTGACGCGAAACAGCCGTGTTACGTAGTCGTCGCGGTGCCGCTCGAAGAACTCGCTCAGGTATAGCCAGGGTCTGGACAGGCCTAGCCACTTGTATACCGTCAGTGACAGGACCACGCGGCCGATGCGCCCATTGCCGTCAAGAAACGGGTGGATTGCCTCGAATTGGTAGTGCGCAATGAACGCTCTCAGGAGGGGATCTGGCTGGTCCTCACTGAGCAGGTATTGCTCCAGGTTGGCCAAACAGCGGGGGATCTCCTCGGGCGGTGGCGGGTTGTAGCGACGGTCGGTACCGACATGGACCTGCTTCTGGCGAAACTGGCCCGGACTTCTGTCTTCGCCACGTACGTCTTCCAGCAGTACGCGATGAAGGGCGAGGATGAGGGCGCCGTTCAAGGGAGCGCCGTTTCTGATCCGTCGCTCGCCTAGCCGCATCGCGCGATCGTAGTTGAATACCTCCACCCAGTCGGCAGTACGCGGCGAGCCCCCAGGGTCTTTTTTGCCTTCGGCCTCGAATAAGAGTAGCTCCTGGGGTTTGACGTACGTACCTTCGAGGCTGCTCGAACGGAGAGCTTCGCGCCGCTGCAGGGGGCGAAGCAGCAGGCGGGGGCTGGGGAGCGTGGCAGCGATGCCGTCGAACCGACCGAGTACGGCGCGCGCCTCTACTACGAGGGGCCACAACCGCTCGGGCATGGCCCAGTCGGACGGCAAGTTATCGGGAACAAACGCCCAGTCGTTACCCCGCCAGGATTGGATCGGCAGCAGGCGCCCCGTCTTAAACTCGCTGATTCGCTCAGGTTGCATCGATGTTGTCACCCAAACAGAAGCCGCTCTTCAATCTGGGACTACCACATTGAAATTTATAGTCATTGATTTCACTCTAAGAGTGTACAGTGAAATAATCGTTCGTCAATTTCACTCTTTTTGTCGACAATGAAGTTATGCGCAGAGAATTTCACTTTTGGTCGTACGCGGTGAAGTCTGATTTTCGATGATTAATATCGTTATTTTGAGCGGTTGCGGGGCGCTGGATGGCGGGTGGCGTGGTTGGGTTGGGCGCGCTAAGCTGGCTGCTGCCCCGGGGCGGGACCGCCGGGTGGTCGGTGGCGCGCCGCTTGCTGGGTGACACGTAGCGTGCGGCGGCGCCGCGGTGACGCGGGCGGGTGGCACGCGGAACCTTCGCGAGGAACGCCATGCCTGTCCAAGTCATCGCCGAGAAGGTCGCCGCCGACATGAAGGGGGCTTCGTTTATCCGGGAGATGTTCGAGAAGGGCTTGCGGCTGAAGGCTGAGTTCGGGGCGGAGAACGTCTTCGACTTCTCGCTGGGTAACCCGAACGGCCGGCCGCCGGAGGCGTTCTTCGCCGCGCTCGAAGCGGTGGCGAAGGAGCGGGAGCCGGCGCTGCACCGTTACATGCCGAACATCGGCTTCGAGGAGACGCGGGCGGCGGTGGCCCGGTTCCTCAGCCGCGAGTACCGGATGGATCTGGCGGCCCCCGACATCATCATCACCAGCGGTGCCGCCGGTGGGATGAACGTCATCCTGCGGGCGATCTGCAATCCCGGCGACGAGATCATCGTGCTGGCGCCGTTCTTCCCGGAGTACCGGTTCTACATCGAGCAGGCCGGGGCGAAGATGGTCCTGGTCCAGACGGACGGCGAGTTTCAGCCGGATCCGGCCGCGGTCGAGGCGGCGATCACGCCGCGGACGCGGGCCATCATCATCAACTCGCCGAACAACCCCACCGGCGCGGTCTACAGCGACGAGCGCTGCCGGGCGCTGGCCGCAGTGCTGGCGCGTCACGACAGCCCCGAGCATCCGATCTACGTGGCCCTGGACGATCCGTACCGGCGGATCATCTACGATGTCGACTGGTGTCCGACGTTGGTGGCGCACTACCCGCGGACGATCATCACGTCGAGCTATTCGAAGGACCTGAGCGTCGCCGGCGAGCGGGCCGGGTACATCGCCGTGCCGCACACCGTGCCGCAGCGCGAGGTGGTGCTGGCGGCGATGACCATGCTGAACCGGACGCTGGGCTTCGTGAACGCGGCGGCGCTGATGCAGCGGATCGTGGCCCGCTGCGCCGATGCGCTGTGCGACGTCGATTTCTACCGCCAGAACCGCGACCTGCTGTGCGGGGCGCTGCGGGAGTATGGCTACGACCTGCACGTGCCCGGCGGAGCGTTGTATGCGTTTCCGCGGACGCCGCTGGCGGACGATGCGGCTTTCGCAGAGGTGCTGTTGCGGCACAAAATTTTGGTCGTGCCGGGCAAGGGCTTCGGGCGACCGGGGTACATGCGGATCGCGTTCTGCGTCGAGCGGAAGACGATCGAACGGGCGCTGCCGGGGTTTGAGGCGGCGATCCGGGAGACGAAGTAGCCGCAGGTGGTTGCGGCGCTGGCGTTGAAAAAGGGGATAGGCACCGAGCCTCGAGCGGATACCGGCGTTCGTCCGGTTCACAGGGCTCGGAGCCAGTCCCCTTTTTCAACTGGGGGTCAGGCGAAAATGCCGTGCAGGTACCATCGCCGGTCGTCGCCCGCGTGGAAGATCCAGAACTGCTCGCCGGTTTCGGCGGTGACGCGGAAGTAGTCGCGGCGGACGTCGGGGCCGCGCCACCAGGCGGTCTCCAGACGCTCGGGGCCGGCGGCAGCGGCCACGACGTATTCGCGGCCCTGCCAGGCGAGCCAGGTGGGTGGCCCGTCGGGAACCAGGGCGATGACGCGGATCGGCACGGGGCGGCTCAATAGTTGCAGCGGTCGCGGCAGTGTGGTCAGGGTCGCCGGTCGCTGGGCTGGTTTGCTGGGGGCGCAACCTACATCGGCCACGGATACGTAGCGGAAGGCGCACTCGGGCTGGTGGTCGTCCAGCAGCTCGGGGCGGACGACGGCCGCCGGTCCCAGCCGGGCGACGAGGCGATCGACCAGGCAGCCGAGCCGCTCCTCATCTCCAGCGGTTTGCGGGGTGAACAAGTCGGCCTGAGGTGCTCGCCAGGGCGATGTCTCGCGGGCGACGAGCATCAATCCGCTGACACCCGGTGACAGATCCACTCGTTCGAGGCGTTGGTCGAGCAATGTGCCGACGTGCTCCGCCGAGCGTGAGGCCCGCGACAGGCCGACAGAGAGCGACAGGGGCGGGGTGCGCTCGAAGCAGAGTGTGACGTCGAGTCGGCGAATGGCGCGGTCTCGCGCAGCGAGTTGCGTAAACAGCTCGTCGAGTAGCTGCTCCGCCGCCGGTCGTAGGTGCGGCCATTCGTGCAGGGGCTCGTCGAAGCGGAGGCGGGTATGCGGGTGTGGCTGGGGCTCGACCGCGGCGAGCCCCTCGAACACCTCGCCGAGGGCCTGCTGCAAGCGGAGCACCAATGCCGAGCCGAACCGCGCCGGCAGCGACGCCCGCGGCAGCTTCAACAGGTCGCCGATCGTCCGCAGCCCCAGCGTGTCGAGGCGGGCGGCCACGTCCGGGGCGATACGTAGCGCGCTCGATGGCAGCGGCGCCAGGTACGCGGCGGTTTGTCCCGGCGGGGCGATCGTGACTGCTTCCGGACCGGCGACGGCCAGAGCACAGGCGGCCCCGACCGTGTCGGCAATGGCCGCCCGGGCGTGGAAACCCTGTCGCCGCAGTCCCTCCGCCGCCTGCTGGGCGAGGTTCTCCTCGCCGTGAAAGAGCCGCTGGCAGCCGGTGACGTCGATCAGCAGCGTGTCGGGCTCGACGGGCTCGACGAGCGGGCTGAAGCGGATCGCCCACGCGCTGAGGCGGTACAGGGCGGCGCGGTCGGCGGCGGGATCGTGCGGCCGCAGCGTCAGTTCCGGCACGAGGGCGTGGGCCTGTCCGACGGTCAGACCGGGCCGCAGGCCGAGCTGGGCCGCCTCGACGTCGACGTGGGCGATCAGCAGCGAAGAGCCGGATCGGCGGGTGAGCGCCAGCGGCGCCGGGCGCTGCTCCAGGCCCCAATCGCCATCGCGCAGCACCCGGTCCGCCGGCAGCAGCGGCATGTACAGGCAAAGCCGCCTGACGTCGGCCACGGTCTGGGCATCCTCGTCCCCGTCGGCATCCGTTCCCGTGCATTCCAGCGGTGGGCTGAATAGCTAACAAACACCAAACATAATAATAGCACAAACGGGTGGGCGTGCCAAGGGTCAGGTTCTGAAAGGGCGTGTCTACGGCGGCGGTGGTCGCGGGGGCTGGGGCGGGGAAGTAGAATCTGCGGCGATCCGCCGGCAGGCAGGCTTGGGAAGCACCGGCGGGGCCAGGGAGGACCAGTTATGCACGGCAGGATGCGGTTGTGGTGCGGTGGTGGACTGGCGGGGTTGCTGGTGGCTGCTGTCGCCGGCTGCGGCGCAGCGCGCACGCCTGTGACGCAGGAGCTCACCGTCCGCGATGCGATCGAGCACTATCGGGTAGAGCACGTGGCGGAGCTGACCGCCGCCGCGGAGCAGGCCCGGAGGCCGGTGGCGTACCCGGTGGCGGCGCTGTTGCCGGCGGTGAACGTGCCGGCGGATTCGCCCATGCTGCTGGGGACGCTGGCGTGGGACGATGAACCGCCGACGAGCCAGCCGGATGCGCCGCGTGCGCTCGTGCCGGAGGGATACTGGCGGAAGGACGTGTGGCACCAGATGGGCCACGAGGCGAAGGCGCTGGGCGGGCATGATTTCTGGCGGGGCTTCAAGACGACGTACTGGGATCTGGAGAATGCCCTCGTGCTGACGGCGACGATGGGAGCCAGCGTCGCCATCCGTGAGACCGGCGTGGACGACGCGGTTCGCCGGCGGACGCTCGGCCATCGCCAGTTGGGCGACTTCGACGAACCGATCCAGCTTCTCGGGCACCCCGGCACGCACTTCGCGGCCACGGGTGTCCTATGGCTGACGAGCACGCTGCTCGAGGATGAGAGAGAGCACGAGGTCGCCAAGTCGCTGGCTCAGGCGCTGGCCGTGAACGGCGTGTCCACGCTGCTGCTGAAGGGGGCGGCCAACACGCGCACGCCGGACGGAGAGCGGCACGGCTGGCCGAGCGGGCACACGTCGAGCGCGTTTACGGTGGCGGCGGTGCTGAATGAGTACTATGGCCCGTGGGTGGGCGTGCCGTCGCTGGCGATGGCCGGGCTGGTGGGTTACCAGCGGCTGGACTCGCGCGTGCACGATTTCTCCGACGTGGTGTTCGGCGCGGTGCTGGGGTACGTGGTGGGTACGTCGATCGCCCGCGACAACAAGGCGGAGTTTCCCGAGCTGTTCGGGATGAAGGTGATTCCGTACGCCGATCCGGCAACCGGCACGACCGGTGTGGCCCTCATGAAGCAGTGGTAGCGGGCGGCACCGGGCCGGCTGACGGGAGGAGTCCGGGCAGGGTGACCGAGAGCAGCACGCCAGTCCGTGCACCCCGCCGGCGTTTGGGGCCGTGGGTGTGGGTGCGGCTGGGGGTGGTGGGGATTGTTGCGCTGTGGTTTGGCTGGTTCAGCTATGTGCGTTGGACAGCGTTGCCGGCCGCGGCCACGCAGACCATGGCAGGGCAAACCGCGGGCGATGCGGCGGAAGAGCTGCTGGAGCTGACCGGCCGGCTGCCACCGCCGCCGACACCCGGTTCCGGTCCCTCTTATCCCTGGACCTGGAACTTCTGGGAGCGGTTCGGCACGACGCTGTGCGGTCCGTGGGATCCGGCGTCGCGGGAGGATCTGCAAGAGATCGAAGCGTACCTGGCGCGGCCGGCGACGGTCGGCGTGCTCAATCAGATCGTGGAGCAATGTGAGACGCTGCGGGAGCGGATAGCGACGGAGGAGTCGAAGGCGCTGCGTCGCCTCGGCGGGCCGGCCACGTGGCACACGTACGAGGCTGACGTGGCCGTGGCGGCTTTGGCTGTGCGTGCTCGACAGCGCCACGCGAGCCAGGGCGATCTGGCCGGGGCTTTGCGTGATCTGCGGGCGGCGACGTACCTGGCGTTGTTCCGGCAAGTCTGTCTGCCGCTGGGCTACGCAGCGCGCGGGTCCAGTCCCGACATGGCGGAGCTGGTTTTCCTCGCTCAGGAGCATGATCTGCCGCCGAGGGTCGCCGCGGATACGATCACGCTGCTGACGGACGAGCTGCCGTTTCGGTTCAGCGATGCCGTGGCTCGGCTGAGCCTGGGTTCGGGAGGCGTCGACGCGTTCCTCGACCGGCACTACACGGATGATGGCACGGGTAACGGTTGGCTGGTGCTGTCGTCGATGGACCAGCATCCGTTCATGGTGGGGTCGGCGATGACCACGCCGCGGAGCGGGGCCTGGAACCTGCTCTCGCCCATCTTCAACGACCGGCGGACGGTGGCGGGGAAGCTCACCGGGCTCGAGAAGACGCTCACGCGACTGGACGAGCAGGACTACGGCACGGCCCTGGCATCGCTACGGGTGTGGGGGTTACAGCATGTGAAAGTGAACGTGCTGGACGGGCCGGTGGGCAGCATGCTGAACACCATCGACCTCTCCGGGTTGGAGCCCGTGATGCTGGACGTCATGTGGCGACGGGCCGTCGTGGTGATGCTGGCCCTGTCCGCGTACAAGCACGACCAGGGCACGTACCCGGAGACGCTGGCGGAACTGGTGCCGCGCTACCTGTCCGCGGTGCCGACGGATCTGCTGGCGAACAAGCCGTTCGTGTACGAGCGCCACGACGCCAGCGGGTACACGTTACGGTCGGCGCGGCCGATCAAGACCGAGCACGCGATCGTGCTCATGTATGGTCTGGGCCGCCATGCCCAGGTGAACGCCTACTCCGTGCCGCGTCCGGACCTGGAAGAGTGACGGATGTCTGTACCCGTGCCGCCTGTCACTGACGCCGCTCCGGAGCTGGTTGCCGGCAGTTACCCAGCGCTGCCGGCCACGCCGGTCGTGCGGGCCTGGCGGATTTCCTGGCCGCTGGCGCTGCCGGCGGCGGTGCTCGCGATCATCGCGCCGCGGCGGCTGGGTCCGCATGTGGCCGCGTCGAGCTGGGTGGCGGCCTACCTTGTGCATTTCATGGCGATTATCGTGGCCGTGGGGTCGCAGTTCGCCTACTTGTGGGAGTCGGCGCAGATCGTGTCGCCGGCCGGGGGCTATGCGGCGGTGCTCACGTTCAGCGAGTTTCTGCGGCGGCCGTTGGCGGGCTTCGTGCTGTATTGCCACACGATGCTGGATTCGTGGGAGGACGTGCTCCGGTTCCTGCTGGTCGTGCTCGTCATCGAAGCCGTGGTGTGGCTGAGCGCGGTGGTGTTCGTACCGATGTTCGCCGCCGGCGAGTCGCGAGCGCGGCTGTACTTGCGCAGCGTCAAGCTGGTGTTGTGGAGCACGGCGTGCTTCGTGCCGCTGGCGACGGGGGTGGCGTATCTGGTTCGAAACACGGAGCTGCTGGACATCCCCTACCCGGACATGAGTCTGATCACCTATACGCTCGTCCTGGCCGGGTTCGCCTGGTGGCTCAGTGTCCTGCTGCGGCTGGGCGACCGGTACGGAGGGCCGGCGGCGGGACCGGGATGGCTGCCGCGGGCCCTGCGCTGCGAGGGCTGTGCGTACGAACTGACGATGTTGCCGGTCACCGGGCGCTGTCCGGAGTGCGGACGGCCGGTAGCTGAATCGCTGCCGGAGCGGCGGGCCCTGCCGACGTTCGCCCGGGAGCGAGGGTTGCTGGGGGTTTCGGTGGGGTATTCCCAGACGTTGTGGGCGGCGCTGTTTGGGACGCGGTTCGCGCGGACCACGTGCGTGTGTCAGGGGCAGCGGGCGGCTCGGCGTTTCGCCGTCATCACCGCCGTCCTGGTCGGATTGCTGACGGCCGCGGCGATCGCGCCGTGGGTGCTGACGAGCCGCGAGAGCTACGATGATGCACTGGCGATGTTCTACGAGTTCTCGCCGGCGGACGCCGAGATGTGGAGGATGCACATCTGGCTGGTGCTGCTGCGAATGGGTCTGATAGGCGGGCTGGGCTTCCTCGGCTTGCTGCTGGCGGTGGGACTGCTGGTGACGGGCTTTGGCTTTCGCGAGGCGACGCGGCGGAGCGTGGTGCTGTGCTATTCGGCGGCGTGGCTGCTGGTGCCCGTCGTGCTGGGGATCGGGGCGGCGTACGCCGTGAAGTGGATCTACGGGTTGCCGGGGATGACGCGCGAAGTGTCCTTGCCACTGCTCGGATCGGTGGAGCGCGGCCTGCTGCTGGCCGCGATCCCGGTCGTGCCGCCAGCGGCGGCGCTGCTGCTGTGGTTCCTGCATTTGCGACGCATGCTCGTGGAGACGCGGTATGCGAATGGGTGAGGGGGAGGAAGAAGGCAACGAGGCAACCAGGCAACGAGGCAACTAGGCAAGGAAAAGATTGCGCGGGGGTTAGGTTGTGGCGCGCGGGGGGCGGGTGGGGACGATGTAGCTTACTGCGATGTGTGCCAGCAACGCAGAGATGAAGGCCAGGGGCAGGTTGTAGATGTGGATGCCGGTCTGGTCCTCGATTTTGGCCGCGTATATCAACTGCCAGAGCAGGGCTACGTCGAAGCCGACGATCATGCCGGCGAGGCAGCCGGCGTAGCTGCTCCGCCGCCAGAAGAGCATCAGGATGATCTGCGGGCCGAACGCCGCCCCGAGCATCGCCCAGCCGTACGTCAGCACCATCTGGTAGACGGTCACCTGACGGTTGATCACCACCAGCACCGCCAGCACACCCAGGACCAGAACGGTGAGGCGGTTGACGATCAGGTGCGACGTGCGGCCCGAGCGAGAGAACAGGCGGGCGTAGAGGTCGTTGGCGGCGGCACTGGCCGCGACGACGAGCTGGCTGTCAGCGGTGGAGCAGATGGCCGCCAGCACCGCGGCCAGCACGAGCCCGGAGAGCACCGCCGGCAGCATGTGCATGGCGGAGAGGACCAGGCCGAGTTCCTGGGCTGCGTCTGACGTCGCGAGCGGGGCGGTCCACTCGACGCCCTTCATGGACATGGCCCGGGCCAGCAGGCCGATGGTGACGGCGCCCCAGTAGACGAGGATGGCCCACGTCGCCGACACGAAGCCGCCGATGACGGCCTCCTTGCGGCTGCGGAGGGCCATGAAACGGACGAGGACGTGGGGCTGGCCGGGGTAGCCGAAGTTGATGCCGAGGGCGCCGCTGCCGAAGAGGAAGCCGATGAAGGCGGCGGTCTGGGCCTGCGTGTTGAAGGGGGGGATGAAGGAGAGGAGGCCCTGCCCCGCCGGATCGGACTGAAACTCGCGAATGATGAAGGCGTAGCCGCCGTCGCAGGTGAAGAGGACATAGAAGGGGAAGATGACGAGTGTGCCGACCATGAGCAGTGCTTGCAGGAAGTCGGTCCAGCAGACGGCGCGGAAGCCGCCGGTGACGGTGTAGAGCAGGACGATCGCTGCACCGGCGAGCACGCCGACGTGGTAGTCGAGGCCGGCGTAGCTGACGTGAAACGCCTGCTGGGCGATGCTCTCGAAGTAGCCGCCGAACGTGGCGGCGAAGGCCTTGCCGGCGGCGGCGAACTGGGCGGCGACGTAGAGCAGCATCGACGCCAGGATCACGATGACGCTCAGGCCGCGGAGCAGTGGGAGGCGCTCGCCATAGTGGAAGGCGAACAGGTCGGGCAGGGTAAGGGCCTGCAATTGCTCGGCCCGGTCGCGCAGGCGCCGGGCGACGATGAACCAGTTAAACAGGAACCCAAACAGGCAGCCGGGGATGATCCAGTAGGCCGACACGCCGGAACCATAGGCCCAGCCGACCAACCCCAGCGTGACCCAGCCCGATTCGCTGGAGGCCGAGGCGGACAGGGCCGCCGTCCAAGCCCCGAGCGACCGCCCGGCGAGGAAGTAGTCCTCGTCGCTGCGGCGGGCGTAACGGGCGGAATAAATGCCGACAGCGACAATCGCTAGTGTGTACAGGGCGAAGGCGATGGAGACGACCCCGACGTTGACGTCTGACATGTCGTCCTCGGCGGATGAGAGGGTGCGGGGAGCCGAATCCCCAGGTGTTCGAACGCGGATTATCGGGGGCAGGGGGCGGAGGGGCAACCCGGGCCGGGGTGTCGGAACTTGACTATTCCTTAACGTTGCAGTGAATCGGGTTTAACATGGTTGTGTTCAGATACGCTGGACGTTGTGTTGGCCGCGGTACGGGCCAACCACCTTGTCGACCCCCGAGCGTGCCACGAGACAGGCGCCGGCGGTGCGCGAGGTGCAGCGTGGCGGTCCTGGTTCCAGCGCGAGTCATCCCTATGTCTACGAGCAAGTCGATCCTGGTCGTCGAGGACGAGGCCGATCTGGCCAACGTCCTCACGTATCATCTGAAACGCGAGGGTTACGACTGCCGGCTGGCGGGTGACGGACAGGAGGCGCTGACCGAAACACAGCGCCGGCTGCCCGACGTCGTCGTGCTGGACCGCATGCTGCCGAAGGTTTCGGGCGACGACGTCGCCATGCGGCTCAAGAGCGACCCGCGCAGCGCGAGCGTGCCGATCATCATGCTCACGGCGAAGGCGGAAGAGACCGACGAGCTGGTCGGTTTCGCCCTCGGGGCCGATGACTACATCCGCAAGCCCTTTTCGATTAAGCTCCTGCTGGCGCGGATCGCCGCCGTGCTCCGCCGGCGGGAGGCGACCAACGAGCCGTCCGAGGTGCTCACGGGCGGGCCGATCACGCTGGATCGGGGCCGGCACGACGTGACAGTGGACGGCGAGTCGGTGGCGCTGACGGCGACGGAGTTCCGCCTGCTGGGCGCGTTGATGTCCGCCCGGGGCCGCGTGCTGAGCCGCGAGCAGCTCATCGACTCGGTGCTGGGCTTCGGCGTGGCGGTGACCCACCGAACGATCGACGTGCATGTGGCGGCCCTGCGCAAGAAGCTCGCCGCGGGGGCGGGCTGGATCCAGACGGTGCGTGGCGTGGGTTACGCCTTCCGCGCACCGACTGCAGAGCTGACCGAGGACTAGCGCCGACATGAGGCCAGGCGGTCTATCCTGGAAGGTGTTCCTGGGATGCGGCCTCCTGATCCTGATCGCACTCCTGCTCACCTTCTGGTTCGTTGCCGGCGAGATTGACGACCTGTACAACGCCGCGCTCGAGCGCGAGCTGCGGGCGGAGGCCGGGGTACTGGCGCGCGCCTTGCGACCCGGGTGGGAGCAGCAGGACGCCGAACAGCTCGAAGCGACGATCGAGACGTTGGCGGCGACGGACACGAAGGTGTTCATCGCCCGGACCGACGGCACGATCCTCGTCGACAGCGGCGGCGTACCGGCGGGACCGCTCACGCTCCTTCACTATCCTGAGATTCGTTCGGCGCTGGCAACTGGTGAGGGCATCGACACCCGGGCGGGCGTCCAGCGGGCCTCGGCCAGCCGGGTACTGGCCCTGCGGGTCGATACCGACAGTGGGCCGCCGCTCCTGATCTGGCTGGCCCGGCCCGTATGGCGGTTTCACAACGAGCGACAGCCCTTCGGGCGGGTGGCGACGGCCTTCGTCCTGGTGGGCGTGGTGGTGCTGATCGCGCTCGCCTTCGCCATGCGCTACCGCTGGACGGCCCTGCTCCGCCGGGTGACGCGGGCGGCGCGGAGCATGGCCACCGGAGATCTGACCATCCGGGCCGACGTGCTCGGCACGGACGACTGGGCCCGCGTCGCCCGGGCCCTGAACGACACGCGGCAGCGGCTCCTGGCGGAAACCGAGACCATCGAGCGCCAACGCCGGATGCTGCAATCGCTCGTGCACCAGATCGGCGAGGGCGTGGTCGTGGTGGGCGGCGACGGGCGGATCGTGCTCATCAACCCGGCGGCAGCGGCTCTGCTCGACCTCACCCGGGATCCCGAAGCGTCGGTCGAAGCCCTGTGCGGGCGGGCCGTTGAGGAAGTCATCCCGCAGCACGACCTCCAGCGGATGTTGCAGGAGGCCCGCGAGGCCCACGAGCGGACCCCGGACCGGAGGACGGTTGGCAGCGGTCCGCGCGAGGCGCGGTTGAAGGTCGAGTTGGCCAGCGGCCCTTCACACCTGCTCGCCCGCGTGACCGAGCTGGCCCTGCCGGATCCGACGGTCATCGCCGACGCTGTTGGCTGGCTGCTGGTGGTGACCGACATTACGGATCTGAGCCGGGCGATGGACATGCAGACGGATTTCGTCGCCAACGCCTCGCACGAGCTGCGTACGCCGATCTCGACGATTCGGGCGGCCATCGAGACGCTGCTGCACATGGACCTGGCCGAAGAGGCGCCGGCGGCCACCGGCTTCCTCGAAGTGGTGGATCGCCAGAGTGACCGGCTCAGCGCGATGGTCTCGGACCTGCTCAACCTCTCGCGGCTGGAATCGGGGACGGCGACGTTCGAGCCGGAGCGGGTGCACGTGGTGCGCGTGGCCCGGGCGCTGGCCGAGCGGTTCTCCCAGGTGATGTCCGACAAGGGCCTGAACTGGCAGTACACCGAGGAGATGGGCGACGGGGGATCGATCATGGTCAACGTCCACCTGTTGCAGCTCGTGCTCGACAACCTCGTGGACAACGCCATCAAGTTCACCGAGACCGGCGGGACCGTGTCGCTGACGGCCCGGCGGGAGGCGGAGCAGGTGAGCTTCGAGGTGGCGGATACGGGGTGTGGGATTCCGGAGGCGGATCGGGACCGGGTGTTCGAGCGTTTCTACCAGGTTGAGCGGGCTCGCTCGGGACCGGCGCGGGGCACCGGGCTGGGCCTCGCCATCGTGCGGCACGCGGTGTCCGCCATGCGCGGGACCGTCACACTGGAGAGCGAGCCGGGCGTGGGGACGCGGGTGACGGTGCGGGTTCCGCAGCCGGCCACGCCGGCGGAGGATACCGGACGTGAGTCGTCCGGCGCCTGACGGCCGGGTTTTTCGGGGGCCGGATTGTTAACGAAGTCTTAACCCGCCCGGGGTAAGAGTGAAGGGTCTCGGGCCGGCCGGCCGGCTCGCGGCCATGCAGGCGGAACTGGACGGGATACCGGCGGGCGACGGCGCGCAGCAGGGAGCAGCCGAGGACGATCATGGCTTGGGCGGACGCGTCGACGAGAGACCACCGGCCGCGGGACGGTCAGAGCCTCCTGCTCAGCAGGCGGGCCAGCCGGCTTCGGCGGATCGGTGGGTGGATCGGACACGCGGTCCTGCTGTTGATCACAGCGAGCTCAGCGCTGGCCGTTGTGTTCATCTTCATCTTCATCGCCCGGGATGCCATTCCGTTCTTCCAGTTGCGGGGGTTCAGCGAGTTCTTCACCGGGACAGAGTGGTATCCATCCCACGACCCACCTTCGTTCGGGGCGCTGCCCATCTTCGTGGGCACGGGACTGGTCACGCTCGGGGCGGCGCTGGTCGCCGTGCCGCTGGGCGTGGCGGCGGCGGTGTGCATGAGCGACATCCTGCCGTTTGCGGTGCGGCAGATGGTCAAGCCGGTGACCGAGGTTCTGGCGGCGATCCCGTCCGTGGCGTACGGGTTCTTCGCGCTCGTGGTCTTCACGCCGCTTCTCCAGGAGCGCGGCGGGCCGGTCCTGTGTCTGGCCTGGTGCCTGGTGGCCACGCCGCTGGTGGCCATGGTGGCGCTCGTGCTCGGCGACCTGCTGGGGCGGTACGTGTTGCCGGAGCGGTCGGGCGGGGCGGGACGGCTGGCGCTGGGGCTCGTGCTGGCGGCGGTCGGGGCGTGCCTGGTGATCGGAGTGGCGCTCAAGCTGGGTCACCTCCACATCGCCAGCGGTACGAACGCCCTGAACGTGTCGATCATTCTGGGCTTCATGGCCCTGCCGACGGTGATCAGCGTCTCCGAGGATGCCTTGCAGGCCACCGGCCGCGAGCTGCGCGAAGGGGCCTACGCCCTGGGCTCGACCCGAGCGGAGACGCTCCTGCGGGTGGTGCTGCCGGCGTCCGCCAGCGGGATCTGCGCCGCGATCATCCTCGGCCTGATGCGGGCCGTGGGCGAGACGATGGTAGTGTGGATGGCCTCCGGCAACGCCGGCCAGATTCCCAAGCCCTGGTACAACCTGCTGGAACCGGTGCGAACGCTGACGGCGACGATCGCCGGCGACATGGGCGAAGCCGACCACGTGACCGGCTCGGCCCGCTACCACGTGCTCTGGGCGATGGCCCTGGTCCTGCTGGCCATCTCGTTCGCTTGTAACCTGGTCAGCGAACAGGTCATCCGCCGCTCAACGCGCAAACACGGACGATAGACCGATGCGACTGGCGACGCGCAAGATCCTGGACCGCTCGTTCACCGGGATGGGTGTGTTCTCGATCACCCTGGTGGCGCTGGCCCTGATCGTGCTGCTGGCGCCGATCGTCATCCGTGGGACGAGGGCTTTCATCTTTCGCGGCACGGTCGAGCATCGCCGCCTCATGCTCGAGCAGTTCGGCCACGGGGACCGGGCCACGGTGGAGGCGGATGTGGCGGCGGCCGCCGCCGTGCGCGCCCACGTCTACCGCGAGATCAGCCGGTACGAGACCGAGCACAAGCTGCCGAGGGAGAGTTCCTACGCCTATCCAGACTCCCTGCGGCAGCTCAAGGACAGCCTGCGCGTGCTGCTGGGGCCGTTTCCCGGCGACGCGCCGCCGGCGCTGCTGCGCAACCGGTATGGGCAACCCCGCTGGGACCGCGCGCAGATCAAGCTTCGCCAGGTGCTCTACATGGAAGAGTGGGTGCCGGGGCCCACACCGTCGTCGTCGCTCCAGCGGGCCGAGGTGCCGCGCGTCGGGGAGTTCAAGGGCACGTCACTCGAGCCGCTGTTCGCTTATATCGGCGAGAAGGCCGAGCCCATGCTGCGGCCGCGCTGGACCGTCTACTGGCAGTTCCTGTTCGACGGCTCGCTCGACGCTCACTTCTTTGGCGGGATCTGGCCGGAGATGCTGGGCACGCTGTACCTGACGCTGGGGGCGGTGCTGTTCGCGGTGCCGATGGGGGTGATTTCGGCGGTCTACCTGGTGGAGTATGCCCGGCCGACCCCGATGATCGGGCTGCTGCGCAGTTGCATCAGCACGCTGGCCGGCGTGCCGAGCATCGTGTTTGGCATGTTCGGGCTGGCCTTTTTCATCAACACGCTGCACGTTTCGCCGTCGAAGAGCGTACTGGCCGGCTCGCTGACGCTGGCGCTGCTGATTCTGCCGACGGTGATCCGGGCTTCGGAGGAGGCCATTCGGGCCGTCCCGCAGACGTACAAGGAGGCGGCCCTCAGCCTCGGGTCGGGCAAGTGGCACACCGTGCTGACGGTGATCCTGCCGGCGGCACTGCCGGGTGTGCTGACCGGGATCGTGATCAGTATGGGCCGTGCGGCGGGTGAAACGGCGCCGATCATCTTCACGGCGGCGGTGAGCGTGGGCAAACCGCTGGGCCTGCTCGACACGCTGTCGCAGCCGACGCCGGCGCTGCCGTGGAACATCTATAACCTGTGTAGCGAGCATGAGGCGGTGGACGAAATCCGCCACGTGCAGTACGGAATGGTGCTGACGCTGATCATGCTGGTGCTGTTGCTGAACGGAGCGGCGATCATCCTGCGGGCGCGCATCGCCCGCAAGCTGACGGGATAAGCGGAATGCAGATGCAACTGCGGGCACCGGAAGTGAGTCCGCCGCCACGCTCGGCGGTGGAAGACGAAACGGCGGCCGTCGAGCCGCGCTGGCACGTGCGCGCCCAGCACTTCTCGGTGTATTACCGGGATACGGCGGCCGTGAAAGAGGTCACGCTGGACATCCCCTACGGCGAGGTGACGGCCATCATCGGTCCGAGCGGCTGCGGCAAGAGCACGTTCCTGCGGGCCATCAACCGCATGAACGACCTGATCCCCGTCTGCCACACGAAGGGCAAGCTGCTGCTGCACGGCGAGGACATCTACGGTCCGCAGATCGACGTGACGGCCCTACGCCGGCGGGTCGGTATGGTCTTCCAGAAGCCCAACCCGTTCCCCAAGTCCATCTTCGACAACGTCGCCTACGGGCCGCGCATTCACGGCGTCCGCCGACGGAGTAGCCTGGCGGAGGTGGTCGAGCGCAGCCTGACACAGGCGGCCCTGTGGGACGAGGTGCGCGACCGGCTCACCGAAAGCGCCCTGGGTCTGTCCGGCGGGCAGCAGCAGCGCCTGTGCATCGCCCGGGCCCTGGCCGTTGAGCCCGAGCTCCTGCTGATGGACGAGCCTACCTCCGCCCTGGACCCGGCGGCGACCGACCGCATCGAGAACCTCATCGCCGAGCTGCGCGGCCGGTATACCATCATCATCGTGACGCACAACATGCAGCAGGCGGCCCGCGTTTCCGATCAGACGGCGTTCATGTACGTGGGCGAGCTCATCGAATTCGACAAGACCAACATCATTTTCACCAAGCCGAATAACAAGCGTACGCAGGACTACATCACCGGACGGTTCGGTTGATCACGCGCCGCCGCTGCGCATCTTGGCGTAAGCGGTGGACTTTTCTATACTGGCGATCATCATGACCGTGCATTTCGTCAGCCTGCTGGATCAACTTCGTCGCCGCTCGCTGCGCATGGCGAGCCAGGTCGAGGACATGCTGCACGAATCCAGCGAGGTGCTCTTCTCGGCCGACGAGGCGATCGCCCGGCGGGTCATGGCCCGCGACCAGGAGATCGACGAGGAGGAGGTCGCCGTCGAGGCCGAGGTGATCCGGCTGCTGGCCCTGTACCAGCCGGTGGGCAGCGACCTGCGGCTGCTGACCACCATCCTGAAGGTGACCAACGACCTGGAGCGCGTCGCCGACTGCACCGTCAACATCGCCGAGCGAGCCCAGCACCTGGAGGTGCAGGAGCTGGCCCGGGAGAACGAGTACCTCAAGCGGCTGGCACCGCTGGTGCGGCGGGCGCTGCGCAACGCGGTGCAGGCCTACTCGTCGGAGAACGCCGACGCGGCCCGCGAGGTCATCGAGCGGGACGTGGCCATCGACGCCCTGTATGCCCAGATCGTGCGGCACGTGGTGGCCACAGCGCCCAAGACCCCGGAGCACATCGCCGCCCACATCGACCTGCTCTCGGTGGCCAAGAACCTCGAGCGGATCGCCGACCACGCCACCAATATCGCCGAGGACGTCGTCTACCTGATCACCGGGGCGATCGTGCGCCACCGCCAGCAGGAGACCGAGGACTAGGCCCCTCGGGCGGAACTTCCTGTGGAGAGACCGGCCCGGACCGCCTTGGCGGGTCGCGGGGGATTGTTAAGATTCCATGCACTTCCGTTGTGGGGCGCGTTAGGGGGTATGGTTTGGAGAAGGTGCCGTGTTCAGTATTATTCCCAGGAATACGGTGTTTTTCGACCTCTTCGAGGAAGCGGCGGCGGTTCTCGTCCAGGCGGCCGAGGCCTACGTGGAGCTCGCCCGGGACTACGAGCGGCGCGAGGAGCACGTGGCCCGCATTCGGCGAATCGAGCACGTCGGCGACGAGATCGCCCACCGTACGTTCGATCGTCTGGACCAGACATTCATCACCCCGTTCGACCGAGAGGATATCGAGACTCTGATGATCCGCATGGACGACGTCGTCGACGAGATCGACGCCGCCGCCAAACGGCTGACGCTGTACAAGATCCCCGCGCCGACGGCGGCCCTGATCAAGCAGACCGAGGTGCTGCTGCAGGCCTGCCAGTTGGCGGCCAATGCGGTGAACCGGCTGCGCAACCTGAAGAAGCCGAACGGGCTGCACCAGCACCTCGTGGAGATTCACCACCTGGAAAACGTCGGGGACGACAACAACCACGCAGCCCTGGCCGAGCTGTTCGAGACCCAGAAGGACCCGCTGCTGGTGATGAAGTGGAAGGAGATCTACGAGCTGACGGAGCGGGCCATCGACCGCTGTGAGGATATCGCCAACGCGATCCGGGCCATCATGCTCAAGAACGCCTGACACACCTGCGCGTATGGTCACCTACGTCATCTTCATCATCGTCATTGCCCTGCTGTTCGACTTCAGCAACGGCCTCAACGACGCGGCCAACTCGATCGCCACCATCGTCAGCACGCGCGTGCTCTCGCCGCGGAAGGCGGTGATCTGGGCGGCTTCCTTCAATTTCATCGCCGCGTTCGGCTTCGAGACGCACGTCGCCAAGACGATCGGCAAGGGCCTGGTCGACCCGCAGGTCATCGATCCGCACCTGATCCTGGCCACGCTGCTGGCGGCGGTGTGCTGGACGATCATCTGCACCAGAAAGGGCCTGCCGATCAGTGTGTCGCACGCCCTGATCGGCGCTCTGGCCGGGGCGGCGATGGTCAAGGCCGGGACCGGCGCTGTGCTGTGGCAGAGCTTCGGGAAGGTCGCCATGTTCATCGTGCTCTCGCCGCTGATCGGGCTGGTGCTCGGCGGCTCGATCATGGTGCTCACACTGTGGCTGTGCCGGCGACAGACGCCGCGGGGCGCCGACCGGCTGTTCCGCGTGCTGCAACTGGCGTCGGCGGCGGTCTACAGCCTGAGCCACGGTCTGAACGACGCCCAGAAAACCATGGGCATCATCTTCGCCTTGCTGGTGAGCGTGCCGGCCCTCCAGGGCTGGGCCACCCACGACGGCAACCCGGAATCCAAACATCTGGCCTGGTGGATCATCCTGAGCTGTCACGCGGCCATCGGGCTGGGCACGTACCTCGGAGGCTGGAAGGTCGTCCACACGCTCGGCAACCGCGTCACCAAGCTCAAGCCGATCGACGGCTTCTGTGCCGAGACCGGCGGCGGCGCCACCATTCTGGCCCTGTCCTTTCTCGGCATTCCGGTCAGCACGACGCACACGATCACCGGCGCGATCTTCGGCGTCGGCTCGGTGCGACGCCTGTCGGCCGTGCGCTGGAGTGTCGGCTCGGAGATCGTCGTCGCCTGGGTGTTGACGCTACCGGCGGCGGCCCTGGTGGCGGCCGCCATTCACTTCGTATTGCTCTGCTTCGTGTAACGGTCCGGCGGCCGGCGCCGCCGGTTGCCGCTACCGATGACTTGCCCTATCGTGTTGCCCAGTGGATTGGGCGAGGGTATTCGAATGGCACTTCCGCAGCATGATGAAATCGTAGCTCTCGGTCGCGCGCCGATCGCCGGCGACAGCCCCGTGGGCGATCCGTGTCGCTACGAGACGTCGTTCGAGGAATTACAGGGACAACTCGACCGCATCGGTTCGCTCACCGGCGAGGAGGTCGAGTGGGGCGTCGTCGTCGACCTGGCGACGGAGCTGCTCCGGACCAAATCCAAAGACCTGTTGGTCATCACCTACCTGACGCTGGGGCTGTTCGAGCATCGCGGCTACCAGGGTCTGGCGGCCGGTCTCGAAGCGTACGGCGAGTTCCTCAAGAATTTCTGGGAGGGCTGCTATCCGAAGGTCAAGCCGCCGCACGGCCGCTACAACGCCGTGCAATACCTCGCCGACCGCATTCTGCCGCTGGTCGAGCTGAAGGCCGGGCAGTGCCGCAAGGAGCCCGGTGCCGACGACAAGGAGGCCGTCCACAAGTGCGCCGAGTTGACCGAGCAACTGGACAAGACGGTCGCCGATCTGTTCGCCCCGCTGGGTGAGACACCGAACCTGATGCTGCTGGTGCGGGCCATGCGCGCCCTGCGGGACAAGGTCGGTCCGCTGGGCGGTCCCCCTCCCGCGGAGCAGCCCGCCGCTCCGGCGGCGGCTGGTGCGGCACCGGGGGCGGCGTCCGCGGCGGCACCGGCGGCAGCTCCGGTGGCCATGCCCGAGTCGTTCGCCACGCCCGCCCAGGCCACCGAATCCGTGCTCAAGGTGGCCAAGTACCTCTTCAACCAGAACAAGCAGGACGCCCGCGCCTTCCGTCTGGCCCGGGCCGTGCATTTCGGCGGTCTGGCCGCCGCCCCGAAGGACGGCCTGCTGCCCGGCCCGCCGCCACAACGCCGGCAGTTCCTCGAAAAGCTGGCGACCGAGGGCAACTGGGCGGAATTGGTGTCGCAAGGTGAGGGGCAGTTCATCATCTCGCCGCTGTGGCTCGACTTGCAGCGCTACATCGGTACGGCCCTGAAGAACCTCGGCCCGGCTTGCGCCGCGGCTCAGCAGGCTGTGGCCCTCGAGGTGGCGGCGCTGCGGGCCCGGCTGCCGGAGCTGTTCGACCTGACCTTCCGCGATCACACGCCGTTCGCCGACGGAGCCACCAAGGCCTGGGTCGCCGAGCTGGCCGCCGAATTCGGCGGGGGTTCCGGCGGAGGTGGCGGAGGGGGTGGCGGTGACGCGCTATCCGCCGCCGTCGCCGACGCCCGCAAGCTCATGAGCGAGGCCAAGTCGGCGGAGGCGGTGGCCCGGCTATCGCAGGCCGCGGATACGGCGGCGGCCGGCCGTGACCGGTTACGGGCGCAGGTCGCCCTGGCCCGGCTGCTGATGGACATGAACCGTCTGACGCTGGCCATGCCATTGCTGGAGCAGCTCGAACGGCAGAGCGAGGAAGCGTCACTCGAACGCTGGGAGCCGGAGCTGGCCGGCGAGATCTGGCAGTACCTCTTCGATTGCCTCCGCCGGCTCAAGCCGAAGCCGACGCCCGAGGATTTGCAGCGTCAGTCTCAGGTATTCGGGCGGCTGGCCCGTGTGAACCCCTGCGCCGCGTTGAAGCTCGACACGGCAGCCAAGTCCTGAACCGTCATGCCGCGCTGGTTGCGAACATTGCTGCCGCCGGTCTCGCGCCGTCTGACGTGGTGGGCGGCGGCGCTGCTGCTGTTGTCGGGCTGGGTCGGCTGCACGCGTTCGCCGAACACGACGACGACTCCGGCGCAGGGCTCGCCCCGGCAGACGGTCGAGCGGCTCATCGAGCTGCGGGCCGCCGGGAACTACCAGGACATGCAGCCGCTGATCGTCCCGGAGCGGGCGGCGGACGTCGTCGTCACGCTGGTAGCCGTGCAGGAGTTTCTGTCGGCGAACGATGAGCTGTGCCGGGTGATCCGCGACGAGGTGGGAGAGGGACTTGCCAAGCACATCGACCAGAGCTTCCGGGCCTACTACCTCGACATCTTCAGCAAGTACGTCGAGGTCCTGGACGAGCAGGCCACCGGCTCGACCGCGATCGTCTCCTTCACGGTCGACGGCCGGCTGCCGGCGGTGCACGCCGACTTGCGGTTGGTGGAGGGCCGTTGGTGCTACGATCCCGGGCCCGGCGACTACCGGCAGCTTGCGGAGGGCTTCCGCCAGATGGCCCGCGGCTTGCGACATGTCGTGACGGAGATCGAGGAAGACCGCCTGTCGTCGGCGGAGCTGCGCGAGCACCCGGAATTGCTCGAACGCGAGGTGCGCCTGCGCCTGCTGCCCGGCATCAAGAGCCTGCCGGCAATGCCGACCAGCGCTCCGGCGGAAACGCAGCCCGCGGCGCCGTAAGCGGCGTTGCGAGTGGGCCGCGCCGCCGTCACGGGAGTAATGCCACGGTGTGCCACTGCTCTTGAGCAGTGTCTTCCGAAGCGCGATAGCCGTCGCGCGCGTCAGTCGATGGTCGGAGCGCTTGCTGATCAGTGACAGCTGGCGTTTCGGTGCATTGGAAGCCGCGATGTCCGCGAGAATCGAATGTGCTTCGAAGTGTTCAGCCGCACTGCTCAAGAGCAGTGGCACACATGGCGCTGTGCTGCGCGGATCGGGCGCGGCCTGGTGTTCGACGTCGGCCACGGGGGGCCGACGCTACCCGTGGCGGTGCCACTGGTGGCTTGCCCACCAGTGCATGTTGGAACGTGACGGCCGACACGGACGTCGGCCGCTACGGGACGTTCGGTGCGGAGCCCGGCAGCTACGGGCGCCGATGGCGTGACAGAGAGTCGTTGCTGATGAGTGATGTTCGTCGATTGCTGCTGGTTCGCCACGGTTTGCCGGATTATCGCATGGGCAAGGCCGGCGACGAGGTGCCGGGACCGCCGCTGTCTGCGTTGGGGACCCTCCAGGCGCAGCAGGCGGCCCGCACGCTGACGCGGTTTGCGGCGACGACCATCTACACCTCGCCCATGGCCCGGGCCCGTCAGACCGCCGAGTGGATCCGCCGTTCGCTCGGCGTGCCCGTGGTCGAGCAGAACGACCTGCGTGAGTGGCACCGCACCGAATGCCTGTACGACGGGAACGTGCGCAACGCGCACTGGCTGAGCCGCTGGCTGGCGAGTGACGAGCGTTGCGCGGTTGTCGTCGGGCACGCCTCGCCGTTGCTGGCCATCATCCGCGCGGCCCTGTACGTGCCGCACGCCCGTTGGCACCACCCCGGGCGCGTCGACCTGCTCGAACTGGACACGCCCGACCGCTTCGAGATGTCGATGGCCGCGGTGTTTGCCCTGACGTTCGAGGCTCGGACCGTCACCGCCGAACTCGTTGGCCACCCGACGCCGCGCATCCTGGACGCGCAGCGACGCCGTGTTCGCCGCACACCACCGCGGCCTGTCCTCGGCGACGGCGAGCGCCGCCGACTGGAGCGGCCGAATTTCGGGCGATTGAACGGCGATCCGGCGGGGGAAGTTGGGCGGTAGACCGCTGACGGGCCGGGCCGCTGAAAGAGGGGACAGGCACCGCGCCTTGTGCAGCATTGCGACCGGCGACCCTTCGACGGGGCGGAGCCAGTCCCCTTTTTCAGCTACGCTGAGTGCACCACGTCGCCGCGCTTGAGCACGTGGCGCACGCGGGTGCGGCCGGGGGTGTAGAACCAGTCTTCGAGTGTCGGCGCGGCCAGCACGGCGAGGTCGGCCTGGTGGCCCACTTCTATCGCCCCGATGCGGTGTGCCTGCCCGATCGCCGCCGCTGCGTTGGCTGTGCAGGCGACGAGCACCTCGTGCGGGCTCATGCGCAACTGGCAGGCGGCGATGTTCATGATCAGCGGCAGTGACTCGATCATGCACGAGCCGGGGTTGAAGTCGGTCGCCAGAGCGACGGGCAACTCGGCCTCGATCAGCCGCCGGGCGTCGCAGTGCGGAATGCCCAGGAAGAACGACGTACCCGGCAGGACGACCGCAACCGATCCGCCGGCCCGCATCGCGGCCAGGCCGGCATCGTCGATGTGTTCGAGATGGTCGGCGGAGACGGCCTGTACCTCGCCCGCCAGGGCCGTGGCGCCGATCTGGGCCAACTCGTCGGCGTGCAGCTTGGGCCGCAGACCGGCCACCCGAGCTCGCGTCAGCACCCGCCGGGCCTGTTCGACCGTGAACGCCCCGTGGTCGCAGAACACGTCGCAGAAGGCGGCCAGCTTCTCTTCGACGATCGTCCGCAGCAGCTCCGGATCGCTCAGGGCGTCGATGAACGCGTCGGGCCGGCCCTCGTATTCGGCGGGCAGGGCATGCGCGCCGAGGTACGTGGCCACGAGTTCGATCGGCTGCCGCCCGGCCAGGTCGCGGATTGCCCGGAGCTGCTTCAGCTCGTGCTCGGGCGACAGGCCGTAGCCGCTCTTGCACTCGACCGTGGTTACGCCGTAACCCAGCATGCGGGCCAGCCGCGGCAGGTTCTCGGTGACCAGGTCTTCCTGGCTCGCCTGGCGTACCGCTGCGGTCGTGACGCGGATGCCCCCGCCCTGCTGCATGATGGACAGGTACGACTCGCCGGCCAGCCGCCGGCAGAACTCGCCACTGCGGTCGCCGATGAAGGGAATGTGCGTGTGCGGGTCGATCAGGCCGGGGATAACGCAGCCGCCCTCGGCGGAGAGCGTGTGAGCCGCGCGCGGCGCCTGCGCCGCCGACCCGAACCAAGCGATGACCCCGCCGCGCACGAGCAGTGCCGCGTCGCGGACGACTTCCACTTGGCCCGCCGCCGCGCCGGCCAGCGGACCCGGCCGCACGGCGACCAGGGTGCGGATATCGGTGAGCAACAGCTCCGACTTGGTGGCGCCCGGCGAGACCATGGCGTCGCTCAAGAGATCGTGGCTCCGGCCGGGAGCGGCCGGTCAACGGTCAGCAGGACAACCTGGCTGCGATCGTCGCTGGAGGCCGCCAGCAGCATGCCCTGGCTTTCGAGTCCGCGCATCTGCCGCGGGGCCAGGTTCGTCACCACGATGATCTGTTTGCCGACGATTTCCTCCGGCGTGTAATAGGCCCGCATGCCGGCGATGACCTGCCGCTGCTCCGTGCCGAGATCGACTTGCAGCACGAGCAGCTTGTCCGCGTTCGGGTGGGCCTCGGCTTTCAGCACCGTGCCGACCCGCAGTTCGACCTTCTGAAAATCGTCGAATTGGATGGTTTCCGCCATGGGGTTCGTCTCCTGCCGAGCCGTCTAGTCCGACCCGAGAATTCGCTCGCGCATGAAGGCCAGGTACTCGCGCTCGACCGCCGCCACGTCGTCCGAGATGTAGCTGCGGAACAGCGCTTCGCCGCGGCTGAGCCGCCGGCCGCCCTCGACGAAGACCTGCTCCGTGGCCAGGCGCTGGTCGAGCTCCGGCGAGGACAGGGCGTGGCGCAACTGGTCGAAGCGCTCGGCGTACTTGCCGTCTTCGCCTTCGGTGAGGAACAGTGTCAGCGCCCAGACCTGGGCATAGTAGGTCGCCACGCGGCTGCTCGTTTCGTGAACGACCTTGCCGGCGTGCGTGGCCAGCAGCTCCTGAAGCGGGAACAGGCGCTTGCGCAGCAGGGCCTCGGCGAGCTGGTTCTTGCGGGCGGGGTTGTACCAGCGATCGAACGCGTCCAGCCCATCGCCCGTCCAGCGCTGCCCCTCGCACGTAACGGCCAGCCCCTCATTCAGCCACGCCGGCACGTCCGTCCGTACGCAGTGATGCAAGTATTGGTGCAGGCCCTCGTGGGCCAGCAGCGGGAACGTGACCTGGTGGGCGACGTACTGGATGACCGAGATGCCGCCTTCCGAATAGCCGCCGTTGCGGATGCGCAGGAAGACCTCGGCCCGCGGCCCGGTCAGCCGCCGCGTGAAGTACGCCCACTGCTCGCGCGTGGCGAACAGGTAGACCTGCATCCGCTGCTCCGGCTCGCGGTCCAGCGGCACCAGTTCCTGATAGAAGGCGAACGCCCGCTCCAGCAGTTCCGGAAACGCCTTCACCAGCACCGGGTCCGTCACTGTTGTGTAGACGTCGTAGTGCGGCGTCGTCAGCTTCTGCCCGGGAGCCCCGCCGAACTCCCAGCCGGTGACTTCGTACGACACCGGGACACGCTGCGGTCTCGACGGGCCGCAACCGGTCGCGATACCGAGCAGCACGGCCAGCGCCGCCCCCAGCGTCCCTCGCGTTACCACGCTTGCCATATCAGCGCAACTCCACCCGGCCGCGCCCCCGCCGCACGCGCCCGATGACAAAGGCCTGCTCGCCCTCTCGCCGCAACGTGTCCATCACCGTCTGCACCGCCGTCGGCCGCACCGTCAGCACGAAGCCGATGCCCATGTTGAACACCCGGTACATCTCGTCTTCCGCCACGCCGTGGTGCTCCAGCAGCCCGAAGATCGGCGGCACCGGCCACGAGCCGCGGCGGATCACCATATCGCAATCGTCCGGCAGCACCCGCGGCAGGTTCCCCGGCAGCCCGCCACCCGTGATGTGCGCCATGGCCGAGACCATGAACTTCCGCCGGTAGCGCCGCAGGACCTTCAGCACCGGGCGGACGTAGATGCGCGTGGGCCGCAGCAGGGCGTCCGCCAGCGATTCGCCGATGCTGTGCACCGGCGTGTGCAGGTCGAGGCCGACGTCTTCGAGCAGAAGCTTGCGGGCCAGGGCGTAGCCATTGGAGTGCAGTCCGCTGGAGAGGACGCCTACGACCTCGTCGCCGGCCTGCACGCGTTTTCGTCCCAGCATCCGCCGCCGCTCCACCACGCCGACAGCGAAGCCGGCCAGGTCGAAATGGCCGCGGCGGTACAGGTCGGGCATTTCGGCCGTCTCCCCGCCGAGCAGGGCACAGCCGGCTTGCGCACAGCCCTCGACGACGCCGCGGACGATGGCGGCGACATCCTTCGGGTCGAGCGTGTGCACGGCCACGTAGTCCAGGAAGAACAGCGGCTCCGCCCCGCAGCACAGCAGGTCGTTGACGCTCATCGCCACGAGGTCGATGCCGACCGTGTCGTACCGGCGGGCCTGATGGGCCACGATGACCTTGCTGCCGACGCCGTCGGTGCAGGACACGAGTACCGGCTCGCGGTAATTCCGGGCGAACAGCCGCTCGTCGTAGTCGAGCCGGAACAGGCCGGCGAATGCTCCGTGGCTGTCCAGGACGCGCGGGCTGTACGTCCGCCGAACGAGCGGGCCGATCAGGTCCTCGAACTCGTCGGCGGCGTCGAGGCTGACGCCGGCGGCCTGGTACGTTCGGCGGGGGGGCCGTGCTTTCTTTGCTGGGTCTTTCACGCCGAGAGTCTAACCGCAAGTGCCGGTCGTTCTCCAGCGTCTTGCCGGCGGGTGGCTCGGGCCGGCGGCTGGTCATGCCCGCCGGGGCCGACTATCATCGCCGCCGAACTGGAGGTAACCGCTGGCGAGCAGGACCGCTATGACGACACCGACCCCGCAGTATTCGCGTGTTCTTCTCAAGATCTCCGGCGAAGGCTTCTGCCCGCCGGGCGGCTTCGGCGTGAACCGGGCCGAGCTGGACCGCATCTCCGGCGAGATCGATACCGTGCTCCAGACGGGCGTGCAGCTCGCCGTGGTGGTCGGTGGCGGGAACTTCCTGCGCGGGGCCCGTTTCAGCGATGAGCTGGGTATCGCCGTGGCCACGGCCGACTACATGGGCATGCTGGCCACCGTGCTGAACGCCCTGGCGTTGCAGGAGGGGCTCGAACGGCTGGGCCACGACACCCGCGTGCAGAGCGCCCTAAGCGTCGCCCGCGTCTGCGAGCCCTTCATTCGCCGGCGGGCCGTCCGTCACCTGGAGAAGGGGCGCGTGGTCATCCTCGCCGGCGGCACGGGCAACCCGCACGTGACGACCGACTCCTGCGCGGCCCTGCGGGCGGCGGAGCTCGGCGCCGACGCCCTGCTCAAGGCGACCAAGGTCGACGGCGTGTACAACGACGATCCCAAGTTGAACCCGGACGCCACACTCTACGAGCACCTGACGTACAACCAGGTCATCGATGGGCGGCTGCGGGTCATGGACGTCTCCGCCGTGGACATCTGCCAGCAGCACCACGTCCCGATCATCGTCTTCAACATGCTGCAGCCGGGCACGATGCGCCGCGTCGTCCTGGGTGAGGCACTCGGCACGCGCGTCGACGAGAGCTGATGCCCGCCGATCCTCCCACACTGCGCAGCGGGGCCGGCGACCTGCACCAGTGGCGTCTCTGGCTGAGCGGGCTGTTCGGCAGCCGTTACGACGGGTTGACCCATTTCCACGTGGTGACGCCGGGTGTGCTGCTGCGCTGCGGTCAACCGCACGTGCGCGACCTCGAAATCATCCACGCCACCCACGGCTTGGGCACGATCGTCTGTGCTCGTGGCGGGACGCGGCACCCCTTGCGAGGCCGCTGGTTCCGCAAGCAGCGGGCCTGGTGCGAACGCACGGGCGTGCGGCTGGTGCACATGCCCTTCTCCGACAAGGCCGTCCCGCCGGCGGAGGTCTTCGACCGCTTCCTGGCCATCGTCGCCGACGAGGCCAGCCGGCCGGTGCTGGTGCATTGCGAGCAGGGGTTTCACCGCACGGGCGTGCTGTGTGCGGCGTACCGCGTGCGGCTGTGTCAGTGGTCGGTGGAGCAGGCCCTGGCCGAGATGACTGCCTACGGTTTCGAAGTCGACCGCCCCAAGCGCCGCCCGCTCCTCGACGCCTGGCATGAGTGGGCGCAAGCCCTCCCGCGCGCGTAGCGTCCGACCTCCGCGTCGGATGTCTTGGGGGAGCCATCAGCCGTCAGCCCTCAGCCTTGAGACAAGCCTTGAGCCGGGCAGTGTGGCATGCTGAAGCCTTGGGCGCCGGCATGTCTTTCCTCCGCGTCAGGAAGAACATGCCGGCGCTGCGCTTCCGCATGCCACACACCGTAGCGTCTCCCAGCGCGCTGGGATGTCGGACGCGGAACGCTGGGGAACGCACGACCGGGAACGTAGCGTCGGCCCCCCGTGGCCGACGTCGATCGCCGAGCGATGACGGCACTGGTGGACAAGCCACCAGTGGCACCGGGTGTCGCACCGCGCGCCGAAGGTTACGCGCGCTCTGCGGGAACGTCAGGGCGCTTCGTTGACCTGGAAATCAGCGAAAGGCCAACCGCGGTAGCCTGCCGCCTGTAGGGAGCTCACAACGTCGAAGGCCAGCCAGCCGTTGTCTTGGTACACCTGGATCACGGCCCCCGGCGTGGGGTACACGTCCATCCGCCAGTTCGGCCCGCGCCTGAGGAAGTAGCGCGAGGGGAAGTCTGCCGTGACCCCCATCTCGTCGAGCTCCTCATCCGTGAAGTCGTACAACTCACCCAGTTGCGTTTGGCGGGCCGAGCCGTCGCAGTAGGCGACGTTGTCGGCCATCAGCTCACCGTGCCAGCCGGGAAGCGGCGGGAGGTCCGGGTCATTGGAGAGCGAATGTGAGTAGTCGTAGAAGAAGGGATCGCAGTACAGCACCGTCTCAGCCAGCGGGCCCTCGAGCGAGGCCGCCGTATGCCCGTGAGGCGCGGACGTGACGAACCCGTGGGCCGCCGAGCCACTGGCCCAGACGATGCCGAGCCGGGTGCTGCGGTAGCTGTTGCCGAGGATGTCGAAGCAGGGGATTCCGGCGGCTTCGGCGGGAGCCTCCCAGCCCCAGTCCTCCACGAATCCAGTGTCTGCCGGGCAGTGGAAGGTCTCCAGCCCGACGGAAGCGGGCCCGGCCAGGTAGCTGTTCAGCGGCTTGGTTTTTGCTCCCCAGTAGCCGGCCGGGTCGGTCATGACCGTCACGTTGCCCTGGGCCGTGGGCATCGGCACAGTCGCCGTGCGACCGCCGAAGGAGAACGGGAGTGCGGTGCGCCAAGCGTATTCGGGGGGGAAGCCATCGCCCATGTGTATCGATACGTGCATCCGGTGCAAGGGCACGGCTTGGTTGCGCGGGTCGTCGATGGAGTAGGCCAGCGTCGCCGCACCGATGCGGTGTAGGTTCTCCAGGCAGGAGGCCTGCCGCCCCCGGGCGCGAATCCCACGTGCTCCGGTAATGGTCATGGTCAGCAGAAGCGCCCCGGCCGCCGCCACGACCAGAAGTTCAACAGCGGCAACCCCTCTCATCGCACGATTCGTATTCATGGCAACCTCCCCAGTGGCGCGGCGCGGACAGGAAGCGTCTCGCGCGTTGTCATACCCGCCCCGCGGGTGGTGTTCCCACACCAGTCTGCGGATGGTTCCGTACCGCACGGCCCATTCGCTGCCTTAAGCTTACGCTGGCCGGACGTGCCGATCAAGGCCATTTGGCCCACTGCCGTCCATGGCGTCCGACCTCCGCGTCGGACGTGGAACACTGGCGAACGCACGACCGGGAACGTAGCGTCGGCCCCCCGTGGCCGACGTCGATCGCCGAACGGCGCGCGCACCGAAGCAAGCGTACGGCGGGCCGTGCACGCCAATTCCCCCGGCACACTCCCACCGGCGGGCACGGCCCGCCCTGCTTCCTCCTGCCCTATGAATCCCGGCGAGTGGCAGTGCGTCGTCGGTCGGTAGCCCGTCTCTGCGCGAGTCGCTTCGCACGCGCATCGGGAAGGAAGATCTCGTCCAGGCTGGCGTCGACCAGCAGTACCATCGCGGCCGCCTGTGAAATGCTGGGTTCCCCGTGCCCGTTCATCCAGCGGTTCAGTTGCGAATAGGAGACGCCGGCAGCTTCCGCCACGTCCTTCTTGAGGAGACGAAACTCGCCACGACGCATTCTCGTTTCGTATCTCGACCACCAATCGATAGGCACGTCATCTACTCACGCGGTTGCGGCCCAAGGACGTCGATCGCGCCAAAGTGAAAGTACACGGGCGGATTTGCCTTGACAATGTCGCAAATATGCGCATAAATGCGATGTCTTGGCGTACGAACCGTCAACACAACGTTGCTGGTTGACATGCCGTCAACCTTAATCGTTGTGCCAGTCTGACCAAGGCCGCCTCGCCCGGGTTGGTGTCCGCGCTTATCATGCGGGCGCTACCCGGTGCGCGGGGTTGCGGGAGCGGACGTGACGGTTTGCCCGTGACCTTTAGCGCATCGGGTGGCGCCCGTTTCCTTTTGGTGCCATCAGCCTTCGACGTTTCGCCGTCCCCAACGGCGTCGCCACCCCTGCGCGCCAATGCAGGGCGGGCCGTGCCCGCCAATCGCGAATCCGTCCGAACACCCGCGGCGGGCACGATCCGCCCCACATGGCTCGCCGGACGCATGACGTCGGCGCGGCCGCGGGATCGCGGCCGCAGGTTTCCTACGCAAAGGGGCAATCCCATGTTTCGTTCCCACGAGTTCACGATGAACGGCATGAACGAGCAGCGCTTCGCCCGTGTCTTGGATGCCGAGGACCTGCCCAGCATGGTGCAGTTCTGGGTGGCACACGTGGCACGCGATCTGCTGCGTCTGGGCGTCTACTTCCGGGCCGCCACTCTCTTCCAGCAGGTCCCCGGCGGTCCTCGCTATCGAACCATCATCTACGACGTCGCCGGCCCCGACGGGCTCGATCATGAAGACCACCCGTATTTCTGGGTCAAGAACGCGAACCGCAAGACCGTCCTCGACGTGCTGGCCGAGTGCCTGCGGCGGTTGGGAGCCGCCGGCTTCATGAAGCGAGTGCCGGGCGGGGAGAACCACACGCCGGAGGAACTGCCGGACAAGTGGGTCGCGTACGTCGAGCGGCACGCGGCAGTCAAACACGGGTTGTTGAGCCTGGTCGGCGCATGCCTGGACGAGCTGATTGTCGAGGCCGAGCTGGCCGAGATCGACGATGCCCCGCGGGCGATGTGGTGGCAGAAGTGGTGGGCACGCATGAACGATTAGGACGAGCCCAAGTAGGGCGTGCCGTGCCCGCCCAATCCGTCGCCGAACCGGAGAAGCTCATCGCAGCAGAGGACGAACACCATGACCACACCGACCACGCACCAACCGCACGCCTTCGCCCTGACGGCGTTGCTCTCCGATCTCCAGCCACACCCCGAAC
>JASFQK010000041.1:0-62377 GCA_050115495.1 Phycisphaerae bacterium | reverse complement strand
CGGCTCGGAACCAATCTTGATCCCGAGAGTACGCCGCCTTTTTTCATCCCGCCATCAACGAAATTCGGTTATAGCTCGCAAACAACGGCTCAAATGGTGTCGGGAAGTCTGCGAGATCCTCGTCATTCCTGAGCAGGTCCGTAAGACTTGTGGTGACCCAAAGATAGTACTGGTTGAGTTCCATGTCGAGCGCGTTACACGAGCTCGCCATGGATATCGTGGACTAGAGCATCCTGTAGTAGGCCTGCGCGAGCAGCATGAGCATGACTAACGCGGATACGCGCCGCTCTTCGTCGCTCATTCGCAGCTCTTCGGATGAGATGGTGGTCATTTTCAACGTCAACTCAATTGCGGCGGACTCGTTCAGAACCTGCCACGCGGGCCCAGTGATGTTCCGACTCAGTGGATACCCGCCCGGGCGATTGTTGTCGTTGGAAGCTACGTGCCGCATGGCCTGGGACAGCTTGTGCGGCTATTCACGCGCCGTGGTTTCGACTTGGCCCAGGTGTTCACACCCGTTCACCAGAGTGGCGCTCATATTGTCAACACGCTCGATCGCGGCACGCAGCGCGTCGTGGTACGCGTTGACCTGTGGCTCTGGATATCTGTCGGTGTTCATTGAGAGTGTCAGAAGCTCTGCCGCAGCCAGCCGGAGCTTCGCGAGCGATTCGACGAAGACGGAGACTGGGCTGTCGCTTGTGCTAGCGGCAGCGGAAGCCGCCGGGAGCCCAGGGCGGCCGCTGTGAACTGATTGGTGCGCTGTAAACAGGATGGTCGGTTGTTAACGAGAGAAACAGAGAGCGCTGGCCCAGAAGGACGGCCTGAACCGCCCAGCAGCGTGGGAGCGGGCCGAAACGGCGCTCTCTCGTCGCCCGGGCAGGTTCGGTCGCATCCGTAAATCCTTGCGAGTCCTCGCGTTAAAACAAACAGCCCCGAGCACTCTCTTGCCCGGGGTCTTGTGTGAACTGGACGGTCGCCAGATTCGCGACCGATTGTTGATCTCCCCGAGTAGGACTCGAACCTACAACCTAGCGGTTAACAGCCGCTCGCTCTACCATTGAGCTATCGGGGATCGGCGGGGCGTTCGGCGGACCGCCGACAGACCCTTAGCGTATCACCCCCGCCCGTCAAGTCAAGCGCCGGGCCCGGCTTGGCCGTCGGCTGCCCCCCGCAGCCACGCCGGCCAACGTCCGATACGATACCCAGGACGCCGCCCGGCAGCCGCGCCCGCCGGCAGGGTGAGATCGGGGCACGGCGTGGGGCCCGCCGACCGTCGGGCCCGCCGGCGGCGAACGTCCGGCCGAGCCAGGGAAGACCGATCATGCGGACGCTGATGTGGTTTCGGGCCGATCTGCGGGTCGCCGACAATACGGCGTTGCACCACGCCGCCCGGTCGGCCGACGCCGGCGTGGTCGGCGTGTTCGCCGTCTGCCCGCGGCAGTGGGCGGAGCACCATTGGGGCTCGGCGAAGGTGGATTTCGTCCTCCGCGGCGTCGCCGCGCTCTCCGTCGCCCTCGCGAAGCTCAACATCCCGCTTCTGCTCATCCGCACCGAGCGATTCGCCGCCGTGCCGCAGAAGCTGCTCCAGCTCGCCAAACGCCACCACTGCGACGCACTCTACTTCAACCGCGAGCCCGAGCTGAACGAACGCCGACGGGACGACGCGGTTACCGACCTGTTCGAGCGGAGCGGCCGCACCGTGCACGCTTTCGTCGACCAGACGGCGGCGGACGTCAGCCGGCTGCGCACCGGCGCCGGCGGCTGGTACACCGTATTTACGCCATTCAAGCGCAAATGGTGCGAGACCGTGCGAAACGACGGCCCGCCGACGGTCTGGCCCAAGCCTCGCCGACAGGACCCGACCGGAATCGCTCCCGACCCCATCCCGACCACGCTTCGCGGCTTCGCCGGCGGCGGACGGGCGGACCTCTGGCCGGCGGGCGAGCGGGCGGCGCAGAAGAGGCTCAAATCCTTCATTTCCGCGACAATTGGCGACTATCACCAACACCGCGACCTCCCCGCCCTTGACGGCACCAGCACGCTCTCGCCGTACCTGTCGGCGGGCGTCCTGTCGCCGCGACAGTGCCTGCACGCGGCTCTCGAAGCGAACGCCGGCCGGCTCGACACGGGGCGGAAGGGCGTGACGACCTGGATCAGCGAGCTCATCTGGCGGGAGTTCTACCGGCACATTCTGCTCGGCTATCCGCGCGTGTGCATGGACCGCCCGTTCAAGCCCGAGACCGAGGCGTTGCCGTGGCGTCAGGACGAGCGGGCGCTGGCCGCGTGGTGTGCGGGGCGGACGGGCTATCCGATCGTCGACGCGGGTATGCGGCAACTGGCCGAGACCGGCTGGATGCACAACCGGCTGCGGATGATCGTGGCGATGTTCCTGACGAAGGACCTGTTCATCGACTGGCGGTGGGGCGAGCGGCACTTCATGCGGCACCTCGTCGACGGCGATTTCGCCAGCAACAACGGCGGCTGGCAATGGTCAGCCTCGACCGGCACCGACGCCGCCCCGTACTTCCGCATCTTCAACCCGCTCAACCAGAGCCGCCGCTACGACCCCGCCGGCGACTTCATCCGCCGCTGGCTCCCCGAACTGGCGACGCTCCCCGCGAAGCAGGTGCACTGCCCCGACGAAGCGTTGCGCTCGGCGACCGGCTACCCACCGCCGATCGTCGACCGCCGCCGAACGCGGGAGTTCGTGATGCAGGCGTTTCGGGGGTTGGGGCGAGGGGGGAAGTAGACTCGCGAGGGGCCCTGTTGTCGAGCACCGTGTGCGCGCGACACTTGCCAAGCGAGCGACGCGGGAGATTCCATCTTGACGGCGACCGATTTGTCGGCAACAACACCTGCATGCCAGACCAAGAAAGCAGGATGATGCGGCCGGAATCGGACACGTAGACTGGAATGAGACTGTCACGCACCGGTCGGAAGGGAGCGAGGGGATGACAGATGGACCATCTGACGCGCAGCTTCGTTTCCTCGATAAGTTGGGATACAGCGGTGAAGCCCCACGAACGAAGGGCGAAGCCAGCTTCTTGATCGACGGCCGAAAGGCCGGGCGGGATTCAGCCAAGCTGGAGAAGGAACTGATCCGCCAGCGGCAGAAGGTTCAGCGCGAGTGGTTCAAGCGAGAGCGTGAGTACTGCCGGGCGGAGATTCGGCAGGCGCGTGATTCCGAAGGCGCAATTGCCGGCTTCCGAATTCGCATCGGAAAGCGTTGTGACTCAGCGAAACAGTATCACGGGGCCTTCGTCCCGACGCAGGTGGCGTTGAGATATCCTGAGCTGCTGCCGCCTTACGAAGGGGTTTGCCAATACTGGGCCTGTGAATGCGAAATCGAGGAGTTGCTCGAATCTGACCGTCTTGCCGCCGATACGCCGATGGTCATCAGACCTGGTCGGATCACTACCGTCGGCAAAGGCCACAGGAAACATCGCTCACTTCTTGGATTGCTCGTTCTTGCAGCGATGGTCTACGCGGTATACTGGCTGTGGAGTACGGACTTGTTGAAGACGCTGTTGCCGCGTTGAGTGTGGACGCGTTGTGCCATGCAACGCATGCGCGAGCACCCTTCGCCGCGGGCGGTGGTTCTTCGGAACGCTCTGCCGCATGAAGGGACTGACCCTGAAAGACGTCCTGCACCGACTGGAGGGGCCGTAGCGGCGGTTGGCATGCCGCCGGCGACGATTGGCGTGGTAGGGCTGCGCGAACGCGACCGACCGCCGTTACACAGGTGCCCGTTCCTGTGCGTACGCGTTCAAGACGGACGCACAGCACCTCAGGGTCGACGCATTCGGGGAGGGCTTCCAGCCGGGCACCAGGCCGCCCGGCAGGATGGCCTTCGCACCGTCCGGCGAAATGGCTACGAATTCTGGCGTTCCGGTGTCATCGTGATACAACTCCCGCACATGAAAGGTCAATGTCGTGGCCTGCAAGCGGCGTCGCCAAAACCTGATCCCCAGAACGTAGCCCGCCCCCTCCGCACGCAGCTCTGCTCCGACTCTCGAGAGCGTCACGGTGATTCGCCAGGTTAGAAACAGGACGGCGGTGCAGACGCTGGCGGCTGCCACCACGCCGGCGTGCACCGGCGAGTCCGGCCATAGCTGTACAGCGCCAGACGCGAGGAGCAAGCAGAGGAACAGGTATCGGATTGCGTGCGATCTGAAGGTGATCACGGTCTCGTCGTCGCGCCGGACCAGGGCGTGCCGCTGGGCCAGCAAGTCGCCGTGTTGGCTGGCGTCCGCCAAGTCGACACGGCGTGCAAAGGAACGCTCTTGAAGCCCATAGACGACGATGCTCACGAGAATCAGCGGGAACCAGGTAAGCATCATCCATGTGCCGAGGCCGCCTTCGACGATTACTCTGAAGCCCACCGTCATACATCACGCCTCTGAACGCAAGCCGCAGTTGGTCCGGCGCGTCCTTCGTGTCGCCACCGACCGGAGCTTACACTTGTCAGCAGGATGCTACTCCCCCAACACCACCACCTCCAGCTCCCCAAGCTTATGCGTTCCCGCCGGGAGGTCGGAGCGTTCCAGGTAGACCTTCGCCGGGCCGGTGATGCGGTCGAGGGCTGCTTCCGGCGTGTGGCCGGCGAGGTAGATCTTCGTGCGCGGGCCGGCGACGATTTCGCCGGTGAAGCTGCCCAGGACGCGCAGCGTGCCCGACGCCGACTGCGTATGCTTGCCGCTCAGGTCGCCGTAGACCACCGTGTGCGAGTACGAACTCGACACGACCTGCCCGGACACGTCGCCGCGAATGACCACCGTCGCGTAGCTCTGCACGTTGAGCGTCCCCGCCATCTCCCCGCGGCAGTACACCGTCGCGTAGCTATCGACCAGCACCGCCCCCGAATCCGCGATCCCCTCGGCGAAGACGAGCGTCTGATAACTTCCGACCTTGAGCCCGGCCGTCAGTGGTTCGGTGAACAGATAGCCGCCGCCGCGGTCACTCTCGTAACCCTCGCCGTCGCCGCCGATCTTCGTGTATTCGCCGGCGTGCGGCTTCGTGTTGCCGAGCATCTGCGGCCAGGAATCGTTGGTGGGGAAGAGGGCCATTCGGCTCTCGTCAAACGGCGACAGCTCCGGGGCCAGCACCTGTTCGAACGTCAGCTCGTAGCAGACCGCCGCTTGACGCAGGTCGGCGAGCGCTTCCGCGACGACGTCCTGTCCGCCAGAGGCCGGCTGTGTCGTCGTACGCACGCCGTCGGGCACGGCGCCGTCACGTGTGCTCGGGAACATCTGGTCGGTGAAGATCATGGCGTCGAACACGTTCGTCCAATCGGCCTCCATCGCCGCATAGCCGAGCGGGCGGGCGCTGAGCGGGCCGCGCAGCCAGTGGTCCGCCGGCAGGCCGCGGAAGTCGATGAACACGTACGGCCGGCCGGCTTCGTGCAGTAACGCTTCGAACGAACCGGCCACCGCCTCGGCGATGTCCCGCACGCCGTGGAACGGATTGCCCGCCTTGCCGGCGTACGCCGTGAAGGCGACCGTGTACACATCGCGGCCGAGCTCGGCGCATACACCACTGCCCATCGTCGTGAGACTTTCGTAGGTCAGGTCGTCGCGTAGTGTCTTCACCGCCGCCGGGTTGTGCATCACGTGGAAGCTCGCGGCCCACACGATCAGCTTGTGGCCGCGGTAATACTCGTTGGCGAGCCACAGCACGTTTTCACCCATGCGGGCGTCACGGTCGTTCGAGGCGGCGTACTTGTCTTTGTCCTTGTCGAGCCGCATCTGCTCGAAGGCGCGCAGGTTGCCGATCGTCTGCCGGGCAAAGGCGATCTCGCGAGCGCCGTGCACGCGCCGCAGCTCGTCCTTTTCGCACAGGGCGTCGAGCGCATCGAGCAGGGCGGCGAACTCGTCGGCGGGGTACTCGCCATCCTCCGCCGGCACGCCGAAGACCGCGCCGACAAACTGCCGTAGCGTCCGACGCTGATCTGCGCTGAGCAGGTCTTCATCAGCGCGGTCGAAGAACGCCATCAGCCAATCGGCGTACTGGTCCGGCGAGTCGGCGTCGGAGAACTGGCAATCGCAGCCGGCCATGTGCAGGGGGCTCGTCGTGCCGCGCGTCGACCGGGCGTATTCGAATAGCGGTCGAATGTGTGCGCTCGCCGTCCAGATCGAGAACACGCCGGTTTTGAGGGCATCGTCCAGGGGGGCCGAGGAGTCGAGGGCGGCGTCCGTCCGGCGGCAGTCCCACATGCCGGATTCCCACACGAGCACGTCGAAGCCCATGACCTCGTGCAGGAAGCGGATGAGCCGCGTCTTCGCGTAGAACGTCGCCCCGTCGCCGTGCGACTGCTCGCCGAGCATGACGACGCGTGCGTCGCCGATAACGTCGACGAGCGGCATGAGGTCAGCGAAGTCGTCGTCCAGCGGGTCGATCGTACGGATCTCGATCGCCCGCGTCTTCAGATCCTCGACGCGGTCATCGCCGGCAGCAGCACAACAACTTGCGGCCAGCATTCCGATGAGCAGCCCAATCCATCGCCGGTTCGTGAGCATGTAATCGTCTCCCTCTTCGTTGTTTGTGCCGCCGTGAATGGACCCTGCACCTCTCCCCGACGTGTTCCGCCGGAATGGGCCCTTTATTTCCCACAGACTGGCGTGGGCTTCCCATTATAATCCGCAGTATGGCTTGTACTCCACGCCATGCCGCCGACGGTACGGACAATTGGTGGGGGCTGAGGTGCAGGCGAGCTTGTGTGCCGGATCCCGAAAGCCCTACGGATCGGGCGCCAACAGGTCGACGAAGGGGGAGATGTCGAAGTTGTTGACGGCGCCGTCGTCGTTGCAGTCAGCCAGCATGTAGTCGCAGTCCGGGTAGGCCAGTGCATAGTCTTCCGGGCGGGCCACGGCCAGCACGAAGGGGCCGATGTCGAAGTTGTCGACGTGGCAATCGCAGTTGAGGTCGCCCACGGTGGGTAGGGTGATCGACAGGAGCGCCGCGTCGCTGGTCGCGACGTCGCAGGCACTGGTCACCACGCAGTCATAGCTGCCCTCGTCGTCCACGGTGACACCGTCGAGCGTGAGCTGCCGCCAGGTGGCCCCGGGGATCGCTTCCCCTTCTCTGCGCCACTGGTACGTCAGCGGCGGTGGCCCGAAGGCGGCCACATGGAAGCTGGCCGGGTCGAGCCGGCATACAGCCTGGCCGGACGGATGGACGTCGATGAGCGTCTCCTGCGTCGGGATCACCCACTGGGCGATGCGCGCCGAGGGGATGCCGCCGGCGTGAAGAAATGACCCGCTCAGGTAAAGGGCCGCTTCCCCGCACGTGTCGTACAGGGCGAGGGCGTCAACCTCGCCGTCTGTCCCGAGATCGAGGTCGGACCAGGTCTGTCCGTCCCAGCGAGCGATGTTGTTGACTTCGACGCCGCCAGCCTGTTCAAACGCGCCGGCGACGTAGAGGGCGCGGCCGTCGCCGGAGCCGTCGTCGGCCACGGCGAAAGCGTTAACGTAGACGTAGCTGCTGCCAAGTCCGTCACCGAGCGGGGACCACTCGGTGCCGTTCCACTTGGCGATGTGGTTGACGGTCTGGCCGCCCATTTCGGTGAAGCTCCCACCTGCGTAGAGCGCGGGGCCACCACCGGTGCCGTCATCAAAGACGGTCAGCGCGTCCACGTGGATATACGCCGCGGAAGTCTCCACGGGATGCCAGTCTGCGCCGTCCCATTTGGCCAGACCGGCAGCGGGATTGCCGCCGGCGGAAGTGAAACTACCGGCGACGTAGAGGACCGGTCCGTCGCCGTCGTCGTAGACAGCGAGCGCGCTGACGCTGTTGTTGACACTCTCACCGAGCGGCGACCATTGGCTGCCGTCCCACTTGGCGATGTAGTAGACAGGGTCTCCGGCGACGTACCTGAAGGTGCCGCCGACGAAGAGGGCGGGACCGCTCCCGTCATCGTACACGGCGAGTGCGTAAACGGGGCGGTCATAGTGAGTGATTCCTTCACCCAGGGCAGACCACGTGGTGCCGTCCCACTTGGCGATGTGATTGGCGGCTACACCGTCAATCGTTGTGAAGTCGCCGGCGGCGTAGAGAGCCGGGCCGTCGCCATCGTCGAACACCGTCATAACGAGGATCTCGTCGAGGGAGGAGAGGACGCTGGGGATGGCCTGCCACTCCGTACCGTTCCAGCGCACGATGCCCTCCTCGGCGATGCCGAAGTGGTCATAGACGAAGTCGCCGGCAAGGTAGAGCGCCGGGCCGCTGCCGTCGTCGAAGACGGTCATGGCGGTGCCCGCGGTGCGCAGACCTTTGCCCAGCGTGTGCCAGGCGTCGCCGTTCCACTCAACGATGCCTTGGAAGATGACGTGGTCCAGCATGCTGAGGGAGCCGCCGACGAAGAGCGATTCGGTATCGCCCAAGCCGACGCACTTCAGGGCGTAGACCCAGGGATTGGACGGATGGGTAAAGGTGCCACTCAGCTCCGACCAAGCGGCGCCGTCCCATTGGGCGACGCGGTCGGCCGGCTGGCCGCCGGCAGTGGAGAACCCCCCGCCGGCATAGAGCAGCGGTCCGCCGCGGCCTTGGCGATACTCGAGGGCGCGGACGTGGTGGTCCGTGCCCGTCCCCAGCGAGGTCCAGGTGGTGCCGTCCCATTTGGCGACGTGGTTGACGGTGAGGTTGGGGCCGCCAGCCTGTTCGGCCTCGGTGAACATGCCCCCGGCGTAGAGCGCCGGTCCGCCCGGTTCGCCCGCGTCGGCGGTCACGAGCGCATAGACCAGGCTGTCCAAGCGGTAGGGCAAGCCCGACCAAGTGGTGCCATCCCATATGCTGATGAACCCGCCGAAGTCGTTGAGGCCGCCGCCCACGTAGAGCTGTTCGGCGAACGTGGTCATCGTGGTGACGCTGATCCCCGTTACTCCCTCGTTGATGGGTGTCCAGACGGCCCCGTCCCACTTGGCAACGCGGCTGTTGCACGGCTGGCCGTCGACGCTGGTGAATCTGCCGCCGACGAAGAGCGCGGGGCCGCTACCGTCGTCGTGGACGTGCAGGGCGTAGACGCGGTTGTTGGTGCCGTCGCCCAGCGTCGACCACGTTTGCCCGTCCCAGCGAGCGATGTTGTTGACCGCGACACCGCCCGCCGTATCGAAGTCGCCGCCGACGTAGAGAACCGGGCCGGCGCCGTCGTCGAAGAGGGCTGCCGCGTCGACGCCGCCGTCAGTGCCGTCACCCAAAGCGGAGAAGCTACAGCCGTCCCACTGGACGATGTTGGCGGCCGGGATGCCGTCCTCGTCGTACCCGCCTGCAAAATCGAAGTTCCCCCCAAGATAGACGAGGGGACCGCCGCGGCTGTCGGAGACGGCGATGGCGCGAACAACCGGCGGGTCATACATGTCGTACACGCCGGGCCGGCCGAAGCACGGGCTCCAGTACGGGGCATTGTCGCCGGCCACAGCGGTGTGGAGGCACGGGCCGATGGTGAACAGAGCAGCGAAGACAGTGATCGTGATGATGTGGTGGTTGGTGTGCATGCGTTCTTCTCCCGCAAGACGTGACGAAGTGGACGCCGCCGCAAGCGGCGCTGCTCGGCGTGTCTCGGGCGGCTGATGCCACCGGAGTTCACCGAACACCTTCGAGCACATTGTAGGTGTTCGCGGAATCTACATGCAACCTTAATCTCGGAGGGTTCGGACCGCCCGCGAGCCGGGCCACGGCACGACGTGCGACCTGCCATGGCGAAGCGACCGGTAGCCCGTCCGCTCGCGGTCGCAACGCGAGCAGTTGTCTGTGCAGTGCATCCCCATCAGTCGCGCTCGAAGCTGGGCGTCACGCCATCGGCAGGCGCAGGCACGCCCGGCAGCCCGTGCGATCGGAACGGTTTCGCAGATAGAGCTGGCCGCCGTGCCCTTCGGCGATTTGCCGACACAGTGCCAAGCCGATGCCGGCGCCGTCGGGTTTCGTGGTGAAGAACGGCACGAACAGGTTCTCGCTATCCGACAGGCCGGGGCCGTCGTCCTCGACCCACACGTCCAGCCAGGCGGGCACGTCGCTGTCCTGTTGCCAGCCGACGTGCACGCCGCCGCTGGTTTCGAGGGCCGCATCGACCGCGTTGCGGACCAGGTTGATCAGGAGCTGATCGAGCTGGTCGGCGTCGGCCTGAATCGTGGCAGGGGGGCCCGGCACCACGGTGACGCGCAGGCGAGATTCGAGGTCGGCCACACGGCGAGCCCAGGCGCCGACGTCCATGGGGGCGAGCTTCGGTTTCGGCAGTCGCGTCAGTTGGCTGTACGCGGTCATGAAGCGGTTCAGGGCTCGCGATCGTTCGCGGATGACGGTCAGGCCTTCGGTGAGATCGGCCTCCCAGTCCGCCGGCCGCGGCTCGCGCTTGAGCAGGGCGGCCAGACTGCCGGCGAGCGAGTCGATGGGGGCGAGCGAGTTGTTGATCTCGTGCCGAAGAACCTGAACGAGGCGTTTCCACGCCTGCCGCTCCTCCTCGCGCAGAGCGCGGGTGAGATCCGAGAGCACGACCAGTTGATGCGTGCGGCCCGCCGTGCGGAACGTCGTGCGCCGCACCTCCCAACGGCCGACGCCGCCGGGAAAGGCCATGTCTGCGGTTCGCGTCGGTTCGCCTTCGAGGCAGGGGGCCAGTCCCAGCGTCTCGGCGGTCTGCCCGGACAGCCGCTTGTCCGCAAGGCCCAGCAGCCGCCGGCCGGCCTCGTTGGCCAGGCGCAGTCGGCGTTCGGCATCGAAGGCGAAGACGGCGACGTCGATCTCATCGACGACCTTCCGCAGCAGCGTCGTTGCCTCGACGGCACCGAGCCGCTGTTCGCGGAGCGTCTGGCTCAGGGCGTTGATTTCGAGCAGGACTTCGCCCAGGGCATCGTCCGATCGCGCTCCGCGGCCGCGTAACGAGAAGTCACCCTCGCGCAGCGCCGCCAGCATGTTGGAAATCGTGCGCAGCGGATAGACTACGCGCTGCACGAGGGCGGCGGCGCAGACGGCCCAGCCGCCCACGACGAACAGCGTGAGCGTCCATTGCGTCCGGGGCGTGAAATCGCCGAACCACAGCAGCGCCAGCGCGACGACCGCCGCCGGCAGACCCGCCAGACAGGCCAGGAGTTGAATACGCCGTTCGAAACGCCACCGGCTCGGCGCCCCGGCACGATGGGCGGCGCCGGCGACCGGCGGTTCGGTGGCGAGCGGTTCGCCGTTGGTGACCCGTCGTGCCGTGTCTGGCTCACTCACGATGTGCCAACCCGTGCTTGACCAGCCGGCGGTACAGGGCGCTGCGGCTGAGGCCGAGTTCCCGGGCCGCCTGCTTCACGTTTCCGTCGTACCGGGCGAGGGCCTTGCGGATCAGCACGGCCTCCACCTCGTCGAGGGGCATGTCCTCGAGCCGCTGGCTCGCCGTGGCCGCCGACTCCAGCCCGAGGTCGGTTCGACGCACGATGCCGTCCCGCGCCATCAGCACGCCGCGCTCGACAACGTGATCCAGTTCGCGGACGTTTCCCGGCCAGGCGTAGCGCAGCAGCGACTCCACGGCCGCCGGCTCGAACTCGCTGACCGGCTTGCGGCAACGCTGTGCGTGGACGCGAAGGAAGTGCGCCGCCAACAGGGCGATGTCTCCCTGCCGATCGCGCAGCGGCGGCAGTCTGATCTCGACGGTGTTCAGTCGGTACAGCAGATCTTGTCGGAACCGTCGTCCGGCGATTTCCTGCTGGACGTCGGCGTTTGTGGCTGAGATCACGCGGAAGTTGGCCTGCTGCGTACGGGAGGAGCCGACCCGCTCGAACTCGCCGGTTTCCAGCACGCGCAGCAGTTTTGCTTGCAGGTTCAGCGGCAGGTCGGCGATTTCGTCCAGGAAGAGCGTGCCGCCGTCGGCCATTTCGAACCGCCCGATGCGGTCGGACTTCGCGTCGGTGAACGCCCCGCGCACGTGGCCGAACAACTCGCTCTCGAACAGACCCTCGGACAGGCCCGGGGCGTTGACGGTGATCAGCGGCCGGCCGGCGCGCGTCGAGACGGCGTGCAGGGCCCGGGCGACGACGCCCTTGCCGGTGCCGTTCTCGCCGGTGATCAGCACGTTGGCCTCCGACGGGCCGACGTTGGCGATCAGTTGCAGCACGGGGTGCATGGCGGGGGATTCGGCGATGAGCGTGGGCTGCCCTTCGGCTCCGAGCGCTTGGTTGGCGGCCTCCAGTTGCTGCCCACGCCGCAGGGCCCGCGTCAACTCGATCTGGGTTCGCAGGATGGTCAGCAGCCGATCGTTGTCCCACGGTTTCTCGACGAAGTCGCGGGCCCCGCGCCGCATCGCCTCGACCGCCACATCGACGCTGCCGAAGGCGGTCATCACCACAATCGGGAGCGTGTCGTCCAGCTCGCGCAGGCGTGGCAGCAGATCGAGCCCCTCGCGTCCGGAGGTCGTGTCCCGAGCGTAGTTCAGGTCCATGAGCAGGGCGTCGAACCGCTCGCTCTCCAGGGCAGCGATGATCGCCGGTGGCGCGGTGGCTTCGGCGACCTCGTAGCCTTCCGGCTTGAGCAGCAGGCGGAGGGCCTTCAACACGTCCGGCTGGTCGTCGGCGATGAGAATCCGCGTCGCTGTGGCTTTCTGTTGGGGCATGCTCGCTCCGCCGGTCTACCGGCCGATCGGCCGTCGCCGTCGCCGGCCAGTGTAACGCATGGCGGCCGGCCGCAGCAGGTCTGACGTGCACGTCGCGGGCCAGCGGCGCCGGGAGCCTATGGCGGCGGCAGGGGGGCCGCTGCTGTCGCGACGGTGTCGCCGACTGCGCCCGGTTCCGGAATCGACCGTCCCATTTCCGGACACCTCAGCCGTGTCTGTTGTGCGGCAACGGCCACGAATGGCCGTCGGCGCTCGCATTCTGTACGTATTCGTCGCCGGCACGTCACTTGCCACTCCGGCCACTAAGGATTGGGCTGTAACGTGGATATACCTCGCGCCAACATCGCTCGTCGCCGCTGGATCGTTCGCAGCAGCCTGCTCGTGGTTGCCGCCGTAGCGATCGTCGCCGTCACGTGGGGCCTGTCCCGGCTGGAGCCGGCGGCGCCGAGCGTCGAGCGCTCCGCCGTGTGGTTGGACACGGTCAAACGCGGCCCGATGCTGCGGGCCGTGCGCGGCACGGGCACGCTCGTGCCCGAAGTGATCTGGTGGATACCGGCGGTCACCGACGGGCGCGTGGAGCGCGTCCTCGTCCTGCCCGGTGCACAGGTGGACGCGGAGACGGTCCTGCTCGAACTGAGCAATCCCGAGCTGGATCTGGCAGCCGCCGACGCCGAGTGGGAGGCCACCTCCGCCGAGGCGGATCTCGCGGCGCTCCAGGTCACGCTTCAGAACGAGCGGCTGACGTTGGAGGCGTCCGTGGCCCGGCTGGAGGCCGATCACCAGGAGGCGGTTCTGCAACGCGAAGTGGATGAGGAGCTCTTCGCTGACGGATTGATCTCTGAGCGGAACGTCCGGCTGTCGCGGGCCCGCGTAGACCAGTTGGCCAGGCTCATCGAAATCGAGAAGGCGCGGCTGGAGACGTGGGACACCTCGCGGGAGGCCCGCCTGGCGGCGCAGCGGGCGCGAATCGAGCAGGCTCGAGCCCGCCACGCTCTGAAGGCGGCGCAGGTGGACGCGCTGCGCGTGCGGGCGGGCACGGCCGGTATCCTCGAGCAGCTTCCGGTCGAGGTGGGGCAGCGCGTGGCGGCCGGCACAATTCTCGCCAAGGTCACCGACGTGCGCACGCTCAAGGCCGTCGTGCGGATTCCGGAGACTCAGGCCCGCGATGTGCAGCCGGGCCAGGTCGCGTCGATCGACACCCGCAACGGCATCGTGCCCGGCCGCGTCGTGCGGATCGACCCGGCGGTGCAGGAGGCCACGGTCGCGGTGGATGTGGCCCTGGAGGGCGAACTGCCGCGTGGCGCCCGGCCCGACCTGAGCATCGTCGGCACGATCGAGATCGAGCGGCTGGACGACGTGCTCTTCGTGGGCCGGCCCGTCCATGCCCAGGCCAACAGCACGATCAGCCTGTTCCGGCTGCGTGCCGACGGAACGACGGCGGATCGCGTCCCGGTGGAATTGGGCAGCAACTCGGTGGACACGGTGGAGATTCGCCGTGGCCTGGAGGTTGGGGACCAGGTGGTGTTGTCAGACATGTCCCGCTGGGACGAGTTCGACCGCGTATGTCTGCGTTAGCGGGCAATGGTCGCCCCCGGGTGACGAATACGTTGGAGAGGGTGTTTCAGCCGCGGATCGGCAAGCGAGCACAATCATGAGTCAGACAGCAGATAGCGGACCGGCAACAGGAAGCCTCGATGCATCTCCCCGACCGGACAGCGGGAGCGGCGCGTCGCTCATCCGGCTGGAAGGTGTCAGCAAGGTGTTCTACACGGACGAGGTGGAGACGCACGCGCTGGCGGACGTGCACCTGGAAATCCGCTCCGGCGAGTACGTGTCGATCGCCGGTCCGTCCGGCTGCGGCAAGTCGACGCTCCTGTCGATCCTCGGGCTACTCGACTCGCCCACCGGCGGGGCCTACGCGCTGGAGGGTGAAGCGGTGGCCGGTCTGTCGGCGCAGCAGCGGGCGAGGATTCGCAACCGGCAGGTCGGCTTCATCTTCCAGAGCTTCAACCTGATCGGCGACCTCAACGTCTTCGAGAACGTTGAACTGCCCCTGACCTACCGGGGCATGCCCAAGGGCGAGCGACGCCAGCGGTCGCAGCAGGCCCTGGAGAAGGTCGGCATGGTGCATCGCATGAAGCACTACCCGGCCCAGCTCTCCGGCGGTCAGCAGCAGCGCGTGGCCGTCGCCCGGGCCCTGGTCGGTGCGCCGGCGATCCTGCTGGCCGACGAGCCGACGGGGAACCTCGACTCACGCAACGGCGAAGCGGTGATGGAGTTGCTGGCCGAGTTGCATGCCGCCGGGGCGACGATCTGCATGGTGACGCACGATGAGCGCTACTCGCAATGCGCCACGCGCACCGTGCACCTGTTCGACGGGCGAATCGTGGACGAAAGCCGGGCCGCCTCAGGAACGTAGCGGCGAACCCGCGTCGGCCGACCGGGGGGCGGCCGCGACTGAACAACATTCGGGAGACATCCGTGAACACGTTGCTTCAGGATCTCCGCTACGCGATACGGGCGCTGGGCCGCCGGCCCGGGTTCGCGGCGGTTGTCGTCGCCTGCCTGGCGTTGGGCATCGGGGCCAACACCGCCATCTTCAGCGTCATCAACGCGGTCGTGCTGCGGCCGCTGGACTTCCAGGCCCCCGAGCAACTCGTGTCGCTGGAATCTGAGCGTGAACTGCCGGCGTACAACGTGAGGCTCAGCGGCGCGGCCCTGCCGAACTTCCGGGATTGGGAGCAGCAGAGCACCGTCTTCGACGGCCTGGGGGCGTTCTCCGCAACGAAATACACGTTGTCCGGCGTAGGGGCGCCCGTGCAACTGGAGGCTGCGTTCGTCACGGAGGGCTTCTTCCCGATGCTCGGCGCGCAGCCCGCCCTCGGCCGGCTGCTGACCGCCGACGACGTCGAAGGGAAGAGCGGCAACGTCGTCGTGCTCGGCGACAAGCTGTGGCGCAAACGGTTCGACGCCGACCCCGACGTCATCGGCCGGACGATCGTGCTCGATCAGGAGGGCTTCGCGGTCGTCGGCGTTCTGCCGCCGGGCTTCCGGTTTCCGTACGAGGTGCGCGACGCGCAACTGTGGACGCCCGTGCCGGCCGAGTCGCAGATGTACGGCAGGCGGAGCAGCTCGATGCTGCGCGTGGCCGGCCGACTGAAGCCGGGCGTCAGCCTGGCGCAGGCGCAGACGCAGATGACCGACATCGCGGCCCGCCTCGCGCAGGAATACCCGAACGTCAATTCCAACTATCGCATCGGCGTGGTTTCGATGCGCGAATCGCTCGTCGGCGAATCGCGCTCGGCGCTGTGGCTGCTGCTGGGTGCCGTGGGGCTGGTGCTGCTCATCGCCTGCGCGAACATCGCCAACCTCTACCTGGCGCAGGGCCTGCAACGCCGGCGCGAATTGGCCGTGCGGGCGGCCCTGGGTGCCGCCCGGCTGCGTCTGATGCGGCAACTGCTGACCGAGAGCGTGCTGGTCGGCCTCGTCGGCGGCGCGCTCGGCGTGGCATTGGCCTTCTGGGCCCTCGATGCGCTCGTGGCCCTGCTGCCCGCGGACATCCCGCGGCTGGACGAGGTGGCGATCGACGGCCGCGTGCTGGCGTTCGCCGTGGCCGTCGCCATGCTGACCGGCCTGCTCTTCGGTCTGCCGGCGGCGATTGGCAGTGCCCGCGCCGACCTCCACGGCGCACTGAAGTCCGGCGTCCGCTCTTCCGGCGTCGCCGTCCGGCATCGTCTGCAAAGCACGCTCGTCGTTAGCGAAATCGCCCTGGCGACGACGCTGCTCATCGGCGCGGCCCTGCTCGTCCGCAGCTTCCACGGACTGACCAGTGTCCCGCTCGGTTACGTCACCGACCACGTGCTGACCTTCCAGATGGACGTCGGGGCCACGACGCCCCATCCGCAACGGGCGGATTTCTTCGAGCAGCTCTGCGAACGCCTGCGCGGCCTGCCCACCGTGCGCAACGTATGCCTGAGCAACGGGCTACCGCTGACGAGGCGGGGCATGGCCTGCAACGTCACGATCCTGGACGCTCCCGATCCGGAGGCGGCCGAGACCTCGTTCACGATGATGCGGGCCGTGTCGCCGAGCTACTTCGCGACGCTCGGCATCCCGCTGCTGCGCGGGCGGCTCTTCGACGACAACGACGCGCGGAGCCAGGTGGGAGCGATGTTGATCGACGAGTCGACGGCGCGCCGCTACTGGCCGGACGGCGACCCGCTCGGACACATGGTTTGCCCCGGGGCGTCGATCGGACCGAAGCGCGACTACGAGATCGTCGGCGTCGTGGGCGACGTGCGTGACAACAGCCTCGAAGTCAAGGCGTGGCCGAACATCTACGTCCCATACCGCCAGTTCCCGGACGGCAGTGTCCTGCTCAGCCTGCGAACCGGCGGCAACCCGCTGGCCCTGATCGACAACATTCGCGGTGCGGTCGCCGAGCTGACGGCGAACGATGCGCCCTTCGCCTTCGCGACGATGGAGCAGTATTACTCCGACTCCGTCGCCCATCGCCGCTATCCCATGCTGCTGCTGGGCCTGTTCGCAGCGCTCGCCCTGCTATTGGCAGTGCTGGGCATCTACGGCGTGCTGGCTTTCTCAGTTACCCAGCGCACGCACGAGTTGGGTGTGCGGCTGGCGCTCGGGGCCCGCGCCGGCCAGGTGCTACGCCTGGTGCTTTGGCAGGGTTTACGGCTGGCGATCATCGGTGTTGGCCTGGGGCTGACCGGTGCCTACGCGGGCACGCGGCTGCTGCGGGCGTGGCTGTTCGGCGTTGAGGCGACGGATCCACCGACCTTCGCTGTCGCCGCGGTAGTCTTCGTCGGCATCGCGCTGCTGGCGTGTCTCATTCCCGCCCGGCGGGCGACGAAGGTCGACCCGCTCGTGGCGCTGCGGTGTGAATAGGAGGCCGGGATGAGCGGATGGCTCCAGGATCTGCGGTACGGCGCACGCGTGCTGATTCGCAGCCCCGGTGTTTCCGCGGCGGTCATCATCTGCCTCGCCCTGGGTATCGGCGTCAACACCGCCGTCTTCAGTGTAGTGGACGGCGTGCTGCTCCGCCCACTGGCGTTCCCGAACGCCGATCGACTCGTCTGTCTGTACGAGACCAACCCCGAGGTCAGCGGCTTCCGAGTCGCCTCCGTGGCGAACGTGCAGGACTGGGCTCAGCAGAGTCAGGCGATCGAGGAGTTCGGTCTCGGGCGCGAATGGCCCTTTATTCTCAATCGACCCGGCGGCGCCGAGGGCGTCAACGGTGGGCTGGCCATGCCGGGCCTGTTCTCCGTGCTGGGCATCGACCCGTTGTACGGGCGTGTCTTGACGCCGGAGGACCTGGACCCGGGCTCCGATCGCGTCGTGGTTCTCAGCCACAAGCTGTGGCGCGACCGGCTGGGCGGCTCGCCGAACATCGTCGGCCAGACGCTCGTGCTCGACGCGACCCCGTACGTCGTCGTGGGCGTGTTGCCGGCCGGCTTGTCCATCCCGCGGCTGGAGGCTGTTCAGCTTTGGACGCCGCCGCAGTACGAGCCACGCGAGGCGCAGTGGCGGAGTTGGCGTGGGTTCTACGCGTACGGGCGCCTGGCACCCGGTGCATCTCTCGAACGCGCCCGCACTGAGATGACGACGATCGCCGCCCGGCTGGCTCAGCAGTACCCCAACACGAACGAGGGCTGGGGCGTACGCGTCGAATCACTGCACGAGCAGATCGTTGGCACGGTGCGTCCGGCGATGGCGGTCTTCACCGGAGCGGCGGGGCTGGTGTTGCTGATCGGCTGCGCCAACGTGACGAACGTGCTGCTGGTGCGGGCAACGGGGCGTCGCCGCGAACTGGCGGTGCGAGCCGCTGTAGGCGCCGGCCGATTCCGACTGGCGCGACTGGTGCTCGCGGAGAACGTGGTGCTGTCTCTGCTGGGGGGCCTGGCGGGGGCGTTGACGGCCTCGTGGGTCGTGGGCATGGTGGCGAAAGCCGCCCCCGGGAACATCCCGAGGCTTGGTGGAGTCTCTGTCGACGGCCGCGCTCTCCTCTTCGCGCTGGCGGTCTCGCTGCTGGCCAGCGTGCTCTCGGGGCTGGTGCCGGCGATTCAGTCCTGTCGCGCCGCGCCGTTCCAGGCACTCAAGGGCGATCGCCAGGGAGGTGGGTCGGCATCGTCCTGGGCCGGCGGCGGCCTGATCGTCTCGGAGGTTGCGCTGACGTTGATGCTGCTCGTCGGGGCTGGGCTGCTCACCCGCAGCTTCACGAGTCTGATGGGGTGGGGAACGGGATTCGACCGAGAGAACATCGCGACCGTCTGGTTGCAGGCTTCGTCCGGGAAACACAAGACCGGCTGGGAGGCGACGGACCTTTTCGCCCGCGCCGCCGAAGAGGCGCAGTCTCTACCCGGAGTGATCTCCGCCGGACTCGGCAGTGCCGGCCCGCTGTTCGGCGGTCGGGAAACGGGGGAATTCACCATCGTGGGCCGACCCGATCCGTCGATTGACCGGCCGCAGGTGGCGAACACCTGCGACGTCAGCCCGACCTTCCTGCGCACGCTCGGGATCCCGCTGCTGTGCGGACGACACTTCACACAAGACGATGTGCGCGACACGCCGCGCGTGGCCATCATCAACGAGACAATGGCCAGGCAGTACTGGCTCGACCAGGACTCAATCGGCCAGCAGATCACGATCGGACGCGGGCCCCACACGATCGTGGGCGTGGCGGCCGACGTGGCGCCGCTACGACCCGGCGCGCCGGCGGAACCGATGGTCTACTGGCCCGCGAAACAGAACCCGCGCGGCGCCACCTACCTCGTCATTCGCACCAGCTCCGATCCTCGGCAGCTCGAGCGTTTGCTATGCGAGCGTCTGCACGGACTGGACCCGGACATGCCGGTGTCAGCCATGCGCACGCTGGAAGAGTACCTGGGCCGGCAGGCAGCGGCTCCGCGCTTCCGCATGTTGTTGATGGACATCTTCGCCCTGGTCGCGCTCGGGCTGGCTGCGGTGGGCATCTACGGCACGCTGAGCTACTCGGTCTCGCAGCGCACGCGCGAGATCGGCGTGCGCGTCGCGCTGGGGGCGAGCGGCTGGAGCGTTCTTCGGACCACCGTGGGCTGGTGCATGATTCCGGTTCTCATCGGCACTGCCGCTGGGCTCGCGGGTGCCTTTGCCCTGTCGCGCGTGCTGACGGGCCTGCTCTACGGCGTGGAACCAACCGACTTGAAGACCTTCGCTTTCGTTCCGTTCGTTCTGCTTGCGGTGGCCCTGCTGGCTTCCTGCGTCCCGGCCCGGCGAGCGGCGAGAGTCGATCCGCTGGTGGCGCTGCGGTGTGAATAGGAGACGGGCATGCGCGGATGGCTCCAGGATCTGCGATACGGCTCACGCGTGCTGATACGCAGCCCGGGTGTTTCCGCGGCGATCATCATCTGCCTCGCCCTGGGCATCGGCGCGAATTCGGCGATGTTCAGCGTCGTCTACGGCATCCTGCTCAAACCGCTGTCCTTCGCGGATGCGGATCGCCTGGTCGTCGTCGCCGAGCTGCACGGCGGACAACGCCGCGCCGCCGGCGTCATCTCGTACGCCAATCTCGCCGACCTGCGGCAGCAGGCGAGCAGCTTCGAAAACCTTGCCGGCCAGAGGGGCACGCTGGTGACGCTGAGTGGCGTCGGCGTGCCCGAGCGTCTCCGCGGCACGATCGCCACGGACGGCTTCTGGTCGGTGCTGGGCGTCCGGCCGGCCCTCGGGCGGCTGTTTCAGGCCGGCGAGGATGAGCCCGGCGCCGACAACGTGATGGTCATCAGCGACGCCTGCTGGAAGAATCGCTTCGGTGGCACGCCCGACGTCATCGGCCGGTCGGCCCTGATCGACGGTCTGAGCTTCACGATCGTCGGCGTTCTGCCGCCGGGCTTCGCCTTCCCCCTGGGCATTAGTGACGTCGAAATCTGGATGACGACGGCCCGCGATTCGACCATCTACTCGAACCGGGCCACCCAGCGCCTGCGCGTCGTCGGCCGGCTACGCGACGGCGTTACGGCGTCGCAGGCCCGCGTGGAGCTGGGCACAATCGCCGAGCGGTTGCGTGCCGAGTACGCGACCGCCAACCACGACTGGTCGCTCGAGGTCGTCCCGCTGCATGACGAGGTCGTGGCCACCGTGCGGCCCGCGCTGAAGCTGCTCTTCGGCGCGGTGGTGCTCGTGCTGCTGATCGCGTGCGCGAACGTGGGGAACATGCTGCTGGCCCGCGGCACGGCACGTAGCCGCGAATTGGCGGTCCACGGTGCGCTCGGCGCCAGCCGCTGGCAGTTGATGCGGCTGTTCCTGGCCGAGAGCCTGCTATTGAGTGTGGTGGGGGGGCTGCTGGGTGTGGCGCTGGCCGCGTGGTCCGGCGACGCCCTGCGCGGGTTGCTGCCGGAGCAACTGCCCCGACGGGTCGATGTGGAAGTCGGCACGCCCGTCGTGCTGTTTACGCTGGCGCTGTCGGTCGTGACCGCGCTCGCCTTCGGGCTCGTCCCCGGCATACAGGCCGCCCGTCGGGCATCGCACGGCATGCTGACCACGAACCGCCAGTCCGCCGTCGGCCGGCCGCGAAGCCGCCTTCGTGGCGGGCTGGTCGTCTGCGAGGTGGGGCTGTCGGTCGTGTTGCTGGTGGTGACCGGCTTGCTGCTGCGGAGCCTGGGGCAACTGCTGGACGTCGATCCGGGATTCAACCCGCGAAACCTGCTGACGTTCCAGTTGGCGGTGCCGTTCTCTGAGTACGAGGACCCGCCGGCGCGAGCGCGGATGTACGACCAGTTGCGGGAGCGGCTGGCCGCGGTGCCGGGCGTGACGGCCGTTGGGACGAGCACGTCGCTGCCGCTCGTGCCCGGTCACCAGATGCTCCACATCCGGCTGCTCGATCGCCCGGACGTCGATCCGGAGAAGATGCCGGTTGTGCGGTTCTGCGCCGTGAGCCCGGACTACTTCCAGACGCTCGGCGTCCCGTTGCTCAAGGGTCGCATGCTGGACGAGCACGACACCGAAAACGCCTCCGGCGCGCTGCTCATCAACGAGGCAATGGCCCGGAAGTTCTGGCCCGACGAGGATCCCATCGGCCGGCGGCTGTTCGTCGGCGCCAGGATCACCGACAACGAGCCCGCCGACTACGAGGTCGTCGGCATCGTCCGCAACGCCCGCGATGCCGGCCTTAACGCCGGCCCGGAGCCCTATCTGTACGTTCCTTACCAACAGCTCGCCTGGCCGCAGATGTACTTCGTCCTGCGGACGGCGGGCGATCCGGAGCAGCTCGTCGACACCGTCCGGCGTGAGGTGACCGAGCTGACGGGCGACGAGGCCCCGTTTGCGATGCGGACGCTCGAGTTCTACATCGACCGCACGGTGCACCCGCGGCGAGCGATGACGTTTCTGCTGGTCGCGTTTGCCGGTGCGGCGCTCGTGCTCGCTTCGCTGGGGCTGTACGGCGTGCTGTCGTACATCGTCGCCCAGCGGACGCAGGAGATCGGGTTGCGCGTTGCGCTCGGCGCGCAGGCTGGCCAGGTCCGGGGACTCGTCCTGCGGCAGGCCATGGTGCTCGTCGGAATCGGAATCGTCGCGGGGCTCGTCGCGTCACTGGCGGCGTCGCGACTCGTTTCGGGCATGCTCTTCGGCGTGAGCGCCGCCGACCCGATCACGTTCGCCATCGCACCGGTCGTCCTGGTGGTGGTGGCGACGCTCGCCTGCCTCGTGCCGGCGTGGCGGGCGACGCGCGTCGATCCTCTGACGGCGTTGCGGTGTGAGTAGGGCAGGGAGTGACGCATGAGCGGACTGGTGCAGGACCTGAAATTCGCTCTGCGGAAGCTCTGGCGGGAGCCGGGGTTCTCCGTAGTGGTTGTGGTGACACTGGCCGTCGCCGTCGCTGCGTGCGCGGTTGTCTTCGACGCCGGGTACCACGCCCTGATTCGCCCGCTGCCGTACCGCGACCAGGATCGCCTGGTTGTGATCCACGCGGCTTACCCGCCACTCGACAACTGGTTCGACGCCCACAGCAGCTTTCCGAACTACTGCGACTTCCGCGAGCAATGTGCGGGGCTTGAAGATCTGGCCGCCTACCGCATCACTCACGTGAACTACACCGTCACGCAGCCGCCGGAGCGTCTGGCCGCCGTCCAGATCACCGCCAACGCCTTCGGCATGCTCGGCATTCCGGCGCTCGTCGGCAACACATTCGGCCCGTCGCAGGACGAGCCCGGGGCCGAACCGGTCGTGCTGCTGGGCGAGCAGTTCTGGCGTCGCCGACTGAACGCTTCGCCGGTTGTCGTTGGACAGCAGGTGACGCTGGGCAACCAGGAGTACACCGTTCTCGGCGTGATCCCCGAATCGTTCGACGACGGGACGTTTGAGGCGGACGTCTGGATGCCGTTGGCGCCGGCGGTCGACGTGAACGAGCGCTACGCCAACACGATTCGTCTGCTCGGTGTCCGCAAACCCGATACCAGCCTGGCCCAACTGGACCAGGAGCTGAATGCGATCGAACAGCGGCTCGAAGAGGCGTACCCGACCGAGGTCCCACACGCCCGACTGCGGGCGCTGTCGCTGCGCGACGCGCGTCTGGGACCCGAACGTCCCCTGGCCCTCAAGGTCCTGGCGCTGGGCGTTACGTTCGTGCTGCTGATCGCCTGCTGCAACGTCGCCAGCCTGCTGCTGGCCCGGGCGCTCGGCCGTAGCGGGGAGATCGCGCTGCGAGCCGCACTCGGTGCCGGCCCTGGCCGCCTGCTGCGTCAGTTTGTGGCCGAAAGCGCGGTCCTGGCGGGCGCCGCCGCCGTCCTCGGTGGGTTGCTGACGCTATGGGGCAGCCAGGCCGTTCACCGGCTGCTGTCGTCGCCGTCGATCGAGGGCGGTACGGACGTCGCGAGCGGGTCGGTGCTGTTGATCGTCGTGCTGGTGGCGGCCGTCGCAGTGCTGCCCATCGGCGTCGCCCCGGCCCTGACCGCCGCCCGGGCGCAGCTTCGGCTCGCTCAGCTTGCCGGCGGCCACACGGTCGGTTCGAGCGGCCGGCGCGGACGGCTGCGGGAGACGTTCGTCGTGTCGCAGATCGCCCTGGCGACCGTGCTGCTCGTCGGGGCCGGGCTCATGTTGAACAGCCTCTACCACCTCGAACACGTTGCGGTCGGGTACGACTCCGACGACGTCCTCACCGCGCGAGTCAGCCTGCCCGATTACCGGTACCCCGAGCCGCGCGACCGATCCGCCTTCTTCGCCGGCGTCCTGGAACGGCTGCAACAGGAGCCGGGATGTGCCGCGGCCGCGATCGCCGACAGCCCCCCCGGCGTGAGTTCGTCGTGGACGTTCTGCCAGCCGGAGGGATACACGGTGGAGGAGGCGGAGCAGCGCGGCTATCCCGGACGAATGATCGTCACACCGGGTTACTGGGCGACGATGGGCGTTCCGCTGCTGCGGGGGCGGGCGCTGGCAGACACGGACGACGCCGACGCGTCGCCGGTAGCCGTCGTTAACCAGGCGTTTGCCGACGCGTACTGGCCGGGCCAGGACCCGCTCGGCAAGCGCCTGCGTTTCACGCTGGGACATCCGTGGTGCACGGTGGTCGGTGTGGCGGCGAACACGCGGCAGGGGCCGCGAGACGAAGTACGGCCGGAGGTCTACGTGCCCAACGCCTGCTGGCCGCAGTCCAGCGCCGTCCTGCTCGTGCGGGCCGCGCAAGGCAACCCGCAGGCGCTGGCCGGCGCCGTGCGGCGGGCGGTATGGGCCGTGGACGCGAGCCAGCCGATTCACAACATGCGGACGCTGCGCGAGTGCCTGGGACGTGTGCTCTTCCGTTGGCGGGCGTACGCCGGTTTGTTGGCGGGATTCGCCGGTGTGGCGCTGATCCTGGCCGCGGTCGGCGTCTACGCGGTGATGTCACACGCCGTCGGGCAACGCCAGCGGGAGATCGGCGTACGCATCGCGGTAGGGGCGTCCGGCGGGGCGATTCTCGGGATGGTGATGCGGCGCTCGGCGCTGCTGACCGGACTGGGATTGGCGATCGGGCTCGTCGGGGCGCTGATCGCCGGCCGCTTCCTGCGAAGTCTGCTGTTCGAAGTAACGCCGCTGGATCCGGCGACGCTGGTGGCTGCGGCGGTCGTACTGGGCGGCGCAGCCCTCGGGGCCGGATACCTGCCCGCCCGGCGAGCCACGAAGATCGATCCCCTGGTTGCGCTGCGCTGCGAGTAGGAGTCTGCTGTGAATGGGCTGTTACAGGACATTCGATTCGCCGCTCGCGATCTGACGCGGAGCCCCGGCTTCACCATCTGCGTGGTCCTCACGCTCGCTCTGGGCATCGGCGTCAACACGGCTATCTTCAGCGTCGTCAACGCGGTCGTGCTTCGGCCGCTGGATTTCGCGTCGCCCGAGGAACTGGTCGTGCTGTCGGCGGAGCGTCGCCCGGTGCGCTGGCCGGTGTTGATGCGCGGCGTGGATCTACCGAACTTCCGGGACTGGCAGGCGCAGAGCGATGCCTTCACCGGCCTCGGAGCGTTCACGCCGATCGGGTGTACCTTGTCCGGCACGGTCCAGCCGGAGCGGCTCGAAGCCGCCTTGGTGACGGGCGGCTTCTTCACGGCCCTGGGTGTGAAGCCCGCTCTGGGACGACTGCTGACCGATGACGACGTGGACGGGAACAACGGCAACGTGGCCATGCTCGGCAGTGAGCTGTGGCACCGCCAGTTCGGCGCCGACCCGGCGATTGTCGGGCAGTCCATCCTGCTCGATCAGGAGAGCTACGTTGTCGTGGGTGTCCTGCCGCGGTTCCGCTTCCCGTACCACGTGAAGGATGCGCAGTTGTGGATGCCGGTGCCCGCGATCTCGCAGATCTACTGCTCACGCGGCAGTTCGACGCTGTCCGCGATTGGCCGCCTGAAACCTGGAGTCACGCCGGCCCAGGCCCAGGCGCAGATGGACGGAATCGCCGCCCGGTTGGCGCAGGAACACCCCGACATCAACAACGGCTATCGCGTTCAATTGACCGGCTTGCAGGATTCGCTGACCGGCCGCTCGCGCTCGTCGTTGTGGATGCTGCTGGGGGCGGTGGGGCTGGTCCTGCTGATCGCCTGCGGCAACGTCGCCAACCTGTTTCTCTCACACGGTCTGGGACGCAAGCGCGAGTTGGCGATCCGCGCCGCCATGGGAGCGGGCCGGCTTCGCCTCGCGCGGCAACTGCTGACAGAAAGCACGTTGCTCGGCGTGCTAGGCGGCGCCCTCGGTTGCCTGTTGGCGTTCTGGGGGCGTGATGCGTTGATGGCGCTGCTGCCCGGGGATATCCCACGCCTGGATGAGGTTGCGATCGACGGCCGTGTGCTTTCGTTCTCGCTGGTCGTCGCCGTGTTGACCGGCGTGTTGTTCGGTTTGCCGGCGGCTATCAGCGTGACGCGTGTCGACTTGCAGTCTGCGCTGAAATCCGGCACGCGGCAGGCGGGCGCCGGTGCCAAGCACCGGCTGCAAAACTCGCTCGTCGTGAGCGAGGTGGCGGTGGCCACGGCGCTGCTGATCGGAGCCGGTCTCCTGATCCGCAGTTTCTGGACGGTGGCGGGCACCGATCCGGGCTACGCGACGGAGGGCCTCCTGACCTTCCAGATGGACCTCGGCGCCACGACGCCCTATCCGCAACGGGCCGACGTTCTGGATGGAATCTGCCAGCGTCTGCGCGCCCTGCCGGCCGTCCGCGAGGTGAGCGTGAGCAACGGCGTGCCGCTCACGGACACGGGCGTGCGCACCGGTGCGACGATCGTGGACGGTGTCGATTCGAGATCGGCAAAGATCCCGATGGCCGGGCTGCGCTCGGTTTCGCCGGAGTACTTCTCGACGTTCGACATCCCGTTGCTGCGCGGGCGGCTCTTCGATGACGCCGACGCGCGGGGGAAGCTCGGCGTCATGGTGATCGACGAGATGCTGGCGCGCAAGTACTGGCCCACGGGCAACCCGATCGGCCAGCGCCTGCGACCCGGCGCCACGGTTGGCCACGAGCGCGAGTACGAGATTATCGGCGTCGTCGGCAACGTCCGTGACGACGGCCTCGACGTCGCTGCCCAGCCGAACATGTACGTGCCCTATCGCCAGTTCCCTGCCGGCAGCGTCGTACTCATTCTGCACAGCGAGCGCGACCCGCTGGCCCTGGTTGGCGACATCCGCCGGACGATGGCCGAGCTGACCACGGACGATGCACCGTTCGCCTTCGCCACGATGCAGCAGTACCTGTCCAGGTCGGTCGCCCATCGGCGTTACCCGATGCTGCTGCTCGGTCTGTTCGCCACGCTGGCGCTCACGCTAGCCGCGGTCGGCATCTACGGCGTGCTGGCCTTCTCGGTGTCGCAGCGCACGCACGAGCTCGGCGTGCGTCTGGCGCTCGGTGCCCGCGCCGGGCAGGTCCTGCAACTCGTGCTTCGCCAGGGATTATGGCTGGCCATCATCGGCGTCGGGTTGGGGCTGGTCGGGGCGTATGCGGGCACGCGTGTGCTGAGAGCCTGGCTATTCGGCGTGCAGCCGACCGACACCGCGACCTTCGCCGGCGCGGCGGCCCTGCTCATCGGCGTCGTGCTGGTGGCGTGTTTCATTCCCGCCCGGCGGGCCACGAAGGTCGATCCGCTGGCGGCGCTGCGATGTGAATAGGAGAGGATCGTGGGCGTGTTGCTTCAGGATATCCGCTACGCGTTGCGATCACTGGGGCACAGCCCCGGGTTCCTGGCCGTAGTTATCCTGTGCCTGGCCTTGGGCATCGGTGCCAATACTGCCATCTTCAGTGTGGTCAACGCGGTCGTGTTCCGGCCACTTTCGTTCGATGATCCCGAGCGGCTGGTCGTTATCGACGGGAGCGTGCAGTTCGGGCGTCGGCCGAAACGGTGCCACGCTGTCACGCTCCCGGAGGTTCAGACCTTCGCCGCGCAAGACGATGTGCTGTCGGCGGCCGGCGGCTTTCAGGAAGCGGAGTTCACACTGACCGGCACCGAAACGCCGGAGCGCGTGCACGGCGCGTACGTGACGTCGGGGTTCTTCTACGCACTCGGAACCAGGCCGGTTGCCGGCCGGCTGCTGACGTCCGAAGAGGACGTCCTCGGCGCTCCCAAGGTCGCGGTCCTGGCGCACAGTCTCTGGCGACGCTGCTTCGGCGAGGACGCGAGCCTGATCGGGCAGCCAATCGTTCTCGACCAGACCAGCTACATCGTGGTCGGCATTCTCCCCCAGCAGTTCGAGCCCCCCCTCAACATCGCGGGAGCGGAGGTCTTCACGCCTCTGCCGAATGATCAGGGGCAGTACGAAGCGCAGGGCTGGCGTCTGCTGACCGCCATCGGCCGACTCCAGCCCGGCGTGACGCTTGCCAGCGCGCAGGCTCGCTTCGACACCATCGCGGCCCGCCTCGAGCAGGAGAACCCGGAAACCCACGCCCAGTGCCAGATCGAGCTTCGCTCCCTGCACGATTGCATCGTGGGTGAGTCGCGTTCACTGATGATGTTGCTCCTGGGGGCCGCCGGCCTCGTCCTGCTCATCGCCTGCGCCGACATCGCGAACCTGCTGCTGGCACGGGGCCTGGGACGGCGACGAGAGCTGGCGGTGCGAATCGCGCTCGGGGCGCCGCGCTGGCGTCTTGTCACGCAGTTACTCACGGAAAGCGTCATGCTGGGGCTCGCCGGTGGCATGGTCGGCCTGGCGGTGGCCTCGTGGAGTATTCAGTCGCTTGCCCTCGTGCTTCCTGCGAGTGTCCCGCGAACGGCGGGAATCGGCATTGACCTGCACGTGTTTGGCTTCACGCTCGCGCTCTCCGTGCTAACGGGCGTGCTGTTTGGTCTTCCCGGAGCGTTGAAGGGGTTGAAGTTCGACGTGAACTCGTCGCTCAAGGAGGGCGGCGGAGTTGGAACGTCCGGCGGGTCTCAACGATTGCAGCGAGCGCTGGTGGTGAGCGAAGTGACGCTGGCGTGTGTGCTGCTGATCGGCGCAGGTCTCCTCCTGCGCAGCTTCAAGCGCCTGATGGACGTTGACCCGGGCTTCGCCACGGAAGACACGCTTACGTGCCACATGCTGTTGGATCGACCGGTCGCGGAGAGAGGCCCTCTCTGCAGTGCGGCTGTCGAACGCCTGTCGAGCTTGCCCGGCGTTCGCTACGTAGGGGTCTGCGACGGGGCTCCCTTCACGCCACACGGTTGGACGACCAGCTTCACGATCGCCGGGGATGATGGACGCTCTTCCGGCACGTCCCCGATGGCCGCCTTCAACGCGGTTAATCCTGAGTACTTCAGCGCCATGGACATTCCCCTGCTGGCGGGGCGCGGTTTCACCGAGCACGATGCCGGAGAGACGTCGGCTGTCGCGGTCATCAACGAGACGCTGGCTCGGCAGTTCTTCCCGGACAGGAATCCCCTCGGCGAAGTCATCAAACCCTACGCCAGTGCCAGTAGCGGCGGCCCCGAATCGTACGAGATCGTGGGAGTCGTTGGCAGTACGCGAGACCGACAGCTCGACAGTGTCGCCCGCCCTCAGATATACGTGCCGTACGCACAACATCCGCGCGGCTTCGTGAGCTTCATCCTGCGCACGGATGCAAGCCCCCTGAGCCTGGTGCAGGCCGTCAGACATGAGCTGGCGGAGTTGATCCCCACTCAGGCGCCGTACGATTTCGCCACCACGCGGCAACACCTCGCGGCCTCGGTCGCGAATCGCCGCTGCCCCATGCTGCTGTTGGCGATCTTCGCCGCTCTGGCGGTCGCCCTCGCCGCAATCGGGATCTACGGAACGCTTTCCAACGCTGTTAGCAGAAGAACGCACGAGATCGGCGTGCGCATGGCTTTGGGAGCACAGCGGGCCCATGTTCTGCGGCTCGTCGTCCGTCAGACGCTGACACTCACCGCGATCGGGCTGTGCATCGGATTGGCGATCTCAGCGGTGGCAACACGCGTGCTGAGCAGCCTGCTCTACGAGATCGGGACCACAGACCCGCTCACGTTCCTCGGGGTCTCCTTACTGCTGGTCACGGCAGCTCTTCTGGCGAGTTACTTCCCCGCGCGACAGGCAACAAAGACCGATCCGTTGGTGGCGCTGCGAAGTGGTTAGAGAACCGGCCCGTCGTGGCCAGGACAAGAAAGACGCACGGAGGTTTGATCCATGATCCAACTGCGAAACGTCGAGAAGCGCTTTCCGGTCGGCAAGCAGCACAACGAGGTGCTGCGGGAGATTAGCCTCGACATCGCCGCCGGCGAGTTCGTGACCGTCATGGGTCCGTCCGGCGCCGGCAAGTCCACGCTGCTGTCGATCCTCGGCATGCTCGACAGCGATTTCACCGGCGAGTACTGGTTCGACGAGCGCCCTGTGCACCAGCTCCGCCTCGACGAGCGGAAGAAGATCGGCCGGGAGAAGGTCGGCTTCGTCTTCCAGCAGTACCACCTGATCGACGACCTCACCGTCGCCGAGAACCTGGCCCTGCCGCTGTCCTACCGTGGCGTGAAATCCGCCCAGACGGCCGGCCTCGTCGCCGACACCCTCGACCGTTTCCAGATCGTCGGCAAGAAGGACCTCTTCCCGCGGCAGCTTTCTGGCGGACAGCAGCAGCTCGTGGCGGTCGCCCGCGCGGTCATTGCCAGCCCCGCCCTCATCCTGGCCGACGAACCGACCGGCAACCTGCACTCCGAGCAGGGGCGCGAGGTAATGGAGCTGTTCACCCGGCTCAACGCCGAGGGCACCACGATCATCCAGGTCACCCACTCCGAGGAGAACGCCCGCTACGGCCGGCGAATCGTGTATCTGCACGACGGCTGGATTCGTCGCGATGAACGGACCTCATCTGCGGCTCAGCAACCGCTTCGCAGTGCGGCGGAGGTCGCGGAGGAATGCTAGAACGGTCCCCGCATAACTGCAGCGTTGGTCGTCTCCGCCCAGCACGTGATTCTTCGTCGGATATGGAGACCCAACACAACGGAGCACCTCGAGCCGCCGTGCGCACACTGCGAACGGATCCACCGTCAGTGGCGCGAATAGAGGGAGGATGATGGACGCATTGCGGCAGGACTTGTGGTTCGCAATCCGAGTGCTCGCACAGCGCCCAGGATCGACGCTCGTCATCCTGCTTGCGCTTGGACTTGGTATCGGCGCGAACACGGCGGTGTTCAGCGTGGTACGCGGCACGGTGCTGCAAGCTGTACCCTACCTTGCGCCGGAGCGGCTCGTGACGTTCGAAACGCGGGAGGCGCGGCGCGCGGACGGTGGCAATCTCGGCGTGTCGGTCGCGGAATACTTCGATTGGCTGGAGCAGTGTGACGCGTACACTGACATTGGGGTCTATCATCGCTTCGGCTACAACCTGACGGGTGGCGATCGGCCGGAACGCGTCGAAGTGATCCGCGCGACGGCGAGCGTGCTGTCGGCGCTGGGGGTGAACGCCTCCCTCGGCCGCACATTCGGTCCGGCGGAAGATACTCCGCAGGCCGAGCGCGTCGCGCTGTTGTCGGCGGGATTCTGGCGGCGGTACTTCAATGGTGATCGCGCTGTCATTGGACGGACGATTGCGTTGGAGAGCACGCCGCACACGGTGCTGGGCGTGCTGCCGCCTGAACTGGAGCGCGAACTCGGCCACTTCGATCTCTGGACGCCGCTGCGCGCCGATCCCGCCCGGGCGAACCGCGGTGGCGTGGGGTGGGTCCCCATCGCCCGGCTGAAGCCGGGCGTGAGTCAGGCTCAGGCACAGGAGGAGATGAACGCCGTCGCGGCCTGGCTCGCCCAGGTTCATCCACAGCTCAACCCGCACACCGTCAGCGTCGTGCCGCTCTTGGATACTCGCTTCAGCGAACGCGATGAAGCGGCGATGCTCATTCTGGCCGCGACCGTCGGCGTTGTCCTGCTCGTAGCCTGTGCGAACGTGGCCAACCTCCTGCTGGCCAAAGCGGTCGGTCGCCGCGGCGAACTCGCTGTTCGCGCTGCGCTCGGCGCGAGCCGGTGGCAGCTCATCCGCCAACTACTGACCGAAGGAGTGTTGCTCGCCCTGGCGGGCGGCGGCGTGGGGGCGTTGCTGGCGTGCTGGGGGACGGAACTCGTGCGGGCGCCCTTCTCCGACAGCTTGACAACATACAACACCGGCATCGATGCGAGCGTGCTGGCGTTTACACTCGCAGTCTCTGTGTTGACCGTCTTCGTGTTCGGGCTGGCGCCCGCCGTGCTGGCGTCGGCCGTCAATCTGAGTGAATCGCTGAAGCCCGGTATCGGGTCGATCTCTGCCCACGCCACGGGCTGGCGCGGGCGCGACCTGCTGCTGGTGGGGCAGGTGGCGATGGCCTTTGCCACGGTCGTCTGTGCTGCGCTGCTGATCCGTAGCTTCGTCACGCTACGCCACGTCGATCCCGGTTTCGATACGAAGAACCTGCTGACGATGGAGGTGAGCGTCGATCGCAACAAGTACCCGGGCAACTACATGCACCGGGTGAAATTCTTCGACGCGGTTCTCGAGCGCATTCGGCAAACGCCAGGGATCACCGCGGTGGCCGCGGCGCAGATTACGCCCCTGATCGAGACGGATCACGGCAATGGCGTCGTCGTGGAGGGCTACGAGGGCCCGGTCGGCGGCGGCGAGATCATGGTCGACAACGTCATCGTGACGCCCGGGTATTTCGAAACGCTGGGCGTTCCCCTTATCCGCGGACGGTCGTTCACGGCGGAAGACGTGTACGGCGCGGACGAGGTCATGATCGTGAGCCGACGCGCCGCCCAGGAGTTCTGGCCGGACGAGGATCCGATCGGCAAGCGCATCCGCTACGGCTGGAGCGACGGCGATCAACCGTGGGTGACGGTTGTCGGTGTGGTCGGCGATATCACGCAACACGGCCTGGGCCACGGCCGTCCGCTTCAGGTATACCGCACGTTGTCGCAGGGTGGGTCGTACACGTCGCACCTCACTGTCGTGGCTCGTACGGCCGCCGCCCCGTTGGCGTTGGGGGCGACGATCCGGGCCGCCGTCTGGGAGATTGACCCGGATCAGCCGGCGTTTTGCGTGCGTTCCATGAAGCAGATCGTCACCGAGAACACACGCGATTTACGCAGTCTGGCACTACTGCTAAGTGCGTTCTCCGGTGGTGTGCTCGTGCTGGCCGCTGTGGGGCTGTACGGCGCCTTGTCGTACACGGTCAGCCGGCGTACGCGCGAGATCGGTATTCGCATGGCACTGGGGGCGCGAGCACAGACGGTCATCGGCCCGATCCTGGCACGCTCCGTTGTGCTGACGCTGATCGGTTCAATCGCTGGCGTCGCAGTCGCTTCGGTCCTCGGACACACCTTCCGTTCTCTGATGTTCGGGGTCACGCCGACAGACCCGGCGACGTTCGCCATCGTTGGGGTGGCCATGGTGGCGGTCGCCCTATTGGCGAGCTACGTACCGGCGCGCCGGGCCGCGAAGGTCGATCCGCTGGCGGCCCTGCGATGTGAGTGAGGAGGTCCCCGTGAGTGCGCTGCTCCAGGACATGCGATACGCCGCCCGAACGTTGTGGCGCTCCCCCGGTTTCACGCTGGCCGCCCTGGCGATGCTCGCTCTGGGCATCGGAGCCAACATCGCCGTGTACAGCGTGTTGCGGGGCGTGCTGCTCAAGCCGCTCGGCTATCCCGCCGAAGAGCGCCTGCTCCACGTCACCGGCGCGAAGCCGGCCAGGAACGCACACGACCTGGTCATGTCGGTGCCCGAGTACGATATCATTCGCCATACCAGCCGCGCGTTCGAGGACGCCGGCGCGTACCTGGAAGAATCCTGCAACCTCACCGGCGGCGCCACGCCCGAGAGCGTCCGAGCGATCTGTGCGACGCCCAACCTGCTGTCCGTGCTCGGCGTCACGCCGGCGCTGGGTCGCCCGTTCACCGCGGAGGAAGCCGACGTGGGCGCGGCCCCCGTGGTGCTGTTGTCGCACAGTGTCTGGCGGCGCCAGTTCGCCGGCGATCCGGCCGTCATCGGCCGCGTCGTGATGCTCAATGATGTGCCAAACACAGTCATCGGCGTCCTGCCGGCGTGGTTCGAGGTGGCGTGGGGCGAGCGGCTCCTGGGCAAGATGGGCATCTGGACGCCGTTTCCCGATTCGCTACGCCGCGAGCCTGAGGGCTCCATCTGCCTCCGCGTGATCGGCCGTCTGCGCCCGCACGTCACATCTGAGGACGCCCGCGCGGATCTCGCCAATCTGGCCGCGGCCATTCAAGACGGTGAACGAAATGCCGACCCGGGCTGGACGCTGGAGAGCCAGCCGTTGATCGGCACGCTGGTCGGTCAGAATCACCGTGCGGCGCTGCTGGCGTTGATGGGCGCGGTGGTGGTCGTGCTCATCATCGCCTGTGTGAACGTGGCGAGTCTGATGCTGGCCCGGGGCAGTTCGCGGGCGACGGAGCTGGCCGTGCGGGCGGCGCTCGGCGGCAGCCGGGCGCAACTCGTGCGGCACGTCCTGACCGAGTGCGCCCTGCTGACGTTCGTCGGGGCCGCGGTGAGTATTCTGCTGGCGACGTGGGGCGTCAGTGCCCTGACCAACCTTCTGCCCGCCGACTTTCCACGCCGCAACGAAATTGCCCTGGATGCACCCGTGCTGCTGTTCGCCGTGGGGCTCTCCGTGGTGACGTGTCTGCTGTGCGGCCTGGGGCCGGCCCTGCGTTGTTCCGGCGTTTCGCTCAACGCGGTCCTTCAGGCGGGAACGCAGACGTTGTCGACCAGTCGGTGGGCGGGCCACCGCCGCGACATCCTCGTCGTCGGCCAGGTCACGCTGGCCGTCGCGCTGCTGGCCTGTGCCGGCCTGATGATCCGCACGATCCGCGGGCTGTCCGCGGTCGATCCAGGCTTCGATCCGGAGCACGTTCTCACCATGCGGGCGGAGTTGTCCTGGACGAGCGCCGCCGACTGGCGGCGATTTCCCGACTTCTACATGCGGTCCGTCCAGGAGATTCGCCGGCTGCCCGGCGTGACGGCCGTCGGCGGCGTGTCGAGCATGCCGATGAGCGACGGCAGCCTCGCCACGAGCATGGTGATCGAAGGGTACGAGCCGCCTGAGCCGGAGCAACAGCCCTCCGCGGGGCTCGTTGCGGTCACGCCCGGGTACTTCGCGGCGATGGGTATCCTGCTCCACGCCGGCCGCGATGTTTCGGTGGACGACACCGGCGATAGCCCGCTGATCACGCTGGTCAGCGAGAGCTTCGTGGAGCGTTACTGGCCGAACCGGAATCCGCTCGGCCGGCACGTTACGGTCGGCAGCCAGGAATGCACCGTCGTCGGTGTCGTCGGCGATGTGCGCCATTGGGGGCTCGACACGGAAGTGGATCCGCAGATGTACTTCCCGATCACGCAGCGTCCCTGGCCCCGCCTGCGCTTTGTGGTCCGGACGACGGGTGACCCGGCCGCCGCCACGCAGCTCGTGCAACAGGCGATCTGGAGCGTTGATCCGGATCAGCCGGTTTGTGCGGTGCAGTCGATGCGCGAGGTCGTGAACCGCAGCATCGGCGTGCGGTCTACGCTGGCGGGGTTACTGACGGGGCTCGGGGCAGTGTCGCTCGTGCTGACCGGCCTCGGTGTGGCCGGCGTGATTGCCTACACAGTGGCCCGCCGGACGCGTGAGATCGGCATCCGTATCGCCTTTGGGGCCACGAGTCGCGACATTCTGCATTTCATTGGGCGGCGCTACGTCCTGCTGGCGGCTATCGGCCTGCTGGCCGGCACCGGCCTCACACTGCTGGTCAGCCGACTGCTCGAGTCGCTGCTCTTCAACGTCTCGCCGCACGATCCACAGACCCTGCTGATGGCTGTGGTCGTGGTGGCGGCGGCCGCGTTGTTGGCCGGCTACCTGCCGGCGCGCGGCGCGACGAAGGTGGATCCGATGATCGCACTGCGGTGCGAGTAGGAGGCACGAGATGAGCGGATTGCTCGCAGACGTGCAATACGCCTGGCGCATGCTCATCAAGACACCGGTCACGACTGCGGTGGCGCTGCTGACACTGGCCCTGGGTGTCGGCGTGAACACCGCCATGTTCACCCTGGTCAAGGCGGAGCAGGGTGCGCCGCAGCACTTCGCCGACGTGGACCGGCTGATGGTGATCACGCGCACTGCTGAGGACCGCGCGCACGTGGGCATCTGTCCCGTCGACTGCCGCGATTGGCGCAAGCAGGCACGCTCGTTCTCCGACATCGGATTGCGACAGGATCGTACGGTCACGTTCACGGGGCAGGGCGAGCCCGAGCAGATCCGCGAGACGCGGGCCAGTGCCAATCTGCTGCCGATGCTGGGCATGCGGCCCGTGCTGGGCCGCCTGCACACGAAGGAGGAAGACGCGCCGTCGGCGCCCCGCGTGGTGCTGCTGGCGGAGAAGTTCTGGCAGCGGAAATTCGCCTCGGACCCACAGGTGCTGGGCCGGACGATCGTCTTGGACGGCAAACCGTACACGATCATCGGCGTGCTGCCGCGGGAATACAGCGTGCCGAGACTGTGGTATGAGCCCGACGTGCTGACGCCCGTGCGCATCGACCCGACCTGGAAACGCGGCGAGCACATCCGCTACACGAGCATCGCCCGGCTGGCTCCCGGCACGACGGTCGAGCAGGCCCGGACGGAAATGAACGGCATCGCTGCCCGTCTGGCCGAGGCTTATCCGGCCACCAACGACAAGATCGCCGTTGTGATCACACCGTTGCTGGAATACCTGGTGTCCCCCTCGGACCGCGCGGGCAATCTCGCGTTGCTCGCCGCCGTGGGACTGATACTCCTGATCGCCTGTGCGAATCTTGCCAACCTGCTGTTGGCCAAGGCGGCTTCGCGTGCCAGGGAGTTCGCCATGCGGACGGCGCTGGGGGCCGGACGCCTGCGGTTGATTCGCCAGGTGCTCACCGAAAGCCTCCTGTTGGCCTTACTGGGCGGCGCCCTCGGCGTGACTCTCGGCACTTGGGTTGTCGATGCCCTGGTCACCTGGCTGCCGGACATGTCGCTGCGGCGCGAAGAGGTTGCCCTGAGCTGGCCGGTTCTGGTCCACGCCCTGGCCATATCAACCCTGGCCGCGCTGGTCTTCGGGCTGGCGCCGGCGCTGCTGTCCTCACGCGTGTCGGTCAACGAGACATTGAAGGACGGACAGGGCGATGCTGTGGGAGGTCGGGCGAGAAACCGCCTGCGCAGCGCCTTGGTCGTTGGGCAACTCGCCATCGCCATGCCGTTGCTGATCTGCTGCGGGCTGACCCTGCGCCACCTGGCCGCGTACCGGACGGTCGACTTCGGCTACGACACCTCGCGGCTACTCACGCTCGAAGTCGAGTTGCCTGCGCACCGTTACGCCACTGCGGCCCAGCAGGCCGCCTTCTACGGCGAAGCTCTCGAACGACTCGAGTCCGTCCCCGGGATCGAACGCGCCGGGGCCGCCTTCTCTCTGCCTGTCATCAGGGGTTCCGTGATCGGCGCACGCATCGACATTCCGGACTTTGCAGAGCAACCACTGGAGAGTGCCGCAGACGTCCATGGCTGCCAGCCGGTGAGCCCGGGCTTCTTCGAGACACTGCAGGCACCGCTTGTCCGCGGGCGGTTCTTCGCCGAGCACGACCAGACCGACGGAGAACCGGTCGCGGTCATCAACCAACGCATGGCCAACCGCTACTGGCCCGGCCAGGATCCCCTTGGCTGGCAGTTGATGCTCACGCTGGGACAGGACCGGTCACAGGACCGCGCGGAACCCAAGACACTCACGATCGTCGGCGTCGTGGGGGACATCGGCCATTCTATGGAAGGCAGCAACCCCGCCCCGCCCCGCCCAACGCTGTACGTCCCACTGGCCCAGTGCGTTCGTCCGGACATGCACCTCGCCGTCCGCACCACCGGCCCGCCGAAGGATGCTGTTGCGGCGGCGCGGCAGGCGATCCACGAGATCGACGCGGGCGTCCCCGTGCAGGATTTCGCCACGGTGGACGAGATCATGTACCGGTTCTGCCGTGACGACCGCATGGTGGCGGCCTTCCTGGCCGGCATGGCAGCACTGGCCCTGAGTCTGACCTGCATCGGCCTCTATGGCGTGATGTCGTACAGCGTCGTGCAGCGGACGCATGAGATCGGCATTCGCATGGCGCTGGGTGCTGATCGCGGCCGGGTCCTGTGGCTCGTACTCCAGCGTTGCCTGAGGCTGGACGCGCTCGGAATCGTCATCGGGCTGGCGCTCTCCGTTCCCGTGGGACTGGCGATTCAATCGCTCTTGTACCGCGTGAGCGGCATAGACCCGGCGGCGTACGCGGGCGTCAGCGCGGTGCTTCTCGCCGTGGCAGCGTTGGCCGGCTACCTCCCGGCGCGCCGGGCGACGAAAGTGGATCCGATGATCGCATTACGCTGCGAGTGAGGAAATCACGCATGGGTTCGCTGCTCCTGGATCTGCGTTACGCCGGCCGCACGCTGTGGCGGTCGCCGGGCTTTGCCCTGGTCGTCATCATCACGCTGGCCCTGGGCATCGGCGCGAACACAGCCATGTTGAGCCTGGTCAACGCGGCGCTGTTTCGTCCGCTGCCCGGCCCCAACGCCGACCGGCTGATGTTCCTCCAGCGCTGGTCTGCGCGCGGAATGGGCCGGATGGCAATGTCCTATCCAGACTTCACCGATTACCGCGAAAGCCGCGACGTCTTCGCCGATCTGACCGCGTTCGGCATGCTGCCCATGTGTGTTGGGCGCGGCGACGGCGCCGCGGTTCGCATGGGACAGGTCGTCGAGGGCAACTACTTCCGCATGCTCGGCGCGAAACCCCACCTCGGCCGGCTGCTCAACGACGCCGACAACGAGACGCCTGGCGGACATCCCGTCGCCGTGCTGTCGTATCGTTGCTGGCAGACGGCGTGGCAGGCCGATCCGCAGGCCGTCGGGCAGGAGATGCTCATCGCCGGCCAGCCGTTCACGATCGTCGGCGTGGCTCCGCCGGGATTCAACGGCGCCGTGCGCGCCTGGGGGCCGGACTTGTGGGTGCCGCTGATGATGGTGGCGCAGGTGCGGCCGGAGATGGCCGGCGGCCTCGAAGCGCGGCAGTCGAACTGGGTCCAGGTGCTCGGCTGCTTGCAGCAGGGCGTCTCGCCCGAGCAGGCCCAGGCCCGGCTCGACGTGATCGCTCCGCGCATCGTGGCCAAACGCACCAGCCCGGGGCAATACGACCGTGTAGCGCTCGTGCCGGCGACGGGGGCCGTGCCGCTGACGCCCGACCAGCGTAGCACCGTCATCGGGGTCTCGGGGCTCGTGCTCGCCGTCGTGGGGCTCATCCTCGTCATCGCCTGTGCCAACGTCGCGAACGTCCTGCTGGCCCGGGCCAGCACGCGGCGCAAGGAGATCGGCATTCGCCTCGCGCTCGGCGCCTCGCGTTGGCGGATCGTGCGGCAACTGCTCGTGGAGAGCGTGCTGCTGGCCTTCCTGGGTGGCGCCGTCGGCGTGCTGCTAGCCACGTGGGCCCTCGATGGTGCCATGCGGTTCCTGCCCAACCTGCCGCTGCGCATCGGCTCCGAGCTGGACTTACGGCCCGACGGCCGCACTCTCCTCTTCACGGCGTGTGTCTCGCTGCTCACGGGCCTGCTGTTCGGCCTGCTGCCGTCGCTACAGGCCACGAGCGTCAACGTGGCGCCGACGTTGAAGGAGGGGGCGGGCTGGGGCGGTGGTCTGAGGCGGTCCGGCAACCGCCTGCGTAGCGCCCTCGTTCTGTCACAGGTGGCCGTGTCGTGCGTGTTGCTCGTCTGCGCCGGGCTCTTCGTCCGGAGCCTCATGAACGCCCAGTCCATGGACCTTGGGTTTGAGCACGAGAACATCCTATCGATCATGCTCGAGCTCGGCGGGCGCAACACCGAACCCGCCGCCAAGGCGGAACTGCTGGCCCAGCTCGTCGACCGCACCCGCGGCCTGCCGGGCGTCGAGTCCGCGAGCGTCGAGGACTGCCCGGCCCTCGGCCCGATGATGTCCACGCGCAGCTACTGGATTCCGGGCGTCGTCGGCGTGTCGCCCGACGACGCCTTCTTCGATCTGGACGGCAGTACCATCACTCCCGGTCACCTGGCGAATCTCGGCATCACGCTGCTGCGCGGCCGCGAATTCACCATACAGGACACAGCGGATGCCCCCGGCGTGGCCATCGTCAACCAAGCCTTCGTCGACCGCTTCTGGCCGGGCCAGGACGCCGTCGGCAAGCACATCACCACGCACGGCCCCGGCGAACCGCTGCTCGAAATCGTCGGCGTCACCGAGACCATCAAGTACCGAATGCCCAGCGAGTCGCCACGCCCGTACGTCTACCTGCGCTTTGCCCAGCAACCGAACGCCACGACATGCGTTCTGCTCGTTCGGGCGGCGGACGATCCTCTCGCGCACGTCGCCGACGTACGTCACGTCATGGCCGAGCTCGATCCGGAGATGGCGCCCACCAGCGTCGGCCGGCTCACGGATCTCATCGGCTACGTGCTGCTGCCTGCCAGGTTCGCCGCCGGTCTGTTCGGCCTGTTCGGCCTGCTGGCTCTCGGTTTGGCTTCCGTCGGTCTCTACGGCGTGATGGCCTACGCGGTCGCCTGCCGAACGCACGAGATCGGCGTCCGCGTCGCCCTCGGCGCAGAACGTCGCAACATCGTCGCCCTGGTGCTCAAACGCTGCGCCTTCCTGACGGCCGTCGGCACGTTGGCCGGTCTCGCGATCGCGGGCGTGGCGACGCAGTGGCTGGGATCGCTGTTGTTCGGCGTCAGCCCGATCGATCCGGTGACCTTCATCGGCGTCGCGCTGCTGTCGACACTGGTGGCGTTGCTCGCGGGCTACGTCCCCGTCCGCCGGGCAACCAGAGTCGATCCGATGGTGGCGCTGCGCTGCGAGTGAGGATGACCCCATGAGCGCGCTGCTTCAGGACCTGCGTTACGCCGCCCGAACGCTGTGGCGCTCCCCCGGCTTTGCCCTCGTCGTCATCCTGACGCTGTCGCTGGGCATCGGTGCCAGCACGGCGATCTTCAGTGTCGTTCACGGCGTTCTGCTGCGACCCTTGCCTTTCGCCGATGCGGACCATCTGGTCGTGCTGTGGAGCCGGCTTCCCGGGCTGAACGGGGAGGGGCTCGTCTTGGGAGACCTGTTCAACGACGAGGACGGTGTCTTCTCGCCGGCCATGTACTTCGAGATCAAGGACCAGTCCCGTGTCTTCGACGACGTCGCCATTCTCCATACGCATTCTTTCACGCTCACGGAGGGCGGTGTTCCCGAGCGGGTCCGCGGTATGCGTGCTTCCGCATGGTGTCTGGCGACACTGGGTGCGAAGCCGGCGCTCGGCCGCGTGTTCTCGCCGGCAGATGATGACCCGGGCAGGCCGCATACGATCGTCCTAAGTCACGCCCTGTGGCAACGCCGCTTCGGCTGCGATCCCGGCGTGATCGGCACGCTCCTTGAACTCGACGGCCAGAGCTACGGCGTCATCGGCGTATTGGCGGAGGACTTCCCCGCCACGCGCGCGTACCTGCCGATGTTCCGCGACCCGGCGGCCAGGATCGACTACTGGATACCGCTCTCGCTGAGCGCCGCGGACCGCTACGAGCACGGTCGCCAGAACTACCGCCTGTTCGCCCGCCTGGCTTACGGCGTCACCCTCGCAGACGCCAGGGCGGAACTGCGTCTGCTGGTCGGCCGCATGGTTCAGCAACACCCGGATTTCTATCCGACCCAGGCCGGCTTCACCGTCGATGTCCTGCCCATGGACGATCTCGTGGTACGGGCGGTGCGACCGGCCCTGTGGTCGTTCAGCGGGGCGGTGGCCCTGGTGCTGCTGATCGCGTGCGCGAACATCGCCAACCTGCTGCTGGCACGGGCGACGAAACGCCGCAAAGAGATCGGGATGCGCCTGGCTCTCGGCGCGAGCCGCCTGCGCATCATGCGTCAGCTCCTGACCGAGGCGATCCTGCTGTCGGTGCTGGGCGGCGGTGGCGGCTTGCTGCTCGGCTCCTGGGGCACATCGCTGCTCCTGGCGATCGGCGCCGAGAAGATACCGCGGATCAACGAGGTGGGCGTCAGTGTCTCGGTCGTGACGTTCACCCTGGGCCTGTCCGTGCTCACGGGTATCATCTTCGGGCTCGTGCCCGCGTGGACCGCGTCGCGCATGGGTCTGGAACAGACGCTTCGCGAAGGGCCGCGCAGCGCCGTCGGCGCGGGCTCCTTCTGGCATTGGCGCAGCGACGCCCGGCATCTGCTGGTCGTGGGTGAACTCAGTCTCTCGGTCATTCTGCTGATCGGTGCCGGCCTGCTCATTCACAGTTTCTGCAGGTTACAGAGCGTGGACCCGGGGTTCGCGCCCGACAACGTGTTGACGTTTCAGTTGCCGCCGAATCCGGACTACGGGAGGGACATGGCTAGGCACGCCGCCTTCTTCGACGAAGTCGGCCAGCGCATCGCCGCGCTGCCGGGCGTGGAATCTGTCGGCGGAGTGAACGTACTGCCCATGACGCCCGGGGATTGCACGGGCCCCGTCGCCGTCGAGGGCCAGCTACCGGCGGATGAGGACACGTGCACCACGGCTGACGAGCGCGTCGTTCTCCGGGACTACTTCGAGACCATGAAGATCCCGCTGATCGCCGGGCGATTCTTCAACGAGTACGACACCTCCGACAGCCTGCCCGTGGTCATCGTCGACGAGACCTTCGCCAGACGCTTCTGGCCCTCCGAAACTGCCATCGGCAGGCGGATCAAAGCTCCGTGGCCGGGCTCACAGCTCTCCTGGCTGACGGTCGTCGGCGTCGTCGGCGCCGTGAGGCAATCGGACCTCGACTCGCTCCCGACAATGACCTACTACCGGCCGTATCCGCAGTGGGCCCAGCGGGGGATGTACCTGACGGTCTGCACCTCCACCGATCCCGAGGCGTTGGTCAATGCCGTTGCGAAGGAAGTCTGGAGCCTCGACAAGGACAGGCCGCTGATGCAGGTCGCCACGATGGAGCAGCGCCTGTCCGACATCCTCTCGCAACGCCGGTTCTCTCTCGCGCTGCTGGTGGTCTTCGCCGGTATTGCGCTCGTGCTGGCGGTCGTCGGCCTATACGCGGTCCTGGCCCACATCGTCAGCCAGAGCACGCATGAGATCGGCGTCCGCATGGCCCTGGGGGCGCGACGCGCCGACGTGTTACGTGCCGTACTCGGCCGCGGACTGATGCTTGCCGGCGTCGGGCTGGCCATCGGACTGGCCGTTTCCCTCGCGGCGACGCGCCTTCTGGCCAGCTTCCTCTACGGCGTTGAAGTGACGGATGCGACCACGTTCGTAGGCGTCGCCGGACTGCTCGCCGTCGTCGCCGTTCTGGCCTGTTATCTACCTGCTCGCCGGGCGACCAGAGTCGATCCGATGGTGGCCCTGCGATGTGAATGAGGGAGGCCGCGATGAGCTCTCTGCTCCAGGATATTCGCCATGCCGGCCGCACGCTCGGGCGGGCTCCCGGCTTTGCCTTGCTCGTGATCCTGACCCTCGCCCTTGGCATCGGCGTGAACACCGCCATGTTCAGCCTGGTCAACACCGTCCTGTTCCGGCCGCTGCCCGGCCCGTACGGCAAACGGCTCGTCTCTCTCCAGCGCCACACGACGCAGGGGCTGGCCGGCATCACGATGTCCTACCCCGACTACCGCGATTACCGCGCGAACCAGGACCTGTTCGACGAACTGGCCGCCTACAGCATGCTGCCTCTCAGCATGGGCCGCGGCGACGCCACCAGCATTCGCTTCGGCCAGATCATCACCGGCAACTACTTCCAGACACTCGGTGCCGAGCCGCAGTTGGGCCGCCTGCTCACCGAGGCCGACGACGAAGTTCCCGGCGGACATCCCGTGGTGGTCCTGTCGGACCGCTACTGGCGGACCGCGTGGCAGGCGGATCCTCAAGTCATCGGTCAACACCTGCTCATCGCCGGGAGGCCCTTCACGATCGTCGGCGTTGCGGCCGTCGGCTTCAGTGGCGCCATGACCATCGTTGTGCCGGATCTGTGGGTGCCGATGGCGATGCTCGACCAGGTTCGGCCCGGGGATGCGGGTACGCTGGAGCAGCGCGAATCCGACTGGCTCCAGGTGATCGGCCGCCTTCCGCCCGACCTGTCGCTCCAGCAGGCCCGGGCTCGCCTGGACGTCATCGCCCCGCAGGTCATCGCTCAGCACGAGCAGCCCGCGGACTACGACCGCGCGGTGCTGCTGCCCGTCAGCGGTGTGGTTTCGCTAACGCCCGAGATCCGCAGCATTGTTCTGGCGATCTCGCTGCTCGTCCTGGCCATGGCCGGACTCGTCCTGCTGATCGCCTGCGCCAACGTGGCGAATATCCTGTTGGCCCGCGCCAGCACACGACGCCGGGAAATCGGCATCCGCCTGGCGCTGGGCGCATCACGCTGGCGGATCGTCCAACACGTGCTGGTCGAGAGCGTGCTGCTCGCCGTCCTGGGCGGCGGCGTGGGCATTTTGCTGGCGGTCTGGACGCTCGACGCAGCCCTGCGGCTCCTGCCAAACCTTCCCTTCGGTGTGGCGGCCAATCTCGACGTGCACCCCGACCTTCGCGTATTGGCTTTCACGCTGGTCGTGTCGTTGATCACGGGTGTCATCTTCGGTCTGTGGCCGGCGCTGCACGCGACGCGCGTCCATGTGGCGCCCGTACTGAAAGGGGGCGCCGCCTGGGGCAGCACGGTCGGCCAACCCGCCCAGCGCTCGCGAAACGCGCTCGTCATCTGCCAGGTCGCCGTCTCCTGCGTATTGCTCATCTGCGCCGGCCTGTTCACCCGCAGCCTTCAGAAAGCACAAGCCCTCGACCCCGGTTTCGAGCACGAGCACATCCTGTATGTCATGCTCGAGCTCGGCGGCCGGGACACGACGTCGGCAGCCAAGGCCGAACTTGTTGCCCAGCTCGTCGACCGCACGCGCGAACAACCCAGCGTCCGCTCGGTCAGCATCGAGACCTGCCCGGCGCTGGGCCCGGGGACGTCCTCACGCGAGTACTGGATCGCGGAGGCGGCCGGCGGCCGGCCGAGGGATACCTCCGTCGATCTCGACAACAGCGTGGTCACGCCCGGCCACTTCGACAACCTGGATATCGCGTTGCTTCGTGGCCGCGACTTCAACATCCACGACACGCCGGACGCTCCCGGCGTCGCCATCGTCAATCAGGCCTTCGTCGACAGGTTCTGGCCCGACGTCGACCCTCTCGGCCGGCACATCAGCACCACCGGCCCCGACGGACCGTGGCTCGAGGTCGTCGGCGTGACCGAGACCATCAAGTACCGCCTGCCCGGCGAGCCGCCGCGGCCGTACGTTTACCTGCCCATGACCCAGCGGCCCGACACCGACGTATCCGTGCTGCTCGTCCGGGCGGAGCGTGATCCGCTCGCGCTCCTCGGCGGCGTACGCGAGGTCATGCGCGGACTCGATCCCGACCTCGTGCCGGCGGACACGGGCCGCCTGACGCATTTCATCAGCTACGTCATGTTGCCGGCCAGACTCGCCGCCGGCCTGTTCAGCGTCTTCGGCCTGCTCGCCCTGGGCCTGGCGTCGGCCGGCCTGTACGGCGTGATGGCTTATGCCGTGGTTTGCCGAACGCACGAGATCGGCGTGCGGATCGCCTTGGGCGCCGAGAGCCGAAAGGTCATCATGCTGATCCTCAAGCGCTGTTTCATGCTCGTCACCGTGGGTACGCTCATCGGCGTGACGGCCGCCGTCCCGGCCACGCGCGTGCTTACGTCGCTGTTGTACAAGACCAGCCCGCTCGATCCGGCGACTTTCGCCGGCGTCGCTCTGTTGCTGCTGGCGGTCGCCTTGCTCGCCGGCTACGTGCCCGCACGGCGGGCGGCCCGAGTCGATCCGTTGGTTGCCTTGCGCCACGAGTAGGAGTCGAGCGTGAGCAACGTGCTCCAGGATCTGCGCTACGCGGTACGCACGCTGGCGAAACGGCCGGGCTTTACGGCGGTGGTCGTCGTGACGCTGGCCATCGGTATCGGCGCGTGCACCGCCGTATTCAGCATCGTCAACGGTATTCTGCTCCGGCCGCTCGGATATCCGGAGGCGGACCGGCTCGTCGGTATCTTCTCGGCCAACGCCACGCTTCAGGCCGCTCAGCCCACCGAAGGCTGGGACCGCTCGAATGTCTCCGCCAACGATTTCGTGGACTGGCGCGCCCGGAGCCGCTCCTTCATCGACATGGGCATTTGCACGTACACGAGCTACAACCTCACCGGCGGCGATCGCCCGGAACGCGTGATCGCCGCCCGCGCTTCCGCCAGCTTGCTGCCGGTGCTGGGCTTCGAGGCCCGGATCGGCCGTATCTTCGGGCCGGACGAAGACCTTCCCGGACACGAGCGTGTTGCGTTGCTGTCGGACGGCTTCTGGCGGCGGCGCTTCGCCGCCAATCCACAAATCGTCGGCCAGACCATCCTGCTCGACGGCATGCCTTACGAAGTCCTCGGCGTGCTCCCGCCGGAGTTCAGCCGAGCGTGGGGGCGGTTCGATCAGATCTGGGAGCCCTTCGACGTCTGGGTGCCTTTCGCCTTCGCCGCCGGTGACTACAACCGCGCGGATCGCTCGTACCACGCGATCGGGCGGCTGCGACCCGGCGTCAGCGTCGCGGGCGCCAGGGCGGAATTGGAAGCTATCGCCGCGAGCCTCGCCGAAACCTACCCCGACTCGAACACGGGGTACACCGTTAACGTCATGCCCCTCCTGGACACCATCGCCGGGCGGGAAGTCAAACAGGCCCTGACGGTGTTGACCGCGGCCGTGGCCTTCGTGCTGCTGATCGCCTGCGTGAACGTGGCGAATCTGCTGCTCGCCCGCGGTCAGACCCAGGCACGCGAGTATGTCATCCGGGCCGCGCTCGGGGCCAGCCGCGGACGTTTGATTCGCCAGATGCTCACGGAGTGTGCCGTCCTGTCACTGGCGGGCGGCCTGCTGGGCGCACTGCTGGCGGCTTGGGGTGTGGCGCTTCTCGTGACGCATCTGCCCGACGTGGTCCCGCGCAAGAACGAGATCGCCGTTGACCGAACGGCACTCCTCGTGACGCTCGGGTTGTCGTGTGTCGCAATGCTCGCGGCCGGTCTCGTCCCGGCGCTGCGCAGCGGCCGCGTTCGCCTCAGTGACATGTTCCGCGACGCGTCACCGTCGCGGCCCATCGGCCGAGCGCGGTGGCTGCCCGTGGACGCCCTCATCGTCGGCCAGATCGCTTTGGCGATGGGTCTGACCGCGTCGGCCGGCCTGACGGCCAGGAGCTTCATGCGACTGCTGGGGGCCGATCCCGGCTTCGATGCGCGACAGCTCCTGACCATGCGGACGCAACTGCCGCCGGAGCGGTACGGGGACGCCGAGCGGCGGGTCACGTTCGTTGAGCGAGCTGTGGACGAGATCCGTGCCCTGCCCGGCGTTACAGCCGCCGCCGCCATCTCCACGCTGCCCTGCGACGGGCTCGACATCTGGTCCTACGCGACGATCGAGGAGCACGTGGAACGACACCCGCGCGGCGAGATCTTCCTCGGACGAATCACCGTGACGCCGGAGTACTTCGCGACGATGGGCATTCCCTTGCTCGAAGGGCGCGACTTCACGGAACTCGACGACGTGGCGGCGCAGAGCGTCGTGATCGTGAACCGGACGCTGGCGCAGCGGTTCTGGCCGGGTCAGTCCGCCGTCGGCAAGCGCCTCAAGTACGGGGCCCGCGATGCGGAAGGGCCCTGGCTGACCGTGGTTGGCGTTGTGGGCGACGTGAAGCAGCGCGGCGTGACCCGCGAAACACGCCTGGAAACGTACCGTCCGCATGCCCAGGTGCCGGCGAGCCGGATGTCGTTCGCCGTGCGCACCGCCGGCCCGCCGCTCGGCGCGGCACGAGACGTGCAGGAAGCCATCTGGGATATCGATCCGGAACTGGCCGTGTACCGCGTACGCGCGATGAACGACATCGTCTTCGACGAGTTTCGCCCGGGCGGGATCCTCGCGGGCCTGCTGACCGCGTTCGCGGTCATCGCGCTCCTTCTGGCCGGCGTCGGGCTGTACGGTACGATGGCCCATGCGGTCGGCCAGCGTACGCACGAGATCGGCATTCGCGTGGCGGTGGGCGCTCGTCCAGGTGATGTGCTGCGCCTGGTCGCGCGGCGTTCCATGATGCTGACCGTGACCGGCATTCTCGCCGGCGTTGGCCTGGCGCTCCTCCTGGGTAAGGGCCTGCGGACACTGTTGTACGGCGTGTCGCCGACCGACCTGCTCACGCTCATCGGCGCCGGCGTCACGCTGCTCCTGGTGGGGCTTGTTGCCAGCTATATCCCGGCTCGCCGGGCAACGGAGGTCGATCCGATGGTGGCGCTGCGATGCGAGTAACGAACAGACGACGTCTCACGATCCGGCATCTGGCCGCACTCGGCGCGGCGATGGGGCTCTGCGTCCTCGGCTGTCGCCTGCCGGCACCGGACGGTTATCGTCCACCGCCGCAGGACACGCACGAAGTCCTGGCCATGCGGCTCAAGGACATGTCGCAGGCGCCACCTGTCTCCGTCGAACAAGCCACGACCGAGGCCGCAGCGCAACTGGCCCCGACCTCGCAGCCGGCGGCCAGCCTTGAGCTGTCGCTCGACGAAGTCCGCGCCTCCGCCCTCGCCAGCAACCTCGATTTGAAGGTCGAGCTGGTCACGCCGACGATCGCCGAGCAGTCGATCTCCGAGGCCCGGGCGCGGTTCGAGGCCCTGCTGTTCGGCTCGCTCGAACACGGGCGCATCGACGAGCCGTCCAGCGTCGTGGATGGCGTGCCGCAGGAGTGGAGCACGACGCAGGGCGAGGCCGGCCTCAAAGTCCCCTTGCCGACCGGCGGCGAGATCACGCTCAGCATGCCCGCCTCCTACGCCAACGACCAGCAGAACACGCACGGCGCCTCGCAGGAAAACGGCTACGCGTACGATCCCGTCTATGACGCCGGCCTGAAGTTCTCAATCAGCCAGCCGTTGTTACGCAACGCCGGCTTTCGCGCCAACACGCACACCATCCGTGTCGCCCGGTACCAGCGCGACATCGCCGGCGCCCGCACCAAGCTGGCCGCCATCCGCATCCTGGCCAATGCGGACCGGGCGTACTGGCTGGTCTACGCCGGCCGCCGCGAGTTGGAGGTCGTGCAGCAGCAGCACGAATTGGCGCTCCAGCAGCTCAGCGACGCCCGCAAGCGTGTCGCCGCCGGCGACTCGCCCGAAATCGAGATCATGCGGGCCGAGTCCGGCGTGGCCTCGCGGCTCGAAGCGATCATCATCGCCCGGACGTCGCTGCGCCGCCGCGAGCGCGACCTGAAGCGCATGATGAACCGTGCCGACCTGCCGCTGAACTCGCCGACGACACTGGTCCCGACCACCGACCCCGACCCGGTAGGGCTGACGCTCGATGCCGAGGGCCTGGCCGACTACGCCGTCGCCGAGCGGATGGAGCTGCTCGAGTTGGAGTTACAGTTGGCGATCGACGACAGCTCGATCGACTTCGAGCGCAACGCCGCGCTGCCGCTGTTCGTGCTGGACTACACTTACCAGACCGCCGGCGTCGGCGGCAGCTTCCACGAAGCCTTCCGTGACACCGACGGTCACCGCTACGGCGATCACACGCTGTCGTTGCGCGCCGAGATCCCGCTCGGAAACGAGGCCGCCCGCTCCCGCGTGCGCCGGGCGATGCTCGAACGCGTCCAGCGGCTGGCCACGCGCGAGCAGCGCCGGCTGGCCATCCGCCAGGAGGTCTACGACGCGGTGGACGGCCTGGAGCAGGACTGGCAACGCATCCTCGCCGCCCGGCAGGAAGTCGTCCTGGCGGGACGTACCTATGAAGCCGAGAAACGCCAGTTCGAGGTAGGTCTGCGCACGAGCACCGACGTCCTAGAAGCCGCGGCCCGGCTCGCCTCCGCCCAGTCCCGCGAAATCCAGGCCCTGGCCGCCTACGAAGTCTCGCAAGTGGATATCGCCTTCGCCTGCGGCGTTCTCCTCGGTCAGACCGGCGTCACCTGGGAACAAACCCCCTCGCCGTGAATCCACGACGGCGACCGACTGTCGTAAACCGAACAAGAATTGGGAGTTAGCGGCAGCGCGCCTCAGCGTTCAGGAGCGCCGGCGGCCCGACGCGTGGAAGCTCTGCAAAGCCAACGTATTAACGTCATTCCGGATCCGAGCCCTCGCCATATGTGCAGGATTCGGAATATTCTCTATAGACAATATTAATTAAACGTAATATGATGCCTGTCCGATATTTAGAGTGTGTCGGCCTGATTTCGCGGGCGACCGCCAAGGATGGCAGCGGTGCTGGCAACGAGGACGGATGGTGAACGGGAGCGTGAACGCAATCGCGAAGAGTGCGTGCAGTTGCTCCGGATCGTGGCGCACCCTATCCGCCTGATGATCCTCGAAGCGCTCGCCGAACGCAGCCAGTGCGTCAAGGACCTCAACGCCCGGGTTCCGATCTCTCAGCCGCGTCTCTCGCAACACATGGCGGCTCTGCGGAAGCTCGAGCTGGTCGGGTGCCATACGAACGGCCCCCTGCGCTGCTACTACCTCCTGCGGCCGACGTTGGTCCAGGGATTGGTTCGGCTGCTGAGCGAGCCTCACCCGCCGCAGCCACGTGATCGAGAGGACGTGCTGCGGGAGATCCGGCAGACTGCGGAAGCGCCCGCAGATTTCCCTGGTGGCTAGCGAGTCTCGACCGGCCCACGCACGGGAGACAGCCTCGTGGACGATACCGTCCAGCGCCTGCTCGACTTCGCCGGGGGGCCGCTGTTCAGGTTCTCGTTCGCCCTGATGGTGCTGGGCCTGTTGCGGAACGTGGCCCTGACCCTCTCGGATACGCTGGCTGCCTACCTGACCATCGAGCCGCGACCCGTCTTCTGGCGCCGTTTCCGCCAGCATCTCCTATGGTTCTTCGTGCCCAGCGTCGTGCTGCGCCAGGTGCGGCCGGGGGGCTCTGCGGGCATGTTCGCCTTTCATCTGTGCTTGTGCATGCTATCGCTGATCTTCCGGCTCGGCGCACTGCTCGTGCCGGCCTTCATGATGGCCCACGTGTATCTGTGGGAGCGCGGCATCGGTATCGCCTGGCCGGCACTGCCGAGCGGCGTGGCTGATGTGCTGGCGCTCGTGACCGTGGTCGCCGGTGTGTTGCTGTTTCTGGGACGGCTCTATTCGCCCGTGCTGCGGGCCATTGAGCCGCCGTGGAGCTTCATCAAGCCGCTGATCCTGATTCTGCCGTTCATCACCGGCCTGCTGGCCATGCATCCCACGTGGAGCCCGGTGGACTATCACGTCGTGCTCCTGGTCCACCTGCTCAGCGCAGCGCTGGTCTTCGTGTTGTTGCCGTTTACCCGCATGTTGTCTTGCATGCACACGCCACTGTCTCGCGTCGTGCCCGAGACCGTGTGGCTCAGACCGTACGTATCCGGGCGCCCGGAGCCGGCCCCGGTCGAAGGAAGCGAAGTGCACTGATGAAATACGAAGTCAAGCCCGAAGACCATAAGCGCTTCGCGATCCTGACGGACACGACGCTGTGCACCGGCTGCGAGACCTGTGTACACGCCTGCAAGCAGACTTACGGACTGGGCCGCGACCGGGCCTGGCGCTGGAAACGCAAGGTCGACGACCTCTCCTCGACGCGCTTCACGACCATCATCACGCGCCCCGGCAGCCACCACGTCCGACAGCAATGTCGCCACTGCCTCGAGCCGGCCTGTGTTTCCGCCTGCCTGGTGGGCGCGTTGCAGAAAACCGACATCGGCCCGGTGATCTACGATGAAGACCGCTGCATGGGTTGCCGGTACTGCATGATGGCCTGCCCTTATGGCATTCCCCGCTACAAGTGGGAAAGCCCGGTCCCGTACGTGCGCAAGTGCATCCTCTGCTACGACCGCATCAAGGAGGGCGCCCGGCCGGCGTGCGTCGAGGCCTGCCCCTACGAGGCCACGATCTTCGGCACGCGGGCAGAGATGTACGAGATCGCCATGGCGCGGTTTGCCGCCAACCCGGGCAAGTACTTCACGAAGCCGGACGAGTCCGAACCGGAGTTCTGGGGCTGGAACGAAGTCGGCGGCACGTCGGTGTTGTACATCTCCGACATCTCGCTCGACTTCCTGGGCTGGAATCCCAACCTCGGGGACCAGCCGATTCCCGCCCTGACCTGGGGCGCGCTGACGAAGGTGCCGCCGCTCGCGCTCGGTGTGGCCACGACCATGTCCGTCATCTACTGGGTGATCGGGCGGCGGATGAAGCTCCAGGCCGAGGCGGCGGAAGCTGCCGCACGCGAGGCATCGGAAGACTGAGCTGAACATGGCGACCGCCAATCGAACGCTGGAACGCGTCAAGACCATCCTCTGGGCCGCGATGGGCGTTTGGGTGGTCGTCACGGTGGCCCGCTTCACCCATGGTCTGGGCGCCACCAGCGCGCTGACCGACGTTGCCCCCTGGGGTTTCTGGATCGCTTTCGACGTCATGGCCGGCGTGGCCCTGGCCGCCGGCGGATTTGTGATCGCCGCCACCGTCTACATCTTCGGCCTCCAGAAGTATCACCCGTTCGCCCGCCCGGCAATCCTGACGGCGCTGCTCGGCTACATCGCCGTAGCGGTCGGCCTGCTCTACGACCTGGGCCTGCCCTGGCACATCTGGCACCCGATGATCATGCCGCAGCACCACTCCGTGCTCTTCGAAGTGGCCATGTGCGTCATGCTCTACCTTACGGTGCTGGCCCTGGAGTTCAGCCCCGCCATTCTCGAACACCCGCTCTTCCATCGCCCCTTGTTTCAGAAGCTGCTGCGGATCATCAAGGGGCTGACCATCCCGCTGGTGATCGCCGGCATTGTCCTGTCGTGCCTGCACCAGTCCTCGCTGGGTTCGCTGTTCCTGATCCAGCCTTTCCGCGTGCACCCCCTCTGGTACAGCCCGATCATGTGGCTGCTCTTCCTCGTGTCCGCGATCGGGCTTGGCCTGATGATGGTCACGCTCGAATCACTGGTGTCGGCCTGGCTCTTCGGCCACGAGGTACGCACTGATCTGCTGGCCGGCCTGGGTCGTCTGGCCTCCCTGGTGCTGACGGTGTACGTCCTGCTGCGCCTGGGCGACCTGTACTACCGCCACAAGCTGATGCTGGCCCTCGACGGCTCCTGGCAGGCCGGCCTGTTCCTGGTCGAGCTGCTCGTCAGCGCCGTAATACCGGCCACGCTGCTCGCCTGGCGCCGCATTCGCTCCAGCATCCCCGGTCTGGCCACCTGCTCGACGATGACCGTGCTGGGCGTCATCGGCTATCGCTTCGACACCTGCATCGTCGCCTTCGCTCGCCCGGAGAACATGCCCTACTTCCCAACCTGGATCGAATTGGCGGTCAGCGTCGGCATCGTCTCGGGCGCAGCGCTCGTCTTCATCTTCTTCAACGAGAATCTCCGGATCATCGCGCACCATCCGGCAGGGGAGGGCGACCGTACGCCCGTGGCCCCGCCCCGCGAGCGCCAACGCCGCCCGATCGCGAGTCTCGATGAACTCTCCTTCACGCCCGCCCTGAAGCGGCACTCGCTGGTCTTCATCATCGCCGCCGCGGTGGCGATCGGCTTCCTCCCGCGCGAGGCGATCTTCGGACCGCACCCGCGGCCGACGCCCGTTTCCCCGTCGAGGACCGTCGAGGCCCTGGCGATCGACGTGGACGGCCCGCTCCGCCGCCAGTTCCACCTGTCGTCGCTGGCGGGCGAAGCTCCGGTGGCGGAGGGCTCACGGCCGGTGACCGTGGTGATGATCGACGGCAACCGCAACTGGCGCTTCGTCGCCTTCACGCACGACGACCACGTGGCCGCCCTCGGCCAGCGCGAATCGTGCCGCCTCTGCCACCACCAGAACATGACCTTCGATCAGAACACCGCCTGTCATCAGTGTCACCGCGACATGTACGAGACGACCGACACGTTCGATCACACGCTGCACGCCCGCAAGCTGGGCGGCAATGCGGCGTGCGCCGTCTGCCACCAGACGGATACCCGCCGCAAATCCCGCGAGACTTCCCGAGCCTGCTGGGAATGCCACGGAGACATGGTGGTGGAGGGGTCGGTTGTTCCCACCACCGAGGCCGGCCTGACCGGATTCGCCCCGGGGTACATGGAGGCCATGCACGGCCTGTGCATAACGTGCCACGAGCAGATGGCCCACGAGCAGCCGGACGTCTACGGCGTCGAGTTCTGGCGATGCGACTTTTGCCATCGGGAATTCCAGGACACTGATCACCGGCGGCTGGCGCCCTATGTGCCGATGCCGCCCGGGCACGCGCAGCTCTCCGCGGCGCGGACACCGCCACCAGACCCGGACGGCGACAAGTGACCTCCGACATGGGTTGAAGGACACATGAACGTCAGCCACGACAGCACGCACCAGCCACCGCGTTCGACCGGCGGACCCCGGCGCTGGTTGCGGCAAGTGGGCGCGGTCGTTCACGTCCTGGCCGTCGTGGCCATGTTGGCTTGCACAGGCTACGCGGCGTTGGCCTTTATCCAGGCCGCCGCGAAGCGTGAGCCGCAACGGCTGCCGTCTACCATGGAAGACGTCGACTGGGGCAGCCCGGAAAGCAGCGCGTACTGCCTGGCCTGCCACAAACCGGTCGGACCGGCGATGGCCGGCCTGGACGTCGAGCATGGCCATCCGCAGAACGTCCACCTCAGCGACGCTCAACTCCAGGCCGTCGCCGACATGGGCACGGTCGTCGGTCTGGACCAGACCCTGATCTGCATTTCCTGTCACACGCTGAGCGAGCGGCGGGCTGGGCGATACATGCTCGCCGACTCGCTGAGTGGCGGGAGTCTCTGCGAACGCTGTCACCCGGGTCACTACGCCCGCGGTACGCCGCACGACCTGCGTGCCTCGGCTCCGGCGGAGCGGAACCGCCTCGGCGAGACGGCCGACGAAGGGGGCCCGTGCAGTCCCTGCCACCTGGCCCACCGGTACGCCCGCGAATTCCAGCCGTGCGCGCACGACCCCGACGGACGCTGCACGACCTGCCACCAGATCGACGCCTGTGCCGAGGACCATGCCCGCATGGCGATGGACCATCCCGAGGCGCATTGCCTCGAATGCCACGATCCGCACGACATGTCGCATGGCGAGTTCCTCAAGCAGCCGGCCAGCGACCTATGTGTCACGTGTCACGAGGGCCTCGCCGACGGCGCGCTGGTCGGCATGCACCCGCTGGGACCGATGGACGACCCGGTTCCACAGGCGCTGATCTCGGCGGGCGCGGATGTACCGGCGGGCTCTCACGAGCTGACCTGCCTGGTGTGTCATTCGATACACGCCGGCGCGTATGCGCCGTTGCTCGTGTTACGTCCGGACTCGAACGAGTTGTGCCTGACCTGTCACGACGACAAGCGCGGCGTGGAGGCTTCGCCGGAGAGCGTGGTGCCGCGGCACGGCGCGAGCCCCATTCTGAATTCGGAGCAACAGGAAGTCGTTCGGCAGTGGGAGACACGTGTCGGCCCCGACAACGAGTTGCTGTGCGTGTCCTGCCATCGCGTGCACGGCAGCAAATCGAAGATGGCCCTGCTGGCGTTCCAGCCGAAGTACGGCGAGACGTGCGGGGCCTGCCATCCGCGCCACGACGGCGTTTTCGGCACGTCCCACGACCTGCGGACGAACTTCCCGGACGAGCCGAACGCCTCCGGCATGACGCCCGCCGAGTACGGGGCCTGTAGCGCCTGCCACCTCTCGCACCGCTTCGCTCGCCCGCCCGCGCCAGCCCCCGGCGATCCATCCGGACAGTGCCTCACGTGCCATCAGGCCGATGCGTGCGGCGAACAGCGCATGATCGACGGCGTCGACCATCCGGAGACGGTTTGCACGGATTGCCACGATCCGCACGAGCGCCAGCACGCCAACTACCTGGCCGCGGACCAAGTCACGCTGTGCTCCGCCTGCCATGCCGATCAGGCGCGGCTCGTCGGCGGCCCGCATGACAGCGCACAGAATATCGAACTCTGGCCCGAAGGGTCCCGTGCTCCGGGCGGGGCCTGCCTGTCCTGTCACGTGCCTCACGGCGGTGCGCGCAAGGACCTGTTCCGCGCCCGCGGCGCCGAGCCCGTCGGGAACCATGACGACGTGTGTCTGGTCTGCCATCCCGATGCCGGTTGGGGGGCGAACTCCGGGATCGCGGCCATCCACCCGCACGAGATCTCGCCGACGCAGGACAAGGTGAAGCTGGCGCTGGTCCCCAAGGACGACGCCGGCAACATGCGGATGGGCTGTCGAACCTGTCACGATCCCCACGGCGGCGTCGAGCCGGTCCACCTGGCCCGGGTCGCGCTCCATCAGCCGACGGAGAGCTTGTGCCTGCATTGCCATGAAGAGAAGGAGTATGTGAAGCAGACCGGCCACTCTGCGGACAGCCTGAGCCGGTTCGGCCTCGACGTTGATTCCTGCAAGCCGTGTCACGCGATGCACGCCAGCCGCGATGGCTTGTGGGGGCAGATGCTCTCACCGCGTTTCCTGAGAGACTGGTGCAAGGGGACGGAAGAGATGCGCGGCGGTCGTCTGCCCTGCCTGGCGTGTCACTGTCCCGACGGCGTGGCCCCTCTCCCGCAGATCGTGACCCATCCTGACAAGGAGATGTTCAACATGATCTCGCCGGATGCCCCCGGCTACCTGCCGCTGTTCGACACGGCGGGCCATATCCATCCGGCGGGGCGTGTCGTGTGCCGAACCTGCCACCTTTCGCACGGCCGGTTGGACTTGCTCCGCCGGGTGGCACAGCGTGAGTCGCTCTCACGTGCTGAGCAGAGTGCGATTCGAACGCAGGTCCGCCCCTTCGTTCCGCCCAACATCTGCACGGAGTGTCACGGCGAGGAGGCCCGCATGCGGTTCCTGTTCTTCCACGACCCCGCGCGCCGCGCCTTCCCCCGTCAGGACCCGGGCCAGTAGCACTACCGTCTGCCAAGAGACACCCCCTCTACGATCTCCCCTCGCGCCCTCACCCGCGCCAAGCGTACCCCCCGGCGTTCGTCACGCAACCCATTTCAACAGCGGGCGACCGGGTTCGAACCGGCAACATTCAGCTTGGAAGGCACGCCGGGCCGCACGGAAGGCGTTGAGCGGCAAGAGCTTACGAGCGCGCCGTCGAACGCTTGTACCAGTGCTTGTACCAACGGAGCGGAAATCGAGCACGGCGGACCGTCTGAGGCGACGCCGGCAACCGCGGACGACGCGGTGAGCGCGGGCGACGCCGCCGCGGCGAGGGAGCGCTTCGCCGAAGCCGTCGCCATGCTCGCCCGGTTGCCGCTGTCCGACGCCGAGCGGGCCGAAGCGGTCCGCCGGCTGCTGGCCGACGAGACGGCGAAGGGGAAGCCGTGAAGAACGCTCGGAGAGGCCGCGCCGTGGCACGCTGTGCCGTCGGGCCGACCCGAGCATGTTGAACGCGCCAGCGGGCCGCGGAACGCGAAACACGGGCACGTGTGCCAACGTGCGACACGGCTTGACGTGCTGGCGGCCAAGCAATTGCGCGAAAGGCGAACGATTTAAACCAACACGGTGACTGTTCCCGCCGCGGCTGCCGCATGTGGCGCGTCGGTAGGACCCGCTGACCGACGTTGCGGGTCCTTCCTGGCGGGTTTCCTTCCTGATGGCCGCGGGAACCGCCACCGTAGAAGAAAGACTTTCTTTCCCCTGTCCAAAATTCAACCCGCCGTGATCCGCTACGACGCACCGCGACCGGGTGCCACCGGCTACGACGAAAGGAAACAGTCACGATGAACGCGAAGCTCAACATCGGACGGACGGGCGCCGGCAGGCGGTTCGAGCTGCCGACCGACCTGGTCACGCGGACGCAGGCCATCCTGGCGATCAAGGGCGCCGGCAAGACCTACACGGCGATCGTGCAGATGGAGGAAATGCTCGCCGCCGGCCAGCAGTGCGTGGCCATCGACCCCACGGGCGTGTGGTGGGGCCTGCGGGCCGGGGCTAATGGCCGGTCGCGCGGGCTGCCGGTGATCATCCGCGGTGGGCGGCGCGGCGCAGTGGCCGCCCGGCCGGGCCACCACAGAGGACCGTCGCTGCGCCTGCACCTCAGGTGTCACTGAATGGACGTGATTCCGGAGGGGTGACAGCCCGATCATTCGAGGAGGCGGGACTCCCGCACGCTGGCGAATCCGAAGGCCCGAGAAAAATACTCTTGCGGCCCGTGGATTGGCATGCTATAGTCTCCGTCGAAGTTTGGGGAGTGGGGCCTGGGGTGTCGACGGCGTGATGGGTTGGTGCAGATGCGCGACCGGCCGGCAGTAGTGGTTCGCTCTCTTTCTGGGGAAGAGGCGGGCGTTGTCGGGTTAGCCTGAGGCATTGGCTGCTGAGGCAGGACCTCTGGCAGACAGTCGAGTACTTGGGGACTATTGTGGGGCGTGTGGGGCAATCAACGAAGAACCGGAAGGTGCCCGGAGGGGTAGCCAGCGAGTGGGCGTCTATGCGCGCTGCTGGGACGCTTCCGCTGCAAGCACGGGGCAAATAGCGAATGTCGACGATGTGGAACACTGCGCACAAGGAGGAACAGGTCATGCTGCAGAATCCGCGAGGCATCGGGGTAGTCGGGATCATGGTCGCGGTGCTGATCTTGAGCATTGCGCCGTTCGGTCGGGCGGACTCGTATACGGCTGGGACTGCGCCGAGAGGAAACGCGCCGCCGGCACGGGCCTCGGTTGGTGACGGGCTGGGGATCAATCCTGCCAGCTTCACGGACGCAGATGGCGGAGACCCTTGCGACGACGAAGCCGGTCCGACCAACGTGACGGTTATTGACCCATGCGGGGTGGCCACGTCCCTGGGCGACGACTGGCAAGGGTATACGTTCCCGGGGACAGGCGACTACATGATCATGATCACCGTAGATGACGGGCCCATCTGCTTTGACGACGAACCGGCCGTTTACGTCTTCAGCGTTCACGTCGATGACGGGGCCGATCACGCTGATAGCGGAACGTGCACCAACTGCGGCACGGGGTACGCGCCGCCCGTCCCCGGGCTCGAAACGGACATGACGAGCCTCTCGCTCCGCTTCGCGCTGGGCACGGCCACAGACGGCGAGTCCGCCGGCGTGCTGTATGTACACGAGGACCGGCCCAGCCACGAGTTGGCCACGCCGGCGTCGCTGCATTACGACCTCGTGCGCGATGACGTGTTCGTCGTAGAGGGCCCTGGTGACGATTTTCAGGTCGAAACGCCGCAGCTCTTCGTGGACGTCTACGCGCTCGATAGCTATTCGTACGAGGTGGACTTCTTCACGCTGGTGGGTCTGCCGGAACCGGATCAATACGGGTACCGTGACATGAGTTCTTGTACGCCTTACAAGAAGTGGGTTCTTGAGAACCCGGCGGTGTCCCCGGAGACTGACTACAGCGCTCTCTACGTCACCGAGTATGTCGCTGCCGTAGGCGGCGGCTTTGACGTGCGGGTCCACTATCAGTACGTGGCGGACGGCAACCAGAGCCGCAACTGGACGTTGACGACGCTGGACGGCGTGGGTGGCGGCGCCAGTGTGCTGCGTGTCGCGCGGATAGCGTGGGCGGTGGACGGGGCCGATGAGGTCTCGACCTACACGGTGACGGATGGGAGCACTCCTCCCAACCAACTCTTAAAGGTCGTCGAGCGATACAGCGAGTACGCGTGGAACGGAGAGAGCGTTTGGCTCCGCACGCAGCAGAATGTCGATCCGGACGGCGTGGACCTGGAGACGGTGTGGAGCTGGCACGTCGATGGAATGGGCATAACCCGCGAGTCTGTTCAGCATCCGGATGGCTCGTGGACGTCCTACGAGTCTGACTGGACCATCACCCCCGTGACCACCGGGCCGGGCAACTGGCTGACCACGGTGGAATTGTGCGCCTCTGAGACCAGCGGCGTGGAGGACGAGTCATTCGTTGACGCGCATGATGGTACTGATGTGCGCTCCGTTGGGCTGTGCTACCACTTCGCGATTGGCACCGGTATCACACCTGTGCCGCATCTCGTCAGCGTGCGGGGGCACTACGCCGGCCAGCTCGTTCGGGCGACCGACTATACCTATCCCTTGGCCGACCAGACGATTGCCCATCGCTGGCTCGACACGAGCGATACAAACGAGTTGGACACCTCGTGGGCGTATGCGGACGCGGCGCACAAGCGGCTCGACTACGTGGTCTATCCGGACGGCCGTCGTGACGAATACGACTATGATGATGAGATCACGCTCAACGCTGGCACGCCGCCCACGTACAACCTGGGGGGCACGGATTCGCCGGGCTACCACTACCGGCAAGTCGCCCACGGTTACGACAACAGCGGAGCAGCGGTCTACGTCGCCAACAAGTCAACGATGGACGTCGTCATCGTCGATCCGGGCGGATTGCCCGTGCTCGAGGAGCAGTGGGTCTACACCGGGGCAGCCTGGGCGCGTGTGGGTTGGACCGCCCGGACGTACGACGATCAACATCGGCTGACCGCCGTCGACCGGCACGACAACACGGGCGAGACGATCAGCTACGACTCATGCTGCACGAGGATCGTGACGGACAGCACTGGCGTCCAGACGGAGTACGTCAGCGACGAGTTGGGCCGGCAGGTTTCCGTAACGCGCTACAGCATCTCCGCCGCGACCGTGAACAGCGTGAGTTATCCGGCCCAGGCAGAGATCGTCACGAGCTACGACTACTCCACACCCAACGTCGTCGAGATCACGGTCGCGGCCGGCGGGCTGTCGCAGGTCACCAGAAACGCCTACGACGGCGCCAACCGGCTGATCACGACGACCAGCGGCTCCGGCGACGGCGCACTCCGGACGTTGTACGACTACGGCACGGCCGCTGGCGGTGGCCGCAAGGTCACCGTGTACAGCGATTACCTCGCAACGGCCAGTTCCGGCACGCCCGGCGTACGCGACCGCATTACCGAGTACTACGCCGACGGCCGGGTCAAGAGCGTGACCGGTTCCACCGTGGTGGCTACGGAGTACGAGTACGGCGTCGCCACCGTCGGGGACCACACCGAGACCTACACCAACGTCATTACCGGACCTTCGCCATCGCCGCGCTACGAGACGACGTACTACGACATGCTCGGCCGAACGGCCCGCATCCAGCGGCCGGGTTGGGCTAGCGGCACGCCGGGGACGCTGACCACGCAGTACAACTACAGCACGACCACGGGGCAGCTTCTGAGTGTGGAGACCCCTGGCCGGGCGGACACGCTCTACGATTACGATGAACTGGGCCGCGTCGACATCACCTGCCAGGACGTCGACGACGACGGCACGATCGACTACGGCGAAGCCGACCGCATCACCCGGCACCAGTCCACGATCGAAGAGGCCAGCAGTGTCTACTGGAGCGTCTCCCGCTCCTGGGTCTACGCCACCGACAGCAGCGCCACCGAGACGCCCACCGGTAGCCAGTGGACTCGCCTGACCGGCTTCACCGGCGATATCACCGGCGAGACGATCTCGATCGACGCCCTCAACGAACAGACGACCTATCAGACCGAGACCGACGCCGCCAACACCCTGGTCATCGAAAGCACGATCCACCCTGACAGCTCGACCGCCGAGCGCCACCTGCGCGGCGGCCGGTTGACGTATGACATCAGCCAGACCGGCGTGCAGACGGCGTACACGCACGACGCTCTTGGTCGCGTGACGCTCGTCACCGACGGCCGCGGCAAGGTCACCGAGACCCACTACGACGCCTGCGGGCGGGTGGACTGGGTGGATGACGAGGCGGACAACCGCACGGAGTACACCTACTACCTGGGCAGCGACTCGGGCGACCTCGTCTATCCCGGCCGTGTGAAGTCCGTGGAGAACGCCCGCAGCAAGTACAGCTACTACGGGTACAACGACCGCGGCCAGACGACGAACGTCTGGGGCGACGTCCCCTATCCGACGCAGACCACCTACGACGCCTACGGGCAGCGTGCGACGCTGGAGACCTATCGCGGCGGCACAGGCTGGACGACCGGCACCTGGCCGGCGAGCCCGCCCAGCGCCGATACGACCACCTGGTCCTACGACGACGCCACCGGCTTGCTCGAGGAGAAGGAGTACGACGACAGCGAGAGCGTCACGTACACGTACACGGCCGAGGGCAAGCTCTACGTACGCACCTGGGCCCGCGGCGTCACCACGACGTACGGTTACGACGCCAACACCGGCGAGCTCACCAGCGTCACGTACAGCGATGGCACACCGAGCATCGGGTACACGCACGACCGCCTCGGCCGGCTGGCCACGGTCACGGACGCCACGGGCGAGCGAACTTTCGCGTACGACGCCACCTCGCTGGCCCTGGACACGGAGACCTTCCCCTCGGGGACGAACAACCTCTTCCCCGGCAAGATCATCACGCAGGTCTACGAGGACGGCTCCGGCGGGACGATCGCCGGGCGGTTCTCCGGCTATCAGGTGGGCACAGACGGTTATCCGGACACGTATTACGCCGCTGGCTACGGCTACGACGCCGTCGGCCGGCTGAACCACGTAACCGGTCCCGGCCTGCCCGGCACGACCGGGGCAACCGACGGGGCCCTCTACACGTACAATGCGAATGTGGACTGGATCGACGCGCTCGAGTTCAAGGACGCCGGAACGATCGTCGCGTGGACGTCGCGGACGTACGACGCGGACCGCGCTTTGGTTACCGCCGTCCAGAACTACTGGGGCAGCGGGACCGGCACGGAGATCTCGGGTTACGGCTACGGCTACGCAAGCGCCGACCCGTACTACGGCAAGATCGGCCTGCGGACGCACTTGCAGCGCACCGGTGCGGCCTTCGCCGGCGCGTACTACGAGTCGTACGCCTACAACGACCGCAGCGAGCTGACCGGCTCGGAGTACTACACCGGCACGTACGGCTCGGGCACGCCGGTGGCGACGGCGGATCGCGACTGGG
>JASFQK010000040.1:0-63617 GCA_050115495.1 Phycisphaerae bacterium | reverse complement strand
GCAGCGTGTCGGCGGTCACGCCGAACGGGCAGGTCTCGGGGGCGCCCTCGCGGTCGCGCCAGGCGTCGCCCGTAGGCCCGGCATCCCGGCATTCGCGGCAGGCGATCCGCTTTCGGCAGAAGGACGTGTCGAGCCACGGCCTGCGTCTCACGACCCGGCCTCCTGCGAGGCCGAGCCGCCGGTGGCCACCGGAATTCCCCAGGACAACGAGCCGCCGCACGTGATCTGGTTCGCGTGCGGGCCGCTCTCGACGCACGCGTTACCGCGGGGGCCGGTGTACGAGAAGAGCGCCAGGTACGGCGGGCTCTCGTGTGCCCACGCACGGATAATGACGTTGGCGGACGTCAGCTCGATGGAGGCACAGACATAGTCGTAGTAGCCCTCGTCGTAGTAGCCGGTGCAATCCATTGAGACCGGATACCACCTGGTGCGCAGCCTGACACCCGGGAGCTGTGCGAACCAGCGGCAGTGGTTGGAGGGATCCTGGGGCAGTACGTGAGTACCGAGGAAATCGCCGAGGATCTCGACGTAGTAAACGCTCGTCAGGCCCACCACGCGGCACCCGCACAGCGTGATCGGCCCGGAAAGCAGGAGCGTCCGATGGGCCGGCGTGCTGTCACAGTACAGGCACGGCTCGCCGGGCGCGGAGCCGCAGCACGGGTCGGCTCCCGGCTCCGACAGGAGCCGCTCGCCGTTCGGTCCGAGCAGGAGCTCGCCGGTGCCAGCCACGATGACGCGCTCGCCTGACATGTCAGCTCTCGGTTACTTCGCACTTCTTCATCGTCGGCCGCCACGAACTGACCGACCGACGTCCGCCCGTACTGCGGGGTCAGCTCTTCGGCGAGCCGGTAGTCGGCGGTCAGCTCCGGGGCACCCTCGGTGTAGATCGCGTACGTGTACGTACAGGCGGTCGTGGCGTTGCCGGCGGAGCCGCCGTCGCACTTGCACTGCACGTGGATCGGTCCGTTCACGGCCACGTCGGGGACGAACCGCTGCACGGAGAAGTTGAAGACCGGCACCACAACGTCGACGCCTTCGGGACCGGAGTCACCCTGGCCGATCGTCCCGCCGAGATCGTCCGCTCCGCCGGCGGGGTACCGGCCCATGGTCTGCAATGACCATTTCCGGCAGAAGGTCCCGCCCTTCGTGTCGAAGCTGAGTCGCTGCTGCCCGGTCGCTCGCACGCGGGCGTAGTACGCGACGCCGAGCCAGCGGTCCGTCCCGACCGGCTCGATCCCGACGTACTCGCGGTTCAGGAGCAGCGATCCGTTGCCGTAGAGGTCGAACGTCGCCGGCGTGGCGGTCAGCAGCTCTGTCCGGGCCTCGACGTCTTCCGACGTGCCGGAGATCATGTAGCGCAGCTCGGCGGTCGCGTTCGGCCCCGTGGTGACACGACGGCTTTCCAGGACCTCTTCCATGACGATCGGCATACGCCATCCTTTGCGTTGCTGGCCTACGAGAAGGTCAGTCGCTGTTCGAGTCGCCGGACTCCCCGCTCGGTCTCGGCGGTGTTCTTGACGATCTGTTCCGTGGCCCGGGCGGTGCGGTCGGCGGGCGAGTTCCCGCCGAGCCCTTGGAGGGCGGCCGCGTTGAAGGTGCCCACGACGCTGGTCTGCATGGCGATACGGTCGCCGACGCGCTCCATGATCTCGTCGAGCGTCAGTACCCGTATGCCCGTTGGGCCCTTGCGTCCCGGGGCTCCGGGACCGGCTTCCTCACGAGCCTCCGCCGCCGCCTTCAGGGCGGCGGCCAAGTCAGCCTTGGCTTGGGCGAGGGCGGCCTCGGCCTCGGAGACCTTGGCCGCAGTTTCCTTGTCGAGAGCCTCTGTTGCCTTCTGGTCGGCACTCGCGATTCCCCGCATGCGACGATCATGCAGCTTGAGCGAGTCGCAGCGGACGGCGCTGCAGGCCAAGTACGCCGAGGAGCAGCGGCTGAAGCCGCCGACGGCGGCGAGACTCAGCCAGCCCGAAAGCGCCGCCCGAAGCAGCCCGCCGAGCCGCGGCCTCGGCGTGTCGGTGCCCTGGACGCCGCGGCCCAGGTCCTGGCGGAGGCCGGCAAAGGGAGATTCCACGTTCATACCGAGTGAATCCGCTCCGCCGTCCGCCCCGTGAACTGCTCCCAGCGCCCGGTAGAACGCCACCTGATGCACGTAGTCGTACGTGCGGATCGCCAGCTCGAACTCGTCCAGGTGGTCGCAGGTCTTCAGGTCTCGGGCGTTCCATACGGCCCGAGCCAGTAGTCCCGGCGGGAGCCCGTTTCTCGGTCCCTGAGTGTCACAAATGCGACCTCACGGCCGCGGATCAGGCGTTTCCGGTAGGCCGGCGGGGTGGGTTGACGAGGCATCGTGCGGTCCTTTGCATGTTGCGCGGGGCGCGCTCCGCGCAAAAAGCCCTGGTTTGCCGCACTCTGTCTTGGGAGAGGTAAGCGCAAGTCGCGCTTTCGGCGGGGGTTACATCATTGGGCGATACTGGGCTCGAACCAGTGACCTCGTGCATGTCGAGCACGCGCTCTAGCCAACTGAGCTAATCGCCCGTGCGCGGGGCGTTCACCGCGCGATCCATATATTCGCTCCAGACCAGCGGCGTGTCAAGCATTGCCGTATCGGCCGATGCGGCGAGGCAGCCTATATTCCAGTTTGCCTATCGCTTAATTCAATTGAACACTTGTTTCGGCAGCCGGTGGGGGCGCACGACACAGAGCAAGGACACGGAACGTCTGTATGACCAGCGACGCCCCAGAAAACATGGCACCCGCGCTCCCGCCGCACGCTCCGCGCTTGCGGCTTTCCGTCGCCACGGCAGATGGCCAGGCGGCGTGTGACGTCGAGACACCGATCGTTCTCGTGGGCAGCCGGCGGGATTGCCACCTGCCCGTTTCCCACCCTGATCTTTCCAAGGTCCACTGCGCGGTTATTAACACGGGGCGGGCCGTGCTGGTGTGCGATTTGCTCAGCCGGTCCGGCACGTTCGTGAACAACGAAGCGGTGCGGTTGAGCCTGTTGCGGCCCGGGGATGTGTTGCGTGCAGGGCCAGTGGAGATTACCGCCGAGTTCTCGGACGGTGCTGCCGCCGACGCGCCGGCCTCATTGGCCGACCTGGTCCTGCCCGAGCCAATCGTGCTCGAAGTCGGCGATCAGCGGCTCGAAGTGCGGCAGGCGGCGGCGGTCATCGGCCGGCGGCAGGGGGCGGATCTTATCATCGATACGCCGGATACGTCGCTCGCGCATGCGCTGTTGCTGACGGTCGACGGGCGCCCCGTTCTCGGCGACCTGGGCAGCCGTTCGGGCACGCTGGTCAACGGCGAGCGGATCGAGCTGAGCTGGCTGGGCGACGGGGACGCGGTGGACATCGGCGGGCAGCCGGTCACCGTGCGCTGGGCGGGAGCTGAGCAGACGACGGCAGAGGCTGAGCAACCGGCGGCGGTCGAGCAGGCTACGGCCGAGGCGGAGTTGGCGGAAGCGGAAGCGGAAGCGGCCGCGCCTACGCCGCCTGTCGCGGAGACCGTGCCGCCGGTGTTGCCGGTCGGGGAGGAGTGGGGCGACCTCGAGCGGACCATCCAGACGGTGCAGGCGCAGATCGCGGCGGCGCGGGAGCAGTTGGAGCAGCGCTCCGCTGATCTGGATGCGCGGCAGGCCGATCTCGATCAGCGGCAGGCGGCGCTGGGCCCGCAGCGGGCGGCACTGGCCGAATCGCTGAAAGACGTGCAGCGACGGGAGGCGACGCTGCAGGAGTCGGAGCAGGCGATTCAGGCGAAGCTGGCGGAAGCCGAAGGGCAGGCGGCGACGCTGGCCGTGGCTAGGGAGGAGCTGGCCGGCCAGCAGGCGGCGTTCGAGGCACAACGCGGCGAGCTTGAAACGCAGCGTGGTGAGCTCGACGCGACGCGCGCTGAGTTGACCGCCGCGCAGACCCAGGTCGAGAAGCAGCAGCAGGAGCTTGCGGCGGCGCAGGCGGCGGCGGGAGAGAGAGAACGCGAGTTGCAGGCACAAGCGGAGGAGTTGGCCGGGGCCGACGCGGCGCTGGCGGAGCAGCGAGCGCAGCTCGAAGCCGAGCAGGCCACCCTGGCGCAGCGACAGGGTGAGCTCGACGAGCGGGATGCCGCGCTCGCCGTCCAGGCCGAGGAACTCGCCGCGCGCGAGGCGAGTCTCCAGGACCGGGAGAGCCGTGAGGGCGAGGCCTTCCAGCGTATCGAGCAGTTCCGCTCGGCGCTGCACCGGGCCAGCGAGGTGTTCGCCACGGTCGCGGGCCCCAAGCGCGCGCCTGCCGTGCCGGATGGAGCCCCGGCCGGTCGGGCGGCGCCGGGCCCCGCGCCGGAGGCGAACGAGGAGATGGTCGAGGCGGCCGACGGGCAGCCGGCGGAAGAGGACGCGGATGACGGCCTGCCGGCGCCGATGGTGGACGAGCCGCTATTCAACGCGGGAGCTACGGGTGCACCGACCGACTGGCCGCCCGAGCTGCGCGAGCGCTACCGCGTGCTGCGGCGCATGAGCAAGAAGAGCAACGAGGAACTGCTCGCCCAGGTGTGGGCCGAACGCGGGCGCACGATGCGCAGCCGCGAGGCGGCGCCGGAGAAAGGCCAGAAGAAGAAGTCACGCTTCTCCTGGGGCAACTGAGCAGGGCGGCGGCGTCTCCGCGGGGGGGACGCTGCTCGTCTGGGCTGCGCGCACCAGGTTGTAGGTGTTGAACCCACCCGCCAGGTTGCGCACCTGTAACCCTTTCTGCCGTAGCATCCGGTTCGCGTAGTACGCCCGCTGACCGACGGTGCAGAAGGTGAGTACCGGCTTGCCGTTGGGGATTTCCCGCCAACGCTCACGCAGCTCCGACAGTGGCAGGAGCCGGGCGCCGGGGATGGTGCCCGCCGCGTACTCCACGGGGTCGCGCACGTCGATGATCGTGAAGCGTTCGGCCGCTTCCGGGCCGAGCTCCTCGGCGAAGACGTAGTCCTCGTCGCCGCTGAGGGCGTTGCGGGCGACGAAGCCGGCGATGTTGACGGGATCCTTGGCCGCGCCGAATTGTGGGGCGTAGGCCAGCTCCATCTCTTCGAGATCGGCCACGGTCAGTCCAGCCTGCACGGCCACGGCCAGCACGTCGATGCGCTTGTCCACGCCCGCCCCGCCGATGATCTGCGCGCCGAGCACGCGGCCTTCCTCGGGCGTGAACAGGAGCTTGATCATCATCTCCTCCGCGCCGGGGTAGTAGCCGACATGGTGGCCGCGGAACACGTAGACCTTGCGATAGGGCAGGTCGAGCCGGCGGAGCGTCTTCTCCGAGGCGCCGGTCAGGGCCGCGGTGACGTCGAAGAGCTGCACGATGCTGGTACCCTGCGTGCCGCGATAGCGGGAGACGCGGCCGAAGATGTTGTCGACGGCGATGCGGGCCTGCCGGTTGGCCGGGCCGGCCAGCGGCACGAAGGCCGGTGTGCCGGAAACCACGTCCTGCACCTGGATCGCGTCGCCGACGGCGTAGATGTGCGGGTCGCTGGTGCGCAGGTGGTCGTCCACGAGCAGCGCGCCGCGCTCATCGACCGCCAGTCCGGCCGTGCGGGCCAGGGCGGTGTCCGGGCGCACGCCGACGGCCATGATGGCCAGGTCGGCCTGGAGGGTGCGGCCGCTCTTGAGCTGGGCACGCACGCTGCCGCCGTCGTCGTCGAAGCGGGTGACCGCATCGTTGAGGTGCAGCTCGATGCCGTGGGTCTGCAACTCGCGGTGCAGGCGAGCGGCGATCTCGGCGTCGAGCGGGGGCATGACCTGCGGGGCGAGTTCGACCAGCGACACGGCCAGTTCGCGGCGGCGCAGATTCTCGGCCATCTCCAGGCCGATGAAGCCGCCGCCGATGACGAGCGCCGACTTCGCTTCGCGGTCGACGAACTTCTTGATGCGGTCCATGTCGGCCATGTTGCGCAGCGTGAGCACGCGCGGGTGATCGTTGCCGGGCACGGGTGGCACGAAGGGCGCCGCCCCGGGCGAGAGGAGCAGGTTGTCGTAGGTCTCGGCGTATTCGCGGCCGGTTTCGAGATCGCGGATGTGCACGAGGCGGGCGGCGGGGTCGATGCGGATCGCCTCCTGCCGGGTGCGGATATCGAGGGCGAAGCGGCGGGCGAGGCCGTGGCGGGTCTGGACGAGCAGTCGGGCGCGCTTGCGGATCTCGCCGCCGATGTGATAAGGCAGGCCGCAGTTGGCGAACGAGACGTACTCCCCGCGTTCGATCATGATGATTTCGGCGTCTTCGTCGAGCCGTCGGGCCCGGGCCGCGGCGGTAGCGCCGCCGGCAACACCGCCGATGATGACCAGCTTCCTACTCATGCGCTCCTCGTATGCTGCTGCCGAGGTTCCGGCCAGTGATTGGCGATGGACAACAACCTCGCGCCGGCAAGTTCCGGTGGTTCCTCCCGCACGAACTACGTTCAGATTCTAGGCGGCGTTGGCGATTCCGCCAGCGCGGGGCGAAAACCGCCTGCTCCGGCCCGAATCGCGGCGGCGAGCGGCGATGGCTGCTACCATGTCGGTATGATCCGTCATAGCGGCGGCACGATTGCAGCCTGATGTATAAGGTAGAGGGCATCCGGATGAGTCACGAACACGCTGGACAGACGGCCCGCAACGAACACGCGGCCAGGCACCACCACCACAAAGGAAGGTCGTCGGAGAGTATGCTGGACAAGCCGGCGATTCTGGACGCGCTGCGTATCCGGCCTGGCCAGACGATTCTCGACGCCGGCTGCGGCAGCGGTCACATGTCCAGGACATTCTCGGACGCGCTGGGCAGCGCCGGGGCCGTCTACGCCATCGACCCCGACGAAGAGGCCATCGCCGCCCTGCGCAGCGAGACGGCGCAAAACAACATTCACGCGATGGTGGGCGACATCACGGCTCGGACGCCGCTGGACGCCGCCTGCGTGGACATCGTCTACATCGCGAACGTGCTTCACGGCTTCTCACCCGAGCAGATGGCGGGCTTCCGGAGCGAAGTTGTCCGTATTCTGAAGCCGGGAGCGAAGCTGGCCGTCGTCGAGATCGACAAGCGAGAGACGCCGTCCGGACCGCCGATGGACATTCGTTTCTCACCGGAGGATCTGCGGCGGGCGATTCCGTTGACGCCGACGGAACTCGTGCGTGCGGGAGAGTTCCTGTACATGCAGGTCTTCGAGAAGAAGGACTGAGCGGGGGCATCTTCAGCCGACGGCCGCTACCGCAGGTCGGCGCGCCGGCGCTTCACGCGAGAGCGGAGGCGGCGACCCAGGCACTCGACCATGCCCATTGAAAGTTGAAGCCGCCGATCCGTCCGTCGACGTCGAGGATCTCGCCGACGAGATAGAGGCCGGGACACGGACGCGAGGCCATGGTCGCCGGGTCGATCTCGCTGAGCGGCACGCCGCCGGCGGTTACCTCGGCGTGCGTGTAGCCACGGCTGCGCGTCACGGGTAGCGGCCATTCCAGCAGCGCGTGCACGAGCCGGCGGCGCGCGTCGCGGGGCAGGTGAACCATCTGGAGCGACTCGTCGATCTTCAGGCTGTGCAGGATGGCCACGGCCACGCGAGCGGGTAGCAGGCGGGCCAGCGCGTTGTGGAGCTGGGCCTTCGGTTGCGACGAAGCCAGCGCGAGCAGCTTCTGTTCAGCCGCGGCGAAGTCGTCTCCGGGCAGGTGGTTCACGGTGATACTGACCTCATCGCCGGCGAGGCGGGCGCGGTACCAGTGGCGGGAGGCGTTGAGCACGACCGGCCCGCTGACGCCGAAGTGCGTCCAGAGCAGCGCGCCGCGCAGGCGAATCGGCTTGGCATCGCCGGGCCGTACGGTCAGCTCTACGTCCTGCGCGATGCCCGAGAGCGGCGTGTGGAAGTCGCCGGCCAGCACGAGCGGCACCAGCGCCGGCGTAGTCGGCACGAGCGTGTGGCCGAGGCCGCGGGCCAGGGCGTAGCCGCCGCCGTCACTGCCCGTCTTCGGCAGCGATAGACCGCCCGTGGCCAGCACGACGCGACGAGCGTGGAACGTCTTGTCCGCTGCTTGCAGCCGGAAGCCTGCTTCGCCGGCTTCGAGCGCGGTGACGCGGTGCTCCGTGAGGATGTGCACGCCCAACCGGCCGGCCTCGCTGAGGAAGGCATCGAGCACGGTCCGGGCCTGGTTCGTGTTCGGGAAGAGCTTGCCGTGTTCCTCTTCGTGCAGCTCGACGCCGATCTCGCGGAGGAATGCGACGGTCCGCTCGACCGGGAGGGCGGCGAGGACACGCTTGATGACGTGTACGCTCCCGCCGCAGTAGTCGGCCGGCGTGACTGTACGGTTCGTGACGTTACAGCGCCCGCCGCCGGCGACGAGGATCTTCGCCCCGAGCTTCCTGGCCCCGTCGAGAATGACGATGGTCCGGTCGCGTCGACGCCGGGCGGCGAAGATTGCGGTGGCCAGGCCGGCGGCACCGCCCCCGACGATGGCGACGTCAACCTGTTGCGGAACGTCTCGCTCTGACACGCCGGGATCGTATCCGGTTCCGGCTGCGCTGCCAGGGCCGGGGGTTGCCGGGACGGTGGGTCTGTCGCCGGACGGCCGTTCCGCGCCTATCCTATGCTGTCGTGTCGATCTTCCGGCTCATCGTGTTCGGCGTGCCCATGCTGGCCGTCATCTGGTGGTTCTGGGCGGACCGGCGTCTGCGCTGCCTGCCGCGCGGTTGGCGCTGGCGGCTCGTGCTGGCGGCGTTCGTCGGCGGCAATCTCGGGATGTACGCGTGGCTCATTCTGACGCGGATGAGCGGGCAGGCGGCACCGATTCCGAGCGTGTTGCTGGCGGAGTGCTACATCTGGCACCTGTTCATCCTGCCGCTGACTGTCGTCGTGCTGACGGGGGCGACGGTGGTGCGGACGGTCGTGCAGGGCGGCACGTGGATCGCGCGGATATTGCGCCCTCGGCCCGCGCCGGCTGTGGTCGCGGAGGCTGGTGACGATCCGGCCGATCCGCCGGCTGATGGCCAAGGGCCGGTTCGCCCGACGCGTCGTCAGGCGCTGGCGGGTGTGCTGACCGCCGTCCCATTGCTGGCCACGGGTGCGGCGCAGGCGCGGTCCGTGACGCAGCTCAGCACGTTTCGGATCCGCCGACTGGATGTGCCGTTGCCGACGCTGCCGCCGGCACTGGACGGGTTGACGATCGCACACGTGAGCGATTCGCACGTGGGGCGCTTCACGAACGGGGCGATCCTGGACGAGATCGTGGCGCGGACCAACGCCCTGCGGCCCGACCTGGTCGTGTTCACCGGCGACCTGATCGACCACACGCTCAGTGATCTGCCCGCCGGCCTGGACATGCTACGCGGGCTGGAGCCGGCGGAGCGGCTGTTCGCGTGCGAGGGCAACCACGACCTGTTCGAGAGCCGCGCTGGTTTCGAAGCGGGCGTCCGCCGGTCGGGCGTGGCGCTGCTGGTCAACGAGTCGGCGGAGTTGGAGATCCGCGGGGAGCGCGTGCAGATGCTGGGGCTGCGCTGGGGCGGACGCGGCGCTTCGATCGATGACGAGGTGCGGCATCTGCTGACGCTCCGGCGGCCGGACGCGTTCCCGATCCTGCTCGCCCATCACCCGCACGCCTTCGACCCGGCGGCAGCGGCCGGCGTCCCCCTGACGCTGGCGGGTCACACGCACGGCGGCCAGCTCATGCTGACCCGCGACATCGGCGCGGGGCCGCTGCTGTTCAGGTACTGCTCGGGGCTGTACACGCGCGGACCGTCGTCGCTCGTCGTCTCGAACGGCGTCGGCAACTGGTTCCCCCTCCGCATCAACGCCCCGGCGGAGATCCTGCACCTGACGCTGCGCAGCGCGCCGGTAGCGACGTAGGAGCACGTCCAGCGGTCGACACGTGGTCAGAGGTTCAGTCCTGCTCTCACTGCAATTGGGGTGTGCAATCGGGGACCGGTCGGCCTGCATTCTCTTGACAGCCCCGCAACGAGTTCGCGTATCATAGGGCTCCACGGCTTGCACGAGAGGGACGCACGTTGGGCCACCAGAGCTACATCTATCGCGTGCTGATCGCGTCTCCTGAAGATGTATTGGAGGAGCGAGACGTCGCGGAGCAGACGATCCTCCGGTGGAACTCCGGCCGTGGCACGGACCTGCATGTAACCCTTCTGCCCGTTCGATCGGATCGTGAAGGGCATTCAGAACATGGCGGCCATCCACAAGATTTTCTGGGCAGTCAAATCGTCCAGAGTGCAGATCTGTTGGTCGCAGTATTCTGGACGCGTCTCGGAACGCGCACTCGAACCGCATGCTCTGGTACCGCTCAGGAGATCAAGGAAGTCGCTGCGGCGGGCAAGCCAGTCCTGCTGTATTTCTCGAACAGGCCGGTTCCCATCGCCAGTCTGAACGCTCAGCAATATCGCCGCCTCGACAAATACAAGGCCGAGATGAAGACAATGGCGCTGATTCAGGAGTTTGGCAGCCCGCACGAATTCGCGCACAAACTCGAGTCCGATCTGGGTTACCATGTGCACCGGCTGGAGAAGCAGAGGCTTCGCAGTGTGCCCGCCTCGCAGTATACCGTGTACCCGGATTTCACCATCCCGAACCCTGACGATCGGTCGCGGACTCACTACGACGGACCTTCGATTCCCGAAGACAAGTACATCGTCAGCCTGCACGATGACGGCCTGACCGTGCAGCAGATTTTCCAGAAGACGGGCTGGTCCAAGCAGTTGATATTCCGTGCCATCAGACTGAGTGGTCGCGCCCCACACTTACCAGAGCGCGATGCGTGATTAAGCTGGAACGGTCTCCTGTTCAGGAAGCCACCCACCTATCCTCGCAGTCCCGGGCCACGTCGGTGGCCGGTGGCAGCGACTTCCGACCGCGTGCAGGCCTTGCGCGTTTCCCACCGCTGCTCATACGCATGCGTCACCAAGCCTGTGCCGAGCCAGCCGTCGGCATGCCGCGGGCGAGCCACAACCCGTACTCGACCAGCACGTTGAAGTGATCGAAGACCGCCACGACGACGGCGAGCACAGCGGCGCTCGTCAACGGCCAGCACGCCCGCCACGGTTTCGCCGAACGAAGGATGGGCACGGCCAGTGCACCGGCGGCGAGGCAGACCAGCCATAACAGACGAATGTCGAACCCCCAGTGATTCGAGTCGCGCACGAGCAGCACGCGTCCGACAATCGTCACGGTGCACAGCGCCGACACGGCTGTACCGCAGATCGAAAGCAGTTGCGGTACGTGGTCGGTAAGCCGTCGTGCGCGTTCCAACGGACTCACGACGATGGTCCTGCACATTTGTCACCTGTCAATCCATCAGCAGCTTGAACTCGCCGCCCTCGATTTCCCTGCGGACAACATCCGAAACGGCCCCGTAGCTCGGCTGGAGATGTGCGTGCGTCAGCCCTGAAGCCAGAAGCCGTTCACGGACTTCGTGAACATGCTTGGCTGGCACAGTGAACTTAACGAGGGCATCTGCGGTTTCCTCACGCGAGGCGAGGATCAGATCAAGAGACGGGTGGCAGCCTTTGTGAGTTATCCAGGGCGCCAAGACATACGTGAACGCGCCCGCCTGTGCGTGCATGTTGGGGATCGTCGAACGACCGTAGCGAGTGAACCGGGCCTCCATGGGCGCAATCAACATTGACGAGCGCAGCGCGAAGACTGCGCCGTCGGTTGGTTGGTCCGTGCGCTGCGTGGCGAAGTGTAGGGCCACGAGCGGGTTCAGCGTCCAGTCAAGGAGCTTCGTCGGAATCCCATGGTGCTGCGCAAGTTGGAAGATCATTGAAGGCCGATAGGAAAGGAGCTTGGGAAGACCTGCATCCCCCGCGCGCATCGCGGCTTCGAGGAAAGCCCTGCCGCTCATCGGACGGTCGTACGGCAGCGCCAGACCGACCTGGTCGCAAAGGTATGTGAAGCGGCAGATGACTTCGTGTTCGGCCGCGGCGCGGATGATGCACTTCCAGGAGTCGCCGCGCTCCTTCTCCCAGATGGGCGGATGCTCTCTGCAACGCTGGAGGAAGGTGTTGAGTCTGACGCCGAAGTCGCCGGTGTGCAGCGCCGCTTCGATCTTCTGCAGTATGTCGGCATCTCTGCGCCACGAACTGCATTGCAGCTCCCAGCAAGCGTCAGACTGGCCGCGGAAGATCCACTCGGAAAACAGGGCTCCACCCCAGCGCTTGTTCAATGGGCTGAGTTCCCGCAGAAGCTCATCGGCCGAACTGCACCGTTCCTCGATCATGCCGACGCCCGCATCGCTGGCCAACGTCACCGGGCCTTGGAACTGATCCCCCGGAAACGGTCGGAGGGTTGCCCGGCAAACGTGGGCCGCGCGACGGCATTGGAGCAATTGCGAGAGGGGGGACTCGAACCCCCACGGGCTATGCCCACAGGAACCTAAATCCTGCGCGTCTGCCAGTTCCGCCACTCTCGCGGCGACGGTGGTGCATCATATCGTTCGATCGGCGGATTGGCCTCGGAAGGGACGGGCGTTTCGCGGGCGTGGCGGGCTGACGGCGGGCTGCGCGGGGGCCGTCGGCGGGTTAAGGGGCCCGTCGCCGACTGAGGCGGGCGGAAAATGCGGCATGGGCCGGGCGGAAATCCGTCTCGCAGATCCCATATTTCTCCCAGACTAACATATCAACAGTGGTTTAGGGGCTTTACGGTTAGTTGCCGTGATTGGTGAGCTTGACACTTGTGGCCGGGACGCTAAGCATCTTGGCGGCGCGTCCGGGAATCGGCGTTATCGCCGCCGGGCGCGGATACCGATGATAAGATCGTGGTTTGCGGACGCTGTAAACCTAAGTCGCTATAAAGAAAAGGCTTAGATCCATAGCATGGTCAGCAGCAAGTCAAACGGCAAGGCTCTGGTGATCGTCGAGTCGCCGGCGAAGGCGAAGACGATCAACAAGTACCTCGGCAAGGACTACGTGGTGAAGGCTTCGATGGGCCACGTGCGGGACCTGCCGACCAAGGACTTCGGGATTGATGTAACTGACGGTTTCAAACCGGTTTACGAGGTCGTGAAGGGCCGGGCCCGGGTCGTCAGCGACCTGGCCAAGCTGGCCAAGGCCGCTCCCGAAATCTACCTCGCCACAGACCGTGACCGCGAGGGCGAGGCCATCGCTTGGCACCTCGTCGAGGCGCTGCATCTGCCGGCGGACAAGGTCAAGCGCGTCATTTTCAACGAAATCACGCGGTCGGCGATTCAGGAAGCGTTCAGCAACCCCCATCCGATCGACCTCGACCGGGTCAACGCGCAGCAGGCTCGGCGTATTCTCGACCGCATCGTCGGCTATGAGCTCAGCCCGCTGCTGTGGAAGAAGATTGCGAAGGGGCTGTCGGCGGGGCGGGTGCAGTCGGTGGCCGTGCGGCTGATCGTCGAGCGCGAGCGGGAAATCCGCGCTTTCGTTCCCGAGGAGAGCTGGAAAATCACGGCGTACGTGGCGGCGGACCCGGCACAGATCGAGGGGCTGCGCGGGCCGTGGCACGACATTCTCCGCCAGGAGACCACGCAGAAGGATATCCAGCGCTGGCTCGGCGAGCATGGGTGCTTCCGGGCGGAACTGGTCGAGATCGGCGGCGAGGCGTTCCGCGTGACGGACGCCGACGCGGCGGCGGCAGCGGCCGAGGCGCTGGGCTATCACGTCGAGCAGACGGCCCGCCATCCGTGGGAGGAGTATCGCGACCGGGGTATCGAGCAGGTTGAGCTGGTCGGGCGCGTGGCGCCGGACCGTGTGCCGGCCCTGGCCATTTCCGAGCTGAAGACCAAGCGCACGACGACGAAGCCGCCGGCACCGTTCACGACCGCCAGCCTGCAACAGGCGGCGAGCACGACGCTGCGTTTCGCGGCCTCGCGCACGATGCGTATCGCCCAGGCGCTTTACGAAGGTATTGACCTCAACGGCGAAGGCACGGTCGGTCTCATCACGTACATGCGTACCGATTCGACGAACCTGGCCGGCGAGGCGGTGACGGCGGCCCGCAGCTTCATCAGCGGGACGTACGGCGCTGACTACCTGCCGCCGCAACCGAACGTATACGGCAAGCGGCAGGCCCGGGCGCAGGAGGCCCACGAGGCGATTCGGCCGACGGATCCGACGCGAACGCCGGAGAGCATGCGCGGGGCGCTCAACAGCGAGCAGTACAAGCTGTATGAGTTGATCTGGAAGCGGTTCGTGGCGTGCCAGATGTGCCCGGCGCAGTGGGATTCGACGTCGGTGAGCGTGACGTGCGAGACGTCGCGCGGGCCGGCGCGGTTCGCGGGCTCGGGCCGCAAGCTCGTCTTCGACGGGTTCATGCGGGTGGCCGGCGTGACGAGCGAGGACCAGATTCTGCCGGAGATGCGCGAAGGCCAGCCGGTGGGGTTGCTGGATCTCGATCCGAAGCAGCAGTTCACGTCGCCGCCGCCGCGGTACACGGAGGCGTCGCTGATTCGGGCGCTGGAGGCCGAAGGCATCGGGCGGCCGAGCACGTACGCGAACATTCTGGACACGATCCAGGGTCGCGGCTACGTCGAGCAGGACGACCGCAAGTTCTACACGACGCCGCTGGGCGAGGTCGTGACGGACAAGCTCGTCGGACACTTCCCGAAGATCATGGACGTTAAGTTCACGTCGTTCATGGAGGATGAGCTCGACAAGATCGAGGAGGCGCATCTCGACTGGGTGCGCGTGCTGCACGAGTTCTACGATCCGTTCCGCGAGTTGCTGGGCCGCGCGGGCGAGGAGATGGAGGCCACGCGCAGCCAGCCGAGCGAGTACAAATGCCCGACCTGTTCGGCGCAGATGGTGTATCGCTGGAGCAAGGGTGGGCGCTTCCTGGCGTGCAGTGAGTATCCGAACTGCAAGACCACGATGAACGTCGACCGCGACGGCCAGCCGGTGGTGCCCGAGACGACGGAGCACATCTGCGAGCTGTGCAGCCGCCCGATGGTGCTGCGCAAGTCGCGCAGCGGTTACTTCCTCGGGTGCAGCGGTTATCCCGAGTGCCGCAACACGGTGCCGTGCAACGAGAGCGGCGAGCCGCTGAAGCTGGTGGCCGAGAGCGAGCTCCAGCGGCCGTGCGACGTTTGCGGCGAGGGGCAGCTCATCGTGAAGCGCAAGGGGCGGCGGGCATTCCTCGGCTGCAATCGCTATCCGGACTGCAAGAACACAGCGCCTCTGCCAAACGACGTGCGGCTGGAGAAGAAACCCGCCCCGCCGCCGGAAGAGGCGGGCATTCGCTGCGACAACTGCGGGCGGCCGATGGTGATTCGCTCGGGTCGGCGGGGCAAGTTCATCGCCTGCTCGGGCTTTCCGAAGTGTCGGCAGACGCGGCCGTACGAGAAGCTGGAAGAACTGCGAGCCGCAGCCGCGGCAGCGGGCACGGCCCCGCCGCCGGCCGCAGCGCCGGCCGACAGTAACGCGCCGGCTGCGACGCCAGACGCTCAACCCGTGGCCGGTACGGGCGAGGCGCATCCCAAGTATGGCGTGCCGCCGGCGGGATTCGCCTGGACGCGGACGGGCCGGCCGGTGGTCGAGGTGATGCCGGAGCCGGGCACGTTGCGTTGTCCGGATTGCGGCAGCACGATGGAGCTGAAGCGCGGGCGGTTCGGGCCGTTCTTCTCGTGCAGCGCGTTCCCGCAGTGCAAGTGCAACGCGAACCTGCGCGGCGAGGCGAAGAAGCAGGCCGAGGAGATGATGCCGGCGCCGCAGCGTCCGCAACCGGTGCGGACGGATATCCCCTGTGAAGAGTGCGGCAGCCCGATGCTGCTGCGCCAGGGACGGCGAGGGAAGTTCCTCGGTTGCAGCGGCTACCCCAAGTGCAAGCACACGCAGGAAGCGCCGCCGGGACTCGACGTAAGCACGCCGGCGGAGGCCGGTGCGGCGAAGTAACCCGGTCGGCACGCGGCGGGGGCACGCGCGGCGTCGCGAGAGCGGCGGCGGTGGTCTGTGTCCGGACGGCGGGGACGCGAGGGTGGTCGCATGATCCACGACATCTCGCCGGTGCTGGGACCGGAGCTGCCCGTCTGGCCGGGTGATCCGCCCGTGACGCGGGAGATTCTGGCGGATATGGCCGACGGAGCGACGACGACGTCGTCGGCGCTGCGGGCGACGGCGCACGCCGGATCGCACGCGGATGCGCCGAGCCATATCGTGGCGGGTGGTGCGTCGATCGAGGCGTGTGCGCTGACGCCGTACCTGGGGCCGTGCGAGGTCGTGCGCGTTTCCGTTGCGGCGCGGACGGCGATTGGGCCGGAGCATCTGCCGCGGAAGCTGGCGGCGCCGCGCGTGCTGCTGGCGACGGGGACCTATCCGGCCGGGCCGACGTTTCGCGAGGACTTCGCGGCGCTGTCGCCCGAGCTGGCCGAGCACCTGGCGGCGGCGGGCGTGATGCTGGTGGGGATCGATACGCCGAGCGTGGACCTGTTTCATGCGCCCGGTCTGCCGGCGCATCGGGCGCTGATGGCGCGGGGCATTTCAATACTTGAGGGGCTGGTGCTGCGGGACGTGCCGGCGGGGGTGTACGAATTGATCGCCCTGCCGCTGAAGCTGGCGGGCTTCGACGGCAGCCCGGTGCGGGCGGTGCTGCGCGGCACGAGCGAATCATCGCAAACATGAACGCGCGAGGGAGCTGCGACGGTGCCGCACTGGTGATCAAGCCACCAGTGGCACCCAGCGTTCAACGTCGGCCACGGGGGGCCGACGCTACGGGCGTGGCGGAGGCCGGATGACAAAACAGCGGCGCGCCGGTTGGGGCGCGCCGCGGGGTGGGGCAGTGGTCGCCGGAGCGCCAGCGCAGCACTCCGGCGACGGGGGAGGGGTGGGTTAGTTCGAGGCGAGCGAGGCGACGAAGGCGCTGATGTCGAAGTTGTCCACCGCGCCGTCATTGTTCAGGTCCGCCAGGGTCACGTCGCAAGAGGGGTACTTCGCGTAGTACGCCTCGTGGTCGGGCCCGGACGAAATGGCCAGCGTGAACGGGGCGATGTCGAAGTTGTCGACGACGCCATCGCAGTTCAGGTCGCCAGCGAGCGGCAGATCGCTGCGGGCCACGACGACCTCGCCGGTGCCGCGGCCGTAGGCGAAGAGCGAGCCGTCGGGTGAGAACTTCACGGACAGCACACCACCGCTGAGTCCCTGGTTGTAGTAGTCGACCTGGTCGCCGGCCGCAACGCGCCACAGACGGATGTACGACGAGCTGTTGGTGCGGCCACTGGAGATGAGGTAACGGCCGTCGGGTGAGAAGTCGAGGTCGTACACGAAGCTGCCGTGGCCGGTGAGCGTTCTCAGCAGGGTGCCGTCACTGACGCGCCAGATCTTGATGGTGGAATCACTGGGTTCATCCCAGCCGCCGGCGCCGGAGGCGAGCAACTGGCCGTCCGGGGAGAAAGCGACGGCGCTGACGTCATCGGTGTGACCGACGAGCGTGCGCGCCAACTGGCCGGTCATGGGGTTCCACAGCTTGATGTTGTTGTCCGAGCCGCCGGTGGCGACGTACTGGCCGTCGGGCGAATAGGCGAGGTCGAGGAGGTACGCGCCGGTGTAGACGCTGGCGAACTGCTGGCCGTCGCTCAGGCGGTGGACGTACATGTAGCGGTTCACGCCGCCACCGCCGCTGGCGATGAACTCGCCGTCCGCGGAGAAGGCCACGTGGGCGCCGCCGACCGTATCGAGCTCTGTGTCGGTATAAGCGTCGTAGACGTTGGCGAGTCCGCCGGGAGCATAACCGCTGGCGATGTAGCCGACGGCGATGCGGGTTCCATCGGCTGAGAAGCCCACAGACTGCACGCCCCATTCGTGGCCGGGGAACGTGTCGAGCGGCTGGCCGTCGGCGACGCGCCAGGTGCGGGCGGAGCTGTCGTCGTAGTCGGCCCCGGAGATGAGCAGCGAGCCGTCGGCCGAGAAGTTGACGGCGTTAACGGCGTTGGTGTGACCGGGGACCTGCCAGACGATATCCGGCTGGCCGACGGCCAGGGCTGCGGGGCTGCAGAGGACCAACGACGCGGAAAGGGCGATGAGAGGCAATAACGGGCGCGATCGGATGTTCATGGCAGATCTCCGATTGGTGCTGATGGTCGTAAACGAATGGAACTGCTCGCGAGCGACCCCGGGACCACTCGCTCGGACGCCATCTATACCAAACCCGGCAGCGGGCCCGATATTCCCGTTTGGTGCCAGCCGAATCGAGCGATGAACGTGAGGCCGGCATCCCCACACCAGCAGTTGGGCCCTGACAGGGCGCTGGCAACCACCACGCCGACCTGCGCAAGAAAGGGCAAAAAAGAAGGGCGCCTCTCGTGAGGCGCCCCGAAGTGCATGCCTATGTTGTTGTTGTCCGGACTAGCGACGTCCGCGCAGCAGGCTGAGGCCGGCGACGAGCAGCAACCCGAGCGAACCCGGCTCCGGTATGAGCACCATGGCATAGGCGCGCGGGGCGCCGTCCAGGATGCCTGTACCGACGATCGTCCCATCCTCACTGATGCCCTGGGCCGACGAAGAGGTGTTCGTCGACAGATCCCAGCCCGACGCCGGATCGATCAGGTCCTGGAGCCGATACGTCTGCGTGCCATCATACAGGTACGGCAGAGCGTACACGCCGCTGGCGGTGCCCACCACCCAGCCGGCGGTGTTCGCGCCCGTGGCCTTGCCCTGCGACGCGCCCGTGGGCAGCGGGATCTCCCGCGTGCCGTTCACCGCATCCCAGATGAACGGAAGCGAGTCGGCTTGGTTGTACGAGCTCGAGCCGACAACGGAACCGCTTTCGCTGATGCCGAAGGCAATCGTGCCGTTGTCGTCGGCGAGCGGCGGGACCTCCATCATGACGTCATTCGCGACGTCATACAGCAGGCCGACGTTGCGGGCCGCGTTGTCCGGATCCCAGCCGTAGCCGGCGATCATCCCAGCGTTGTTCACGCCGAACGCCGAGACCATGTACTCGCCGTCACCCGTCGTCGTCGTGATGATGGCCGGCGAACCGTCGTCCCAGAGGATGCCCCGCTGGCCCACGCCGGAACCGATGCTGCCCACGGCCAGACGGGCGTCGTTGACGTCCTCGCCGTGACCGTAGCTCTGCCCCGAGGGCAGAGCCAACTGTGAGACGACGCCGTTCGTCCACAACACCGGCAGCGGGCTGGATCCGTACGGCGTCGTTGTGGCAGTTCCCGCAACCAGACCGCTGTCATTGGCGCCATTGGCCGCGTAGTAACTTCGTTCGGCGAAGGTTTCGAGGGCGACCAGGCCGCCGGCCGCTGTCCAAGTGAAACCCGTCGTTGGCGAGCCCAAGGAGCGTCCAGAGCACACGCCGCCGGGGGAGATGCCCAAGCCCTGAGCGCCGTAGTCGCCGGCGTTGACGACACCGAGATCGATGATGGCGTACTGCGGCATGTCCGCCAGGGCGACAGCCGCGAGGCCGATCAGCACGACCGCGATTGCAACGAAGTTTCGCATGATGTGCTCCATCCACGAATTCTGGGAGACCGGGTCCGGCCACGCGGCAGGCATGCGGTTTCTCCTCCTCTGGATCCGAATATAGCGACCGGGGAGATGAGGGTCAATGAAAACGTAATTTTTTACAATTATGAAAACACATCCAGTGTCACTATAATTAATATGTTATAGGACTATAGTGAATATTATTACGATTCCCGTCGCGTTTTGCGGTGCGATGGCGTACAACCGTATTCATGCCGGCTGATGATCCAAGTGGTGTAGACGTTCCAGGCGTCGGGCGCAGGCTCGCCGTCAGCATGCAGGCGTTGCTCGACGCTGTCCCGGGGGCGCCTCGTCGGCCAACGGCGCTCGCCCAGCGGTTGGGCTTGAGCCGGGTCACGTGCAGTAAGTTGCTCGGAGCGCTCAAACGGCCCACGCCATTCGAGTTGTTGGAAGCGATCCCGGGGCCCGAGTCGCTTCGGGCCGCTGCGGCCGCCGCGGACGAACTCGGCGTGGCCGCGGGCGTGATCGCCCAGGCGCATCAGGCGATCGACGCGTTTGCTTCGTTGGTGCGCGAGCATTACGGCACGCGTGCCGCCCTCACCGCCGCGCTGAGCGGTCGGTCCCGGACGCTGCGGGCCCGCATCGACCAGGCCGGCCGGTTCGACGTATTCAACGGCATGCGCCGGATCCTGGGCGTGGAGGCGCGAACCTGGCTGACGACGATGATTTTCGTGCCGTCGCCGACGGATGAGGACATCGTGGCCGTCACGACGCTGCACGGGGCGCTGGGACTGCGGCGGCTTCGTTCGGACACGGAAGTGCACTTCACCATGGGGCCGCCGTATCGGGATCCGCAGGGCGAGCCGATTCTGTCTCTAAGCCCTGTTCAGCTTCATGATCTCTACACGCATACGCCGGCCCGGATCGAGTCGTCCGTGATCGCCGGGCAACTTCGTCATCGGCTGGTTGAGGATCGGCTGGGCAAGCACGCGATGATGGACATGCTCGCGGTGAGCCACGACGACGCCGGTTCTCGCCGCTATGCTGCGCCGGGTGCGCCGCTGCGCGGCATGTCGATGTTTGTCGATGTGCCGGTGCGGATGCTGGTTTGCGACGCATTGGTTCACGAGGGGCTCTTTCCCGGAAGTGGGCCGGAACTCGTCGTATACAACACGGCCGCCAACGGGCCGGCCAACCCGAATGACCCCGCGCGTGGTCTGGATCGCGTCAACGTCGCTGAGACCGTCGCGCGCGTGCCTTCGGGCCCGGACACGTTCAGCGTCGCCGAGGTACCGAACTACGGGAAGATGATCGGCCGGATCTGCCGCCACCTCGGGGTGCCCGGCGGTGTGTTCCGTGTGTACCGCCTGCAGATGGCCTACCCGGTGTACTGCTTCCAATTCAACGTAGTCTTTCGCGCTCCCCTCCCGCCGGAGTCCTGACGCTGCGGCTCCCCGGTTTCACAATGAGCGAACGCCCTCGCCGCGGAGACCGCAGGCGAGGGCGTTCTTGAACCGTGTCCCCGCAATAGGGGACTCCCGGGTTGACGGGCGGTTACTTGCCGGTCAGCAGGCTGATGAAGGGGGCGATGTCGAAGTTGTTGACGAGGTCATCGCCGTTGATGTCGCCGAGCATGATGTCGCAATCGGGGTATTGGTGGGCGTAGCCGTCGGGATTGGTCACGGCCAGAATGAAGGGGCTGATGTCGAAGTTGTTGACGAGGCCGTCGCAGTTGAGGTCACCGGGGTTATAGCTGAACTCGACGACGGTGAGGACGACGCTCGTCGTGCCGTAGGTCAGATGCCATGCGAGGCCATCCGGCAGCGTGGGCAGGTAGACCGGGCTGAACTGACCGGTGTGGCTGCCGTAGGTGACGATGGTGAAGCTGTTGCCGAGGGCGGGGATGAAGCCGTCGATCAGCCGGACGTCGAGCTCGCCGCCGAGCGTGGCGTTGCCGGTGACGCGGAGCTGGTCGTAGTCGGTGCTGACGTGCAGGCCACCGATGCGAATACGCAGCTCGGCGGAGCTGCTGGCGGTGAAGTCGCCATCGACGCGGAGCATGCCGGTGTCGCTGGAGACGGCGGGCAGGAGGTAGCCGTTGTTCTCGACGTCGCCGGCGATGGTCGTGTTCTGGGCGACGGTGCCGCCGCCGTAGATGTTGCCGTCGTTGACGAGCGGCTTGTTGTCGACGGTGAGCACGCCGCCGGCGGTGATGGTCAGGTTGTTATTGTTCAGCAGGCCGTAGGCGTAGCCGCCGCCGGTGGTGGTGATGGGGCGATCGGACGTGACGGTGATGTTGGCGTTGTTCTCGATGCGAACGCAGATGAAGGGGCCGTAGTGGTTGAAGGTGCCGTTGTTGATGAGGCTGCTGGCGGTGAAGTCGCCCTGGTAGTAGTTGAAGGTGCCGTTGTTGGTGAGGATGCCGCGGAAGGAGCCGCCGTTGGCGGCGACGCTGCCCATCTGGAACGTGGCGTCGTTGGTGAAGTCACAGATCCAGTAGGTGTTCGGCGGCATGGCCAGGGGGCCGCGCAGGATCGCGTTGCGCCACATGGCGACGGTGCCCTGAGTGTTGTTGAGATAGCGGGCGCGGCAGTCGGCGTTGTTGTCGAGATTGATGCCCTGGGTTGAATCGTTGGTGAAGTGCTGCGTGGTGAGGATGCCGCCGTCCTGGTCGTAGTAGCCGGTGTGGTTGATGACCTCGCCGGCGCTGAGCTGGCCGGCGTTAAGGCCAAGATAGACGTAGCTGCTGGTCGCCTCGGTGGTGCCCTTCCAGATTTCGACGGCGCCGTCGACCGTCACGGTGCCGCCGGTCTGCTCGTACTTGCCGAGTGTCTGTACGCCGACGAGGAGGTTCGTGCCGACATTCAGCACGGCGGGGCCGTCGTCGTTGTTGATCTTGTACCAGGTCTGGTGGGGATGGGTGCCCTCACAGCCGATGTAGACGGCGCCGACGGTGTTGACCGTGCCGCCGCTCTGCGTGAAGTAGGCGTCGCCGTACCAGGCGAGGGAGATGTGGTCGACATTGAGCTCGCCGCCCTTGGCCAGCCAGTATCCTTCGCCGCCCGTGTTAAGGCCTATGATGAGGCCGTTCGAGCTGTTGGAGTTGATGGTACCGGCGGTTTGCTCGAAGGTGCCCTGCTCGGCGTTGCCGATGACGGCGTGGCTGGAGAGGTCGAGCGTGGCGGAGGCGCCGTGCATCTTGTAGGTGCCGACGTTGTTCTGGCCGACGTAGAGGCGTGAGCATTCGACGGGACCGCTGACGTGATCGAAGTAGCCGGTGCCGTGGTAGCCGACGTACAGCAGGTCGTCGACGTAGAGGCCGCTGCCGGTGCCGCTGGTGGCCAGGTAGAACTGGCCGTCGCCGGGATCGTCGAAACCGACGTAGAGGTGGTCGCCCACCCAGAGGTGGGCGGAGCCTTCCATCCAGTACCAGCCGGTACCAACGTCACCGAGTCGCACGTCGGTGGTGGTCATGGCCTGGACTTCGTGGTGGATGAAGCCGTAGTAGCCGCTGGCGTTGCCGTCGACGGTCACGGTGTTGAAGTTGCTGACGCCCGTCCAGTTGTAGTAGACGAGTTTGTTCGCGTTGCCGCTGACGAGGACCTGGACGTCATCGCCGGCTTGCGGGCAACGGCCGAGATTCCAGTTGCCGGACGCGTTCCACAGGCCGCCCGAGTTGGGGACGTACCAGATGGTGTCGCCGTGGGCGACGGTGCCGGTCAGTCCGGTTGCCAGCACGGCGGCAACCACGGCAAGCATGAGTGAATGATTGAGGAAGCTGGCTCGCATGACGTTTCTCCTTACCTGTTCGTGCCTCCTAGCGCCGCCGGGGTCCACCGCGCAGACCCGGAGCCCACGCCCCGGTTGACCTTCGAGGCCGGGGCAGACCCGGCGGCCGGCCCGAGATCATCTCAATCAGAAACGCGACGAAACGAGGCACAGTCCGCAAACGCAACGGTCTGTTTTTTTGCCGTGCACCGGACAAACAAACGCCCCCGCCGTGGCGATCGGCGGCGGGGGCGGTTCTGGTCGGGTCTGCGGCGGTCACTGGCCGAGGTCTACTTGCCGGTCAGCAGGCCGATGAAGGGGGCGATGTCGAAGTTGTTCACGAGGCCGTCGTCATTGATGTCGCCGAGCATGATATCGCAGTCGGGGTAGCGCTCGGCATAGCCGTCAGGGTTGGTCACAGCCAGGATGAAGGGGCTGATGTCGAAGTTGTTGACGAGGCCGTCGCAGTTCAGATCGCCGATGTCGTAAGTCTGTTCGATGACGGTGAGCCTGGCGCTCGCGGTTCCGTAGGCTAGCGCCCACTCGAGACCCTCGGGCAGGCCGGGCAGTTGCACGGTGTCGAACTGCCCGTTGCGGGCGGCGTAGCTGATGAAGAGGAAGGCGTCACCGGCGCTAGGCACGAAGCCGTCCATGAGACGGACGTTCAGCTTACCGGCCAGGTTGGCGATGCCCTGCACGACGATGTAGTCCCACTCCTGCGGGCCAGTCCCACGGATGCGGATGGACAGCTCGGCTTCGGGGAAGGCGGTGAAGTCGCCGTCGATGCGGAGTTGCCCGGCCGCCACGTCGGTCGCGGCGGGACGCAGGTAACCGTGGTTCTCGACGTCGCCCTGGATCTGGGCGTAGTCGGCGCCCAGGCCACCGGCGTACAGGTCGCCGTTGTTGACCAGCTTGCTATTGCCGACCTCGATGTGGCTGCGAGAAGACACGCTCAGCTCGCCGTTGTTCTCGACGGCGTTGGGGCACTCCACGCCGTCGGCGATGATCCGGCGGTTCCAGCCGAGGGCGAGGCCCCCGTGGTTGACGACGCGGTGGCAGGTGAGATTGGCCCCGAGGCTTACCGAGGTCGCGTCGCTGTAGTTGGTTAGCGTGCTCTCGGCGAAGGGGCCGCCGTTGTAAGTGAACGTGCCGTTGTTAATCAGGTGGCCGGCGAATTCGCCGCCGTCCATCTGGAAGAGGGCGTTGTTGGTGAACACGCACGGGTGGTACTGGCCGCCGCCGGCGTGCTTGCCGCGGAGGACGCCGCCCTTGAGCCAGATGCGGCCGGCGTTGCCGTCGAGGGTGTTGATGCGGCAGTCGGCGGTGCCATCGACGATCAGGTCGATCGTGGAGTCGTTGGCGAACTGCTCGGCGTTGAGAACGCCGCCCGTGTGCTGGAGATCGTAGGTGTTGGTTGCTTCGCCGGCGGTGAGCGTGCCGGCCGATTGCCGGTAGTGGCCGTTGTTGTCGAAGGTGGGACAGGAGAGGGAACCGCCCTGCATCTGGAGCGTGCCGGTCGGTCGGTGCACGAGGACGTCGCCGACGACGGTGGCGGTTCCCCCCGTTTGCACGTAGCGGGCCGGGGAGCTGGCGTATGTCCCGCTGACGCACAAGTCGCCTCCGACGTTGAGGATGCCGGAGCCGCTCAACGTGTACAGCGCTTCGGCGGGCGCATAGCCGTCCCAGCCGACTTCGAGATTGCCGAGTGTCTCGTGCGTGCCGCCCGTCTGATCGAATGTGGGGGAGTCGCGGTTGAGTCTGGTGCGCACGGTGGTGAGACTGCCGCCGCTGAGCGTGTAGTCGCCCCCGCCGCCGTCGGTCCACCCGAGATACAACCCTTCGGTCAAGGCCTCGATCGTGCCGCCGGATTGGGTGAGCGTGCCCCTCGTCAGACCGCCCAGCAGGATCCAGCCGGCATTGAGGATTCCGTCCTGCATGTCGTAGTGGCCGGCGCCGGAGAAGCTGAAGCTGGAGATCTCGACGTAAGGGCAGTCGAACGTGCCGCCGGTCTGGACGAAGTCGCCGTCGCCCCCGAAGCCGATGCGGGTACAGAGGGCGTCGAGCGAGCCGCCGGTCAGGTCGTAGTAGCCGTGGCTGGCGTTGCAGTGACCGAGGTAGAGAACCTCGTCGATGGTGACGCTGCCGGCGCTCTGGTAGTGCCGGCCGGTGCCCATGTAGCCGACGTATTCATCGTAGGTATGCAGGTCGTCGCGTGATTGGGCCAGCCGAGCGCCGGCAGTGCCTGTACCGTCGCCTCCGATCATGACGCTGTCGAGCAGCGGGTTGATGCCGCTCTGGTATTCGCAGAACAGCGTCCAGCCGTCGCCCGAGGCTTCGATCCGCGCAGTATCGCCAACGACGGGTACACCGATAGGGTTCCAGTTGGGGGCGTAGTCCCACGCTCCGGAGCCGGCCGGGGGTTCCCACTGCTTGGTGTCCGCCGGTGCCGCCACCGGCAGCAGGCCGACCACGGCAAGGGCCAGCAAAGTTGCGCCTGCTGTCTGTCGCGCTGTGAACATGGTTGTCCTCCAGGGCCAGGGCCTGTCCGTCCGTGCCGACTCGGCAAGACGATGCCTACTCAACCATCCAGAACCGAGGGGGCGTGCCTGGGCCACCGCCCCTCGGACGATGAGGGGCTGCTCCCGGGCAGTTTCCGAGATTTGCTCAATCAGAGACGCGCCGAAATGAACCGGATCTCGCAAGAGAATGCCGCTTTTGCTGAAACGCGGGTCTGCCTACACTGCTGGCATGTCTCGATGCCTGAGGGCCCATGTGTGTAGGACGATCGGCGGGGCCACGCTGTTGTGGGTCCTGGCCCTGGCAGCCCCGTGCGGTTGTGATCGCTCGGGCAACACGCGTCCGAAGACCCCGCCTGCGCCGCCACCCCCACGGCTTACGCTGCTGGTCCCCGAATCAGCCGACTGGACGGCCGCCGAGGCGGTCACACACCTGGATGACGGGAGACTGGCGGTCAGTGCGGCGGTGCGGCTCGTGCGACTGGACGAGGCGGAGCCGCTGTGCGTGCCGGAGGAGTTCACGGACGCCACGGCGTCGCGGCTCCAGGTCGTGCCGCTGGCGGATGGGCTGTGGGCGCTGGGCCTGTTCGATGAGCGGGACGGGGCCGCGCTCCACGCGCCGATGCTGATCGACGCCGACGGGGCGGTGCATATCCTGGCGGACGGCACGGAGGAGGAGCTGCTCGTGCTGCGCGTGTCGGCGGATGCGGACGTGTACCCGCACCTGCTGGTCGCGCCCCGGCGCGTGTGGCTGGCGACTGTGCCGCCGCAGTTGGCGCTGACGCTGGACACGCCGGAGGAAGTGGGTTTCCGCGGGTGGGTGGCGGAGGGCCGGGGTTACGTGGCGTTGATGATCGGCGCCGGCGCGGGCTACGAAGAGGTGGCGCAGTACTACTGGGAGCCGTACGAGCTGGCGTTTCAGGGACCGGCGTCGGACGTGCTGCCCGATCCGCCGGGCGGGAAGTTCGTGCTGGACATGGAACAGAGCCCGTTGTTGATTCCGCGCGGCGGGGAGATTCCGCCGCCGAAGGAGCGCACGCCGCCGGGGCCGGCGTACCGGCCGGGCATCGACGCGTGAGCACAAGGAAGAGGTAGGCAGTCATGGCGAAGGTCGTGAAGAAGGCCGTGGCGAAGAAGGCGACGCGTGTGAAGAAGGCGGCGCCGCGACCGCGAGCGGGGAAGACGAAGGAGTCGGCCGCCGACCGCGCCGCGCGAGCCAAACGGATTCTGCGCGGGCTGCGGGCGGCCTATCCGGAGGCCGAGTGCGCGTTGCGGCACCGCAGTGCGTACGAGCTGCTGGTGGCGACGATTCTGTCGGCGCAGTGCACGGACGAGCGGGTAAACATGGTCACGCCCGATCTGTTTCGTCGGTACCCGGATGCGACGGCGCTGGCCAAGGCGACAGCGGACGACCTGGAGGCGATGATTCGCTCGACGGGGTTCTTCCGTAACAAGACAAAGAGCCTGCTCGGCATGGCCGAGGTCGTCTGCCGGGAGTTCGGCGGCGAGATTCCGGACGAGATGGACGCGCTGCTGAAGCTGCCGGGCGTGGCGCGGAAGACGGCGAACTGTGTGCTGGGCACGTGGTACGAGAAGAACGAGGGGATCGTGGTGGACACGCACGTGGGGCGACTGGCGCTGCGGCTGGGTCTGCTGACGGAGGCGCGCGACGACAAGGATGCGGTGAAGATCGAGCGCGAGCTGATGGCTCTGTTCCCCCAGGAGTCGTGGACGTACCTCGCGCACGCCCTGATCCAGCACGGCCGCCGCGTGTGCATCGCGCGCAAGCCGAAGTGCGCGGATTGCAGCCTGGCGAAGGACTGCCCATCGGCGGGGGCGCTGGGGTAAGACGCGTTATCGGCTGTGTCTGCACCGGCACGGCCGCAGGGCAGGAGCATGTCACCGCAACAGCCGATGTGAGGGGGACGGGGGTGATCCGCGGGCCGAGGGTCGCGATGCGGCAGTGGAAGACGGTTATCCACGTCCATACGGACTACTCCGACGATGCCAACCGTTCGCCGGCGGAGGTCGTGGAGACCGCGCGCCGGCAGGGCGTGGATTGCGTGGCGATCACCGACCACGACGATATCCGCGGCGCGATTCTGGGGGCGGAGCTCGGCGGCGAGGTGCGGGTGATCGTCGGCGAAGAGGTCTCGACGGCGGAGGGGCACCTGCTCGGACTGTTCCTGAAAGAGGCGGTGCCGCCGGGACTGTCGGCGGAAGAGACCGCCCGCCGGATTCACGAACAGGGCGGGCTGGTACTGGCGCCGCATCCGTTCTGCACGCTCTGTGAAGACAACCTTGGGTCGACGACCGTCGCGCTGGCGCCGCACCTGGATGCCGTCGAGGTGCACAATTCGCAGAACTTCCTTCCGTGGCAGGATCGCCGGGCGGCGAAGTTCGCCAGGGCGCACGGATTGCCGATGTTCGTCGGGGCGGACGCACACCTGAAGGGGACGCTGGCGGGCGGGTACCAGATCATGCCGGAGTTCGACGGGCCAGCGGGCTTCCTCGCCGCCTTGCGGCAGGCCCGTTTAGTCCGCCGGCGATTCGGACCGATCTACATAGCCAGCATGGTATTTCAGGATCTTTGGTCTCGTGTATTTGGCCGCAGCGCCCCGGGGTTCGGCGTGAACGCTCCCGGGAATCAGCCCGTGTGCGCCGCAAGCGATCTACCGGGCGAGAGCAGCCGCTGAGGCCTGTCGAAGGCCGGCAACGCCGGGCTTGTTCGCCCGCCGGACGGTGGGTAGGGTACGAGCCCCTCGGAGCCGAATGGTCTGCACACCACCTTTGGAGGAACGCCGGATGACACCGGAACAGGTGCTGGAGTACGCCAAGAAGAACCACGTGGAGTTCGTGGACCTGCGGTTCCTCGATTTTCCGGGGTTGTGGCAGCATTTGACGGTGCCGGTGGAGGAGCTACGGCTGGAGTCGTTCGCGAACGGGTTCGGCTTTGACGGCTCCTCGATTCGCGGTTGGCAGGCGATCAACGAGTCGGACATGCTGATCATGCCCGTGCCGGACACGGCGGTGCTGGACCCGTTCTGCCAGCATCCGACGCTGTCGCTGATCTGTGACATCCAGGATCCGCTGACGCGGCAGCGCTATTCGCGCGATCCGCGCTCCGTGGCCCGCAAGGCCGTGGACTACATGAAGTCGACGGGCGTGGCGGATGGGGCGTTCTTCGGGCCCGAGCTCGAGTTCTTCATTTTCGACCAGGTCTGCTACGACCAAGGGATGAACTACGCGCACTACAAGGTCGACTCGCGCGAGGGGACCTGGCGGCGCGGCGTGGACGAGCCGGACAACCTGGGCAACCAGCTTCGCCCGAAGGAGGGCTACTTCCCGTGTCCGCCGGCGGACACGATGCACAACCTGCGCAGCGAGATGGTGGCGGTGCTCGAGCAGTGCGGGATCGACGTCGAGACGCACCATCACGAAGTGGCCACGGGCGGGCAGGCCGAGATCGACATGCGCTTTGACCGGATGGTGCGCATGGGCGACAAGATCATGCTGTACAAGTACATCGTGAAGAACGTGGCGGCCCGGCACGGGAAGGTCGTCACTTTCATGCCCAAGCCGCTGTTCGGCGACAACGGCAGCGGGATGCACACGCACTTCTCGCTGTGGCGGGGCGACACGCCGCTGTTCTACGACAAGGGCAAGTACGCCGAGCTGTCCGACCTGGGGCGCTGGGCGATCGGCGGGCTGATCCGGCACGCCGGCGCCTTGCTGGCGTTCACGAACCCGACGACGAACAGCTTCAAGCGGCTCGTGCCGGGGTACGAGGCGCCGGTGAACCTGATCTGGTCGATGCGGAACCGGTCGGCGTTCGTGCGGATCCCGATGTACCAGCACAACCCGAAGACGAAGCGGGTCGAGTTCCGTTGCCCGGATTCGAGCTGCAACCCGTACCTGGCGTTCAGCGCCATCCTGATGGCGGCGCTGGACGGGATCGAGCGGAAGATCGATCCGGGTCCGCCGGTGGACGAGAACCTGTACGACCTGCCGGCGGCACGGCTGGCGGAGATCGGGCAGACGCCGGGGTCGCTGGAGGCGGCACTCAAGGCCCTGGAGGCGGATCACGAGTTCCTGCTGGCGGGCGACGTCTTCACGTCGGACGTGGTGCACTACTGGATCAAGTACAAGATGGACAACGAGGTGGCGGCCCTGCGGAGCCGGCCGCATCCGTACGAGTTCTGCCTGTACTTTGACCTGTAAGGCGGAGCAGCGCCGGCACGGTCGAGGCCAGCCACGAGTGTGCCACTGCTCTTGAGCAGTGTCTGCCGGAGCGCAGCCACGGCAGCGGGCGTCGGTTAACGCCCGGAGCGGTGATTGGCCGCTACGTTCGCGGGCGGGGCGTTGCCGGTGGTCGACGTCGGCCACAGGGGGCCGCCGCTACGCGGTGACGGGGCGTGGCGGGGTGCTGCCAGATTGACAGGCGCGGGTTAGTGGAGGGGGTGTGTCGTGTGGCGGGGAGAACGCGACAGTAAGCCTATTCACTTCATGCGCTTAGCGATACGATCCGGCTGGTGGGATTAGGGTTGGCACGAGCTTTGCCCTTGCGGCGAACGGAGTCTTGGCGCGCGGATTTTGTTTGACCGGGGTGCCACGACCAGGCAAACTTAACAATAGCAAGGAGTTGCTGCATGGGTAAGGTCGGTATCCGCCCGTTGGGCGAGAAGGTTCTCATCAAGCGTCTGGAGGCAGATGAGAAGACGGCAGGCGGGATCGTGCTGCCCGATTCGGCCAAGGAGAAGCCGAAGCGCGGGACCGTGCTCCAAGTCGGCGAGGGCAAGTTGCTCGACAACGGGGAGCGCCAGCCGTTGCAGGTGAAGCAGGGAAACCAGGTCCTGTTTACCAGTTACGCGGGAACCGAGGTCAAGGTGGATGGCGAAGAGATGCTGATCATGGATGAGGGGGACATCCTCGCCGTCCTCGAGTAGGAGCGAGTGCTTTGGGCACGCCGAATCCCGATCTGGCCGCAGATCTGGCCAACGCCGTGCACCTCGTGAATGCCCACTCCGGACAGGCCGCAGTCTGCCTGCGGTTCGCGTCCGGGGAGGCGGATGAGCTGGACTTCATCGCCAACTCAGCGGCGATGCAGGGAGACCAGTTCGAGTTCACCGCGGGCATCGAGACGTACACCGGGCGCGTGGCCGAGCTGGCGGAAGTGCGGGCGGAGGTGATCCAGCACTGATGGTCGGCCGGGGTGGCCAGCGCGGGTGCTGGGCGGCGGGAGCGGTGCAGGCGCGGCGCGGTCCGGGGGGCGACTCAGGATGGTGACCGGCGGTCGGTGAGGCATGGCGCGGGTCGCGTGCCTGCCAAACTGACAGCGGCCGGCTAACCGGCCAGCGCCGCCTGCCACGGGGCCCAAAGCGTCTAGGTCCTTTCGAGCAAGTTAGTTACGACACAATGCCTGCCGGCGCGGCGAATGGCACGCGACGTGATATTCCCACACGGGGCGGTCGCAGGGAGTTTGTCCCCCGGCAGGGCGAAGCATGAGTCTGTGGGCGGTCCTGAACCTGCCCAACGAGCGATGCACTAGGAGACGTCGATGGCAGCGAAGCAGATTGCGTACGAGATGGAAGCCCGCGAGGCGATCCGGCGGGGGATTCGGCAGCTTTCCAAGGCCGTGAAGGTCACGCTGGGGCCGCGCGGCCGCAACGTGGTGATCGAGAAGTCCTTCGGGGCGCCGACGGTGACCAAGGACGGCGTGACCGTGGCCAAAGAGATCGAGCTGGAAGACGCCTACGAGAACATGGGCGCCCAGATGGTCAAGGAAGTGGCCAGCAAGACGTCGAAGGACGCCGGCGACGGCACCACCACGGCGACTGTGTACGCCGAGGCGATCTATGACGAGGGGCTGAAGAACCTCGCCGCCGGCGCGAACGCCATGCAGCTCAAGCGCGGGATCGACATGGCCGTCGAGGCGGCCGTCGAGGCCCTGCGCGGGCTGGCGGTGCCGGTGAAGGGGAAGGATCAGATCGCCCAGGTCGGCACCTGTGCGGCCAACCAGGACCGCGAGATCGGCAACAACATCGCCGACGCCATGGACAAGGTGGGCAAGGACGGCGTGATCACCGTCGAAGAGGGCAAGGGCATCGAGACGACGGTGGACCTGGTCGAAGGCATGCAGTTCGACAAGGGCTACATCTCGCCGCACTTCGTGAACAAGCCCGAGTCGATGGAAGTCGTGCTGGACAACCCGTACATCCTGGTGCACGAGAAGAAGCTGTCGAGCGTCAAGGACCTGCTGCCCGTGCTCGAGGGCGTGGCCAAGGCGGGCAAGCCGCTGCTGGTCATCGCCGAGGATGTCGAGGGCGAGGCGCTGGCTACGCTCGTGCTGAACAAGCTGCGCGGCATCATCCAGGGCGCCGCGGTCAAGGCCCCCGGCTTCGGTGACCGCCGCAAGGCCATGCTCGAGGACATCGCCGTCCTCACCGGCGGCACGGCCGTCTTCGAGGACCTGGGCGTCAACCTCGAGAAGATGCAGATCAACGAGCTCGGCCGGGCCAAGCGGGTGATCGTCGACAAGGAAACCTGCACGATCATCGAGGGCGCCGGCGAGGCGTCCAAGATCAAGGGCCGCATCGAGGCCATCAAGAACGAGATCGAGATCACCACGAGCGACTACGATCGCGAGAAGCTCGAAGAGCGGCTGGCGAAGCTCTCCGGCGGCGTGGCCCAGATCAACGTGGGCGCGGCCACCGAGATCGAGATGAAGGAGAAGAAGGCCCGCGTCGAGGACGCCCTGCACGCCTGCCGGGCGGCCGTCGAAGAGGGCATTCTGCCGGGCGGCGGCGTGTCGGTGCTGCGTTGCGATGACGCGCTGGACGCCATCTACAAGAAGGCTCGCGGCGACCAGAAGACCGGCGTCGACATTGTTCGCCGGGCCCTGCGGGCGCCGATCAAGCAGATCGCCGAGAACGGCGGCCTGGACGGGTCGATCGTTTGCCAGAAGGTGATCGAGGGCAAGGGCAACTTCGGCTTCAACGCCCTGACCGACGAGTACGGCGACATGGTGAAGATGGGCGTGATCGTTCCGCTGAAGGTGGAGCGGGTCGCCCTGCAGAACGCGGCTTCGGTCGCCGGTCTGCTGCTGACCACGGATGCGGTGGTCAGCGAGATCAAGGAAAAGGAAGACGACAAGAAGATGCCGGGCGGCATGGGGATGTAGTCCGCCGGCGCGCATGGCGCTGTTGTCGATGATCTCTGAGGCAGGGGCTCGCGGTTGCGCGGGCCCCTGTTTCTTGCGCGGGGAGAGAGTGACGAGGTGAAGGAGCAAAGGGGCAGCGAGGGGGGCTCCTTTGGCCGAAGCCATCCGCTCATGTCTGGCCGTGCTCCTGGTGGCGCTCGTGGTCGGCGGCAGGCGGAGTGGCGAGCGGGTCCATACCGTTCCGCCGGGCCGCGATGGACGCGATGATACCCACGGCGAGAATGCCGGCGATGATGGCCAGCGAGGCGGCGGTGGGGATCGGGTGGTGGTGCGTGAGCAGCATCTTCACGCCGACGTAGGCCAGCAGGAAGACCAGGCTCATCTTGAGATAGCGGAACTTGTGCATCACGCCGGCGAGGACGAAATAGAGCGAGCGCAGCCCGAGGATGGCGAAGACGTTCGAGGTGAAGACCAGGAAGGGGTCGTGGGTGACGGCGAAGATGGCCGGGATGGAGTCGACGGCGAAGAGCACGTCGGAGCTTTCGACGACGAGCAGGACGAGCAGCAGCGGCGTGATGGCCCGCCGACCGTCGACGCGGGTGAAGAAGCGCTGGCCCTCGAACGTGGGGCTGACCGGATAGAGGCGGCGGGCCAGACGCACCAGGGGATTGCGGTCGGGCTCGATGTTGTCGTGCTGCGTGACCAGCATCTTCACCGCGGTGAGGATGAGCAGCGCCCCGAAGACGTACGTGACCCAGGCGAAACGGTGAATGAGGGCGGCGCCGGCGGCGATCATCGCTCCGCGGAGGATCAGCGCGCCGAGGATACCCCAGAAGAGGACACGGTGCTGGTGCTCGGCGGCGACACCGAAGTACGTGAAGATCAGGGCGATGACGAAGATGTTGTCGAGGCTGAGGGACTTCTCGATGACGTAGCCGGTGAAGAATTGGAGGGACGCCTGGCTGCCGGTCAGGTCGTGACCGATCTCGACGCCGATGCCCAGCACGTTGTACTGGTAGAGGTAGTAGACGCCGACGTTGAAGATCAGGGCCGTAACGACCCAGACGCCGGTCCAGATGGCGGCCTCGCGGACGGAGACCACGTGGCTGCGCCGGTGGAACACGCCGAGGTCGATGGCCAACATGGCCAGCACGGCGGCGACGAAAGCGATCCAGATCCAGACGGTCATGGGCGGCATTCTCGCTGACGTTTCGCGTGGACGATAGGGCGCGGCCGGTTCTGTGGACGGTGTCGGCGGCGGCGGGTAGGCTCGGGTCGTGAACGTTCGCAGAAGGTATTGGATCACGATTGCCCTGGTCGGGTTAGCGCTGCGGGTAGCGCTGCTGCCGGTCGGGGCGCGGTGGGGCTATACGCCAGATCATGACCAGTTCGTGCGCTGGGCGATTCAGGCGACCGATCGCGGTGTGCTCAGCGTGTACGACGCTTCGCCGCCGAGATGGAACCTGAGGGAGTGGTCGGTCGCGGAGAACCGCTGGGTTATCGGACAACGAGAGGCCGACGAGCGCTGCAATTACCCGCCGCTGTCGGTGTATTGGCTGTGGGGAGCGGGGTGGCTGTTTCGGCTGGTCAGTCCGGATCGCCTGATCAATACACTGACGTCGCGCGTCATCTTCGCGGCGCCGGCGATTGTGTGTGATCTGCTGCTGGCGTGGGGCTGTGCGGCGCTGGTGGCCCGCTGGCGGCCGGGACGGTGGGCGTTCTGGACGTTCGCGCTGATGGTGCTGGCGCCGCCGATGTGGTGGGACTCGGCGATCTGGGGGCAGGTGGACAGCACGGTGCTGGCGCCGGCGGTGTGGATGCTGTGGGCGATTGTGGGACGGCGATGGGTGCTGGCGGGTGTTCTCTTTGGCGTGGCGGCGGGCCTGAAGCCGCAGGCGGTGTTGCTGCTGCCGCTCTGGGGACTCGTAATCGTGACCGGGCGGCCGTGGTGGCGGCCGGCGGGAGCGCTGGCGCTAGGGATTGCCGTGCTGGTGGTGATCGCTGCGCCGTTCTTCGTGCACGGCGGAACAGCGTGGTGGCAGGCGAGCTACGCCGACAATCTGCGACAGGCGAGCACGCACACGACGCTGACGTCGTTCAACGTGTGGTACGTGGACTTGCTGCTGTGCGATTCGGTGGACGCCAGCGCGACGTTGTGGGGTGTATCGAAGGCGGCGTGGGGGCGGGGGATGCTGCTGGCGGCGCTGGCGGTGGGGTTCGTGTGGATCTGGTGGCGGTGGCGAGGGGACCCGCAGGGGTATCTGCTGTGGGCGGTGTGGTCGCTGCTGGCGGCGGTGATGCTGCCGGTGCATGCGCACGAGCGATATCTGCTGGTGGTGCTGCCGCTGCTGGTGGTGGCGGCGATGGTGCACCGACGATTGCAGGCGGGGATGTGGCTGCTGCTGGTGACGGCGACGTTTCAGGTGACGTGGCTCTTGTGGATCGAGATGCCCGCCGGCCGGTGGACGGATTACCTGTTGCCCTGGTCGGCGGAGACGTACGCGGCGGAGGTGTTGGCCCTTCCGCCGGCAGAAGCGGCGGCCGCCCCGCCATTTGCGCAGTGGGCGCAGCCGGTGGCGGAGATGTACGCGGCCAGACGGGCGAAGTCGGTAGAGTGGGAATGGCTGGCGGCGCTATTGGGATTGGGGGGGCTGGTGGCGACGGCGGTCGGCGTGTTCACGTTGCAGCCGGCCGGGCGACCGCCGGCGGATTTCCCTTGACGGCGACCGGGCCGCCCGGTACCACGCGCACAGAGCGAGTGAGCACGCCGGCGGCGGCGCGCCTCCGGTGAGGTGTGGCATGTTCGGGACCGGTCGTGTCCCGGGGAGGACTACCCATGTCCGTGGGGAATCGTAAGCGCCGCATGCGGCGGGGGCTCTCAGGGGCAGACGTGTTCTGGGTCCTGGTGGTGATCGCGCTGCTCATCGCGATCCTGTTGCCGTCGCTGATGCGGGCGCGGCATCTGGCGAAGCGGGCCGTGTGCGCGGCGAATCTGCGCTGTATCTGCCAGAGCATGCACATCTACGCGAACGACAACGAGGAGTGGTTCCCGCATCATTACTACCGCGAGCCGAAGGTGCCGAGTGCCAACGAACGGGATGTCGCGGTGCGCTGGGAAGGGACGATGGGCTCGAACGAGTTCCTGAAGATCACTGAGCAGACGACGCCGCAGAAGAGCCCGGACCGCAGCCATCCCAGTCGCTCGCTGTTCATGCTGGTCGTCGGTGGGAACAACGCGCCGTCGGCGTTCCTGTGCCCAGGTTCGCGCGATGTCGAGGATTCGCTACGGAATCTGGAGGATGGCCGCGAGGTGGCGTGTATGCCGGGGGTCAACCGCTTCGACTTTCGTGGCTACGACCGCCTGAGCTATGGCTACCAGCTTCCGTACGGGAAGCGGGCCAAGCCGCGCAACGGCATGGATCCGCGCATGGCGCTGTCCGCCGACAAGGGTCCGTACTACACGTCGGGCGGCGAGGCGTTGCCGGGTTCGGGAACGGTCCGCGATGCCCGCTCGGACGTCATGCCGCCGGAGGATTGGGGCGAGGATGCGATTCGCCGGGAGCTGGACGCTTGGCGGCCGTACAATAGCCGCAACCACAACGGCGAAGGGCAGAACGTGCTGTTCGCGGACTGCCACGTCGAGTTCGTGAAGCGGCCGATCGTCGGCGTCAACTACGACAATATCTACACGTTGCAGACGGATCTGACACCGGCGGGCAGTTGGGCGGGCCTGGTGCCCGCGGCGGACCGGCCTGTCGGTCCGCTGACGAACACGGACAACTTCATTGTGCCTTAAGTCATCGCAGGGGGCTGTCGCCTCGGGTGAGGCATGGCACGTTCGGGACGCAGCGCGTCCCGGGGAGGATTGCACATGTTGATGGGACATCGATCGAACCGTGTGCGGCGGGGGTTCTCAAGCGCGGACCTGTTCTGGGTCATTGCGGTGATTGCGCTGCTCATCGCGATTCTGTTGCCGTCGCTGTCGCGGGCGCGGGAGCTGGCGAAGCGAGCCGTGTGCGCGTCGAATCTGCGTGGCATCGGCCAGGGGATGTTCATCTACTCGAACGACAACGCGGATTGGTTCCCGCAGCACTACTACCGGCCGGCACCGAATCCGAAGGAGCGTGATCGCGAGGTTGCGGTGCGCTGGGAAGGGACGATGGGCTCGAACGAGTTCCTGAAGATCACCGAGCAGACGACACCGCAGAAGAGCCCAGATCGCAACCATCCGAGTCGCTCGCTGTTTCTGCTGGTCATCGGCGGGAACAACTCGCCGAAGTCGTTCCTGTGCCCAAGTTCGCGAGACGTAGAGGATCCGTTGCGGAACGTCGAGGATGGCCGCGAGGTTGTATGCATGCCGGGCGTCAACCGCTTCGACTTCCGCGGCTACCACTGCCTGAGCTACGGCTACCAGCTTCCGTACGGCAAGCTGGCCAGGATGAACAGCAACCTCGACCCGCGAATGGCGATTGCCGCAGAGAAAGGCCCGTATTACACGTCCGGCGGCGAGGGGTTGCCGGGCTCGGGGACGGTGCGCGATGCCCGCTCGAACATCGTGCCGCCAGGGGATTGGGGTGAGGACGCGATTCGCCGGGAGATGAACGCCTGGCGGCCGTTCAACAGCCGGAATCACCGCGGCGAGGGGCAGAACGTCACGTCTGCGGATGGGCACGTGGAGTTCCTCAAGCGGCCGATCGTCGGCGTCAACTACGACAACATCTACTCGTTGCAGACGGATCTGACACTGGCGGGCAGCTGGGCGGGTCTGGTGCCCGGAGCGGAGCATCCGGTGGGGCCGCTGACGAATACGGACAGCTTCATCGTCCCCTGAGCGACGGAGGGGCGCCGCCGGGTGATTTCTCTTGACGCCCGCCGGCCGCGTCGGTACGAAGCGCCCAGCGTAGACGGGCACGCCGGGGGCGGTGCGCCTCCGGCCGCGTGTGGCACGTTCGGGACGAATCGCGTCCCTGGGAGGAAAGATCATGCTCACGGGAAGCCGGCGGGGGCTCACGATGGCGGATCTGGTGTGTGTCGTCGCGGCGGTCGCGCTATTGGGTACGGTTCTGGTGCCGATGCTCCCGCAGGTGCGGGAGTCTTCGAAGCAGGCCGTCTGCGGGGCGAACCTGCGCGGGCTGGGTCAGGGCATCAAAATCTACGCCAACGACAACCGTGACTGGTACCCGCACCACTACTTCCAGAAACCGCCGGAGCAGACGGAAGGCGGGCGGGACGTGGCGGTACAGTGGGAAGGGACGATGGGCTCGAACGAGTTCCTGAAGATCACCGAGCAGACGACGGACGAGAAGAGCCCGGACCGTAACCACCCCAGCCGGTCGCTGTTCATGCTGGTCATCACGGGCAACAGCGCGCCGCAGCAGTTCGTCTGTCCCTCCACGCACGACGCGGAGGATCGCCTGCGGAACGTTGACGGCGGTCGGGAGGTCGCCGCTCAGCCGGGCGTGAACCGTTTCGACTTCCGCGGCTACCACTGCCTGAGCTACGGCTACCAGCTTCCGTACGGGCAGAAGGGCCGGCCGCGGGACGGTCTGGACCCGCGGATGCCGATCATGGCCGACAAGGGGCCGTACTACAAATCCGGCGGCAAAGGGCTGTCGGGTTCAGGGACGATGCGGGACGCCCGTTCGCAGGTGAAACCGCCGACGAAGTGGGGTGAGGACGCGCTCGATCGGAAGGAGAACGCCTGGCGGCCGTACAACAGCCGCAATCACAAGCGCGAGGGGCAGAACGTGCTGTACGAGGACTCGCACGTGGCGTTCGAGAAGCGGCCGATCGTCGGCGTGAACAACGACAACATCTACACGTTGCAGGCGGACCTGACGCTGGCCGGCGGTTGGATCGGCCTGGTGCCGAAGCGGGAGCAGCCGCTCGGCCCGCTGACCAACACGGACAGCTTCGTCGTGCCCTGAGCGGCCGCTGCGGCCTACTGCCCGGGGTAAATGATGAGGCGGTCGTGGACGAGCAGGGCGATGTCGTCGACGCCGTCGCCGTCGACATCGCCGATCAGCACCTCGTGCGGCTCGCCGTAGGAGTCGGGGTCATCCGAGAAGCGTTTGCCCTGGAAGACCTGGAAGCGCATGGCGCGGACGAAGGCGCCGTCGGGCAGCGTGGTCAGGATCTCGAGGGCGGCCTTGCGCATGTCCACCAGGAGCACGTCGCGCACGCCGTCGTGGTTTAAGTCGCCGATAACGGCATCGGCCAGGAAGGCGTCCTTGGCGTCGGTCTCGTAGGAGTCCTGGACGACGAAGGTGGGCGCCGTTTCGTCGGGTGAGAACAGCACCAGCTTTCCGGTGTCGGCCAGCAGCAGGCCCGGCCGCTGCTCGGAGCCGACCGTCAGGGGGAACATCGCTGACAGGTCGAAGTTGCCGACGGGCATGGTCTGGGCGACGGCGTAGGTGTTGTCCTCGCGCCGGCGGAGAACGAGCAGGTCGCGGGCCTTGCGGTCGTACATCACGACGGTCGGGCTGCCGGCCGGCCCGGGCAGCGTGGCCAGGCCGGTGATCTCGGCGTTGGCCGTTTCGGGATTGTACTGGTCCACGACGGTCCAGCGGTTGTCCTGCACGCGGAGGGCCCGGGCCAGCCCCTTCTGGGCGAGGATCACCTCGGGCTTGCCGTCGCCGGTCACGTCGCTCAGACAGAAGCTCTGGGGCTTGCCGGCGCGCACCAGCCCGTCGCGCGTGTCGCTGCCACCGAAGGTCTTGAAGTGGCCGGTGTCATCCTGGCGAAACGCCTGGAGCGACGAATAGCGGGAGAACAGCAGCAGGTCTTGCCGACCGTCCTGGTCGATGTCGGCCAGACGCAGGCCCGTGGGCTCGTCGGTCTTGTCGCAGGTCCAGCTCTGCAAGACGGCGTAGTCGGCGGCCGGGTCGAGCAGGCGGACGAACATCTCCGTGTCCGGATCCTCCTCCTCTTCTTCGCCTTCGTCCTTCTTCTCGTCGCCGGCGGGTTTGGCGCGGACGACGCAGGCCAGGCGCATGGGGCTGTCGGCGGCGCCGAGGCGGCCGGCGACGACGGCCAGCGGCTCGCCGGTGACTGGCAGCGGGCGCGGGAAGCTGAGGCGTCCGTCGGCGTAGACGGAATGGCCGAGCGTCTTCTCCTCAGGGCTGACGCTGAGCAGCTCGTTGTGGCCGTCGCCGTCGAGGTCGGCGATGCACAGGTCGGCGGTTTTCATCAGGCCGGGGAACGGCGTGCCCGCGGCCAGACCCTCGGTGGTGCCGCGGAAGAAGATGAACTGCGCGGCCTCCGGGTCGGCGGTGACGCAGTCGGGCAGGCCGTCGCCATCCAGATCGCCGACGGCGAAGGGGATGCGCTTGCTCTGAATCTTCAGGGGGTAGCTGTACAAACGCTGCGGCCAGTCGGCGTAGCCGCCGGTCTGCGGGGCCAGACCCCAGCGGTAGTGCTTGAGGTGGCCGGTGGCCGCCTCGATGGCGAAGAGGTCGTCGCCGCCCTCGGCGGGGGCGAAGGTCATGCTGCGCACGTCCGGCACGCGGAGGCGGCGCAGGGCGCTCATCGCCCCGTCGGGCCCCTGCCGGCAGACGTAGATGCCGTACTGGTCCTCGTCGGAACCGATGGCCAGGTCATCGCGGCCGTCGCCGTCGATGTCGGCGGCGAGGAGCAGGCCGGGGCTGGCGATGCCGTGGACGATGCGCGTAGGTTTGGCCAGGCCGCCTTCCGGTTTCTGCAGGAAGATCTGGAGCACTTCGGGGCCGAGGAGGGCGACGTCGTCGTGGCCGTCGTGGTTGAAGTCGCCGATGGCCAGGGCGCTGCGGCGGGGGGCACCGTCGGGGGCACGCACGGCGCTGGGCGGGTCGAAGCCGCCACCTTCACGTCCGGGGAGAATCACCACTTCCTTCGGTTCGCCGAAGAAGACGATATCAGGCCGGCCATCAGCGGTGAGGTCGGCGACGGCGAGCGTGGCCACGCGGTAGGCCACGGGGACGTTCTCGTGACGTAGCGGGCCGCGGCTGGCGACCTCGTTGCGTTCCAGTGGCGGGGCGGGCTGCTCCTCGGCACCGGGCGCCGGCTGGTAGAAGAGCTCGAAGCGGCTCTGGTGGGCGTTCCACAGGATGACGTCGGTGCGGCCGTCCCGGTCCAGGTCGGCCAGCTCGAGGTCGCTGATGCCGGGCTTGATCTTGTAGATCTGCATCTGACCGAAACCGAAGTGCTGGACGAGCGCCGCTTTCTGGGCTTCGGTGAGCCCGCCCTGGTCGGCGGCCGCGACGGCACACGCGAGCAAACAGCAGACTGTCGCGATCTGGCGAATCATGTTGACCCTCCGCGGGGAGAAACGCGCATCCACCATGCGCGAAGCAGATTGTAGACGCGATCGCCGCCGGCGCCTTGGGGGGTTGGAGACGTTTCGCGTGGACGGCTACACTGCGCGGCGGTGAAGCGGGCCGGGCGATCGGTGTGCCACTGCTCTTGAGCAGTGTCTTCGAGAGGACCGGGAGACAGAAGTCAGGAGTCAAAAGGCGCGGGACCGAGCGTTGCCGGCGTTCGACGTCGGCCACGGGGGGCCGACGCTACCGGACGGAGCGCGGTCTGGCGTCCGACGGCCGACACGGAGGTCGGCCGCTACGAAGATGCCCGGTGCGGGCCGATTCGGTTCGTGGGGTAGAGCCTATGCGACGCGTCTTCATCACTGGTGCCGGCGGTCTTGTGGGGCGGCGGTTGGCGGTGTATCTGGCCGACGCCGGCTGGGACGTGTGGCGGCTGGTGCGGGCGGCAGAACTGGTCGGCCCGCACGCCGTATGGTGGGATCCGGCGACGGGACAGATCCGCGCCGACCTCGAGCCGGCGGACGCGATCGTGCACCTGGCCGGGGAGAACATCGCCGGCGGGCGCTGGACCGCCGCCCGCAAGCGGCTCATCTTCGACAGCCGGGTGGGGACGACCGAGCGGCTGTGCCGGGAGCTGGCGGGGTCAGCCCGGCGGCCGGGCGTGCTGATTGCGGCTTCGGCCATCGGCTACTACGGCGATCGGGGAGATGAGCTGCTCACCGAGGCCAGTACACCCGGACAGGGGTTCCTGCCGGAGGTGGTTCAGGCCTGGGAACGGGCGACGGAGCCAGCCCGCGAGGCGGGCATCCGCGTCGTGAACCTGCGGCTGGGCGTGGTGCTGGCCGGGGAGGGCGGTGTGCTGGGCCGGCTGCGGAGGCCGTTTCGGCTGGGGCTGGGCGGCCGGCTGGGCAGCGGGCGGCAGTATCTGAGCTGGATCGCCCGAGAGGATGTCGTCCGCGTTGTGGAGCACACCCTGGTCACGCCGACGATGGCGGGCCCGGTCAATGTCGTCAGTCCGGAACCGGTTACGAACGCGGGATTCACGCGCGTGGTAGCTCACGTGCTGCGTCGGTCGGCGTTTCTGCACATGCCGGCGGCGGTTATTCGACTGCTGCTGGGGGAAATGGGCCGCGAATTGCTGCTGGCCAGCACGCGCGTGCGGCCCGCCTTGCTGCTCTCGGGAGCGTTCCCGTTCCGGTTCACCAGCCTGGAGTCGGCGGTGCGGGCCGAGTTGGGAATAGGCGGGGCCGGATCGTAACAAGAGAGCGGGCCGGGCGTTTGAGGAGCCCGGCCCGCGGATCGTGCGTTTGTTGGAGTCGGCGTGCGCGTTACGGGTTGTTGGTGCCGGTTTGGTCCATCACCTGCACGCCGGGGGGAGCCTTGAAGACGAACCGGTCGGGGTTGATGTCGACGTCCAGCTTGATGTCGCTGTAGGTGAAGGTGGTCATCGGCTGGCCGTTGGCGTCGAACATGACCATCTTGATCTGGACGCCGTTGTCCTGGGAGAAGTAGAGGGTCATCTTCGACATGCCGGCGTTTTCGGCCTTGTCCTTCGGGGTGGCCTCGATGACGTAGGTCTTGACGCTTTCGACGGTCTCGTCGGGCAGGACCTTCAGCTCGTAGTTCTTCTTGAGGTCTTCGAAGAGGAGGGTGGGATCGCCGGTCATCTTGGGGTCGATCGCGGTCTTGACCGCCATCTTCTGGCCCATCATGTCGGTGAGCGTGTGGGCGTACTCACCGTCGATGATGGTGGTCATCTCCTGCTCCATCTTCGACTCTTCTTCGCCCATCTTCTGGGTCATCTCGTTCTTGAGTTCCATGCGAAGATAGATCTTGTTCTCTTTCTTCATGACCTCGACGATCCCGCTGCCCTTCCCGTCCATGGCCATGCCGGGCATTTCCATGTGGGTGGTCAGGTTGATCTTCGCCGTCATCGAGCGATGCTTCTGCCAGCTCTCGATGACCTTCTTCTCGATGGTCGGCAGGTCTTCGCCGAGGGCCGGGGCGACGATCACGGCCAGCAGGGCGCCGGTCAGCAGGGCCAGTCCAACACGTCTGATCATGGGGATTCGCTCCTTGTCGTTCGAATCGCAGGCACCGCGCACGCCGGTGCGCGGAAACGCGGCGAATCCCGGAGGCGTGGCGATACCCATGCCTGTCGCGACGAGCGCCAGCTTCACGTCCCCGGGGGCGCCGAACCAATGCGGGATTGTATGCGGCGGCGCAGGCCACCGCCAGCCGTGGCGGTCGCCGCAGACGGGGGGCCGTCAGCGGCGTAGAATGGCGGCATGCAGTTCATCGGATGGATGTACGACGTGGCCCGCGAGCAGGCCCCGAGCGAGGCCCTGCTGCGGGGGATGCTAACGCGTTCTGCGACAACGGGGTACAACGCTGTCGGGCTGTACGTGGAGCACCGGCTGGCCTACCCCTCGGCACCGTTCGCCGCCGGCGAGGGCTGTCTTCGCGCGGAGACGGTGCGGGAGTTGCTGGACTGCGGCGTGCGGGTGCTGCCCTTTCTGAACACGCTGGGGCACATGGAGGGGTTCATCCGGGCTGAGGGCGGGCAGTGGCTGGCCGAGGGCCCGGGCGGACCCGGCGGGCAACAGATCTGTGCGAGCCGGCCGGCGTGCGCGGCGTTCGCTCAGCAACTCGTCGCCGACGCGCTGGACGCGTTCGCCGACGAGTGGGTACATCTCGGTGGCGACGAGACCCGGCAACTGGGGCAGTGCCCGCAGTGCGCCGCCCGCGTCCGCGAGGTCGGGCCGGGCGGGCTCTATGGCGAGTACTACGGTCGGCTTTGCCGCTGGGTGTTGGAGCAGGATCGACGGCCGTGCCTGTGGGGGGACATGCTGATCGCCCACCCCGACGCCATGGACGCCCTCCCGCCGGAGACAGTCATCTTTGATTGGCACTACGACGGCCGGCCGGCCGAGTCGCTGGCCATGTTCCGGTCACGTGGCTTCGACGTGGTGTGCTGTCCGGCGGTGCACACGTTTGACGCGGCGTGGTGCTTCCTGCCCCTGACGCAACGGAACATCGACGAGCACGCGGAGGATGCGGCCCAGCACGGCGCGCTCGGTGTGCTCGTGACGACGTGGGAGCTGAGCTCCTTCACGCAGTATGCGGGCATCCTGCCGCTGATCTACGCCGCCGGGCGACGGCTGGCCGCGGGGACGGATTGGCCCTTGGCGCTGGCAGAAGAGGGTGGGCCGGCGTACGTGCAGGTGGCGGAGATCCTGGGGCGACGGTTGCCGGAGGCGTCGGCGTTTCTGCGACCGGGGACGTGGCGGCAGCTTCGCGACCGGCTGGTGATGCGGCAGGACCCGTTTGCCCTGTGGCGCGACTGGCGCGGGGAGGCCTGCGGAGCGGCGGGCGACGCGATCCTGCGCCTGTGCGACGAGGCGGGCGACCGGCTCTCGCCCGAGCACACCCTGCAATTCGCGGTCGAGTTGCACCGGGTGGCGGTCGAGTGGGTGCGGCTGGTGGAGCGGGCCTACGCGGCCTATGTCCAGGGTAATACGGCGGCCTGTGCCGAGCTGTTGGCGCCCGGCCGGGCTTTGCTGGAGCGGCTGCGCCCGCGGTTGCTGCGGGTTGCCGAGGACGGCGGGTCGGCGGCGGACGTGGCTCGACTGGACATCCTGGAGAGCAAGGTGGAGCGGGCCCGGGCCCGGGTCAGCGCCTTGCCGGGGGGTGATTTCCGGCCGGCGTTCGACACGCTCGTGCACGACGCGTACGTGCCCGGCGACCAGGCCGCCTGGCCGACGAGCGCAAAATAGACCGCCGCAGGCAACGAGCAAGTCGTCGCCGGCGGCGTCTAGCGTACAGCCTACCCCGGGCCGCTTGGGGCCCTGTTACTGCTTGACGAAGGAAAGCATGATCGCCGCGTTGCCGGTGGGGGCTTCAGCGGTGATGTCGATCTTGTACTGGGCCACGGCCTGCGTGCCGGTGCCGGTCTCGACGGTGTCGGCGAAGGCATCGCTGCCCAGCGTGACCGTGTACGTGTTGTAGACCGGGTCGAAGGTCATTTCGGCCGTGAGGATGTCGAAGTTGCCGCGATCGAAGCCGGTGATGGGCGTCGTCCAGGTCGCCGACCAGTCAATCGAATCGTTGAGCTGACTGCGGTCGGCGGCGGTGTAGAAGATCTGGAACGTGTAGTGCTCGACGTCCGTCAGGAAGTCGCCGTTCTCGTCCACCGGCGGCTCGAAGGTCAGCACGAGGTCGTGCGTGCCGTCGAAGGGAATCGGCTGCTGATCGGTGCCGTTGACCGTCGTGTCGGTGACATCGAAGGTGTGGCGGATGGTCGCGCTTCCGTAGGACACCAGCCGGGGGATGTTCTTGAAGACGTAGTTGATCATGCGCGAGTACTGCTCGGTCGTGCTGTCGTCGAAGGTGATCTCGACCGTGAACGTGTCACCGGCGTCCATCTCGGCGTTGGGCCGCATGAACGCCTCGAAGCGGTCTGACGCCTCCTCGAAGGCGTAGCTGAGCGAGGCCCAGTTGGTGTAGGCCAGGCCGCCGCCCGTGTCGCTGACGAGGTCGGCGTCGGGCAGGTAGGTCGGGCCGGGCACCTCAAGGAGGCGGACGGCGGTGATGGTGCGAGTGGCCGTCGGCTCGGTGGCACACTCCAGTGTGATGATCGTGTCGGTGGCCAGGGCCGCGGAGATCTCCGCCGCCGTGCCGTTGTAGTAGGTTGGCGCCTGGTTGGCGTAGATCTTCAGGTTCATGAAGAAGCCGGCCCGCACGTCCGGCAGGGCGAGCTCGCTGTCGCTGTCGGCCTCAAAGTCGTCGACGATCCCGTCGCCGTCGTCGTCGGCGTCGAGCACGTCAATCAGGCCGTCGTGGTCACCGTCGACCTGGCGGGTGTCGTCCTCGTCGACGTCGGCGTCCGTACCCTTGCCGTACGAGGCCAGGCCCACCGGGACGCCCTGGTCGTTGAGGCGGGTGGACAGGTCTCCGTCCACGAGGTCACCAGCGTCGCTGTCGTCGCCGGGGACGATCGGGCTGACCGTCGGGTCGTCGGGCAGATCGATCGTGCCGAGCGACACGTCGCGGTCGGCGGCCACTCCGATCGCCCCCTCTCCGTCCGCGGACTGGAAGATGACGGGGCCGAGCGGCTTGCCGTCCGGGCCGAGGATGCTGACGGCAAACGTGTTGCCGGCTTCACTGTCTGGAATATCGATCTCGAACTGGCCGTCGCCGTCGGTGGCGGCGCGGTAGACCGTGCCCGTCTCGTTGCTCTGGGCCAGGATCAGACAGGCCGGTTCGGTGCCCTGGGCGCGGGGGCGGATCTTGGCGGCGTCGCCCGGGGCCAGACGGCCCGAGATCGACACGGCCGTATCGGTCCCGCCGGGAGCGTCGGTCCCGCCGATCTGGTCGAACAGGCTGCCACCACAGGAGATAAGGAACAGGCTGCCAATGGACAGGGCACAGATGACCGCACTTCGCATGGTTGCTCTCCTGATAGACCGAACCACGGCGCCGGCACGGACATCCGCGGGGGCGGTCCGGCACTCGCGAACTGATGCAGGGTTTATCGGCGGAACGGCTGGCGGGGTTCAGGTTTCGGCGTCGTTGGCGACTGATGTTGCAGGGTATATTAGCGCGCGGTAAATTTTCGGCTTGCCGGCTGTCGCGCGTGTGTGGCGTGGGCGAGAAGCAGAGGTCGCGCGCCGGCCAGGAGGTCCGTGGTGGGTACGATCAGACTGGCGATTGCGGGCGTAGGCAATTGTGCCAGCTCGCTGCTGCAGGGCATCGAATATTATCGGAAGGCCTCCCGGACGGACACGGCGGGGCTGGTGCATCCACGTATCGGTGGGTACGGCATTGGAGACATCACGCCCGTCGCCGCCTTCGACGTGGACCGGCGCAAGGTCGGCCAGCCCCTCGAACGGGCCATCTTCGCTCCCCCCAACTGCACGCGGGTCTTCCAGCCGGAGCTGCCCTCGCTCGGCGTGACGGTCCAGATGGGCCCGGTGCTGGATGGGGTGGCCGCCCACATGCGAGAGCATCCGGAGCACCAGGCGTTTCGCACCGCCAGCGACGAACCGTGCGACGTGGCCCGGGTGCTGCGTGAGTCGGGGGCCCAGGTGCTGGTCTGCTATCTGCCGGTGGGCTCGGAAGACGCCGTGCGGCACTACGCCCAGGCGTGCCTGTCGGCCGGCGTGGGCATGGTCAACTGCGAGCCGGTCTTCATCGCCTCGCACCCCGAGTGGGCCGACGAGTTCCGCAAGAAGAACCTGCCTGTGGTCGGCGACGATATCAAGAGCCAGCTCGGAGCCACCATCATCCACCGCATGCTGGCCCGCCTGATGGGCGACCGCGGCGTGAAGCTCGACCGCACCTACCAGCTCAACACCGGTGGCAACACGGATTTCCTGAACATGCTGGCCCGCACGCGGCTGCAATCCAAGCAGATCTCGAAGACCGAGGCCGTGCAGTCCCAGCTCGACGTTCCCCTGCCTCCCGACAGCATCCACGTCGGGCCCGCCGACTACGTGCCCTGGCAGAAGGACAACAAGGTGTGCTTCCTGCGCATGGAGTGGCGGGGCTTCGGCGATACGCCCATGAACCTCGAGTTGCGGCTGAGTGTCGAGGACTCGCCCAACAGCGCCGGTATGGCCATCGACGCCATTCGCTGTGCGATGCTGGCTCGGGACCGCGGCATCGGCGGCCCGCTTGTCGAGGTGTCGGCGGTGACCATGAAGCACCCGCCGCAGCAGTTCCGCGACAGCGAAGCCCGCGAGAACCTGGAGCGCTGGATCGCCGGGGAGTGACCGGGTAAGCCGCAGGCTCGCGCGATAGCGTCAGAAAGAAACCGGCCCGCGTCGCAGAAGGACGCGGGCCGGTCTGCTTTCCGGCAGCTTGCTGGGCGGGTTACTTGTCTTCCTCGCGGATGCCCATGCCGCTGCGGTCGGGGTCGGCCGGTCGAGAGGGCGGGACGAAGGGGGCCCGCTCGAGCTCGGCGAGCATGTGAGTGATGGCCGCGTCGAGCTGGGGATCGCCACCGTCGACCATGAGGGCCGGGTCGTCCACCACCTCGATGTCCGGATCGACGCCGTGGCCTTCGATACCCCACGTGCCGTCGAGGTCATAGAAGCCGAAGGTGGGCACGGAGACGCCGGTGCCATCGATCATGCCAGGGTTGCCGGACATGCCGACCAGCCCGCCCCAGGTGCGCGTGCCGATGAGCTTGCCGAGGCCGGCGAACCGGAAGTAGGCGGGGAAAGCATCGCCGCCAGATCCAGCTAACCCGTTGATGAGCATGCACTTAGGACCAACTTGATTGTAGCCCGGCGTCCGGTCGGGGTAGCCGTGGCGGCGGGCCCAGTAGTTGTAGAGCGGCCGGTTGAGCAGCTCGATGAAGCGATCGGGGATCTGGCCGCCTCCATTCCAGCGCTCGTCGATGATGAGGGCGGCGGTGTCGCGCTGACCGTAGAACTGGCGGTAGAGCTCGCGCTGGCCCCAGCCGCTGGTGTCGGGGACGTGGATGTAGCCGACGCGGCCGCCCGTCTTCTCGGCGACGTAGGCCCGGTTCTTCTCGACCCAGGCGCGGTAGCGCAGGTTGGACTCGCCGCCGAGGAGTTTGACGACGACCTCGCGGGCCTCGTCGTCGAGGGTGGGCTGGGCGCTGACCGTGAGGGTCACGGTCCGGCCGGCCAGACCCTGGAAGGCGGCCCAGGGATCGCACGTCGTGTCGAGCGGGACGCGGTTGACGGCGAGCAGATAGTCGCCTTCGTGAACGTCCACATTGGGCTGGCTGAGCGGCCCGCGGGCGTCCACGTCCCACGCGGCGCCGGCGATGATCCGCTCGATGCGGTAGGCGCCGCTGTCCAGGGCGAAGTCCACGCCCAGCAGACCGACCGACATCCGCGGTCCGCGGTCGATGTCCATGCCTCGGTAGTAGGTGTGGCCGACGTTCAGCTCGGAGATCATCTCCTTGATGACGTAGGCGACATCGTCGCGCGAGGCGCAGTCGGCCAGCATAGCCGCGTACTGCTCGCGCACGGCGGGCCAGTCCACGCCGTGCATGTTCTCGACGTAGAAGAAGTCGCGAAGGATCCGCCAGGCCTCGACGAAGACCTCCTGCCACTCGGTCCGCGGGTCGATCTCGGCCAGCATGCCGGCGAGCGACAACGTCTTGTCCAGCTTCTGGCCGGGCTTGGCGCCGATCACGCCCCACTGGCGTCCCTTGCGCACGAGCAGCTTTTTGCCGTCGGCGGTCATGGTGTAGGAGCCCGTGTCGCCGAGGACGGTCTTCTCCTTACGGTCCTCGTCCTCGAGATCGAAGAGCTTGATGGCCGAGGAGCCGCCGGCATTGGGCCCGGGCCGGCGGACGTAGAGCAACTGACCCTTGTCGTTGACGTTCAGGTTGTGGAAGTAGCCCCTGTCGACGGGCAGCCGAATGGAGCGCTGCTCGAAGCCGTCCACGTCGATTTGCAGCGGTTTGTCTTCCTTCTTCTCCTCATCCTCATCCTCTTCCTCTTCCTTGCCCTCCTCCTCTTCAGCCTTTTCCTCGTCGGCTGGTGGCTCGGCGGCCTGCTCCTCCTCGGCGGGTGGCTCCGGAGGCGTCGCTTCGTCCGCGTCCGGCTCCTCGGGCGGCGCGTCGGCCGGCTCGTCCGGTTCCGGTTCGCCCTCGTCCTGCTCTTCTTCCTTGTCTTCTTCCTTCTTTTCGTCGTCCTCGTCCTCGTCCCAGGTCACCTCATCGCTCTTGGGCGCCCAGGGCGAGTCAATGTCGGCCCGTAGCGGGACGACGCAGAGCACCCCTGTGTTCAGGTAGATCCAGGTTCCGTCCAGGTCGGCGTAGGCGACCGATCTGATGTCCCGATGGCTGGCGTAGAAGAGGTACTCGCCCTTGCGGTCGAACGTGGGCTCGCCGTCCGCGAACATGCCGCTGGTCACCTGGTGCCGCTCGCCAGCGGCGACGTCGTACAGCCAGATCGAGGAGACGCGGGCGTCGTCGGTCAGCGTGTAGGCCAGCCACGCGGAATCGTGCGACCAATTCACATCGGGCGGGATGCCCCAGCGGTCCGTATCAACGAGCAGCGGTTCCTCTTCACCCTCGCGCGGGCAGAGCCACAACTGCCCGGCGGTGTCGGTGTAGGCTATCTGCTTGGAGTCGGGCGACCACCGGATGGGATAACGGTAGCCCGGCCCGTGATGGGTGCGCTGCTGCGGCTCGGTCCGGCCGTCGGACTGGACGATGTAGAGCTCGTAGTCGCCGGTGGCGTCGGAAAAGTACGCCAGCCAACGTCCGTCGGGGCTCCACATCGGGTAGCGGTCGTGTACGCCGGCGGTGCGGGTAAGGTTGCGGGGCGAGCCGTGCTGGGCGGGGACGGTCCAAACATCACCGCGTGCCTGCATGACTGCCCGCTTGCCGCCGGGGGAGACAGACCAGTAGCGAATGTCGTTACTGACGTCGAGGCGCTGCGGGCGGAGTTCGGCCCGGTCGCCGGGGATGACGATGTCGAGGCAGCGGACGGTGTCGGTGGCGAGGTCGAGCACGTGGAGCGCGGCCCCGTTCTGGAAGACGATCTCGCCGGCGCCGTCGGGGCCGGGGCCGATCGCCGGCCACTTCACGTCGTACTCGGCGAAGTGTGTGTGCTGCCGGCGGGTCTCGCTGGCCAACTCGTAGGACCAGATGTTGAGGCGGTGGTTCGGACCCTCATCGGACATGTAATAGATCGTGTCACCGTGCCACATGGGCTGCGAGTCGGTGCCTTCCCAGTCGGTGATTTTCAGGGAGGCGTGGTCGGTGAGGTTGAGGAGCCAGATGTCGGTGGCCATGCCGCCGCGATAGCGCTTCCAGGTACGGTTATCAGTTGTATGGGGCGTGTAGGCGAGCCACTGGCCGTCGGGGCTGATGGCGCCGTTCGTCCCGTAGGGCACGGGTAGACGCTCGGGCAGGCCGCCGGTGGGCGCCGTCGTGAAGAGCTGCATCTGCCGCTGGAGCGGGGCCTGGGCCTCGTAGAAGAAGATGAGCCGGCCATCGGCCGTCCAGTCGCAGAGGTTCTCTGGCGCCGGGTGGTACGTAACCCGTTTGGGTATGCCGCCGGCCAGCGGCAGCGTGTACAGGTCGACGTTGCCGTCGTAGTTGCCCATGAAGGCGATGGTCTGGCCGTCGGGGCTGAAGCGGGGGAAGGCCTCGACGCCGGGCGGGCTGGCGAGCGGCTCGGCCAGGCCGCCCTCGCGCGGGGCGACCCACAGGTCGTTGGCGTAAACGAAGACGATGTGAGTGGCGCTGATGTCCGGGTTGCGCAGCATGCCGGCGTGCGGGCGAACGTCGCCGCGGGCGAGAGCTGCTCCCAGATACATGGTTACTCCCAGGATGATTGAGGCAATGAGACGTGGGCGCATAAGAACTCCTTTCGGCGCGCCGCCGGACCCGAGCCGCCGCGGCCGGCCGCGACGCGCAGGGCCGTAGCTTACCCGGCTCACGTTCCGGCACACCCCCAACATACAGAATTGCACAAACGGTGCCCCCGTTGGGTCTGCGGCGAGAGGTGCTCGTACGCCAGCAAGCCCCCCTCCGGAACGGCCGAACAGAGCAGCAATCGATGAGATGTGGGCAACAGCAGGCTCTTGCGCCGTGCCGTCGCCCCGGCAACCGTTCGTCCCTCCGCCGCCCGCCCGCATGCCAGGACGGAGGAAGCTGCCCCAAGACCGGGCATCCTCTGGATCCTCGACAACGGCGCCAAATGGAAGGACCTGCCGCGCGAGTTTGGTCCAGAGAGCACCGTCCACCACTGGTTCCAGAGTTTCGTGTATCTCGGATGTACGATGTTGCTGCTCAGAGAGGTTCTGGGATAGGTTCCAGTCCCTACGCGGACCAAGAGCGGCTCCAGGATTCCCTGGGCGTGCATAACTCCCGGGCGCTCCGCCTGACCAAGCCGGCGTCCGTGGCTGCGTTCGGCTACCGGCCCGTCTGCATTGCGCAAAGCGCACCACAACCCGCACCGAAAATCGCCGATGCATTGGTCCGTACAACAACCGTGGTGTTGTATACCGGCCCGACCTCCCCAATGGGCGCCTCGCCCTGGGCCGTGCGGTCCGGTGGCTTACTTCGCCTAGCCGTCGACTGCCTCTGACAATACAGACACACGGTGAACAGGAGCAAGCGAGGGTGGTGCCCCAATGACACACGCCAACGACGATGAGTCGAGTCTGCGTCGTTTACGATCGATCCGGCTTGCCGAAAACGAAATCAGGGAGTCGCTCGATCGGCTGGACCGGGCGGATCACGAAACGGGCCGGAAATCGACAGCGCCCCACTACTCATATCGGATCATGGCTCTGCATCTGGATGTATGGCAGATCGGGAATTCTGCGTTTACCCCCTACTCGGTTCCCTCACGCTGGCTTAGTGCCGAAGGGCTCGCCTGTCTGTTCGGGTGTTTCGTCCATCCAGGCACGGCCTGTCACGCCAAGCTCGTGACGCTGTACGGGGGCTGGGTAGAGGTGGACGGCATAGTACGGCACTGCGAGCACGTAGACGGAAACGTCCATGAGGTAGAGGTGTCCTTTGTGCGCCAAATCGACGTATCGATGTGCTGCTCGAATGCTGTACCGTGCCAGGTGTTGCTGGTTGAGAATGACCAGCTGGCCGCGCGCATGATCAAGACATGGCTGGCGCAACACAATGCCACCGTGCGTCACGTGGACAACGGCCGTGACGCGATCGAGGTTGCCGGCAATCAGAAGCTGGACCTGGTTCTCATGGGCATTGAACCCCCCATCCCCGACGGCATATCCACGGTTCGGGCTATACGCAGGAAGCAGTTCTCGTGTCGCATCATCGCCATCAGTTCGCTGGACTCGGCCGAGGTACAGTCGCGGGCTCTGGAGGCGGGCTGTAATCAGTTCCTGCCCAAGCCGTTTCTGCAACGCGACGTGGCCGAGCTGCTCCGCGCGCTGCGCGAAGAGCCGCTCTTGAGCGCTCTCCATGATGATGAATCCGTTTCTGATCACCTCAGGGCCTTTGTCGAGGAATTGCCCAGTGAGATATCGGCCATCCGTACCGCCGTTGCGGCTGATGACCATAGGGCATTGGATGGCCTGATCCGTGGGCTGAGATCACGGTCTGCCGTTTACGGCTTCGAGACCATAAGTGAGGCAACCCAGGCGGTCCTCGCAGCCCTCGGTGCTGGCAGCGCGAGTGCCGAGGTGCATGCCCGCGTAGCAGACGTCCTGAACCTCTGCGCCCGCGTTCGGTCGCCGGGCTGACTTGGGTTAGGACGGAGTTCCTATCCGGTTGCCGGCCCAGCCGTTGGCGGTGCAGGCCGGGAGGGAAATCCTCGGCTGCTTCGAATGCAGGGTTCTGGAGGCTATCCCAAGACCAGACATCTGTGGATTCCGTGTGTTTGGGCATGCTCAAGCTCTAAGGCGCGGGCATGCTCTTCCCGAGGCGAGGCAAAGACATGCCGGCGCCTTAGGCTTCAGCATGCCACACTCCGGCTCAGGGCCCAAGGCTCGCGGCTGAGGGGTCCACGAAGACGGCCGACACGGAGGTCGGCCGCTAGGAAGACGTCGGCCACAGGGGGCCGGCGCTACGAAGACGTTCGGTATCCCGGTGCGCCGGGAGACGCTACGCGGTGTGGGGCCTGTGTGGGGCGGGGGATCAGACGTTTGGGCTGGCTAGCTGCTCCTTCAGCAGGCGGACCAGCGTGGCCCGGGCGGTGTCGTCGAGGTTGTTCAGGCCGGCCTGGAAGAGCTTGATTCGGCGCTTCTCTTCGAGGTAGTTGCGGATGTCGGGCACGAGCCGCGTGGCATCCTGCAACACGCCGCGCAGGGCACCGATCGACTCGCGGTCCAGCGTGCCCAGGCGCTGGGTCATGTCGCCGAAGAGGCGGCCCAGCTCCTGCACCCAGTCCTGGAAGTTGTTCTCCTGGGCCAGGTAGTGCTCGGCGTCGGAGACGATAAAGGTGTGGATGACCTGGTAGTCCGCCTCATTGAGCGGCTGGCCGGCCTCGAGGTTGCGGATGGTCTGCTTCGCCTCGGTGGCCCACATGGACTGCTGCAATTCGCGAACGGTCGCGGCAAACTGGTTGAGCCGGTGCTCGACGAGTTCGAAGTCCTCGGCGGACTGGGCTTGCAGAGCCGCGGTGCTGGCCTGCTGGAGGGTCCGGACGGCGTCGGCGAGATCGAGCGGTTCGAGGGCGGGCATGAGGCACCTCAGCGTCAAAGTTGTCCGATAATCCACGACCCGCCGCGCGCGGTCCGGCGGTCCGGCTGCCGCATAGCCTGATCGGCGGGGTCGGCGGGGAGCTTGAACGGAAGGTCCGCCTCCGGCTCCCCGGGTCAGCGGCGGTCGGTTACAATCCCGGCTCGGGACCCGCCAGTCGACGGGCGGCGGGCGGACACACCAGGCTGGCGAGGAGTTACGGCACAGCCAATGCAGTTAATTCGGACCTTACTGTCGCGTGAGCTGTTTCTATTGGGCGTGGGGGATCTGCGCGCGCACAAGCTGCGCTCGCTGCTGACGGCGCTGGGGGTGATCTTCGGCGTCGGGGCGGTGATCTGCATGCTGAGCATCGGGGAGGGCGCCTCGGCCGAGCAGTTGGAGAACATTCGCCTGCTGGGCAGTCACAACATCATTCTGCGCAGCGTGGAGCCGACGACGTCGCAGCAGACGCGCGACGTCCAGACACGCGTTCAGAAGTACGGCATCAAACGTGAGGACGTGGAACGGCTGCAGCAACTGGCGCACGTCGAGGAGATCGTGCTGATGCGGGCCGTTGCCGACCGGATGACGCACGTTTCGTACAAGCTCGAAGGTGCCGTGCTGGGCACGACGCACAATCTCTTCGACGTGGTGAACGTCCCCGTGATGCGGGGGCGGGCCCTGACCGACGTGGACGAATTGGAGCACGCCAAGGTGTGCGTGATCGGGGCCGGCGTGGCCCGGGCGCTCTTCGTCAACGAGGATCCGCTGGGTCAGACCGTCACGGTGGTCAACCCCGCGACGGGCGCCGTGCCGTACGAGGTCGTGGGCATCCTGGCGGACGTGCTGACGGCGGGCAACCCGGCCAAGGGCAAGGGCGCCCGCGATATCAACCTGGACATGTACATTCCGCTGGCCACGGCCGACATGCGCTATGGCGACCTGAAGTACAAACGTACGAGCGGCAGCCGTGAGCTCAAGCAGGTGCAGTTCAGCGACGTGTACCTCAAGGTGGACGAGCAGGAGTACGTGCTGCCCGTCTCGCGCACGGTGGAGCGGGTCATGGCCCACGGTCACCGTGACCAGGACTACGTCATCACCGTGCCGCTCGAACTGCTCCAGCAGGCTGAGCAGAGCAAGCGCGTCTGGCAGACCGTGCTGGGCAGCATCGCCGGCATCTCGCTGCTGGTGGGCGGCATCGGCATTATGAACATCATGCTCGCTTCGGTGACCGAGCGAACGCGGGAGATCGGCATTCGCCGGGCGCTGGGGGCCAAGCGCTATCACATCACCGCGCAGTTCCTGATCGAGACGCTGATTCTGAGCATCGCGGGCGGGCTGGTCGGGATCGGTGTGGGGATCGGCTTCGCGTGGCTGGTGACACTGTACGCAAGCTGGCAGACGATCATCCCGTGGTGGGGTGTGATCCTGAGCTTCCTCGTGTCGGCGGCGGTGGGCATCACGTTCGGGCTGTACCCAGCGCGGGCGGCGGCGCATCTGGATCCGATTCAGGCGCTGAATTCAGGGGCACAGGGCCGATAACTCTCGGGAGGTGGTGCGGATGGCACGTCGCAGGCGCTCGCCGGGAAGCAAGCCGGCGGGCCTGCCGGAGCTGTCGCCATCGGCCGAGCAGCCTCGACCGCCGTGGCTGGTGCTGGGTGGGCTGATCCTGCTGGTGACGGTGGCCGTCGTCGTCGTGCAGGCGCCGGCGCTGTCGGCTCAGGCCGTCTGTTTCGACGATGACGCGTTCTTCGTGAACAACCCGCTGGTGTTGCAGCCGAGCGGGCAGTCGGTTGCGCGCTTCTTCGGCGAGGTGTTCGAGCCGACCACCGTCAAAGGCTACTACCTGCCGCTGTCAATGACGTCGCTGATGTTGGACTGCGCGATGGGGGCGCGGGGCGACGACCTGCGCATCTTTCACCGTACGGCGCTGCTGCTGCACGTGCTGAACACGGCACTCGTCGTGGTGCTGCTGTACGCGCTGGTGGGCAGCCCGCTGGCGGCCGCCGGCGCAGGCCTGCTCTTCGGCGTGCATCCGCTAATGGTGGAGCCGGTGGCGTGGGTGGGCGAGCGGAAGACGCTGCTGGCGACGTTCTTCGCCCTGTGGAGCCTGGTGCTGTACGTACGCTTCGCGCGGCGCGGCGGGTGGGGCTATGGCGCAGCGTCACTCGGGGCGTACTTGCTGGCGTTGCTGTCGAAGCCGACCGTGCTGCCGCTGCCGCTGGTGATGCTGCTGCTGGACTACTGGCCGCTGCGCCGGTTGAGTCGGCGGGCCGTGCTGGAGAAGGTGCCACTATTTGCTGTCGCCGCTACGTCCGCACTCGTCACGCTGATTTCGCACGCGAAGACGGCGTCGCTGGAGGTGACGGAGGAGCGCTCGCCGCTATCGGTCCTGCTGCTGTGTTGCCACAACCTGCTGTTCTACCTGGGCGAGTGCCTGTGGCCGGCGAACCTGAGCCCGTGCTACGCCCCGCCACCGCTGACGCTCACGCAGCCGGCCGTCGTTGCGGGGGTGCTTGCCGTTGTGGTGTTGAGTGTCGGCGTGGTGCTCGCGCTGCGGCGCAGCCGGGCGCCGCTCGTCGCGTGGGTGGGGTTCGTGGTGCTGATCGGGCCGATGCTGGGCGTCGTTCGCTATAGCTGGGTGGTGCTGTCGGACAAGTACATGTACCTGCCAGCGGTGGTATTGCTGTTGCCGGTGGCGGCGCTGGTGGCGCACTTCAGCGGGCGGCGACGCACGCTCGCCGGTGCGGCGGTCGTGGTGCTGGCTGTTGTAGCGGGCGTGGCGGCGCGGGGGCAGTGGGCGCACTGGCGGAACACCGAGACGCTGTATCGGCACATGATCGCCCTGACGCCGGAGGTGCCCCTGCTGCACAGCAACCTGGGGCTGGAGTTTGCGCGACAGGGGCGCGTGGACGAGGCGATCGCTGCGTATCGCGAGGCGTTGCGGCTGGACGCGCAGGCCTGGAAGGTGCGAACGAACCTGGCGGTGACGCTGGCCGGACTGGGTCGTTTCGACGAGGCGATCGCCGAGTTCGAGGCCGCACTCGAGGCCGCGCCCGAGATTCCGCACGACAAAGCGACGATCCACAACGGCTTGGGCGATGCTTTGGCAAGCCGCGGTGAGATCGACGCTGGCCTGGAGCACATCGAGCAGGCCTTGCAGTTGAACGGTCAGCTCGCCGATGCACACAACAACCGCGGCCGGGCGTTGCTGTTGCAGAATCGGCTGGGGGAAGCGCGGGACAGCTTCGCCGAGGCCGTCCGTCTGGATCAGCGTTCGTACCGTGCCCACAGCAACCTCGGCGCCGCGCTGGCTCGCCTGGGCAAGCCTGAGGAAGCGCTGGACTGCTATCGCACGGCGCTGCGGTTGAAGCCCGACTTCGTCGACGGGATGGTCAACATGGGCGTGGCGCTCCAGCGCCTCGGCCGGTTGGACGATGCGACCGAGCGCTTCCGCCAGGCGATTCGCACCGAGCCGCGGGCTCTGAACGCGTATCGCAACCTCGCGGCGGTGCTGCTCGCGCAGAACAACACAGACGAGGCTATTCGCGTCCTGCGCGGCGCATTGCAGCTTGCCCCCAACGATCGCGGCTTGCAGGACGCCCTGCGCGCCGCTGAAACCCAGCAGCGCACCCCCCAACCCTGATTGTGTTTCCCTGCTACTTGCCGGTTTCCTCTTCCGCCGGTCCGGCGCGGACGATGACGGCGTCGCCACTGGCCACGCATTTGCCGGTCGGCAGGCGCTGGCTGCCCAGGTTGATGAGGGCGTTGGCCCCCTTGAGGGCGGCCAGCGCCTTGAGCATTTCGACAGCCTCGGCCGGCGAACGCTGATCCTCGGCGAACACGGCCTCGATCTGCCGAATGATGGTGAAGCCGGCGATCGACCCGGTCGAACTCGTCGCGATGATGTGCTCGGCGAGGCGTTCCAGCTCCTGCTGCTTCATCTGCACGTGCTCGCGCGTGCGGCGAAGGGCGGCCTGACGCCGTGCCGTGGCGGCCGCCGATCGCAGCCGCCGGGCGATGCCAGCCAGTATGAGCAGGACGACCAGCGCGGCGCAGCCGATCACGATCGTGCCGACGATGGGATCGTCCAGGTTCAGCCAGTCCGGCATGGCCGCTGTCTCCCGCGGGATCAGGCGAGCTCGGCCAGCACCTTCGTGAGGAACTGGTAGGACCGCTGCACGGAGGCCACGTAGACGCGCTCATCCGGGCTGTGCGCACCGGTGATGCGCGGCCCGAACGAGATCATGTCCACCTTGCCCAGCCGCTGGCCGATGATGCCGCATTCGAGACCGGCGTGAATCGCCGTCACGTTCGGCTCGCTGCCGAAGAGCTCGGTGAACACGCGCCGGCAGGAGGCCAGCAGCGGCGAGTCGATGTCCGGCGCCCAGCCGGGATACGAATGCCCGAACTCGACCGCGGCGCCGGCCAGGCGGCCGATGGCGGCGATCTGCTCGCGGGTCACTTCGAGCCGGCCGTCGACCGAGCTACGGCTCAGGCAGCCAATGACGATTGTCATCTTGGCGCCGCCGGCCGCGGGTTCGGTCGAGAGCGTGGCCACGTTGTTCGACGTCTGCACCAGGCCGGGGACCTTGGGGTGCATCTCAAGCACGCCGTGCGGCAAGCCGGTGATCGTCCACAGGATGCGCTGTGTGTCTGCGGCGGAGAGCACGTGGCCGATGGCATCCGCGCCGGCGGGCTCGACCGTGATCGTCGCGCCCGGCTCGGCGGATTCGTGGGCGACGATCTCCTGCATCGGGCCGGCGGCCTTGCGCAGCTTGTCCAGCGTACCCGCCGGTCCGGCCAGGACGGCGGTGGCCTCGCGGGCCAGGGCGTTGCGCTTGCTGCCGCCGCGGAGGGCGGCGATTTGCAGGCCGTCGAGGCCGGCGGCGGAGAGGGTGCGGACGAGCGCCTTGACGGCGTTGCCGCGGTTCTCGTGGATGTCGCCGCCCGAGTGGCCGCCGCGCAGGCCGCTGACGGTGATCTGGACGCCTTCGAGCCCCTTGGCCGGGGCCGCCGCCGGCAGCTCCCAGGTCAGGCTAATGTCTCCGCCACCGGCGCAGCCGATGTAGAGGATGGCGTCGTCTTCGGAGTCGAGGTTGAGCAGTCGGCGGCCGCGGACGAACTCGGGCGTGAGCACGCCGGCACCGGTCATGCCCATCTCCTCATCGACGGTGCAGAGAATTTCGAGCGGGCCGTGGACGACGTTGGGGTCGGTGACGGCGGCGAGGGCCAGGGCCAGGCCGATGCCGTTGTCGGCGCCGAGCGTCGTGCCGGCGGCGCGGACGATCTGCTCGTCGCTGGCCGCGTCCTTCTCGACGATGAGCCGGATGGGATCGCGATCGAAGTCGTGCGTCGTGCCGGCGTTCTTCTCGCAGACCATGTCGAGGTGACCCTGGAGAATGGTCAGCGGGGCCTTCTCATGACCGGGCGAGGCGGGCACGTCGATAACGATGTTGCCGGTTTTGTCCTCGCGGAAAGCCAGGCCGAGCTTCTGCGCCGTCTCGCGAACGTGGGCGCGGATCTTCTCCTCCTGCTTCGAGGGCCGCGGGACGGCGGAGATGTCGGCGAAGAAGCGCCAGACGGCGGTGGGTTCGAGAGCGGTGACGGCCTGGTTGGTATCGGTCATGGGCGCGATCCTCGCTGTGGAATCATCCGAAAAATCAGGGGTGCATTCTACTGCCCGGGGCGGCGCGCGTCACGGGTTCCCCGTGGCGTCGCCCCAATGCACCGGGCCGCCGGTGGAGCAGAACTCCGCGGCGGCCCGGACGTGGTGATTGGAGAGCTTGGCGAACTCAGCGTGGCTGGTTGATGAAGGGCATGAAGCAACCGACGCGTTCACGATTGAGAATCACCACGTTTTGCAGGTCTTGCAGGATTTCGCGCGTGCGCTCGGGAGCCAGTTGGCTGAGGGCAGGCAGCAGGGCGCCGAGCAGGGCGTCGTGTCCCGAACGGGCGCCCAGCGAGATCTCGAACTCGTCGCCCGTCTCTTCGCCAATGAGCTGCTTGAAGATCTCGACGATGTCCACCGGCCGCGGCAGGACGTAGATCTCGCAGTCCTTCTCGAGGCTGGCCTTGTCGATGGCGTAGTCGATGGCTTCGGTCAGGCCGCCGATCTTGTCGACCAGGCCGATCTTGAGGGCCTGTTCACCGGTGTAGACGCGGCCGCCGGCGAGATCTTCGAGGTTGCCCTTGATGCGCGAGCCGCGCGAGGCCATGACGCGATCCTTGAACTGCGTGTAGATCGAGTCGATGTAGCCCTGCATCCAGGCTCGCTCTTCGTCGTTCCACGTGCGGTTCATGCTCATGATGCCGGCCCGCTGGCCGCGGCTGAACTCGGTCGTGGTGATGCCCAGCTTGCCCTCCATGAGCTCGCGCCAGACGAACTTGCCGCCGAGCACGCCGATCGAGCCGGTGAGCGTGCAGCGTTCGGCGAAGATGACGTCGCCGGGAATGGCCACGTAGTAGCCGCCGCTGCCGGCCACGCCGCCCATGGAGACGACGAGGGGTTTTTCCTTGGCGCAACGGGTGGCCGCTTCCCAGATGATGTCGCTGGCCAGAGCCGAGCCGCCGGGCGAGTTCACGCGCACGACGACGGCCTTGACGTTGTCATCCTCGCGGGCCTCTTCGAAGGCGGCGCGGAGCGTGCTGCTGCCGGCGCTGGTGCCACCGCCGAGGAGGTCGGGCTCGTTCCGGCCCATGGCGATGCCACCTTCGATGAAGATGAGCGCCAGGCCGGGTTTGGCCGGTTCGGCGGTCTTCTCCATGATCTTGCCGAAGAGCTCGAAGATGGCGAAGGGGTTATCGAAGTCGAGCTTCAGCTCATCTTCTTGCTCGAGCTTCTTGAGCACCTCGACGTCACGGCCGTACTCCTTGTAGAGCATCTGCTTGAACGCCGGGAAGGACGAGACGGAATCGACGAGCTTGAGTTCGAGGGCCTTCTCGGAGTGGAGGGGGGCGTTGTCGACGGCGGCGTGGATCTCGGCTTCGCTGAGGCCGCGGCCTGCGGCCATCATCTCCAACCAGCGGGCGAAGATGCCGTCGAGCAGCCAGTTGATGTTGTCCTCCGCCTCTTTGCTGGGTTCGGTGCGGGTGAAGGGCTCGACGGCGCTCTTATAGGCGCCGCAGTGCAGCATGTCGGCCTGCACGCCGATCTTGTCCAGCAGGCCCTTGTAGAAGGACATGCTGCCGTTCAGCCCGACGATGGCCAATTCGCTGTGCTCGGCGATGGTGATGTCGTTGCCGGCGCAGGCCAGGGCGTAGGACAGGTTGCCGGCGTGGTCCATGTAGACGTGGATCTTCTTGCCGGTCTCGCGGAAGGCGTGCAGGGCGCGGGTGAGCTCCTCCGCCTGGGCCAGGCTCATCATCGGTTGCTCGATGATGAGCACCAGGCCGGCGATGTCGTCCTGGTGGGCGGCGCGATCCACGAGGTCGAGGAGACCACGCAGCGTGTGCGGCTCACCACCGCCACCGCTGAGGACGCGCAGGAAGTCCATCTCCTGCGGCGCTTCCGCCACCTGTCCGTCCAGCCGCAGGCGCAGCAGTTTCGTGGCGGCCTGTGCCTGCGGTGCGCACAACGCCACCGTCGCCACCAGCAGCACCGCCCAGCATGTCCATTTTCGCGAAGCAGAGTTCATGGAAGCATCTCCTTTGTTCGCCAGTCTTTCTCGACCTCTACACGACCATCGGCGCGCATTATAGGTGGCCGGTATCAGGGCGCGTGTGTGAACTTGTCGGAACTTGACGCGCCTCGTCCAGCGCCGGCCCGTGGCACCACGCTATAGTATGCCGACATGTTGCTGACGGTCGAAGACCTGCACACACACTTCGTCACGCCCGACGGCCCCGTGGCCGCAGTGGCCGGCGTGTCGCTCTCGCTCGACCGCGGAAAGACGCTGGCGCTCGTCGGCGAATCGGGCTGTGGCAAGACGGTTACCGCGCTGTCCATCCTGCGCCTGCTGCCCGCCGGCACAAGCCGCATCGTCGGCGGGCGCATCCTCTTCGGCGGCCACGATCTGCTCGGCCTCTCCGAGCGGGAGATGGGCGCCGTCCGCGGCAACCGCATCGCCATGGTCTTTCAGGAGCCGATGACCAGCCTCAACCCCGTGCTGCGCATCGGCCGGCAGATCGAGGAGGTGCTGGAACGCCACCGCGGCCTGGGTGACGCCGCGGCCCGGGCCCGCACGGTCGAGCTGCTCGACCAGGTCGGCATCCCGCAGCCGTCCCTGCGCTGTCGGCAATATCCGCACGAGCTCTCCGGCGGGCTGCGGCAGCGGGCCCTGCTGGCGATGGCCCTGGCCTGCGGGCCCGACCTGCTCATCGCCGACGAGCCGACCACCGCGCTGGACGTGACGCTGCAAGCACAGATTCTGGCGCTGCTGCGCGCCCGGCAGCAGGCGAGCGGCTTGGCGATCCTGTTCATCACGCACGATCTGGGCGTGGTGGCCGAGATGGCCGACGACGTGTGCGTCATGTACGCCGGCCGGATCGTCGAGCAGGGGGCGACCGCCGACGTGCTGCGGGCGCCGGCTCACCCGTACACGCGCGGCCTGCTGGCATGCACGCCGCGGCTGGCCGCGGGACCGGTTCGGCTGAACGTCATTCCGGGCGAGGTGCCCGATCCGCGCCGCCGGCCGGGCGGCTGTGCGTTTCACCCACGGTGCGACCTCGGCGGAGCCGAGCCCCGCTGCCAGCGGGAACAGCCCGATCTGCGCCCGGTGGCCGCCGGCCGGCGGTGCGCGTGCTGGCTGAGCATGTGAGATGTTTCCAGCTCTGGGTGGGGCAGGAACACTGGGTGGGGTGGGCGTCTCGCCTGCCGTTTTTGCCCTGAGATCAACGAATGTCGGGCGACCTACCCGGGATCAAATCGCAAGCTCTCTCGCCCGACATTCGGCGATTTCCGAGCCCTTCGCCCTCCTCTTCGCCCGGAGGGCGCACGATCCGCCCGGTCTTCCGGATCATCTCACAACCTCAGATCCCGGCGCGGCCCAGAGCTGAAGGTTGTTTCGCATGCCCAATGACCTATGGCCCGCGCACGTCGGCTCGCCCGCGAAGCGACCATACACAAGGTGAAAACACCTTTTTCATTTCATGTGGAAGAAACAGCGCGCCGCATTCAGTTCACCTACAACACTGTCATGAAGGCACTTGCAGCGCATCTCATCACAGGAGACTGAATCGCGGGAGCGCTTGCAAGCGTATCGGCGAGCGGCACGCCCCCTTGCCCTGCCCTTGCCTGCCGCCTACGATGCCTTACATCTGCGAGTTGGATGGGAGACTTCACGCAGAGGGGCTCAAAGGAGGGCCACCACGCATGACCATTGGGCGAACGGGCGCTGTTTGACGCGCGCGGGTTTCTCGGCGGCGCTG
>JASFQK010000039.1:0-68264 GCA_050115495.1 Phycisphaerae bacterium | reverse complement strand
AAAACCAAAAACAAAGGCCACGGCAAGCTGAAACGCCCCAGCAAGCTGCCCACCGCTCCACCACCACGAGCAAACACCAAGAAACGAGCCGCGTGACAAGGTTAGTACCATTGGGCAGAGCCCGCCGATCGTGCGCGGGCCGAACATGCGGAATATTGCGGCCAGCACTGCAGACTGGGTGGTCCGGCGGCCCCCGCTGACAAATTCCGACACCCCCCACTTGACCGCCTACTATGCACATAGTAATATTCCTATACACGTAGTACAGGAGGTCTCGGGATGGGTACGAAGTCGCCGCACATCACGTCGGCGGAACTGCGCATCATGAAAGTGCTTTGGCGGCTGGGAGCCGGAACCGTGCGCGACGTGCTCGACGCGCTCGTCGCCGATGGGCCTGACCGGCCGGCCTACACGACCGTGATGACCATGATGAAACAGCTTGCCGAGAAGGGCGCCCTGGACGTGGACCGCCAGCGGCAGCCGTTCATCTATACGCCGGCCGTCCGCCGGGAGCAGGTGCTTGGCCAGCGTGTCACGCAGTTCCTGCAAAGCGTGTTCGACGGCCAGGCGGAGGACCTGGTCCTGCACCTGGTCGAGGAAGCGGAGCTGTCGCCGGACGATTTACGCCGCATCGAGGCCAAAATCCGCGAGCGGGAGCAGGCCGAGCGTTCGCCCCGCCGGAAAGCGGATGAGACGTAAGAGGGAGCCATGCCCATTGCGCGCATGATGCACGACCTGTCGGCGGCGAGCGCGACACTGCTCGCGGGGCTGGGCCAGGCGCTCCTCTGTGGAACGTTGCTGGCGCTGCTGACGTGGGTTGTTTTGCGGCCGTTGCACCAACGAGTGTGGCCGGGGCTCGAAGTCGCCCTGTGGACGATCGTGCTGGTGAAGTTCATCGTGCCGGTGGGGCCGGCGTGGTCCTGGTCGTTGGCGAGTGTGCTTGACCCCATCTCGCCAACCGCGCCGGGTCAGGCCAGTCTGCTCGATGTGTTCGAATTCGGGGCGGCTGACACGCTGTCGGCGGCGCCCGCTGCCGGCGAGGTCCTGCCGGCTGCGCCTGCCGCGCCGACGTGGCATTGGGGCACGGTCCTGGCCGGGCTGTACGTGCTGATCGTGGCCGTGCTGGCTCTGGTACGGTTGCGCAGTTATCGGCTGTTCCGCGCACGCTGCCACGCGCTGCCCGCGGCGGACGAGGACACCGAGGCGCTGGTGCGGCAAGTCTGTCGGCGGCTTGGCGTGTGGCCGGCACCGCTGGTACGCATGAGCGAATCGATGCGCGCCCCGTTCGTACTGGGGTTCGTACGTCCCATTCTGGTGTTGTCCTGTCGCCAACTCGTTCGGCCGGACGAATTGGAGACGGTCATCGTGCACGAGGTCACTCATCTCCGGCGGGGTGACATGCTCGTGCGGCTACTGCAGTGGTTCGCCGGGACTCTGCTCTTCTTCTGGCCGGTCGTGGCGTGGGTGAACCGTCGCATCGATCGGGCACGCGAGCATGCCTGTGACGAATGGGCCCTTCGGCACGGGAAGCTCACGGCGGGGCAGTATGCCCGCTGCCTGCTGGCGGCAGTGCAGCCGGTGTACGAGCCGCGCTGGGCGTATCGGCCGGCGTGCATGGCCGGAAGTCCGAGCACTATTGAAAGGAGAATTGACGTGATATTGACGACGTCGTGCCGCCCGGCCCGGCGGCCCGTCTGGGGCCTGCTCACGCTCGCGCTCGCGCTCGTCTGGGGAGGATTCGTCCTCACCGGAGCCGCGGGCACCAAGGACCAAGGCAAGAAGGATACGCCGAAGTACGGCTCCACCGAGCAGGAGATGAGGAAACACGCGGATGTCCTCTTCGCCCGCATCAACGAGTTCGGTACCGGCGACATCGATGGCGACGGCCAGGTGGACAAGGTGGAATGCTGGGCGTTCGTCACCGCGGTTGTGATGCAGGATCCCGCTGCGGTGCTCGCCGAGTATCCCGAGGCCGACCTCGACGAGGACGGCGAGCTCACCATGGTCGAAGCCTACCAGTTTGCCCGCGGCGACCAGGTGATCCAGGCGTTGCAGAAGAAGATGCAGGCCGCCGCCGAGAAGGAGGGCGGCGACGCGGTGAAGGTCAAGGTCGTCAAGGGCGAGATGAGTCCTGCGGAGGTGGACGCCTATCACTTCATCCTAGACCGTCGCGACCACCTGCTCGACCTGGTGAAAGTTGCCCCGACGGCCGTGCAAGTGAAGGGCATCGCCGACAAGATGGCTAAGATTGAGGCCGAGAAGGCCGTGTTGGCCGAGGCGGGACCGATCATCAAGCTGCATGCCGTGGTCGGCACCGTGAGCGCGCTGCAGCAGAAGGCCGCTGAATTGCGGGCGAAGGCCGCCGAGTTGGACGGCGACGCGGCGGCGAAGTACGAAGCGAAGGCCGCTGATCTGGACCGGCAAGCCACGGAGATGAAAGAGAAAGCCACGCAAGCGCTGATCGAGCACATCAAAAAGCTCGAGGTTGCCGGCAAGACCGAGGAGGCAACGGAGATGAAGGAGATCCTGGCCAAGCTCCAGGAGCTCTAGCGGCCGGTGGCGACGCCGTTCGCGAACGGCGGCATGGCCCAAGGGCGGTGCCGCTCCCCAACGATGCCACGACCCGCGGCTCCAGCGCACCGCGGGCGTGGCATTCCTATTTTGAGAACGAACCCCCGCCTCAGGCCATGACGTCCACGTGCTCGCCCAGGCCCTGCTCCTGCACCTGCTGCGCGGTCTCGAGCGCTCCTTCGAGCAGGCTCAACGCCGACGCCTGCTGATCGTTGGCCATGCGCAGCGTCTTGACGGCCACCGCGGTGGCCACCTCCGCCGGCAGGGCGCTCGTCGCACTCGAGATTGCGCTCATGGCTGTTTCCCTTTCCTAGTATTCTGCCATACGCTCATAGGAGACTATCGCCCGCTGGCGGTGTCGCATTTCGCAATGCGCGCTGGTTTCAGCGGCGGGGCCGATAATGTGCGGGCCAGGCCCTCTTTCCCGGATGGAGGACAGCCGGTGTCGGATACTACGCTCGACATCATCTTCGCCATGCCTCACCCCGACGACGTCGAGATCACCTGCGGCGGGACGATCGCCCGGCTGGTGCAGCTCGGCTATCGCGTCGGCGTTTTGCATATGACCAACGGTGAACCGACGCCGCGCGGCACGCCGGAAGTCCGCGCCGCCGAGTGCACCGAAGCTGCGCGTATCCTGGGCATCACGCACGTCGAGACGCTCGGTTTGACCAACCGCGAATTGATGGATGGGCCGGCGGCCCGCTACGCCGTCGCCACGGCCTTTCGGCGGTATCGGCCGAAGATCGTTGTCGGTATGGCCGGGCGGACGCCGGCCGCGTCGCCGGATCATTACCAGGCGCAGCTCATCCTCGAAGGCGCGCGGTTCTACTCGCAACTCACGAAGTGGGACGACCGCTTCGCCGGCACGGCGCCGCACCGTATCGATTGGCTCTGGTATCGCCCGGTGCACATCGCTGCCGAGATCGAGCACTGGCGGGCGACGTTCGTCGTGGACATCACGGACGTATATCAGCGGAAGCTGGACGCCATCGCCGCGTACCGCTCGCAGTTCGACGAGCAGCGGCTGGCCCGGCTGCTGCACCGCATACGAGCCTACGATGCGGCGGAAGGAGCGCGTTGCGGCTTCGAATATGGCGAGCTGTTCGCCCTGCCGCATCCGATGCCGCTGCCGGACCCTGTGGCGCACTTCCTGTCGCTACAACCCCCGCAAGGCCCGCCGCCCACGGTGCAACTCGCGCCGTAGCTGCCGGACGCCGACCCTTGGTGTCCGGGGCCCGCACCGGATGTCTTTCCGTAGCGTCGGCCCCCCGTGGCCGACGTCGCATGCGCGAGGTGTCGGGTGCCACTGGTGGCTTGCCCACCAGTGCCGTGCCGCCCGCCCGTGCAGCTACTCCTGCCGGTACAACGTCTCGGCGAAGTAGCTGCTGCGGACGAACGGGCCGCTGGCGACGGCGGCGAAGCCCATCTCGCGGGCCGCCGCGCCGAGTTCGTCGAATTCCTCCGGCGTGTAGTAGCGCTCGACCGGCAGGTGCCGCGCGCTGCCGACCGCGGGTTGAAGGTACTGCCCGATCGTCAGCATATCGCAGCCGACGGCCAGCAGGTCGCGGAGGGTTTCTTCGATCTCGCTCCGCGTTTCGCCGAGGCCGACCATGATGCCGCTCTTGGTGCGTCCCGTCGGCCGCAACTCCTTGGCGATGCGCAGTGTGTCGAGTGAACGCTGGTACTTCGCCTGTGGGCGAGCCTGCTTCTGGAGGCGGGCCACGACCTCGACGTTGTGGTTGAAGACTTCGGGGGCGGCGTCGGTAACGGCGGCGATGCACTCACGCCGGGCGTGGAAATCGGGCACCAGCACTTCGACCGTCGCCTCGGGCAGTCGGCCGCGCACGGCCTGCGTGCAGCGGGCGAACTGGCCGGCCCCTTCGTCGGGCAGATCGTCGCGGCACACGGACGTGATGACCACGTGCCGCAGGCCCAGCCGCTCTGCCGCCTCGGCCAGGTGCTCCGGCTCGGCCTCGTCGGGCGGCTCGGGCCGGGCGGTCTGCACGGCGCAAAAACGGCAGGCACGCGTGCACTTGTCGCCGAGGATCATGAAGGTCGCCGTGTGTCGCGACCAGCATTCGGTCAGATTGGGGCAGCGGGCCTCGACGCACACAGTGTTCAGCTCGAGTCCGTTGATGAGCTTGCGCGTCTTCAGCAGGGCTTCGGCCACGGGCACCGGCCGTTTGAGCCACGAGGGCAGCCGGCGACGGCGCGGCGACGGCGGTTGGGGTTCGGATTGGGACAGCGGCAGCGGGATGGATTGGGGTACATCAGCGTTCATGCCCCTGATTGTACCACCCCGGCCGGCGCCGACGACGGCCCGTGCTCCCTGGCGGCGGCGACGGTCTCTGTCGGCGATGACTCGCGCCGACGACGGGTTGGCCCGGTGTCGACGACGGCTCGCGGTGGCCTTCAGCCCCGTACAACGTCCGAATCGGCGATTCGCCCCCGCGCCGCCGGCCGCCGCCGATCTTGACGCGCCGCCGGCGTGAGATCAGAATAGACAAGGATAGGTGGCGACGTCGGTCGCCAGTTTGTCGGGCGTTTAGCTCAGTCGGCTAGAGCGCATCCTTCACACGGATGAGGTCACAGGTTCGAGTCCTGTAACGCCCAGTGTTGTAAGTCTCGCCGAACGCTTGAGTTAGCGTACCCGTGCGACGGAGCACGGTGCGGCCTGAAGTCAGCGAAAACCCGGTACATACCGGGCATCGCCTCAGGAGGTCGCACAATGCCCCGAAAACAGCGAAGAAACACGGTTCCGCAACCCCCCATCTTCCAGGCTCCCCCCGGCGTCCGCATCCCGAAATACCGGTTGCACCGCGCCAGCGGAAGGGCGATCGTCTCGTTGAACGGCAAGGACCACTATCTCGGCGAGCACGGCTCGGCCGAGAGTCGTGAGCGATACGTCGAGATCATCGGGCGCTGGTTGGCCGGCGGTCGGCGCCTGCCCGAACAGCCCGTCGAGCCGGTCAGCGTCGCGGAGGTGCTCGCGAAGTACCTCGATTACGCCGAGCGATACTACGCCAACCCGAACCGCCGGCGCCTGTCGGATTTGCTGGACCGGATCAAGCAAGCTCTCCGCCCGGTGCGCGAGCTATTCGCCAGAGAGCCCGCGGACCGCTTCCGAGCGAGGGCATTGCTCACCGTCCGACAGCGGATGATCGACCTCGGGCACAACCGCCAGACGATCAATGGGAAAATTCAGATCGTGAAGCGATGTTTTCGGTGGGCCGCACGTGAAGAGTTGGTGCCGGAGTCCGTGTGGCACAGTTTGAGCGCGGTCGAGGGGCTCCGCATGCACGAGAGCAGCGCGCCGGAGCCGCGGCACGTGGAGCCCGTCGCGGATGACGTTCTGGACGCGATTAAGCCGCACCTGTCGAGGCAGGTACGCGCGCTCGTCGAACTGCAACGCGCCTGCGGTTGCCGGCCCGGCGAGGCGTGCGCGATTCGTGGCGAGGACATCGACCGCAGCGGAGAAGTGTGGTTGTGGACGCTTTGTGAGCACAAGACGGCACACCACGGTCGCCGGCGGGTAATCGCTCTGGGGCCTTTGGCGCAGGCCGCAATCACGCCGTTCCTGAGACCCGGATTCCTGTTCTCGCCGGCCGAAGAGGAACGGGAGCGTCTGGAGGCCCGGCATGCGGCCCGGACGACGCCGTTGTCGTGCGGCAACCGGCCCGGCACCCACCGGAAGCGCCGACGACGTCGGGCGCCGGGTGAACGGTACGCCGTCACGGCGTACGCCAGGGCCATTTCGCGTGCCTGCCTCGCCGTATGGCCGTTGCCCGCCGACCTGAAACGCCTCAGGGGAGAGTCGGCGACCGAATGGCGGGCCCGCTTGGGCGACCGCTGGCCAGACGTGCTGGCGTGGCGGCGCGAGAACACGTTCGCGCCGAACCAGATTCGTCATGCCGCTGCAACCGCTGTTCGGCGAGAATTCGGCCTGGAGGGCGCGCAGGTCGCGCTGGGACACGCAAACGCGGCAGTGACGCAGGTGTACGCGGAGAGAGATTCGCGGCTGGCGGTCCAGATTGCACGCCAGATCGGGTGATCGGGTAACATGAACTCGGCGGTTGATCCCCGCCGAACTGCCCGGTGCCCGCGCGGTGGACGTGCGACCCCACCGTGCGGCCCGGGCGCGAGGTCGCCAAGATGAACAAGGCCATTCATATCGACGCCGTGCCCCCAGTGTGTTTGGAGCTTCTCCGGCATCTGGAGGAAGCGGGTAATCCGCTGTTCGTCGCCGAACTGCCCGAGAAGCTCCGGCATCCCGATGTACTCGGCTGGCTCATGGACCCCGAGCATCAGGGCATCATCTGTTTCAGGAACGGAAATCCCGGCGACGAAGCCGACCTCAGGGGCATCAAGCGCGAACTTGAGGGGCGGACGCGCGAAGCGGTCTCGGGCGAGAGCGCACCGCGGACGGGAAAGGGCACGCACTTCGACCGGTACGCAGCGGAACGGCTGGCCCTGGCGTTCGAGCTGGGGGCGCTCCCCCTGGCCGTCGCGCGGGACTACCGCGAATGGGCCATAGCCGAGGGAATACGCGGCGCCGACCGCATGAACGAAGCGGAGCTTGAGGCCCACGTCGTTGGCCTGCCCGGCGTATCAAAGGGGCTGACGCGGATCACGAACAGCGTCGGGCGCCGTCAGCACGGATACGTGGGCGTGGGGCTCTGCAAGCTCGGCGACAAGCCGTCTGACTTGGTGGAACGCATCCGGTCGCGGCGCATCAGGATCATGCTCACTCCGCGCGGCGCCAGCATTCTCCGGGACCAGCGGCTCGCGGGGCCACCCCCGGGGAAAGCCGACGTCCTCACCGCTGTAGCGCCGCCCCCCTGGACGCCACCTTCGACCCACGTCGGCGCGAACACGATCATCAACGGCGACGAGTTCTGCAAGGGCGGGAAGCGACCTCCGCGCAGCACACTGCAAAACTGGGAGGAAGCCGACCGCCGCGCGGGCGTCCTGAACGACGCCGACGTGCTCCACGCACCGGACAACGGGGAAAAATACTACCCTCGCAAGTGGGTTGAGCAGCGCATTCGCCAGTGGAGCCCCCGGACGACTGATCGTAAACCGTAACGCACGTTACGAAGTGATACGGTCGCGTTTGTGAGGAAGACTTGCGAAGTGAGTAACACTTTGCAGGAGCCTCACCATGATCGACACGACCGTGGAGCAACTCATTCCGCTCCGCAAGGCGGCGCGGGTCATCAATCCAGCGAAACCCGCCCACATCAGTACGATTTGGAGGTGGACGCTGCACGGCGTCCGCGGCCAGCGCTTGGAGAGCGTCGTCCTAGGCGGAGTGCGGCACACCTCACGGGAAGCCTGCCAGCGGTTCATACAAAGCCTGAACTCGCCCGGCGCCGTCCCGCCGGCCCCCGACCGTCGGGCCGAGGCGGCCGAGCGCGAACTGGTCGCGAAGGGCTGCTGAGGGACCGGCCGTGACCTACCTCTTTGGCAAGGTGCCGCGGGCGTTGATGGAACACGGCGAAGTGCGGGCCGTGGACCTGGCCGTCTATGCAGCCCTGGCGACGCACTGCGACTTCGAGAGCCACGAGGGCAACCCTGGCGTACGCGCGCTGGCTCACCTCGCCCATGTCCACCCGAACACCGTGCCAGCCTCTATTGCGAGGCTCGTGGCGGCCGGTTTCGTGAGCGTGGTCCGCGGCAGTTGCGAGGATCGGCGGCCGAACCGCTATCGGCTTCTGCGTCACGCAGAGTGTGACGTCGCAACCAGTAGGACGTCACAACCAGTGGTTGGCGGCGTCACAACCAGCGGGATGTTACGTCACAACCAGTGTGACGAGCACGTCACAACCAGTGTGACTGAACGAGAAGAGAATCTTCCAGATACCCAGAATAGGGCGCGCAAGCGCAAACCGGCGGCGGCGGCAGCAGCGTCGGTGACGATCCCCCTGAGTCTGGACACCCCCGAATTCCGGGTCGCGTGGGCGGAATGGCTGGCCTACCGGCACGAACGCCGGCTCACCTGCACGGCCCGCACGCTAACCGCCCAGCTCACAGCGCTCGAAGGGATGGGCGAGCCGGCGGCAATTGAGAGCATTCGCACGAGCATCGGCGCCGGCTGGCAGGGCCTTTTTCCGCCGAAGCAAGGCGGGGGCAACGGGCAGCCACGTTCGCCCGCCCGCGTGGTGGCCGCGCCCGGCAAGTACGCGCACCGGTGCAGGGAGGGTATTTCATGACACGCGCAGGCTACGCACCCGCGGCCCCGACGGAGTGGCAGCAGCCCGGCGGACACCTGCCCGTCGGCCCGTACCCCGGTTTCTATCGCATGACAACTTGGCCGCACCCTGGCCGGGTGCAGCATCGTTTGGAAGCGCTCCGGCTGCGCGAACGCATTCCACGGCCAATCGAGACCGCGATGTGCGATGTTGTGAGCGGCAAGCGACCCTGGCCGCTCGTGCTGTGCGGCGGCCCCGGAGTGGGCAAGACCTGCGCGAGCCTGTACCTGGCTGATCGTTGCCGAGGGCTAGCCCGCTACACCACGTTCGGCGCGCTGACCGAAACCGTACGCCGCGCGAAGTGCGGCGAGCTGTGGGACGAAGGCTCCCACGCCGAAACACGGCTCTATCCCGAAGACGTGTGGGAGCGCTGGCAACGCGCGACTCTCGCCGTACTCGACGAGCTTGGCGTCCGTGGCGACCCCAGCGAATTCGCCCGGGAAGTGCTGACCGAAGCGATTGACCGGCGATTCTGCCGCCCGCTGGTCGTCGCCAGCAATCTGGACCTCGACCGACTCGCCGGCCTGTATGACGACCGAGTCGCTTCGCGGTTGGCAGCCGGCACGGTTGTGAATCTGTACAACGTTCCCGACCAGCGACAGCGGCAAATGGAGTTTCCGGCATGAACGCGGGTCGTCATGGACGTACGCGAGGATGCGTTGTGACAGTCTCCTCAGCAGAGAGAACGTCACCGGTTCAGCCGCTCGTCGCAAGGCGTTGCGGAAGCTGGAGTTGCGGCAGGGCGCGGGGCGGCTGTGGGCCCCATCCGGGACGGTACGTACCGGGTTTCGGCGGGCGACCAGCGTTCACATTCTCGGAACGCGGCTTTTATCCGGACACTGCGGCCGGCCGGGTGGCGCTAACACGAACCTAACACGGAGGTAGCCGACATGGCAGACGTCCTCTCGTTCGATCCGCTGGCCCTGAGCCTCACGATCCGACACCCGGGCGGTGCGTTCACGCCGCGGGCCGTCCGGGATCAGGCCGGCTCCCGACCCGCCGGGCAGGCCCAGACGAAGACGGTGGCGCTCACTCTCTCAGGAAGCCCGGCGTTCGAGGGCGATGCGACACTTGCCAAGCTTGCAGGTGCGTCGTGGCTGACGATCCCCGCGACGTGCCAGGACGGGACCTTGTTCGACGTGACGATTGACGGGCGTGATTTGGACCCGGGCGACTACTCCGAGACCATTCGGGCGTCGAAGGACGGCTACGACGATCAGGATTGCGTCGTCACGGTGGCCGTCCGCCCGATGGGCTGATGTGGAGGCTGGAGGCGTGGCACAGCGGCGACCGTCAACTAACGGTGGAAACGGCGGGCCGGAGCGCGGCCCCAACGGACGTTTCCTGAAGGGCAACGCCGGCGGGCCGGGGCACCCGCTGGCCGGACGAGTTGCGACGTTGCGGGCAGAACTTGTGAGAGCCGTTGAACCGGCAGACGTGCGAGCCATTGCCCGCCGGCTCGTGAAGGACGCTAAGAACGGTGACTTGAACGCAGTCCGCCTGTTGTTGAGCTACACACTCGGCCGACCGACCGAGGCGGACGTTTTCGAGCGAATCGAAGCCCTGGAAGCGCTGGCCGACGAGCTGTCGGAAGGGAGTCGCATATGTCGTGGCGAGGTTGGGCTCGACTCGAACGGTTGATCGGCGCGGCCGCTCGTCGGCGGCAAGCAAGCGCGGATATGCGGCGAGCCGTCGTTGGGCAGCTCGCGGCAATGGCCAAGGCCACCATCGGCCCCGGCGGCCCGTTCTCGTCGTGCTCGGTTGAGGAATGGACAGATGCGTTCACCGGCGAGGCCGGCCCGCGGTCGGTCGCCGACGGCATGGAACGACTTGAGGTAGTCGTGAAAGGCAAGTGCAAGACGACGCCGCGTAGGCGGCGCAGCAAGAAAGGACGTGTGCTATGAGTTCTGGTGAGTTCATGTTGGTCGGTGTGGACGAGCGCGGCGCGCCCATCTTCTCGGAGGTCGGTGGCGACACAGATCGGCTCGTGCGCGTGGGCGACGTCGTTTCGCTGTCGCATCGGAGGCGTGAGCCCAGCCTTGCCGCCGCCACGAGCGCGGACAGGCTCCAGCTCTCCCGGCTCGCGGACCGCGTCTACGGCGGCGACGAAGACGAGGCGGTGCCGGCCACGGTGCGAGACGCCAAGCGACGGGCGAAAACGTACGCGGCGCAGCAAGACGCCGCGCGGAGGGCACGCAATGGCTAGTGCATCCTCGAAGACAAGTGTAGCCTCGAAAGCCAGCAGTGACGCCTCACGTCTTGCCGCGCTCGAAAAGCGCGTGGTGGAGGCGGAGCGCAAGCTGGCGCTCGTGTGGGGAAGTTCGCTCGGCATCCAGCTCAGGATGATGGAAGCGTCCGAGGTAACGCGTCGGCAGGAAGCGGCTGCTGAGCGGGCGGCGGCGCAGCGGCGTGTCGCCGCCGCGGACGGCCGGGCGGAAACCTTCGCGCGATTCGTCAGCGAACGTGTGGCCGTTCACGCCGCCTTGCGCGTTTCCGCCGAACGCCTGCGGCGCGATTTCTCGTTGTGGTGCGAGCACAATCGCGTCGGTCAGCTACACCGAATCCTCACCGACGACGAATTTGACGAGTGTGTCACACGCGCGCTGCCGGCGGCGGAACCGACCGAGGTGCATCCGGAAGGCTATCTCGGCCGACCCATTCCGTTCGTTCCCGGGTACGCTGGCATTGGATGCTGCCCGCCGGGCAAGACGCCGGCCGAGGTCGCCAACCGCCTGGACCGGCGCGCGGCCGACGACGAGCTGGAATGTCGGCTGCGTCGCGAGGAGCTGCAGGCCGAGGCGGAAGTGCAACGCTCCATCCTCGCCGCGAAGGTCGCGCGCGATAAGGCGGCGATGCTGGCCGTGCGAGCCGCCGAGGGACGGGCGCGATGATCGAAGGACTTCCACGGCTCTGTAGCAACGGGCTCCCGAGGGTATGCAAAAACGGGCTGCCGAAGCTGTGCAAAGACACCAGCGTTGCACCTGGCGACCCGTGCCAATATTGCTCTGGGGTGACCCCACTACATCGCACAGTTCTTGTAAGCGGAATGGACGGTACATGCGGAGAGTGCTGCCCGTGGGACTCTCCCCCTGGTTATAGATATAGATTTACGCTGTCCGGCTTCGACGGAACGCACGTGCTGACGCAGGGACTTGGCAGCCCATGCAAGTGGTTTGTGTTAGTGTCACAGTCAATACTGAGAGAGGCTTATACCGATGGGTACTGCGAAGGCGACCCGCTCAGCTCTAACACGTACAGCGCCTACATCATCGTCGAGGCCATGTCGGGCGGGCTAGACATCAGCATTGTCGAGACTCAATACCACTGGTTCGCGTTCCACGCCGCTGTCGAACTGGAGGGTCCGTGCCTATCTGCCAGTGGGCCGCATGACAACCAGATCATTTCATGCGCCGGGTACACTGGCATTTACCGGAACATGTGCAACGGCGGCGGCCAAATAAGCCAGGAGCCCGGCCCATGAAATGCAAGCCGTGGTTGAGGACGTCGTTCTGCCGTCAGCGAATCGCCTGCCGCATGTGCCGGACGCAGCCCGAGTTGCTCCGCGGTTTCGAGGTTCCGAAGACCTGTCCGCGCGGCGTGACGGCCGACGCGCTGCCCCAGCCGGTCACGCCGCCGGTCACCGGCCCCGAACCCTGCCCGGTCGCCGAGGCAGTGTGCCACCACTGGCAAGCCCGGAAGTGCCGCCTTAGCCCCGCCGATGCACGGTGCCTGTCCGATCTTCGTCGGCACGGCCCGGCCGGCGACTGCCCGCTGGGCTGGCGGCCGGAACGCTGAATCGGTTGCTGGGCATCCGGTCTCAAGTTCCGCCGGATGCTCGCCCTGCCCCGGAAGCTCCCCGGGGCGGGGTTTTCTTTCGCCGTGGCCGGCGTGTTGTTATGCTGGGGGACGCATGGCTACTGTTGCAAAGCCGCGAGCGAAGTACACGCTGATAGACGCCGGTTTACAGCATCTCGCGGATAAGTAGGGTCGTCACGACGGTCCGCAAAGGAGCTTCACAATGGGATTCTCAAGAGCACGAAGGCGGGCAGAACAGCGTTTCGTGTGGCTGGCAGCAAGTACCATCATCGTTGGGCTGATCGGGGTAAAGACCGCCCATGCGCAGGAACCCAAGGAACCGCCGGAACACGCGCCAACGACGGCGCCGGCGGTGAAGCCCCCCGCGAGGCAGAAACCTGAGGGACCGAAGAAGCTGTCACTCGTTCGCGAGATCGGGCGGTTTGACAGAGAAATCGACAAGAAGAAAGTGGACTGCGCGCTTTGCGATGGGAAGGGCTGGATCAAGAAGCGGAACGGGACTCGTGAAGAGTGCTGGCAGTGCGAGGGGCAGAAGAGGGTGCTTCCTCGCCGCGACAATCTGGCGGCATACGTTGCCTACCTCGACTTCTGCGAACAGCACGCCGAAGAACTGGCGGAGAAGGCTGACAAGAAGTTCGTGAAGCAGTTCCATGAGCGGCATTCAGAGTACCTCCGCACGATCAAGCGGCTGTCCGGAGCCGTAGAGGCGCAGCCTGCGAGGCGATGGCAGGGGTCGTCACTTATCGTGGAGGGCCACGGGGCCTACGATTACTGCTTCACGGAATACGCTTTGGAAGTGATTCTCAGTGGTGGCGAGAAGGTGGGCGAAACGCTGGCTTTCAACGGCTCAGTGCTTTCGATCACAGAGACCGCTGGTCGCACCGTTGCGAAGGTCGCCGTTGAAAGCGTGGAGCACCCGGGCGTGACATGTTCGGTCATCGTGCCCAAGGGGGCCCAGTGGGCCAGTCAATCAGGGGTCTTTGTTATCGGGAAGGTCGTTAGCTCGGACGAGAACATGGTCACTGTCTCGCCCTATCCGGGGACAGAGTAGCAAGCGCGAATGCTGCGTCTGCTGCCTTGCGTAGACCCTCGCAGAAAGCCGGCAAGCGGACCAAGCGGCAGACGAATGCTCTGATCCGGGCCCGTCAGTAGCTCCGGACGCCTTGGCAGCGTTCGTGTCGGGGCGTTCTGCCCCTCATCATCATCCCGTGGCACTGCCCCCCGAACCCCGGTCCAACCTGACACCCGCGAGTCCACACCGCCGCGCCAGCGGCCTCAGAACGTCCAGGGTCGGCCGTGGTTGAACGCGACAAGCGCGGGCAGGGGGTAGAGGCGGGCCCAATCACCAGAGAGCCGCGGAGGCGGTCGAGCGCTACCGCTCCTGTAGTCTTCGGAGTCCGGAGGCGGGTCGGGTAGACGCCCGGTACGAATCCGGTATGTACCGAAAATGGTCCCCCGAAACCGCGTTCTACCGCTAAAAACCGCGGTCGTTTGGAATGACTTGCAATAGGTGCGAAGATCGTCTAAACTACTGGTGTCGCGAGGCTTCGGGCTTCTCGGCCGGGTCCTCTTGGTGACTTTGCCAACGTGAATGTCGTGGGTTCAAGTCCCATCACCTGCTCTCGAACATGCCCGTGACGAGCGGGCATTCGTCGTTTCCGGGTGCAGGTGGGAGTTTGGAAAAAGATAGGGGCTGCGGTGGGGACGTTCCAGTGTTATGACGACGATCGGTCGCCGATCCGGCGGTACGCCGACGCCGCCGGCGTGCGACGGGTTGCCCGGGGGGAGCTTCCGGGAGAACCTATTCCGGAGAGCATGGACTACGAGCCAAGTGGTTGTACCATCTTTCGCTAAGGGGAAATCATGGAATCCGGCATCCGCAAGACACGCTGGGGGCACCTCCTCGGTCTTGTCGTTGTTACTGCGCTTGGCCTGGGCGTGTGGCAATACTGGCGCACGCGGGATGTCGTCGACCACGCCCAGTTCCTGGAACTCATCAGGTCGGCGCGGCTCGTCGTGCAAGACGACGTGTTGGATGTGTCTGTCCCGATCAAGGCGTGTGTCGGAACGCACGTTACCGCGTACATCGCGGCGGTCCGGGACGACGCGGATGAGCGCATGATTTGTGTGCTCAACGACGCCCGGGAGGTTGTCTATGTCAAGAGATGCCTCTTGATCGTGTGGGGCCGCGAGGAGTGGTATACCGACCTCGACGCGGATGGCCGTCCTGAGCTGACGTTTACGGAACGACCGAACGCGCGGTTCAGCCGCATCATCGAGCTGGGTGACCAGGTCGACGAAGCGCTCGTTATGGAGAACCGTTCTCACCATACGCTCATGTACCCGGATGATCCGAGTGGGCCACCAAGACTCGTGTTCCTCTATGCCGGGGAGACAGGGGGAATCGGAGCGCGTGCGACGCTCACGTTTAACCCCCAGCCTTTCTCGGTCGTGCGGAACGACCCGGATAGCCCGGTCTGGGAAGCCGTGACCATTACGGGCCCGTGGGCGCCGGCGAAGTGATTCGCCGAACGCAGCTTTCCGGCTCGCCGGCGAAAGCGCGACCGGAAGGTCGAGATCGCGTATGATTGTTCGGGCCGGCGGATCGAGAAGCAGGTCTCGACGCGGCAACCCGGCGAGGACGGGGCCGTTGTGGATACGCGGCAGAAGTGATCTGAGGGACAGGGTGGCTTCTCGGGGTCAGTGAGGGGCGCATCCGGAAAGGATTGGATGCATGGGATTGTTGGGGTTCTGGAACGGCGACAGCGATAGCTTCCACCTTGCGTTTCGGTTAGCCACCGCGCTGGTTTGGTGGCTGTTCATCGCCGCGAGTGTGGTCCTCATCATTCGGGAGGTCATCTGGCGGCGGAGGATGCGCCGGCTCGGCGAGCTTGAGGACCTGCTGTCGCACGTGGCCACCGCGCCGAACAAGGAGGCGGAGCAGAACGCGCTGCGGGAGCTTGCCCGATGGGCGGCCTCTGCACGCATTGTGCTGTCGGTTTGCGCGTATCAGCGCAGCGACGGGATGAAAGTGCCCGTCTCCGGCGTGCAGGATCGAGACGGCTGCGATATGGGGTTCGAGGTGCGGTTCGACCTGGACCGCGACCGCACGCCGGAGCGAGCGTATCAATTGTGTCTGAAGGCCCCCGGGCAGATCCGGCTCCTGGCGGCGGAGTGAGCGTGGGCTGAAGGATTCGTTGCGCCACCCGGCGTTCAGTCGTCCCTTCGGGACTGGGGATCGGAGGCGGCCGGCGGGTCCCAGCAGTTCCTGCTGGGCTATCTTCAGCCGTCCCTCCGGGACTAGTCCGTTGGCGTCCACGTGATTGATCGCGGCGCGCGGCTTTGGACCCCTTCGATCGTTCCTTTCGGACTGGTCTGTCCGCGTGCACGCAGTTGCTACCGGCACGTGGCCCAGGCCTGGTCCTGGTCGTTTCCGCGCGAATCGCAGGGGGGCGCCGGGGGCCGCATGGCGGGGGGCGCCGGGGGCCCGCGACGTCCGGTGGGGTTTCGGCGGAGTCGCGCCGGCCGGGTGGACGGGGCCATTGGCGACCACTACCATACACGTGGGTGGACAGCAGTTTCCACAGGGACGGGAACCCTATCGACAAAGTCTCGCGTGCTGGTGCCACCGGGTATGGGGTTGGACTTGTCAGCATTACTGTAACATCTTCGCGAACAGGAGGTGCAGCTTGAGTACGAAGCGCGTCTCGACGTGGATGGTGGCTGCGCTATGGCCCGTGCTGGCCGCGGGGTTGGCAGTGGGGGGCGAGCCGGGGATCAATCAGCTCGAAGGCGTCGTGGAGTTCGCCGACAGTGGCCAGCCGGCGGCGGGTATGCCCGTCGTCCTCGTCCATCGGGCGAAGGGATACCTGGAGTACGATGACGAGGTCGGGGCACGCGTGTGCGCCGACAACGAGTACCTGTTCGGAATGTTCGCCAAGGCGAACGGACGCTACTGCTGCCGGGCCATGACCGATCCAGCAGGGCATTTTGTCCTGCGGAATCTCGCCGCCCTGGAGGATGATTGGCTCATTCTCGCCGGTGACGCCGAGCACGGCTTCGCGACCCTGCCGAACATCAAGCCGGCGGACCTCCAGCAGGAGCCGTTGCGACTACGGCTGGAGAAGGGGGCTTGCCTGGATATCGAGCTGCCCGAGCTACCCAAAGGCATGCGGGCATACCTGGCGGTCATGCTGGCGGCCCCGCTCGGGGAGGGGGAAGATGGGGCCAGTGTTGGCGCGGACGAGGACGCCGACCAACGCCTCCTCTTCTACTCGCGGTCGCTGTCTGGCGAGCCGGGCGCCAGGTTGAGGCCGATCGGGCCACTCCCCGCCGGCCAGCGCTACAAGGTGATTGTCTGGGGAACCGGCGCCAATTTGCCCTACGCGCCCGTGCTCTTCGAACGAGCGGTGTCCGCGACGGTGGGCGAGACGGCGGAAGTTCTGCTCCAGCCGAAAGAGGGTCTGACGGTCGCCGGCCGCGTGCTGGACGCTGACGACAAGCCGCTCGCCATGGTCAACGTTCAGATCCACACGGACGACGGGACGGTCATCGGCGGACTGAGCGACGCCGACGGAAGGTACGAGCTGCACGGCCTGCCGCCGGGCACGCACACGGTGAAGCTGTTACGACACGCCAAACGCACAGCCTTGGGGTGAGGCCCCGGGCCGAAGGACATCTCCTGGTCCCAGGAGATGACTCTGCCCGTCGGGCAGAGCACGGTGGAGCGGGACATCGCCAAGGTGAAGGTGCAGTCGATTCACGCGGGCGTGGTCGCTCCCGACTTTGAGGCGAAGACGCTGGACGGCAAGCCGTTCAAGCTCTCCGAGCTGCGCGGCAAGGTGGTGTTCATCGATTTCTGGGCGACCTGGTGCGGGCCCTGCGTCGCCGAGTTGCCGAAGGTGAAGAAGCTGTACGAGGAGTTCGGCGGCGACAACTTCGTTGTGGTCGGGATCAGCTTCGACAAGGACGCAGAGACGGCGCAGAAGTTCGCGAGCGCCCGGGAGCTGCCCTGGATCCAGATCTGGGCGGAGAAGGCGGACAAAGGTCCCATCGCCAATCTGTACGGCGTCGGCGGCATTCCGGCGAAGTTCCTGATCGGGCCGGACGGAAAGGTCATCGAGCGCGACCTGCGCGGCGAGGCGCTGGCGGCCGCCGTTGGGCGACATGTGCGCAACGTCTCCGGGAGCGGTCCCGTAGCGGCTGCTAGTGACGACGACGAAGTGGAAGGTCCGTCGGGCGGTGGGGGATCCGTGCTGGGAGGCTTCCTGGCCGGCTTGCTCAGAGCTGGGGGCGCGGTGCCGGGGGAGCCACTTCCGGAGGAATCGCCCGAGGCGCGGGCCGTTCTCGACGCCACGCTGGCCCACTACCGGGCGTTGAAGAGCTACCGCGACAGCTACTGCTACGAGGCACGGCTGGAACAGAAGGGCCGACCGTTAGAGGAAGGGCGGATTGACGGAACGCTCGCCTCGGCGGATGGCCGGATCGCGGTCAAGTGGGACTACACGCACGCGTACAGCGATGGCGAGGAGGTCAAGTGGTACTGGCCGAGTCGCGGCCGCTGGTCGTACACGGCCCCGAGCATGACGACGGCCGAGGCGCTCGGCGGTGCGCCGTGGTCGCTGTCCAGAGAACCCGTCGGCGGCGGACATCCGCTGGCGGCGGTGCTGGCCGGCGGCGAGGACGGTGACGAGTACCTGCCGATCGTGGTTGTGACTGGCGTGCAGCCCGCCGAACGCGAGGGCCGTGCGGGGCGGTTGCTCAGCGGGCGCTTCCGGCTGGACCGTCTCGAGCATGGCAGCATGCTGCCGTTCGAGGCGTTCATCGACGGCGAGCGCCAACTCTTCGAGGAATTCCGGCTGGACTACACGGAGGGCTATCGGGCGGTGCTGCGCCAGTCGTACGAGCGCGACCCCGAGGCGGTGGAGAAGGCGGAGATCGTGATCACCCTGCGCGACGTGGAGACCGATGCGGAGATCCCCGACGACACGTTCGTTCCGAACGCGCCCGGCACGCGTGTGTACGATCCGTATTACTGGACATGTAGTGACGAGATTGCCCAGCCGGACAAGCTGCTCGGTCAACGGGCACCCGCATTGATCGGCACGACGTTCGACGGCGGGCGGTTCGACTTGGCGGCCGAGCACGGGAAGGTCGTGGTCGTCGCGTTCTGGGCCACGTGGATGCCACAGGCGGAGCCGCTGCTCCGCGAGATGCAGCGCCTGGCGGCGGACAGCGCGGCCAACGTGTGCTTCGTCGGTGTTAACGGCAACGGCGCTGCGGGCGAAGCGATCATGCGGCAAACGGTCGAGCGCTGCGGCGTACGGTTCCCGCAAATCAGCGACGCCGAGCACGGGATCGCGGAGGAGTGGCATGTGACCTGTCTGCCGCTCGTCTACGTCGTGGATTCGGCGGGGCAGGTAAAGGCGGTGTTCCCGACGTGGACGGAGGATGTGCGAACCGCACTGGCCGACTGCGTGGGCAAGCTGGCCGCCGGCGAGACGATCACGGCTGCCTCCTTTGACGAGGACGAGGGGCTGGGGATGGCTATTACGGCGCCAGACGAGCCCGGCGGTAACGCACGCGTGAACCTGGAGGAGTCGATGATGTTCTCCGGCTCACGCTGGAACATGTCCGAGCAGGACGTCGACGGCGACGGTGAGGTGGAGCTGATCTTCCCCGACTACCAGGGCGGCGTCTCGATCCTGAAGCCCAGTACGGGTGTGGTGCAGAAACTGCGTCTGCCGGGACTGGAAGGCGCGGATGTGCAGGCCGTGCGCGGTGTTCCGGTCGATGGCGAGGTCTGCTGGCTGTGCACGGCTGCTCGGTACACCACCTTCGACGGGTCCCGCATGCGGATGTTGCTGTGTCTCTACTCGCCGCGCGGTGAACTCCTATGGAAGCTCGAGCCGACGCTGGGACCAGGTGTTCAGGGCCAGGCTGAGGCCGTGGGCGGCGACTTCGACGGCGATGGACGCGTTGAGTACGTGGTTGGGCTGGCGTTGTACGTCCGTGAACAAGTGGATGAGAGCAGCTTCAGGAGCACTGAGACCGGCGGCCGGCTGATCTGGATCGACGACGACGGGCAGGTCATCGCCGACCGGAAGCTTGATGACCAGGTGAGCCTGCTCTACGCCGTGCCGGCTCCGCCGGGCGAGCGGGCGACCGTGCTGTGCGTCAACGGCTCGCAGATGGAGCGGTACACGCTGTTGCCGGAATCGTCCGAGGGCGAGGAGGTTGTCTCGCCGGTACCGTGACGGGCGTGGGCGCATCACGCGGCGACAGTGAAAATGAAAGAGGGGAGTGCGAAGCTCCATCTGCGGTCGCGCCGCGGAGCTTCGCACTCCCCGATTCTGTCAGTGACGTTCGGACTCAGGATACTAGCGACGCCGGCGCAGCAGCAGGGCGGCTACGGCCAGCAACGAAAGCGAGCCGGGCTCCGGCGCGACGAGCCAGTCCGCCACGTTCTTGGCGAACTGCGCGTCATCCGCCGTGTTCCAGTGGTTGTCGTCCCACACGTTGATGTCGAGCACGGTCAGCATGTTCTGCTGCGGACACCACAGCGTGGCGAAGTTCACATCGAACAGCTCGGTGCCGCCGATGGCCGTGCCGGCCATGTCCAGCATGACGGAGGAGACACTGTGGGTGATCGAGTGGGCCAGGATCGGTGACGTGTAACCGTAGTATCGGTAGTCGAACGTGCCGCCGCCGATGCCCAGGATCTGGTTGTTCCAGTCGGTCCAGCCTTCGCGCTCGCCCATCAGCACGACGCGGCGACCGGTGGCCACGAACGCCGCGATGTTGTCGACCTCGACCTGCTGCAACGTGCTGCCCTGGTAGCGCTGGTCGAGCCAGATGCGATCGTAGCTGAGCATCTGCTCGAGGTTCGTGAAGTCGGGAACGACGTCAACGGTGTCGAAGACGTCGTCCAGTGTGGCGGTCATCTCGTCCCAGGTCGAAGAGCCGTAGCCGTAGAGAAACGTGCCCTGCGCCTCGCTTACCAGCAGCGAGGTCGCGCTGGCCGCAGGCAGCCACAGGCTTGCCAGCAGCAGACATCCCAGGATTTTCGCGTTGCATTTCATAATCCACTCCTACTCCTCAGAAACGGGCTTCCCTCAGCGACCCGGTCCTGTACCGGGTGCTCCTGTAACTCCATTCCCCGCAGGGCCGCGAAGCAGTCTGCTACTTCGGTGACCACGGCGGCGAGGATCCGCGCGGCGGTTCGGGCGATCTGTGCTGTTCGGCAGGACCTGGTTCTTTCCTCCTCACAGACAACGTGAATCGCCCGCCCGCAGCGACTACGAGACGAACGATGGGTGTGAATCGGGCCTTTCCGACTCACGGCGGCGACCACGATACCGGTCGCCGATGAAACCCGCCGGCACTCAGCGTGGCTGGTCCGGCAGAGGATGCGCAATGGTCAACACCGTGGGCATGGGTGGGTACTCCATGCGCACGCGGTATACGTCGAACCGGGCCTCATCCCAGCCCAGCCGATCGAAGACGTATTGCGTCAAGTCGACATAGCGCGGCACGTCCGGCGTGAAGATCACGTCCAGACCGCGCCCCAGATGCGTCACCTGCGTCACAATCGGCAGGCGATCGCCCTCGTCACGCGAACTCGGGCTTACGAGCGCGCTGTATAACGCGGATTTCGGCTCGATCGGGCCGAACATGCTGTCGCACACGTACACGTCGAAGACCAGTACTTCCGTCGGCGTCTGGATGCGAGCCGAGAATTCGTTGAACGTGTTCTCCGCGTCACGGTAGCGCGTGGCCGAATTGCGACTGATCTCGCCTGTGAAGAACGTTACCGCACCAGTGTTCCCCACTCGTCCAGGCGCCAGCTCGTCCACGACGCAGCCCTCTGTTCCGGGCCGCCGGCGAAAGGCGGGCAAAGGATCCGAGCAGAATTGGCACAACAGCGGTACGGGCAGGCCACCGGTGTCGTCGATGGGCTCAGGCGATTCTGGTAGGGCGCCCCAGTTGTCCGTCGCGGAGCGCGTATACGACACGATCCAGGGCTGATTGGGACGATTTCGCCGAAAGTCGGTATACCCCCGGATGCGCACGAGGTCGAAACGGCTCCCGTCGCCGGTCGGTGCCAGGAGATTGGCGACGAGCCGCGTCTTGGCTTGGACGCCCCAGGTGAGCGCATTGCTCAGGAACGCCGAGCGGCGCAAGGCTGCTTCAGCGTCGTCGTCGGGCTTGCTGGAGCACCCCAGCAGCATGAGTTCGAGCGACCGGCGATCGTCGGCGTGGGCGGGGACCAGATTCTCGAAATCCGCGACGGCCGCTGCCGCCGCCTGAAGCAGCTCCTCGGTCACGCCGCGCCTTCGTGCCGCGGCGAGGAAGGTCTCCATGTTGCCGGGGGCCGGGATAAACCGTGCTGCGTGAAACGCGTCCGGCGTGTGGGCGACCTTACTGATCTGCCAAGCCAACTTGCGGTGGACCCTGAGCCGATCTGCGATTTGCGTGCTCCGTTTCGTCGCGCCGCAGGTAAGGTCGATGATGGCGGCGAAGGCGCGTCGGACCCGATGGAGCACTTGGCGCGCCTGCTCCTCGAGCGGGGGACGCATACCGGTGCTGGGGCAGCCCTGGCTCATGACCGTAACAATAACAGGACTGCGCAGCGCTTTCAATACTGTTTCGGAAACGGTTACGAGATTCGTAACGCCCCGACGATTCCGGATGCTTTCCTTCAGTGCAGTGTGTCGCTAACATGCTGTCTGGTAATAGGTTACGCAGGTCGGCGCTGTCCCGGCCGGGGTAGCAGAGCACCGGCACCGTGATATCGTTAACTGCGTTCTGGTCTGGCTTGGCGAGAAGTCCTCCAGGTCTGCGCTGATGCCCACGTGGAGGCGAATCCGATCTCGACGGTCCGCGACCGCGCGTGGAGGGTCGGGTTGCGTCGTTAGTCACGGGCCACCCGGGCCAGAGACTTCGATCCGCGCATGCCCGGCATCTCCTCGTTGCTGAGGATCGCTGCGACGGGCGTGCGGGTGAGGATTTCCGGGGCCTCTTCGGCGTTGCCAGCCGTGAGAATCTCGTACGACTCGTGCCGCGGCAGACGCTGGAGTGCGGTGAGCACCTTCGGCTCATCATCCACCAGGAGCACGATGTGTCGCGTGTCGGCTGTCTCCTGCCTCAGGCGTTTTCCGTCGGCCGATGAACCTGTCGTTCAACGTAAACACGCACGCGCATGTCCCACTCGAGACCCTGCTTGCGGGCGTAGTTGCAGAGCAGGCTGCGCACGGAGGGCGTGATTTCCTGCCCCTTGCTGATGAGTAGGCAGCCGGCCGGCGTACGCACGTCGTCGGCCAGTACCGCCCGTGGTCGGACGTCTTCCAGAGCCACTTCGCGGATCTCGAAGGGGTCATCCTCCGCGATCAGAGCCCCCAGGGCTTCCAGCACCGCCGGATCGTACAGGTGGGCTCGCGCCTGCATCTCCTCGAGGGCGGCCGGGGCGGTCTGGCCGCTGGAGCGGAGCGTGTCGAAATCGGAGGCGACCTTCAGGATGCGGGCGTCGAGCGGGATGTGGCCGCCGCGGACGTCGTCGTCGGGCACACCCGAGCCGTCGAAGCATTTGCTCTGGTAGGCGACGATGCGGGCCACTTCCTCGAGGCGCGGGATGTTGCGGATCAAATCGCTGGCGATGCCCGGGTGGGCGTCGAGCATCTGCATTTCCTGGGGCTGAAGCGGGCCGCCGCTGTAGGCTCGCTGGAGCGTGTCCGGCGGAACGGTGACGCAGCCGATCTGCGAGAGGGCCGCGGCGATCTCGCTTTGCCAGGGACGCTCGACGTGCATGTGCCGGCCGAGGCGGGAGACGAGCCGCTGCACGCGGGCGGCGTGACCAAAAGCGACCGGGTTGGTGAGCGAAAGCACTTCGGCCAGCACACGGATTGCTCCGCGCAACGTCTTCTCGAGCAGCTCTTTCTCGGCGGTGACGAGGCGGTACTGGACGACGCCGGCCTGGAGAGCCCCCAGCAGCGCTTCCGGCGCGCAGGGCTTGTTCAGGAAGCGGAAGATGTGGCCTTCGTTGACGGCCTGGGCGGCGGTCTGCTGGTCGGCGTTTCCCGTGAGCATGATGCGGACGCTGTCCGGGGCGCGCTGCCGGGCGGCGGAGAGAAACTCGATGCCGTCCATGCCGGGCATGCGCATGTCGGAGACGACCACGGCGAAGGGCCCGTTTGTCGCAATGATGTCGAGCGCCTCGGCGCCGCCGGTAGCGGTCACGACGTCGAAGTGCTCGTACAACTGGCGTTGGAAGCCACGGAGCACCTTGGGCTCATCGTCGACACAGAGGATGCGTTCGCTCATGCCTCGGCCCTCGACATGCACAGGTCGCGCCAGGCCGGCCAGCGTTCGGCTAGGCCCAGTTGCTGGAGGTGCTGCATGTCCAGCTTCTGGGACAGCTCTTCTTCACCGGCTCCCTTGGACACGTACTGAAGAGCATGCCCCACGTGTACGGCGGTGAGGGCCGTGAAGGTGTTCGCGGAGCAGTCTGCGGGGTGGTGGTGGAAGGCGACGGCCTCGACCACCGGATCAGGCAGTCCCCAGAGACCCAGGAGATACGCGCCGACCTCGGCGTGCGTGGCTCCGAACACCTGGCGTTCTGCTTCGGCCCGGGGGATACCTTCCTCGGCGGCGCGATGCATGGCGGCGCGGTACTGCTCGCCCAGGTTGGCGGCCAGGACGAGCTTGCCGGCGTCGTGCAGCAGGCCGGCGACCAAGGCGTGGTCGCATGTGCCGCGCTCGCAGCCCTGCTCGGCGGCGATCATCTTGGCGATGGCGCCCGTCTCCGTGCAATGTGTCCACAGATTGTCGAGCGCGACGTCGTGGACCCGGTCCGGCCGCAGCTCCGTGAAGATGTGAATCGTCATGACCAGGGCCCGCAGGGCGTTGAGCCCGAGCAGGCAGACGGCCTGTGCAGGATCGGCCACGTGTCGTGGAAGCCCGAAGAATGACGAGTTCACGATCTGGAGGATCTTGGCGGTCATGCCCACGTCGCGGGTCACGATGTGTCCCAGATCTCTGAGCGACGTGCTGGGCCGCTGCATTTGGGCCATCAGCTCGCGATAGGCCTCCGGCATGCTGGGGATTCTCCAGAGCTGCGAGACCAGGGAGCGCAGCGCGGGTTCAGCCAGAAATTGGCGCAGGGCGATGGCCCGGGTGATGACGCCCTGGAGCTGGGCGGCGTCGCAGGGTTTGCCGAGGTACTGGTGCGTCACGCCGATGGAGCGGAGCACCAGGTCGTGCTCCGAGTGTCCGGAGAGGGCGATGCGGACGGCTTGCGGATGGCGCTCCATGACCTCGCGGAGCAGCGCAGCGCCGTCCATCTCGGGCATGCGCATGTCGGAAACCACCACGTCGAATGGCTGCTGGTCCATCAAGGCTAGCGCCTCGCGGCCGCTCGTGGCGAAGGCGGTTTCCCAGCCGCAATCGAGCCCGTGGAGCATGCGCTCCAGGCCGCGCAGAATCTTGGGCTCGTCATCGACAAACAGCACGCGGGTCATTGGGCATACTCCGGTCCGGGCTCCTCGACCGCCGGGCCTCCGTCGGCCGGGGTCGGTGCATTCAGGGAGACGAACTTGGACTGGCACGCTTCGCGTGCCGCGCCCGTCGAAACGCCGGGCTCAACGGGCAGGCGGATGATGAACGTCGTTCCCCGACCGACTTCGGTCTCGAACGTCAGCGTTCCGTGGTGCTTCTGCACGACGCGATGGGCGATCGCCAGACCCTGCCCCGTGCCCCGGCCCACCTCCTTGGTCGTGAAGAAGGGATCGAAGATCTTGTCCCGCACTTCCACGGGGATCCCGGTTCCGGTGTCGCTGACGCGGATCTCGGCCACGCCGTCGTCGTGGCGCGTGCTGACGGCGATCGTGCCCTTGCCGTGGCCGCCGTCTCCGACGACGTCCTTGATGGCGTGGGCCGCGTTGACGATCAGGTTCAGAATGACCTGGTTGAACTCGTTGAGCAGGCAGGGGACCGGCGGCAACGCCGGGTCCAGGTCCGGCTCGACGTCGGCGACGTACTTCCATTCGTTGCGGGCCACGGTGATCGTGCTCTCGATGGCCTTGTTCAGGTCGGCGGGCGAGAGGCCCTGCTGTCCGGGATGGGCGAACTCCTTCATGGCGCCCACGATCCGCGTCACACGCTCGAGACCCTCCAGCGAATCGGACAGCGCCTCGGGGATCTGTTCGAGCAGGTAGTCCAGCTTGCCTTCTTTCATCGCCGAGACGAACTCGTTGAGTTGGGCATCCGGTACGGCGCCCCGGCGGCAGACGTCCAGAAGCTGGGCGTGTTGCTGCAGCAGCCCGGTCAGCTTCGGGAACGTGGCGGCCACGAACTGCGTGTTGTCGCTCACGAACTGCGTGGGCGTGTTGATCTCGTGGGCGATCCCTGCGGCCAACTGGCCGACGGCCTCGAGCCGCTGCGCTTGTACGAGCTGGCTTTGGAGAAGAGCCCGCGCTTCCTCAATCTGCTGTCGCTCGTCGATCTCGACCCGCAGTCGTTCGTTGGTCTGCAACAGCTCCGCGGTCCGTTCCCGGACACGCTGCTCCAGGTCTTCGTTCAGTCGCCGCACGGCGGCTTCCGCACGTTGCCGGCGATGCTCGGCCCGGCAACTGCCCCAGGCCACATAGCCGGCCAGCAAGGCGACGATCCCAAGTACGCCGGCGGCGACCGAGGCCAGCCGGTGTGAGACGGCGGCGATTTCGGCGGCCACGTCGTCCGTGTACAGCCCGGTGCCCACGATCCAGTCCCAGGGGGCGAAGCGCTGGACGTAGGAGAGCTTGGGGACGATGCGCGTGGGGTCATCCTTCCACTGCCACATGTAGCTGATGTAACCGTGTCCATCGCCCTGCACGGCGTGGACGGCATCCACGAAGAGGTGGGTGCCCCGGGGGTCGGCGTACTCGGTGAGATCCTGACCGTTCAGATGGGGCCGATAGGGATGCATGATCATGCGGGGGTGCGTGTCCATGATCCAGAAGTAGTCTTTTGCGTCGCTGCCGTAGCGAGTGTCACGGACCAGGGCGATGGCCTCCGCCTGGGCCGCCGCTCTCCTCATTTGCCCGGATTGCACCTGTCGCTCGAAGCTGGCCAGTTCGGCACAAACCGCCTGCGTCAGAGAGCGGATGACCTCCCGCTTCCGATTCATGAGGGTCTGTTTGAGGGTGGGGAGAATGACCAGGAAGATGGCGGCGGAGAACAACAAGACGCCCGCCACGGAGGGCAGCACAATACGCACGACCAGGGCGAGCCACAGTCGTCGTGCCTCGCGGCGGGCTACGCCGGTCTCCGGCTTCTGCTGTTTGGTGATCACAGGGCGGACTCCGACAGAGGCAATGGCGATCCGGCCTCATCGGCGCTGGCTCGCGCCGCGCACGGCGGCGCCTCCACTGGCAGACGGATGACGAAGGTAGTCCCCCGGCCCACGTCGGTTTCGAACGTCAGCGAGCCGCGGTGTTGCTCGACGATTACCCGATGAGCCAGGGACAGGCCCTGTCCCGTGCCCTTGCCGACCTCCTTCGTCGTGAAGAAGTGGTCGAAGACCTTGTCGCGGATCTCCGGCGGGATGCCCGGGCCGGTGTCACTGACGCGGATCTCCACGAAGTCGCCGTCGTGTCGCGTCCAGACGGTGATCGTGCCCTTGCCGGCGCCGTACTGGACGACGTCCTTGATGGCATGGGCGGCGTTCACCACCAGGTTTAGGATGACCTGGTTGAACTCGCCCAACTGGCAGGCGACCGGTGGCAGGGCTGGGTCCAGATTCAACTCCATCTCGGCCACGTACTTCCACTCGTTGCGGGCCACCGTGACCGTGCTTTCGATGGCTCGGTTGAGGTCGGCCGAGGCGAAGGCCTGTTGGCCGGGATGGGCGAAGTCTTTCATGGCCCGCACGATGCAGGTGACGCGTTCGAGCCCCTCCAGCGAATCGGACAGCGCCTCGGGTATCTGGTCGAGAAGGTAGTCCAGCTTGGCCTGTTCCATTGCGGTGATGAGCTCAGCCACGTGGTTGGACGGCATCTGCTGGTCGCGGCAGGTTTCGAGGAAGTGTTTGTGCTGTGCTAGTAGTTCGCTGAGCTTCGGGAAGACCGCGGCCACGAAGCGCGTGTTGTCGCTGACGAACTGCGTCGGCGTGTTGATCTCGTGGGCGATACCGGCCGCCAGCCGCCCGACGGATTCCAGCCGCAGGGCCTGGAGCAACTGGCCCTGGAGCGTTTTCTGCTCTTCCTCCGCCACGTCACGCTGAATCACCAGGGCCGCCGAGTTGGCCAGCGTCTCCAACACGCCGTCGACGTCGGGCGTGATCGGATTGCGAGAGAAGGCGGCGAGCACCCCGATAGCCTCGCTGCCGGGAGGTCGGAGTTGGTAGCCGGCGAACGACACCAGGCCGAGGCTCCGGGCCCACTCGTGATCATGGACGTGCGGATCGTTCAGGATGTCGTTGGTCACCAGCTTGTGTCCGGTGTCGGCGGCCGTTGCCCCGATCTTGTAGCAGGCGAACGGAATGCGGGCGTGGAGCCCGCCGTCGGTGTGCGTGTAGCGGCCCGAGCTGGCCAGCAGGTGCAGGCAGTGGCCCGTCTTCGTGCACCTCGGTTCGCCGGCCGTGGACGGGGCATGCGGACAACCGGACGCGCACCGATCCCCAGGTCTGGTTACCCAGATGCGGCAAAAGTCCAGATCCAGCAGTTGCACGGCGTTGGTGGTTACTTCCTTCAGCTTGCTGGTCAGATCGCCGGGACCGAGCAGCTCCTGTTGCAGCAGGTTCAGCCGGGCACGGCGCTGCGTCACCTGCTCCAGACGCTGCTGCTGGGCCTGCTGTTCCTGCATGGCCCGGCGGGCGACGTCGAGGACAAAGTTGATGAGCATCTGGAGCTTGCCGATCGTCTCGTCGTCGGTGTCGACGCTGACGATGAAGTCGAAGCGTCCATCGACGCCTCGCGACAATTGGTCGCAGAGCGCATCGATCCACGCGCGAATCTGATCGGCGCTGGCGGTCGGCGCGGCGGAGTGCAGGGACGTCACGACGCGCCCCCCTTTGCCCAGCGGATGTGGATCTCGCACTCGGGGTCCCCATTCCGCTGACAGCGCACCTCGTCGATCGTCCCGGACGTGCCGTAGTGCGCCAGGATGTGTCGGGCCATCGCCTTGTAGAGCCCGCAGAGCTGGTTGGCGGACCGGTAATGCGCGATCAGCTCGTCGTCGCTGCTGATGACGCTGAACTTGTCCTGCATGGCCTGTCGGGCCGCCGGATCCTGGACACTGGCGGCGATGCTGTTGTGGATCTTCGGCTGGCGCTCCAGGAACTCGCGGGCGTTGGAGCACATCGCGAACCACCCGGGCCAGCGCTGGAGGGCGTCACGGATGAAGTACGCGGCGAAGGCCTCTTCCGCTTGCTCGCGGGTGAGGCCCAGCACGTCGCACGTAGCCCCGAACAGCCGCCGCCATTCCTCGTCGTCGTAGGTCTGGGCCATCTGGAAGATGCGCTCGTCGGCGATCCCGGCGCGGCGGCGGATTTCGCGCAGGGCCCCGCTGCCGGCCGTCGACTCGACCAAGCCAAACAACAGCCTGTGGATCAGCCCGACCATGGTGCGTACCGTGTCCGCTCGTGGCTTCCGGTGTGGCGACTTGCTCGCGATTGGCGAAGGCGGCCTCGACCACCCCGTGCGCGGGGTACTGCTGTCGGCGCCACGGTGTTGTATCGGTGTATGGCGCCCTCGACTTCGCCGGAAGGGCGGTACGTTCGGTGCCCAGCGTCACGGGACGGCGAGTTCTGGTGTCGTCAACGCTGGTACTGGAAACCGGAGACGTGGCGTCGCCGTCGGTTGAAGGCGACCAACGGGTGTCAAACGACGTGGCGTGTGGGAAAACGGGTGTCAATCGCGGGCGGGTGGAACGAGGGCGGCGGTGCTGCCGACACCTTCGGGCAGGGGGGGCAGAATGCCGCGGGCGATGTAGATCGGTCGGATCAGCTCGCGCAGCCCGGGCAGCAGCCGGGCGAAGATGGTCGCGGCCAGGATGCACACGCAGCCGCCGAGCATGACGGTCCGCGGAGCGCCGACGTGCCGGGCCAGCGTGCCGGCCAGCAGATTGCCGAACGGCATGGTGCCCAGGAAGGCCATGGCGAAGAAACCCATCACGCGGCCGCGTGTGGCGTCGTCGACGATAGTCTGCACGATCGTGTTGCAGGCGGCGCTCTGCACCATCAACGCCACGCCGATCACCAGCAGGATCGGCAACGACAGCCACAACGTGCTGGACAGGCCGAACGCCACCAGGGCGATGCCGGCGACGATCCCGCCGGCGGCGATGAGCCGGCCGAGCCCGAGCACGCTCTCGCGCATCGCCAGCCAGAGTGCGCCGAGCAGCGCGCCGACGCCCGCGGCGGCCATCAGGAAGCCCAGCGTGATCGCGCCACCATGCAATACGGTGCGAGCGAAGACGGGCATCAGCACGGCGTAGGGCATGCCCACGAGGCTGGTCAGGGCCATCAGTAGCAGGATCGCTCGAATCGGGGCGAAGCCGAACGCCGCCGCCAGCCCCTCGCGTAGCTCGTGCAACACGTGGTGGTCCTTGTGAGCCGTCTCCCGCACGGCGACGCGCATGGCCAGCAGGGCACTGATCACCGCCAGAAAGCTCGCCCCGTCGATCAGGAAGCACAGCCCTTCGCCGAAGACGGCGATCAGCACGCCGGCGATGGACGGTCCGAGCAGCCGGGCGCTGTTGAAGATCATCGAGTTCATGGCGATGGCGCTGCCCAGGTCGGCCGGACCCTCGACCATCTCCACGACGAACGCCTGCCGGGCGGGGACGTCGAAGGCGTTGCACAACCCCTGTATCGCGCCGAGCACGATCATGTGCACGGGCGTGATCGTGCCTCGTAACGCGAAGAAGGCCAGGGCGAATGAAGTCAGCATGAGCATGATCTGCGTGCACACCAGCACGCGCCGACGGGGGATACGGTCGGCGACGATGCCGCCCAGCGGCGTCAGCAGGAACGCCGGCACCAGCCCCACGAAGCTGACCAAGCCGAGCATGAACGCCGAGTCGGTCAGCCGGTAGACCAGCCAGCCGATGGCGATGCGCGAGATCCACGTGCCGATCAGGGAGACGGCCTGGCCGGCGAAGAAGAGGCGGTAGTTGCAGTGACGCAGTGCTCGGAAAGCATGACCGAAGCGGCCCGGACGCGGCTCGGTCGCGGTCATTCGTGGGCTCCGGGGGCATGCCGGGGCCGACGCAGCAGCAGCAGCCCGACCACCAGCACCGCCATCACCACGCCCATCAGCCAGAAGTTGTCCAGGACCGCCTGCATCGTACATTGCCGCTGCACTTCGCCGTAGAGCACGGCCACCGGCGGCGTCGGTGCGACGACGGCCCCCGGCGGGGCCGCGGCCTGGAGCATGTGCGCGGACTGCTCCAGCGAGCGCTGCACCTGGACATCGTACGGCGTCACGTTCGCGACGAGGGTGCTCTGGTGGAGTTGGGCACGGCGAGCGAGCAGCGTGGTGACCATGGCGATGCCGGCGCTGCCGCCGATATTGCGCATGAGGTTGTAGATGCCGGTGGCGTTGCCCATGTCCTCACGCGGGATCGTCGTGAACGTAACCGCCGTCAGCGGAACGAAGGTGAACGCCATGCCGATGCCGAGGACGATACGCGGCCAGACGACGGCGTTGAAGTCCACTTGCAGGTTGAATCCCGACATCATGAACAGGGAGAGCGAGCAGACGCTGAAGCCGAAAAAGATCAGCTTGCGCGGGTCGACCACGCCGACCAGCCGCCCGCAGATCGGCATGAACAGCAGCGTGGCCAGGCCGCCGGGCGAGAGGGCGAAACCGCTGAGCAGGGCGGTGTAGTGCAGGAGCGTTTGCAGCATGATCGGGTAGAGCACGGTGCTGCCGTAGAGAGCGGCACCGAAGCCGAACATCATGATGGTGCCGAGGGCGAGGTTGCGGTCACGCAAGGCGCGCAGATCGACGATGGGGTGCTCGGCCCGCAGTTCCCAGAAGACGAGCAGGATCAACGAGGCCGCGCTGACGATGGCGACCTTCGTCAGCCAGGGCGACTGGAACCAGTCTTCGGTCTGCCCCTTGTCGAGCACGAGTTGGAGCGTGCCCAGTCCGAGGGCGAGCAAGCCCAGCCCGAGGTAGTCGATGCGTCCGGGCTTGCTTTGCCGCAGGTACGAGGGGTCGAAGACGAACGTCTGGATCAGCAGCAGAGCCAGGATGCCCACGGGCAGATTGATGTAGAAGCACCAGCGCCAGGAGTAATTGTCCGTCAGCCAGCCGCCGAGCGTCGGCCCGATGATCGGGGCGATGACCACGCCGATGCCGAACGCGGCCATGGCCAGACCGTGTTTGCGGCGGGGGAAGCTCTCCAGCAGGATCGCCTGCGAGATAGGCTGCATGGCACCGCCACCGAGCCCTTGCAGGATGCGGCAGACGATGAGCGCCGGCAGGCTCTGGGCCAAGCCGCACGCCAGCGAGCTGATCGTGAAAACGATGATGCAGGCCATGAACAGCCGCTTGCGTCCGAAACGGCGGGCCAGCCAGCCCGACGCCGGCAGGACGATGGCGTTCGAGACCAGGTAACTGGTGAGGACCCAGGTGCTTTCTTCGACGCCGGCGGAGAGGTTGCCGGCGACGTGCGGCAGGGCGACGTTGACAATCGTGGTGTCCAGCACCTCCATGAAGGTGCCGAGCATGACCGCGACGGCGACCCACCACGGGTTGACGCCACCCGGCGCGAGCTCCCGCGCCGCGGTGCGAGTGTCCAGCGTCAGCGCCGACACGTTGCTCACGATCCGGCCTGCTCCGACGTGTCGATAGTCACGATGACGTTCATGCCCGGTCGCAGCGGTCGCTGCGGGTCATGCTGATCGGCGTCGAGCACGATCTTCACCGGCACGCGCTGCACGACCTTCACGTAGTTGCCGGTCGCGTTCTCCGGCGGCAGGAGGCTGAAACGGGCCCCGGTGCCGGCGGCGATGCTGTCGATGTGCCCGTGAAACGGGTGGCCCGGATAGGCGTCGACGCGGAGCGTGGCCGGCTGTCCGGGCCGGAGATTCTGCAGCTGCGTTTCCTTGAAGTTGGCCACGACCCACGTGTCGTCGAGCGGCACGAGGGCGAGGAACGGCTGACCCGGTTGGAGGTACTGGCCGAGCTCGACGGAGCGCTTGCTGACCACGCCGCCGGCGGGAGCGGTGATCGTGCAGTAGCTCAGGTTGAGGCGGGCCACGTCGAGCTGGGCGTCGGCGGCGAGCAGGGCGGCGCGGGCCATTTCGACCCGGCCCTCGGCGGCGCGGACCTGGTCCGGGCCGGTCATGGCATCGTCGAGCTTGCTCTTCTGCTGATCGACCGTGGCCTCATCGACGAGGACCTTCGCCTCGGCCGCCGCTAACGCGTGCTCGGCGGCGTCGATCTGGGCGCCGGCGAGCTTGACTGCCTCATTGGCGGCGGCGAGCTTCGCCTCAGCGGCGCGGTACTGCGCCTCGGCCAACTGGATCTCATCTTCGGCGGCTTGCTTCTCCTCACGCAGCGCCGTGATGCGGCGGAGGTTGTAGCCAGCGTAGTCGTAATCGGCCTGGGCAGCCTGCACCTGGGCCTGGGACTGGTCACGGCCGGCGGTGGCCGCCGCCAGGTTGGCCTGAGCACTCTCGGCGTCCTTGCGGGAGGCTTCGAGCTGGGCTTCCTGCTCACGGACGGCGGCCTGGGCAGCGGCGATAGCCGCGGTTGTCTTGCCACGCAGCACCGTGACGATCTGCTGGGCGACGGCGAGGTCGGCCGCGGCCTGGCCCTGGCGGGCCTCTGCCAAACGAACCTGGGCCTCGTAATCGTCCGCCTGAATGCGCACCAGCACATCGCCGGCGGCGACGACCTGGTTCGACTCGACGCAGACCTCGGCGACGTAGCCGGGGACCTTGGCGGCGACAGCGTGGATGTGCCCTTCCGTCTGAGCATCGTCGGTGTGTTCGTGCGAGAAGCTCCAGACGTACCAGTAGCCGGCGTAGCCCAGACCGGCCAGCACCAGCGGCACGATCAGCAGCAGGCGCCGCCGGCTGGCGGGACGCCCGTTGCTGGTGGGGGCGGTGGAGTTGGTCGCTTGTACCGGCGGTTCAGCAGCCATCAGCGGGGTCCTTTCCTTGAGCGGGTAGCGGCGGGAGACGCAGTGCCTTGCGCAACAGGTTTCGCAGGCGGCCCTGCTCGGCGCGTGTTAGCGCCGCCCACGCCTCAGCCGAGGCGGCGGCACGTGCCGGGGCGCAGCCGGCGAACGCCCGCCGACCTTTGGCGGTGATCTGCACGAGGCACGCCCGGCGGTCCTGCGGGTCCCGCCGGCGGACGACGAGGCCGGCCTTCTCCAGCCGATCGACGATACCGACCATCGTATTCGGGTCGACGGCACAGCGTTCACAGAGCGTAGCCTGGCGCTGGCCATTCTCCACACACAGCCGGGCCAGCACGCCGAACTGCGGCGGGGTCAGCCCCACCGGTTCGAGGGCGTGGCGAAACGCGGCGGCGGCGTGCTGGTGCACGCGGTAGACCAGGAAGCCGAGGGAGGCTTCCAGATGGTACATGTCGTCTTTGGCAGGTCTGGAGCGGGGCAAGCGGCGGCCTCACAAAGTTAAGATGCGTATTATACGTACACGTTCCTTTGTCGGCAACCGCGGCTCTACGAAAAGCGCGTTTGCTTCCTCACAGCGTGAGAGGCTCGCGGCGAGCCGTAGGGCGAGCTTCGCCCGCCGATCGACCTGCCTCTCTATGGCACAACAGGGGCCGTGACCTCAGCGCCTGCCGCCGGACTTCGCCCGTCGCGGGCGCTTGCGCGGCGGCGACTTCGTGGTCTGCTCGAACCAGGCCAGGGCACCCTCGACCCCGTGCCAGTCTTCGAGCATGTCGTAGACCACGCAGACGGCTTCGTCGTCTTCGCGAGGATGGAAGCCCAGCGGCGGCACATCCGGCAACTCGGCGCGGCCCAGCAGGTACTTGCGCACGTGGCGATTGAACTTATGGGCGGCCTTCGCCCGCTCGCGGGCTTCCGGCGTGTCGCCTCCGGCGGCGAAGGCGGTCAGCGCCATCAGGAAGTGCCAGTGCGCCGCCGGCTCCTCGCGCGGGGCGAGCAGCTTCTCCACGGCGGCGTAGTCCTTCTTGCGCAGGAGGCATGCGGCCAGCGCGAAACGTACGCCCTGATTGTCGTTGGGGTTGAGGCGCATCATGTCCTGGTAGTGCGTGATGGCCTCGTCCCACTGCTCGGTGTGCTCGTAGTACTGAGCGAGCCCGGCCCGCGCCCGCATGTACGGCCGCGTCTTCAGGATTCCCCAGAAGTGCCCCGCGTCGGCGGTGAACACCTCGGGGCCGAGGGCGCGCTCACCAGCGGCAACGCCCTGGGTGTAAAGCTCACCGGCACGCTGCGGGTCCGTCTCTCGTTCGGCCAGAAGGACGTAGGCGTCCGCGCAGTCGGGGCAGACTTCGAGCGCCTGACGAACGAAGCGCAACTGCCGGCGGCCGCCGGTCGCCAGTGCCTCGTAGATCAAATCCTGGGCGCGTTCCAGCGGCGTGCGCCCCGGTTGGCGCGGCACGGGCTTGTTGAGGAAGCTTTCCCTGTAGAACGCCTCGAGCTCCTTCTCGGACGAGACGCCGGCTCGCTGGGCCGCCCGCTCCATGTCGGTGTACATCCGCTCCATGGCGCGCGGATCGGGTGGGCCGGCCGCCCAGCCGCGCGTGGCGTCCTTGGGTGGCTCCTCCAGTAGCGGCAACGACAGCGTGTATTCCGCCGGCCCGTCGATCGTCTCGACCGTCTTGGACCACCGGCCGGTGTCCATCTCGGCCTCGGTCGAAGCGGCGAGCGCCCGCAGCAGCCCTTCAGCGAAGGCCCATTGCCGCGGAGTCGGGCGCTGTATGGTCTGCTTCGAACCGTAGCACGCCAGGAGCGGATAGGCGTCTTCATCAGCGACGGGCAGGTTATGTTGCTCCCAGGCGTCCGCGTCCCCGAAGGGCATGGCCATTACCGGTGCGTAGCTGAACGACCAGACGGGGGTTCCGGTCGTGAGGACGCTGTGCGGGTCGGCGGTTTCGTATATGCGCTCGTAACGCCGGCGCGAGTCATAGAAGCCCATGCCGTACTCGTGGCCGCCGGCACCCAGCACGGTGGCGAAGCGCAGGCCGGTCGGCGGCTTCGGGGCGACGATCTCGATGAGGTCGTCGGTGGACAGATGCTGCCAGGGTGCGGCTTGGTAGAAATCCCGAGCTGCCTCGGCAAAGGCTCGCAAGTGTTCGATGGTCACGCCCTTAACAACCAGGGCGGCGGGGTCTTCCTCGCCTTCCAGGGAGACACGGGACATCTCCCGATAGGCCTCGTAGAGATCGGGCAGTTCCGGTTGCTCGACCACCTCGATGCCGATCTCGGCCAGCGCAGGGCGGAGCGCCTCGGCGACGTCCGCCGCCCGGACTGCCACCCGGCCCGGGCGGTAGCCGCCGTACTGCCCGGTGGCCAGGCTGCCGACGGCATCGAGCACCTGCCCCGGGGCACGCTCGGGCGCGACCCGCGGCTGCGCCGATCCAACGCGCCGCGTGACCGGGGCGATGCACAGCGCAAACCACGGTCGAAAGAGACCGCCCTCATCATCCTCAACCCACATGGGCATGTGGAACAGGCCGGCCTGCCACGTTTCGTCTGCATGGGGTGGCAGCTTCCTCAGGCGCTCGATCTGGAGATTCAGCATGGCACACTCACTCCCCGATGTCGTTGTGTCCGGATCGTCTCCGGTCTGGCTCGATCGTGCAAGCGCACGGCGGTCAGTCGCTGGCGGTCACCTCTTCTGTCGTCGCCAGCCAGAGGGCCAGGCTGTCGGTGTTGCTCGGCCAATCCTCCCGGCGGGTGACGTGCGCAAAGCCGACGCCCAGGAAGAGATCGACGAGCTCATCGTCCGGCCAAGCCTTTGTCGTGGAGCGGTACTCTTGCGGCGGCCCGCCGGCGTCGTCGGTGACGTGGAACGTCTGGACCGTCACCCGCTCCTGCGGCAGCCAGCGGTTCTCCGTGCGGCAGCGATGCGGCCGGTCGGAGAACAGCCCAGATGCCGACCGCTGCTCGGAAGGCGCAGCGCGGCCGGCGGCCTCGACCGATTCCGGCGTCTGCACTTCGGCGATCAGGACGCCGCCCGGCGCGAGGCTGGCCCGCGCCCTGCCGATGATCGCCGCCGCCTCCGCCGGCGAGAACACGTTCAGTTCGCCGTACAGCATCATCGCCAGATCGTGTGGCCCGCCGAACTCGGCGTCGCGCACGTCGGCGAGGATGTACTCGCCGGGCGTGTTGGCGGGATGATGCTGTCGGGCGTACTCGATCGACGCCGGCCCGAAGTCGATGCCGTGGCACTGATGCCCCCGCGGCGCCAGCCGGCGGACGTAGAACCCCGGGCCGCAACCCAGGTCAAGCACGCGGGCCGGCTTGCCGCCGAGCAGGCGCGCGTGCAGCCAGTCGACTTGCCGGTCGATCCAGTCAGTCCGGCGGCTGGCCAGATCGTGCTCCTGCGACAGGTGCTCAGCCAGCATCCGCCGGCTGAAGGCGGGGTCGTTCCAGGGAAGCTTGTATTGTCCGTTCCAGACGGCGGGGTCGGGTGTCATCGGTTGGCTGCACCTGCTGTGTGGTGTCCGCGGTGAAGACGTCCAGTGCCCAGCCTGGACGTTACGGGACGTCCGGCAGGTTGGCTGCCTTCGCCTGCCGGTACCGACGGGTGGCGACGCGATAGGCCGTGAAGACCGCCAGTCCGATGAAGATGATGTCGATCCACTGGACTCCCAGCACCGCCAGAATGAGCGGGGCGAAGGGGAGCAGGGCACGCCCCACAGCCATTTCACGCTGCCGGCTGCCGTGTTCGATCTCGCTGTGCTCCCTGCGGACAACGTCGGGTAGCGATGCCTCGGCGACCGCAGCCGCCCGCTGCAAACCGTCCTCGATGCACGCGTCCCAGGCTGCTCCCGGTGTTGGGGAATCGATCCACGACTTCATCTCACGTTGCCGCCAGGCATCCTCGGCGTAGATGTACGCCAGACGTAGCCGCAGCCACGCCGGATCCTCCCACTGTCCCTCGTCGTCCCAGTTCATGGCCGCCAGGTAACGCTGGCCAAGCTCATCGTCCGACAGCGCTTTCGCCTCCGCGTAGGCCTGACGGAAGAGCTCCAGTTCTCGCGGCCTGTCCTCGAACGCGGCGTGGCTCTCCATCAGGCGGCGATGGCAGTCGTGTGAAGCCACCGTCCAGAGCTGGACCAGCCGGCGGCAGGTGGCCGCCTGCTCGTCGGCGCTCAGGGCGGCAGCGCGCGTCTGCGCGTCGTGGCGGCAGGCTTCCCACCGTTCGGGCGTCATCGGTTCCTGGTCGAGAAAGATCTCCGGGTGCTCCTCGGTGGCGAAGTAGGAGGGCAGGGCCATCTCCAGCCACGCTCGGTCTTCCAGGCGACCCTCGCGTCGCCACTGCTGGTGTTCCTCATACGCCTTCGCGAGTTCCGGTTCCGGCAGGGCGAGATAGTGCGCGGCTGCTTTGGCCACGGTCTGCATGTACTGCTCGTCAAACGGGCAGCGTCCTTCCCGCTTCGATTCCTCGGTGGCGTCGTCGTGGGCGAGCTGGATGATCTTCTCGGCTTGCTCGGCGGGCCGCTCGTAGAGGGCCAGCGTGCTCTCCGCGGCGGCCAGGTCCTCGCGAAAGAAGTAGCTCAACATCACCGTGCGCGCGAGCAGGATGCCCAGCAGGGCGATCAGGGCGGCGGTGAGGCCGGCGCCGACCCGCCCCCGATGATGCCCCCACGCCATGCCCCAGCCGGCCAGACCGCCGAGGAGCCAGGCGATGATGCCTAGTTCGTAATTCGACAGCATCGCCACGGCCGCCCAGACCGCGGCCCCGGCGGCCGCGCCGATCACGCTGCCCACCAGGCCCCAGAGGAATCCGCCGTGACGTTCGTACAGCGGTTGCACGTTCTCGATTTCCATTCGACACCCCACGTCAACGTGGTCGTCCGCCTCGCGTTGCCGGGCGTCGCTGCGCGGTGCAGCGTCTGGTCCCGCCGGCGATTGCCCTATTGGCGCGGGTCGACCTGCACCACCAGACAACCGCCCCGCGACACAGCGGAGGCGTGATCCCGATCATACTCGCCGCCAGCGCTGCCCGACAAGCCGGGCACGCGGTGCGACGACGTCTTGCCGAACAGGCGGAAACTCCGTAAGACCGCGTTCGCACCGCCGCTCGCCGGGTGGGAGAGGCCCGCTCCGGCGGCCGCGGCGTTGGAGGACCGATGATCCGTACGAACCTCACCACGTGGCTCGGCCGGGTACTGCCGCTGCTGGCCGTCGTCAATCTCTGCGGCTGTCAGTCGCCAGCGGCGCGCGGGCCGCAGCAATGGAACCAGGCTCATTCCGCCGCACTGGCCGTGTCGCCGATCGAATTCCACTGCGCACACGGCGTCTTCGCCGGCAGCTATCCCACCGGCGTGGAGACGGTGACGGTGGGCTACCGTGATGTCTGCACGCAGCTCGGCCACGTGTGCCTGTGCGGGGCGGGCGGCTTCCGGATCGCCGGTGAAGCCGTCGCCGCACTGCGTGGCGAGGGTCCGCCGCTCGAACGCGAAGAGTTCATCCTGATCAGCGGACGGGACCACACGGTGAGCGATGTCATCGCCTCGGTGCTCGGCTGCGTCCGTCGGGCGGACCCGCAGCGCAGCCGCTACTTCATCGACGATTCGATCGTCGCCCCGCGGCGGGAATACCACTACTACATCGCCTACCGGCCGGCGCGGCGGGCGGTGCACGTGATCTACCGCAAGCACCTGCTCATCGGGCACGAGGAGATGGACGTGCTCTGGCGGATCGAGCAGACCTTCGACACCGACCCGGACGCGCTGAGCACCGCCGACATCGAGCGCTATCGGCGGGCCATGCAGCAGATGGTCCGCGACGTGCTCCTGGACCGCGTCCCCGGGCTGATCACGGTGGAGCCGGTGGACTACGCAACGTTCGAGTCGCGGCTCGAAACCTGCATCACCGCAAATCACTGAGCGAAACCGGCGGCTACTGACCCGGCGGCGAATCGGGCCGCCGCGCCGCCCGTGTGACGGCCAGTGCATCGCCGATCGTGCGAATGTGCAGGTCGCGCTGCGGGAAGGCGATCTCGATGTTCGCCTTGCGGAACGCGGCGTCGATGGCTTTGTTCATCTCGTGGCGCGTGGCCAGCAGGTGCTCGATGCCGGAGATGTAGACGCGCAATTCCAGATCCAGTGTGCTGTCGCCGAAGCCAGTGAAGATCACGTGTGGCTCGGGACTCTCCAGAACGCTGGAGTGCTCGCGGGCGAGGCGCAGCAGCGTCTGCTCGGCGAGCTCGACGTTTGAGCCGTACGCGATGCCCACCGGCAGCGTGATCCGTAGCGTCGGGTCGGAGAGCGTCCAGTTGATCACCTGCCCGGTGACGAACTCCTTGTTGGGGATGATGAGCTCTTTGCGGTCCCAGTCGGTGATGGTGGTCGCCCGGATGCGGATGCGGGTGACGGTGCCGTTGACGTCGCCGATGGTGACCGTGTCGCCGATGCGGATGGGCCGCTCGAACAGCAGCATCAAGCCCGACACGAAGTTGGCGAAGATCTCCTGCAAGCCGAAGGCCAGACCCACGGTCATGGCCGCCACGAGCCACTGCACTTTCGACCAGCCGATACCGATCGCGCCGAAGGCGATGACCGTCCCGACCACGACGATCGTGTAACGGGCCAGAGCGGTGATCGCATAGCGCCCGCCGGTGTCCAGCGGTAGCTTCTGGAGAATGGCGATTTCCAGCAGACCGGGGATGTTCTTGGCCAGGATGTAGGTCACGACGGCCACGACGATGGCGATCGCCAGGTGCGCGAGCGTGATGTACTCGACCCGCGGCCCGCCGCTGAGGCCCACGGCGGTTTCCTCGCCCGTGCCGCCGGCGGCGGGTGCGGTACCGTCGGCCGCCGCCACGGTGTACGGCCAGAGCTCGATCTGCTGCATGAAGCCGAGCGCGGGCAGCAGGTCGGCCCAGATGAGCCACAACCCGACGAACAAAGCCACCGCCGCCGCACTGCGCAGCAGCCGCTTGGTCTGGTCGCCGATGGAGACCAGGTTCAACTTCTCTTCGTCGAGCTCGATGGCCTCGCTGACCGGGGGCTGGTTGGCGGCCCGCGCCGCCTCAGCGGCCACCGCCCGGCGTTTGCGGGCCCGCTCGATGGCCAGCCGCCGCTGAGCGACGAACAGCCAGCGGACCAGCATGGCGTGCAGCAGGACAATACCCAGCAGCAGCCAGCACGTTCGCACCAGGTCTTCGGCGAAGCGCACAGCGGTGTAGTGGTAGCCTGCGGCCGATGCCCCGGCCAGCACGAGCGGGGCCAGCAGCACGAGCGGGTACCAGACGTAACGCAACGTATACAGGCCGCCGGTCTCGTGCTTTCGCATCCGCGGGGCGAGGATGCCGGTGGACGGTCGCAAGAGGCGCTGGAGGAAAACCAGCAGGACGATCATCCCCACGATGAACGCGATCCGTCCGAACGAAGCCCGCCAGGCGGCGTCGGCGTGACGCTCGGTCGCGTAAACGACGAAAACGACCAGCACGATCAGCGGCGTCGCCCAGTCGATGCATTGCCGGGCCAACCGCACGGCCCCGGAATCCCAGCGGAAATGCGCCTCACCCAGCCCCTTCGCCCGGCAGACCTGCCGCGCCAGGTTCAGCGTCCACAGCACCAGTCCGGCCATGTACAGCCCATTGGTCAACGCCTGGGCGAGTTCGTACGACGCCTCGTCCGTGACGTCCACGGCGGAGCCGAGCCGCCAGCCGGCGAACACCAGCAGCGCCGGCCACGGCAGCGTGAACAGCACCGTGTGGACGCCGGCTTGCAGCGTCCAGCGGTAGCGGTCGGTGAGCGGGCGAGCCACGCGCTGGCCCAGCTCGCGCAACGTTGCCCGGATTCGCTTGCGCGCGAGCAGCAGGCCGGCGAAGACCATCGCCGCCACCGCGTAGATCGCCGCTCGTACCAGCAGGTCGTGCAGCAGGGCCCGTCCGATGGTGCTCCACTGTGCGTCACGCTTCAGAAAGTTGTCCGGCAGCCGGATCGAGGTGAGCGGTTCCATGCTGCGCAGCCACAGGATGTGCTGATCGATGAAGTCGCGGAACTCGTCGGCCTTCGCCAGGGTCTGCGTCATCGCTGCCCGCAGTTCACGCAGGTCCTCGGCGTAGGCGTGGTAGTCGGGCTGGATCTGCTTGAGCGTATCGCGGCGCGTGGTGTACAGCTCCTGCACACGCTGCTTCAGGCGTTCCTGGAACCGTTCGGGCACGTCGGCGATGACGGAGGAGATCATCTCCTCCGCCCGGGCGGAAACGTCGGTCAGCTCGAGCGTCTCCTCGTCGATCTCCCAGACCCGCCGCTCGGTCCGCGCGGATTCCTTCGTGTACCCGCGCAGCTCACGCTCGTAGGAGCGCAGGAGCAGCAGCTCGTCCCGCTTGCGACGCATTTCCGGGCCGACGACCGCGGCCAGACCCTCGGGATCCTCGCGGTCCTTCTGCCGCAGGTCGGTGAACTCCTTTTCGAGCTTGGTCCGTTTCTCTGTGACTTCCTTGTACTTGTCCTGGACCTCCTTGATGTGCTGGTCAACGGTGGCCCACTCGTCCGCCAGCGCCTTGTTGCTGGCGAGCAGCTCGCGCACTGCCGTTGGTGCCCGGCGCAGCTCCTCGGTGGCGAGTTGTTGCTGCTGTCGCTCGATCTCGGTTTGGCGCCGCTGGTTGACGAGCTCCTGCCACGCCGACACGGTGGCCTGGGCAGCGACGACCGCCAACCGGGCTTCCTCCCGGCGGGCGTTGAGCAGGGCTCCGCGGGCCTCGTAGAAACGCTGCTCCTCCTCGTACTCGCGGCTTTCGAGCTCGACGGCCCGTTTCTGGGCGAGCAGCAGGGTCCGCCGGGCCAGGGCCACCTGCGGCAGCGTGCCGGTGGGCGCGGGCGCCGCCAGGTCCTTCGTGATCCGTTCGAGGCGTTTGCTGGCGTCGGCGAGCAGATCGGGAATGGCCGAACGCCGGGCGGCTCGGTTTTCGGCTTCGTCATCGAGCTTCTTGGCGGCGTCCTGCAACGTGCGCAGATCCGCCTCGCGGGCGGCGAGCTTCTGGTTGAGCGTCTCGACCGTGTCTTCGGGCGCCACGTCCAGAGCGGGGGCGCTGGTCGGCCGGGTCGTCAACGCTTCGACACGGGCTTTGACCTCCTTCAGCAGGTCAGGGGCGCGAACCCGCCCCGTCTCCAGCTCCTTGATCTTGGCGTCGCGGTTCTCGGCGACGGTGACTTGGTCGAGCACCTGCCGATACAGCCCGAGCAGCTCCGTCTTCACGGTGTCGGTCAGGTCGGCGGCCGCCTGAATCTGGGCGAGACGATCCTGAACGCTCTCTCGCGTGGGGACGGTCGTGCTGGCCTCGGCTTCTTCCGCGACGACGACGGTGGTGGTCTCAGTGGGCGGCGTCGGGGCCGGTTGCGTTGTAGCCGGTTGGGTCGTGGTCGGCGGCGGCTCGGCCTGGGGCTGCGACTCCGCCGGCTTCGACGTTGTGTCTTGCGCCGCGGCGGTCAGCCCCATCCCCAACAGGAGCAGCACGGCGAACAGGCGGGCATGCCAGCCCGCCACCCGTGGTTTGGCGTATGTATTATCGATCAAAGGCGGGCCTCCTTGCTCCCACCATGTGCATCTTGTCAGTCATCGCTCCGCCGCTCGCCGATCCAGCCCCTCCGCCGGAAGTAGACGACCATCACGACGGCCACACCGGTCATGGCCACCAGCAATAGCGGGTAGCCCCAGCGCGTGTGGAGCTCGGGCATGTTCTGGAAGTTCATGCCATAGATGCCGGCCATGAACGTCAGCGGAATGAAAATGCTGGCCATGATGGTCAGCACTTTCATGACCTCGTTCTGGCGGTTGCCGACGCTGGAGAGGTACACGTCCAGCAGGCCGGCGGCCAGTTCGCGATACGTCTCGACCGCGTCCATGATCTGCACGCAGTGATCATAGCAGTCGCGCAGGTACACGCGCACGTTTTCGCTGAAGAGCGGGTTCTCGTCGCGGATGAGCGTGCTGATTGCCTCGCGTTGCGGCCAGATGGACCGGCGGACGGCCAACAGGTCGCGCCGCACCTGGTGGATGTCGTGCAGGGCACCTCGCCGGGGCCGGGCGACGATCTCGTCCTCCAGTGCTTCCAGCTTCTCGCCGAACAGCTCCAGTATCGGATAGTAGCCGTCGATCACCGCGTCGAGCAGGGCGTAGGCGAGATAGTCGGACCGGGAGTTGCGCAGCACGGGGCCGCCTTGGCGAATCCGGTTACGGACCGGATCGAACACGTCGCCGGCGCACTCCTGAAACGTCAGCACGTAGTCGCGCCCGACGAAGACGCTGACCTGCTCCCGTTCGATCTCACCGTCGCGCAGCAAGGCCATGCGCGTGATATACAACGTATGCTGCTCGTAGCGTTCGACCTTCGGCCGTTGCGGGACGTTGACCACGTCCTCCAGGGCCAGCGGGTGAATCGAGAACAGGTCGGCGAACTCGCGCAGGACCTTCTCGTCGCCGAGGCCCTGCACGTCGATCCAGCAGACCGTGCCCGGTTCCAGCAGATCCCGCAGCTCCGCCACCGCCGCGACGTCGTGCTCCTCCAGGCGGTCCGGCTTGTACTTCATGACCCGGATCACCGGGCGCTGGGCCCGGGCGTGGATCATGAGCGTGCCGGGCTGCGACCCCGCCGGCGGGTGTTGCTTGCGGAACATGACACGACTCCCTGGACGGCGGCACGAGGGACCGCCGTTGGCCTCGCGAACAGGCCACCATCTTCCGCGCCCGGTCCGCGTCCGGCAAGCGTATGGGGCGCTTAAGCTTGACAACACCGCACCTACGGGTGATCCTGCGCAGCAGTTTGGGCATCTGTTCAGGTTGAGTGCATAACGGCGGCGCGAGCCCCGCCCGCTGTGCGCGGGAGGGCGATCTGGCGAGCCCACCATCTCCGACGGTCATCCTCCGCTTGCTCGGTGGTGACCGCCGGCGGGTCGTGGGCGGCGCTCATGCTGTGGCCGTCGAGCCGTGGATGCAACGCCGGTCTGCCGACAGGACCGGCGGGCGACATCAATGCGGATCCGACATGTGCCAAAGGGCGAGCAGACCAGTCATGCACACCAGGAAGGATGAACCATGAAACCGAAACTCACGACCTCGGCCGGGATTCCCGTCGGTGACAACCAGAACAGCCTGACCGCAGGGGCGCGCGGACCGCTGCTCGTCCAGGACTGGCAGCTCTTCGAGAAGCACGCCCACTTCAACCGCGAGCGCATCCCCGAGCGCGTCGTGCACGCCAAGGGCTCCGGTGCCTACGGCACGTTCACCGTCACAGGGGACATCACCAAGTACACCAAGGCCTCCATCTTCGCCAAGACCGGCAAGAAAACCGAGTGCTTCGTCCGCTTCTCGACGGTCGCCGGCGAACGCGGTGCCGCCGACGCCGAACGCGACGTGCGCGGCTTCGCCGTGAAGTTCTACACCGACGAGGGCAACTGGGACCTGGTCGGCAACAACACGCCCGTGTTCTTCATCCGCGACGCGTACAAGTTCCCCGACTTCATCCACACGCAGAAGCGCGACCCGGCGACGAACATGCGCTGCAACACGATGCAGTGGGACTTCTGGTCGCTCTGCCCCGAGACCCTGCATCAGGTGACGATCCTCTTCTCCGACCGCGGCCTGCCGAAGAGCTACCGCCACATGAACGGCTACGGCAGCCACACGTACAGCTTCATCAACGCGAAGAACGAGCGGTTCTGGGTGAAGTTCCACTTCAAGACGTTGCAGGGCATCCAGACGCTCACCGACGCCGAGTCGACCGAGATCATCGGCCGCGACCGCGAGAGCCATCAGCGCGACCTGCACGAGTCCATCGCCAAGGGCGACTTCCCCAAGTGGCGCCTGATGGTCCAGATCATGCCCGAGAAGGACGCCGAGAAGACGCCCTACAACCCCTTCGATCTGACCAAGGTCTGGCCGCACGCCGACTACCCGCTCATCGAGGTCGGCGTGATGGAGCTCAACCGCAACCCGGAGAACTACTTCGCCGAGGTCGAGCAGTCGGCGTTCTCCCCCGGCAACGTCGTCCCCGGCGTCAGCCACAGCCCCGACAAGATGCTGCAATTCCGCATCGTGGCCTACGCCGACGCCCACCGTCACCGCCTCGGCGTGAACTACGAGAGCCTCCCGGTGAACAAGCCGCGCTGCCCCGTCGCCACCTACTACCGCGACGGTGCGATCCGCTTCGACGACAACGGCGGCGGCAGCGTCAATTACGAGCCCAACAGTCGTGGCGGCCCCGCCGAAGACCCGGGCTTCAAGGAGCCCCCGCTGCGCATCAGCGGCGACGCCGACCGCTACGACCCGCACCCCGGCAGCGACGACTTCGTCCAGGCCGGCAACCTGTACCGGCTGATGTCCGCCGAGCAGCGCGGCCGCCTGCACGCCGCCATCGCCAAGGCCATGCAGGGCGTCCCCGCCGAGATCATCGAACGCCAGCTCGGCCACTTCGCCAAGGCCGATCCGGCGTACGCCGAAGGTGTGCGGCAGGCCCTGAAGAAAAGCTGACCGGGGGCGACGGCCGTAGTCACGGGTGATTGCCTTGGCGCCAGCATCGCCGATAATAGGCGGTGATGTCTGGCAACGACTGGTCATTCTTCGTCGGGTTCACCCATCCGTGGTACCTGATCGCGCTGGCGATCACACCGCTGATCGTTCTGCTCAGTATTCGCTCGCTGGCCGGACTGGGTCCAGTGCGGCGGGCGCTGGCCATCGGTCTGCGCTGCGCGGTCATCGCCGCCATGGCCTGTGCCCTGGCCAGCCCGGAGTGGATCCGCACGACCGATGACCAATCGGTCGTCTTCGCCGTCGACCAGTCGGACAGCATTCCGGCGGGGTCACGCGGGGCGGCCTGGCAGTTCGTGCAGGAGGCCGCCGCCAGGGTGCGCCCGGACAAGGACCGCGTGGCCCTGCTCGGCTTCGATGGCCGAGCCGCCGTCGAGCAGACAGCCCGCCCCGAGCTCATCATCGACCGCGTCGACAGCCCGGTCGAGCCGCACCGCACCAACATCGCCGGCGCCATACGCCTCGGACTGGCCCTGCTGCCGGCGGACACCGCTCGGCGGCTCGTCGTCCTCTCCGACGGCAACGAGAATCTCGGCAGCGCCGCCGAAGAGGCCGAAGCCTGCGCCGCCGCCGGCGTCCCGGTCGACGTCGTGCCGTTGCGTTACACCTACGACGACGAGATCCTCGTGGACCAGCTCACCGCGCCCGCCACCGCCCGGCGGGACGAGGTGATCAACCTGCAACTCGTCCTGCGCTCGCAGGTGGCCGCGCCCATCCGCGTGCTGCTGTACCACAACGACCAGCTCGTCGATCTCGATCCATCCAGCAGCAGCACCGGTATGCCCGTCGATCTGGCCGCCGGGCCGACACGGCTTGTCTTTCCCGTCACGCTACGGTCGACCGGCGTGCACCGCTTCCGCGCCGTCGTGCAGCCCGCCAACGCCGCCGACAAGCTGCCCTACAACAACGAGGGCCGGGCCTTCACCATCGTGGGCGAGGCCGACCGTGTTCTCGTGGTGACCGACACCGACGCGACCCCCGTCGACGCGACTGCGGCCTCCTTGTTGATCGAAGCCCTCGCCTCCGGCGGCATCGAGTGTGGGCAAATCGCCGTGGAAGACTTGCCCGCCGATCCGGCGTCGCTAGCCGACGCCTCGACCGTCATCCTGAACAACGTGTCGGCCTTCTCGCTCGGCGAGATGCGGCAAAGCGCCCTCGCCTCGTACGTTCGCGACCAGGGCGGCGGACTGATCGTCATCGGCGGCGATCGGGCCTTCAGCGTCGGCGGCTACGCCCACACGCCGCTGGAGGACATCCTTCCCGTCGAGACCAGCCGCGACAAGCTGAAGATCCTCAGCCTGAGCATGATCATCGTCATCGACCGCTCCGGCTCGATGGAAGGCGAGAAGATCGACATGGCCCGCCAAGCCGCCGCCGCCGCCGTGCAACTGCTCAGCCGCTTCGACCGCGTCGGCGTGATCGTCTTCGACGGCATCGCCCAGTGGCTCGTGACGCCGCGCGCCGGCAGCGACAAGGCCACGATCGCCGCCCAACTGGCCACACTCGGCGCCGGCGGCGGCACGGACATGTTCCCCGCGCTCCAGCAGGCCTACGTCGCCCTCAAGGACGCCACCACCAGCCTGAAGCACATCGTCGTGCTCACCGACGGGCAGTCCGTGCCCGCCGACTTCGACTCGCTCGCCAAGCTCTGCGCGCACCACGGTATCACCATCTCCACAATCGCCGTCGGCCCCGACGCCGACCGCGAGCTGCTCGGCCGCATCGCTACGCTCACCGGCGGCCGCACGTACGTCGCCGAGGGTGCCCGGCCGCTGCCGCAGATCTTCGTCCGCGAGACCGTAATCGCCAGCCGCTCCGGTCTCCACGAGCAGTTGTTTCAGCCGCGCCTGCACACCGGCGGCGACAACGGCATCCTCCAGGGCTTCACCGCCCGCGATATCCCGGCGCTGCACGGCCACGTCGTGACGGCGTCGAAACCGCTGGCGCAGGTGCCACTGGTGCGGACGACCGAAGAGGACACTGTGCCGGTGCTGGCCTGCTGGCAGGTGGGATTGGGCCGCGTGGTAGCCTTCACCAGCGGGCTCTGGCCGAAATGGGGGCCGGATTGGGTGACTTGGTCCGGCTTTAGCAAGGTGTGGACGCAGGCCGTGCGCTACGCCGGCCGACCGGCCAATTCCTCAGACCTGGCGATCGAATCGACGGTCAAGGACGGCCAGGCGCACGTCGTCATCTCCGCCGAGCATCTGCCGCAGGATGTGCAGGGGGCACTCGCGGTGGGTGGCCGGCTGATCCACCCGGATTTCTCGAGCGAATCGCTCCCCGTGGAGCGCACCGGCGCCGGCCGCTTCGAGGCGGTCTTCCCCGCCGACGACCCCGGGACGTACCTGGTTCAGCTTCCGTACAGCCTCGGCGAGGGGCAGGTTGGCGTGGCCCGCACGGGCGTGGTGATGAGCTATTCGCCGGAGTATCGCACGCTCCGCGATAATGAGATGGTGCTCGGCGAGATCGCCCGGCGCTCCGGCGGCCGCGTGCTGAACATGAATCAGTCGGACCTGATCTTCGCCGCGTCGAGCATCCAGCCGGTCCAGGTACGCCGGCCGTTCTGGGAAGACGTGCTGCGGCTCGTGCTGCTGCTCTTCCTGCTCGACGTGGCCGTTCGCCGGATCGGCATCACGCCGGCGGAGGCGGTCGCCGGCGTACGCAAGTTCATCCGCGAACTGGCCGGCCGGCCCGCGACCGAAAGTGCCGCCACGCTGGCCACGTTGCGCGACGTGAAGACCCGCGTTCGTGACGACGATGCCCAGGCCCGTGCCGATGATGCCGCCCGCCGCGCCGCCCAACCCGCCCAAAGCGCCATCGACGAACTGACCCGCGCCCTCGGCGGCGTCGAGGCCGACAAGCCCGTCGTCTCGGCCCCGGCCCCGCGGCGCCGTCCGCCACGAACATCCGCCAGCAGCTACGCGGCCCGCCTCCTCGAGGCCAAACGCCGCGCCCGCGGCGACGCAGACGAACAACAGCCACCGGAATAGAGCCGACCGGTTGCAGGAGTTGACCATGATCAAAGCCTACGCGACCGCCGGTCCCGGCCAGCCGCTCCAGCCGTTCGAGTACGAAGCAGGACCGCTGGCGGCCGACGAAGTCGAGATCGACGTTCACTATTGCGGCATCTGCCACTCCGACCTGTCGATGATCGACAACGCCTGGCAGATGACGCAGTACCCGCTCGTGCCCGGCCACGAGGTCATCGGCCGCGTGGCCGCCGTCGGCGACGCCGTCCCGAACGTGCAGCGCGGCCAGATCGTCGGCCTCGGCTGGTACAGCCGTTCGTGCATGACCTGCGCCTCCTGCCTCCACGGCGATCACAACCTGTGCGCCCGCCGCGAGGACACCATCGTCGGCCGGCATGGCGGCTTCGCGAACAAGGTCCGCGCCCACTTCGCGTGGACCATCCCGCTGCCCGCGGGTGTGCACGCCGAGAACGCCGGCCCGCTCTTCTGCGGCGGCATCACCGTCTTCAATCCGCTGGTACAGTTCGGCGTACGGCCCACCGACCACGTCGCCGTGGTCGGCATCGGCGGACTGGGCCACATGGCCCTGCAATTCCTGCGGGCCTGGGGGTGTGAGATCACGGCCTTCACCAGCAACGCAGCCAAGGGCGACGAGGCCCGGCATCTGGGTGCCCATCATGTGGTCAATTCCCGCGACGAAGCCGCCCTCCGCAAACTCGCCGGTGCGTTCGACTTCATTCTCGTGACAGTGAACGTGCCGCTCGATTGGCCGGCCTACTTCGCGGCGCTGCGACCGAAAGGCCGGCTGCACTTCGTCGGCGCCGTGCTGGAGCCTGTGCCGACCACGGTCATGGCCTTGATCACGGGGCAGAAATCGGTCTCGGGCACGCCGCTGGGCAGCCCGCCGACGATGGCCACGATGCTGGATTTCTGCGCGCGGCACGGTATCGCTCCGGTGACGCAGCACTTCCGCCTGAACGACGTGAACGCCGCCCTCGACCATCTGCGCAGTGGCCAGGCCCGCTATCGCGTGGTCCTCGACGTGCAGGGCGGCTGATCGGCCGCGCGTTGACTTGCCGCGCGCCGACTTCGTACAATGGGCTCGTGCGTCGTCCCCCCAGCGCCTCGGGCGGGCATTCGCTGACCGTGTCGGTTCGAGCGATTCTGTGAGGAGGCTTGTGGTGACGGCACAATTCCCGAAGAAGCGTCGTGGTTACTTCTTGCCGGCGATCATTCTGATGTTGGCAGTCGGGGCCGGCTGTGCGCAGAACGCCGTCGAGGTGTTCCCCGGAGCCGACGAGCAGACGCCGTCGCGCACCCACTTCTTCGACTGGATCAACAGCCAGTATGAAGGCTCGACCGAAGCGCACACCCTCACCAACCTTGCGTTCTTCCAATGGCTGCACGACGAGTACGGCATGGCCCTCGACGTCTACTCGCTGGACGTCGGCAACATCGACGACGGGCCCTACACGGCGGGCGTGGGCCGTCTCATCCCGGCCCACTACGGAACGATGGACACCGAGGAGTTCCGGGCGCAATTCCCGCGCGGCTTTGGCCCACTGGTCGACAAGGCCGCCGAGTTCGGCTGCCGGCTCGGCATCTGGCTCGGCCCAGACGGCTTCGGCGATACACCCGCAGAGGAGCAAGTCCGCCAGGAGATGCTCATCTCCTTCTGCCGCGACCACAACTTCATCCTGTTCAAGCTCGACAGCGTCGCCGGCCAGCTCCGTCAAGAGAAGCAGGACGCCCTGATCGACGCACTCCGCGCCTGCCGCCAGTACTGTCCGGACCTGATCGTGCTGAATGAGCGGGTCAAGTTCGGCCGAGTGACGCCGTACGTCACCACGTCGCTGTGGGAAGGGGAGGAGACCTACATCGACGTGTTCATGAGCAACACGGGCACGGCGACCCATCATCGCGCCGGCGCCCTGGCCCGCCCACTCACGCCCGGCATGACGCGGCTCATGGAAGACCACGGCCTCTGCTTGTCCTCGTGCCTTGACTACTGGGAGGACGAATTGGTCCTCCAGGCCTTCAACCGCAGCCTGCTGATGGCCCCGCAGATCTACGGCAACCCGTGGTTTTTGCGTGATGATGAGCTGGCCCACATGGCTCGCCTGTTCAACCTGCACCGCCGCTATCGCGACATCCTGGTCACGGCCCAGCAGTTGCCGGAAGCGCAGTACGGCCCGACGGCCGTCTCTCGCGGCGACGCCCACACCCGCCTGATCACCCTGCGCAATCTCACCTGGCAGCCGGCGACGCGCACCGTGCGCCTCGACGAATCACTCGGGCTCGCGCCGGCGGAGACCGTCGAGCTGCGCCGTCTGCATCCGTCTGAGCGCGTGCTGGGGCATTTCGCCTGGGGCAGCGAGGTCAACGTCGAGGTCCTGCCTTTCCGCACGCTCCTGCTGCTGGCCTCGACCGCCACGATTGCGGAGATCGCCGTCGAAGGCTGCGACTACGAGATCGTCCGCGATACGCCCGGCAAGCCGGCAATCGTCAAGGTGCTCGGCATGCCCGGTACCGAAGCGACCGTGCGTCTGGCGGCGGGGGGGCACCGTTTCACGCACGCCACGCTGGACGGCACGCCGCTCGACGCACTCACCGACGGCGAGGAAGTGCGCATCACCTTCGCCGGTGCGCCGCTGCGCCAGCCCTGGCATCGACAGCTCGGCACGCTGACGCTGACGGACGTACCGGACGATGCCGAGGCTCTCTTCGAGGCGACGTGCTTCGCGGCGGACAGCAACGCGCTCGAGGTGCGCTGTATGGCGCGCAGCGGTCCGAGCCGCATCCCGCAGGTCGAAGCCGCCCGCGCCGCCTTCTTCGAGCAGAAGATGTTCATCAACCGCGGCATCTGGGATCGCAACCTGTTCGACGGCGATCTGAACACCCAGTTCGCCGCCCGCCTGGCCGATCGCGTGCTCCGCGTCGACTTCGGCGAGCTGCTGCACGCCGACCGCGTCGTGCTCCGCATGCGCGACCGTGAATCCGCCAACCTCGCTCCGGAACTGCACGCGTTCGCGGATGACGCCGTCGCCGAGGTCTCGCCCGATCTGCGCACCTGGACCGCGCTCGCCCCGGCATGGAAAGGCGTCGGCACCATCGCCGAACTGAAGATGCCCGCAGATCAGCCGTTCCGCTACCTGCGCATTAACGGCGCCCCACGGCGGATCGCCGAGATCGAGGCGTACTGCGACGGTGTAGCCTTGCCTCGCACGACCTGGCGGGCCTCAAACTTGCTGCCAGCGTACGCCGCGCGGCCGGCGGTCGCCGCCTGGTCCCTGTCTTTCGTTGCCGACGAGATCCCTCGCAATACCGTCCTCACCGTGCCGATTCGCGGCCAGCACGGCGACGAGCGGGCGTACGCGGCGTTGCGCGTCGACGATCGGCTCATCGGCGCCCCCGACCGGGCCGTCTCCTACCCCAGCAACACGTGGGAGTACAAGAACGTCTCCAGCGACAGCAATTACACCTACTACTTCCCACTGTCGCCGGCGCTCGCCGGGCGGACGATCGAGGTCATCGTGCTCGGCCTGACCGGCGGCGGCACCGACCTTACGCCTGAGGCCTGGCTGACCGCCTACCCCGTCCCGTTCGAGAGCCGGGAACTCGTGCTCACGGACTGAACCGGCCGATCTGAACCAGGGCGACTGCCGGGCCGGGTCGCCGAGACGACCGCTAGCCGACGGCTAAACATGGCGATAGTATCGTCTGTTGGCCAGTGTGTGCCGAACGGGTCAGTTCTGGGTCGGCCCGCCGTGGCCATGTGCGTGCCCTAGCCACCGGGCTGGTCTGCGCAGACGCCATACTGCGCAGCGCCCGTCGGTAAAGGGCAGCCGGACCACTTCGGGCCTGCGACGAACAAGAACGAGGATGCCAGCGTGGCTGCCGACTCAGCCTCCATCGGGCGGCGTGCAGTGTGGCGAAGTCTGGTCGTCCGTGTGGTGTTGCCCACGGTGGTCGGTCTCGTGCTGTTCGTTGCCGCAGTCTTCGCCTTCATCCTGCCGGTGTACGAGGAAGGGCTTCTGGCGCGCAAGGAGGAGATGATCCAGGAACTGACGCACACCGTGTGCGGGATACTGGCTCGGCTCGAAGAGCATGTGCAAAACGGGGAGTTGACGCGCGCGGAGGCCCAGGCTGAAGCTTTGGATGTTGTCCGCAGCCTGCGTTACGGCGCTGGGGGCAAGGGCTACTTCTGGATCAACGACCGGCGTCCGCGCATGCTGCTGCATCCGTACCGTCCGGATCTCGAGGGGCAGGATCTGACGGAGGAAATCGACCCGGACGGCTGGGTGGCCGTCCAGGAGGGAGAGCGCGTAGTGCGGGAGTATGGCGAGGGTTTCGTGCGCTACAACTGGCAGCGGCGTGGCGACCGCGCCCACGTTGTGCCCAAGCTCTCGTACGTCTACGAGTTCGCTCCCTGGAGCTGGGTGGTCGGCACTGGCGTGTATCTCGACGACGTGGCTCGCGAGCGCGCCGTTCTCGTGGGACGCTTGATCGCCGTGACGACGGCCGTGCTCGGCATCGTGGCCGTGCTAGCCGCGGTCCTGATCTGGCAGGGGGCGAGGGCAGAACGTCGCCGCCGAGCGGCCGAATCCGCCCTGCGGGAAAGCGAAGCGAACTACCGGCGGCTGATCGAGTCGATGAACGATGGCTTGGCTGCCCAGGACGAGCACGGGCAATTCACCTTCGTGAACGACCGCTTCTGCCAGATACTTGGGCGGGAGCGGTCTGCTTTGGTGGGGCACGTGGTGACCGAGTACATGCGGGTGGACGCTCGGAAAACCCACGATGCGCGCATGGCGGAACGCCGACTGGGCGCTGCCGAGTCCTACGAGATTGCCTGGCTTCGCTCCGACGGCACAGAAGTGACCACCATCATCACGCCTCAGATTCTTCGCGATGCCCGCGGCGAGTACTGCGGGTCGTTCGCGGTGGTCACGGACATTTCCGCGCGGCGCGACACGGAGCTCGCCCTTCGCCGAAGCGAACGCCGGCTGGCCATGCTGATGAGCAATCTGCCGGGCATGGCCTACCGCTGCCGGAACGATCCGGAATGGACGATGGAGTTCGTCAGTGAGGGTTGCCTGTCGCTGACCGGCTACCCGTCCTCCGATTTACTGAACAACCGCGCGCTGTCCTACGCCGACCTGATTCACCCCGACGATCGCGAAGGCGTGTGGGATGAAGTGCAGCGTGGTCTGGCAGCCAAGCGACCCTTCCGGCTGACCTACCGCATTATCGCACGCGGCGGGGAGGAGAGGTGGGTCTGGGAGCAGGGCCAGGCCGCCTTCGACGCCGACGGGCAGCTCGAGGCTCTCGAAGGCTTCATTACGGATATCACGGAGCGCAAACGCGCCGAGGAAGAGCGGGAACGCCTCGCTGCCCAGCTTCGCCAATCGCAGAAGATGGAGGCCGTCGGACAGCTCGCCGGCGGCGTCGCCCACGATTTCAACAACATCCTCACGGCGATTCTCGGAAACGTCGAGCTGGCCCTCGCCGAGCTGCAGCGCCGTTTCCCCGAAGAGGCACCGTTGCTCGAAGAGCTGGGCCAGATCGAACGCAGTGCCAATCGCGCCTCCATGCTCACCCGCCAGCTCCTGGCCTTCAGCCGGCGGCAGGTGGCTCAGCCCCAGATCGTGGATCTCAACCGGACACTGGCGGAGGTCGAGAACATGCTCCGCCGCCTGCTCGCCGAGAACATCGTCCTGGACCTGCAGCTCTCCTCTGACCTGCGCAGCGTTCACATCGACCCCGGCCAACTGGGTCAGGTGCTGCTCAACCTCGTCGTGAACGCCCGCGACGCCATGCCCGATGGTGGCCGCCTGACGGTCGCCACCACCAACGTGGTGCTGGAATCGGACACCGTTGGTCTGCATGGCGGTAGTCAAACCGGGCCGCACGTACTGCTCACCGTCAGCGACACCGGCTGCGGCATGGACGCCGAGACCGTCGAGCACATCTTCGAGCCCTTCTTCACCACCAAGCCCCCCGGTCAGGGCACCGGCCTGGGGCTCGCCACCGTGTACGGCATCGTCCAACAGGCCGGCGGGAGTATCGCCGTCGACAGCCAGCCGGAGCGAGGCACCGCGTTCCGCGTCTACCTGCCGGCGGTCGACGCCGTGGCGCCGGCTACCGCCGCTCCCGCACCGATGGGAGCCGCCGCATCGGGCGGCGACGAGACCATCCTCGTCTGCGAGGACGACGAAACAGTGCGCGGGCTCACCGCGCAGATGTTGCGCGACGCCGGCTACCAGGTCCTGGCGGCGGTCGACGGGCCCGCGGCCCTGGAGATGGCCGCCGCGTTCGACGGGCCGATTCACCTGCTGCTGACCGACGTCATCATGCCAGACATGAACGGGCGAGAGCTCGCCGACGTGCTACGCGAGCAGCGGCCGGGACTGCGCACGCTGTTCGTCTCCGGGTACACGGCCGACGTCATCGCCCACCACGGCGTCCTCGACGACGGCCTGGAGTTGCTCGAGAAACCCTACCGGCGGCAGGCGCTGCTGGAACGCGTCCGCAGAATCCTGGGTTGACTGCCACGCTACGGCCAGCTCAAGGATGGGGGGAGGCCTCGCTGGCAGTATTGCGCTCACCGCACGTGCCGGTATGCTGCGGGACGCCGTCGAGCACCTGGCGCACCCGGGCCAGCAGTGTCCGCCGGCTGAACGGTTTGGCCAGAAACTCAACCCCCTCGTCCAGCACCCCGTGATGCCCGATGACGTCCGACGTATACCCGGACACGAACAGAATCCTGATGTCCGATGTGCCGGCCAGAATCGTATCCGCCAGCCTGCGGCCGTTCATGTCCGGCATGATGACGTCGGTCAGCAGCAGGTGAATCGGTCCGTCATGATTCGCGGCCAGTTGCAGGGCCTGTCCGCCGTCCTCGGCATCCAGCACGCGATAGCCGGCGCCGCGCAGGATGTGCGCTGCCAGGTCGCGGACCGCCCGGTCGTCTTCGCACAGCAGAATGGTCTCCGTGCCGGTCGGTTCAGCCGTTGACTTGCTGCTGTCGCTGGCCGGCACCGCTCGTCCGCGGGCCGAAGGCAGGTAGACGCGGAACGTCGAGCCTTGCCCCGGTTCGCTGTCGGCGGTGATGTGGCCGCCGCTTTGCCGCACGATCGTGTAGACCGTGGCCAGGCCAAGGCCGGTGCCTTGCCCCCGGCCCTTGGTGGTGAAGAAGGGCTCGAAGACGCGGTCGAGCGTGGCGGCGTCGATCCCGCAGCCGGTGTCCGTGACGGCAAGCACCACGCAGGGCCCCGGGCGCATGCCCGGTCGCGCGGCCGCCGACGCGCCCTCTGCCACGTTCGCCGTCTCGATTGTCAGCCGCCCGCCGTTCTTCATGGCGTCGCGGGCGTTGACTACCAGGTTCATGATGACCTGCTCGATCTGGCTGGCATCCGCGCAGATCGTGTTCAACGCCGGAGCCAGGCGCAGCTCCAGCGAGATGTCTTCCTCGATCAGCCGCCGCAGCATGTCTTCCATTCCGGAGAGCGTGCGGTTCAGGTCGACCACCACGGGCTGGGCGACCTGCTGGCGGCTGAAGGCCAGCAGTTGCCGCGTCAGCGCCGACGCCCGCTGGGCGCTGCGTTCAATCTGTTGAATGCCGTCCAGCACGCGGGCATCGCCCGGCACCTGCGCCTCCAGGGCGCTGACGGCCAGCTCGACGTTCCCGAAGATCGCGGTCAGGATGTTGTTGAAGTCGTGGGCCACGCCTCCGGCCAACTGCCCGACCGCCTCCATCTTCTGTGCCTGCCGGAGTTGGGCCTCGAGCTTGCAGTGTTCGTGCTCCGCCCGCTTGGCATCGGTTACGTCGGTGAAGACAACGACCCCGGCCACGATGCGACCCCGCGCATCGCGCACCGGCGCCGCGTTGGCCAGAACCCAGCGGTCCTCACCGTTGTCCCGCCGAATCCGCAACTCGACGTTCCGGTTGGTCTCCCCGTGGAGCACCGCCCGTAGCAACGGCTGCTCTTCCGGCGGGCAGGGCCGGCCGTCCGCGTGGTACAGTTGCCAGCGTTCGGCGTGCAGAGACGCGGGAATGTTCGTCACCAGGCTGGCCTCGGCGCCGCGGATCTCCAGGGCGGCCGAATTGGCCAGGCAGATCTGCCCGTCCGGCGCCTGCGCGACGACCACGCCGGCCGGGGACTGCTCGATTGCCGCGTGCAACAGGCTCTCCGCCGTCCGCAGCGCATGTTCCGCACGCCGGCGGCGGGCGACGTTGGCCGCCACAATCACCAGCCCGGCACCCGCCAGAGTCAGCACGAGCCCCGCGGCCCAGATCCGCGTCTTGTACGCCTGGTAGAACGAGAACGGTCGGTTCACCACGATGGCGCCGGGCGGCAGGCGTCCCGCGGCGATGCCAAAGCGGGCCAGTTGCCGGTAGTCGAACATCAGCCGGTTGGGGCTCTCGGTAACGACCGGGATCGACGCGGCGTCCTCGCCGCGCAGGACACGCAAAGCCAGTTGGGCGGCAGCCTCACCCTGGGCCGTCCCGCCGCTCAGCATGCCGCCCACAATCCCGTGTCCGAGATAGAACTCCCAGACGCTGTAGATGGGCACGGGGCAATGCGCGGCCAGACGCTCCATGTTGAGCTCGTGGTTCAGCGCCCGCCCGAACTCGTCCCGCCGGAACATGAAGGCAAAGACCAGCGCGTCGTCGGGCAGTGCCGCCACCCGCGCCTGGAGTTCGTCCAGCGTTAGCTTGTCGAGGTATGTGAAGCGCAGGCGGTTCTCGTACTCACGGAACGCCCGCGCCGCCGCTTCCTGCAGGGCCCGCCCGGTCAACGTGTCGTCCGAGATTACGGCGACCTGCCGCACCCCGGGGTGCAGGCGCAGGGCGACTTCCATCGTCTCGTGGATACCGGCAGTTTCCACCACGCCCGTGAGCGGCCGGCCGCTGGCGCGCACGGCCGGGTCGTAGTCGTTCACGGCGCAGAAGACGGCGGGCACGCCTGGAAACAGATCCCGCCCTTCGTGCAGCAGGAAGTGCAACGCCGGGTCGTCGGCGACGATCAGTACCTGGACGGGGCGATCCGCGTACTTGCCGCGGTACAGCTCCGCCAGCCGCCTATGGTGTGCATGCGTGTCGAGCCGTTTGGCGTCCATGAACTCGAAACACAGCTCGACGCCCTGAGTGCTCTCGGACAGGACCCGCCGCAGCCCACGCGTGATGTTATCCGTCCACGAGAAGCCCGCGTGGTACGAGTGCAACACCAGCACACGCGTGCCCGGAGCGATCGTCGGGTCCGGTTGATTGGATGCTGTCGCTGGCAGGGGCCATAGGAGAAGAGCCGCGTACGCGAACAGCGCCCACACGGCGCGCATGCGTCCGGCCGGGATACGACATGCGCTGCTCACTCGCAGTGCGTGCATACAGGCCCTTGTTTTGCAGCGAACTCGCGATCGAGATGACGTGTCGTCCTGCGTCCGGGGACGAACTCACCTGGACGCGACACGCCCCGGATGTGGGATCGGACGCACGGGCGGCTCACTATAAGTGGATTCTGGATACAAACATGCGTCCGCGGCTGGCCAGCGTGGCACGGCTCTTCCAGCCACGCCCCTTCCTGCATAGAGAGCATTGGCGCGGACTACCCAATGGGCAAGCGTCGTCTTGCGAAACGCGCTGTTCTCAGAGCCGTTCCCGGACATGTCGGCTCCCGCACATACACCGCCACGCTATGAAGAGGACGTGGCTCGACAATGCCGTTCGATTCACACGCCGTGCGCCCTGCGTTTCCTGAACAAATCGGCCTTGTATCGGACTTAAACAGCCGACGCATGATTCGGGGAATCTAGGGCATTCGGCGGACAGAATGACCGATGTGTCCCGTACACCGTTCACGCTGCCCGCTCGGGCGCCGGTCGGTTGCCGAGATACCCAACGGGGTGATCCGGCGCCGCACATACGGATGGTTCGAGGCCAACCTCGATGCTCTGGCGGACGGTCCTGCGCCGACTGCGGAGCGGGGATACCGTTCGATGTGGCCGGCTCAGGGGACACGAACACGGAGTCAGACTCATGGGATTGCAGACCAAGCTCCTCCTGTCGAAAGTGGTTCTGGCCATCGTCCCGGCGGCAGTCATCGCCGCCATTCTTCTGTGGCAGACGAACAACGCTTTCCGTGAGACCGCCTCGCAGACCGAACATGCCTTGCAGCAGGGCAGTGCTGGGGCCCGCGAGGCGCTGGTGGACGCCGGCATGACGGACCTGACGCACGTCGCCGAGAACGTGCGAGACATGTGTCAGGCCCAGCACGAGCTGCTCCAGCAGAAGGTGAACCATGATCTGAACGTGGCCCAACTCGTGCTGAGTTCGACCGGCGAGATCCACTTCGCTGAGGAGACGCTCGATTGGCGGGCGGTCAACCAGTACACGAACGAAGCGGCGGACGTGTCGCTGCCGAAGATGGGTCTTGGCGACACCTGGTTGACGCCGAATACCGACATCAGCACGCCCTCGCCGGTCGTGGACGACGTGCAGCGCCTCGTGGGTGGTACGTGCACCGTGTTTCAGCGCATGAACTCGGCGGGGGACATTCTGCGCGTTTGCACGAACGTGCCCAAGACGGACAACACCCGGGCCATCGGGACGTACATCCCAGCGGTCAATCCGGACGGGACGCCCAATCCTGTCGTCGCCGCCCTGCAGCGGGGGGAGACGTTCCGCGGACGGGCGTACGTTGTGAACCAGTGGTACATCACGGCGTATAGGCCGATCCTCAGTGACGGCGAATGGGTGGGGGCGCTGTATGTCGGTGTGCCCGAGCAGATCCTGGCCGCACTGCGAGAGGCAATCATGTCGATCAAGGTGGGCAAGAGCGGCTACGTCTACGTGCTCAATGCCCGGGGCGATACGCGCGGCTACTACGTGATCTCCAAGGATGGCGCGCGGGACGGTGAGGACATCTCCGGCGCGAAGGATGCCAACGGCAATCTCTTCATTCAGGAAATCTGCGACACGGCCCTGGCGCTGAAGGAGGGCGGGATCGGCGACGCCCGCTACGCCTGGAAGAACGCCGGAGATACGGTGTCGCGCGACAAGGTGGTAAAGGTCGCCTACTTCGCGCCGTGGGACTGGGTCATCGGCGTCGGTGCCTATGAAGACGAGTTCTTCGAGGCCGCCACGCAGATGGAGAAGCAGACGGCGGAAGCTCTCGCCGCCGGCAGGCAGACGCAGGACGCGGCCACCGCCACGGCTCTCACCTGGTGTGCGGGCGCCGGTGGGGTGCTGCTGGTGCTGGCCATCGCTATGGCCCTCTTCGTCGCTCGCGGCGTGGCCCGCCCGATTACCCGGCTCATCAAGGGCCTGAACGAGGGCGCCGACCAGGTCAACGAAGCTGCTTCCCAGGTGGCTTCCGCCGCGCAGCAACTGGCTGAAGGAGCGAGTGAGCAGGCCTCCTCGCTCGAGAAGGCCAGCAACGCCCTCGAGGAAATGGCCACCATGACCCGCAACAACGCCGAGCACGCCCGCCAGGCTAGCGGGCTTGCCACCAAGGCCCGCACCGGTGCTAACACCGGCGACCACACGGTCGTGCAACTGAACGAAGCCATGGCCGCCATCAACGATTCCTCCGGGCAGATCAGCCGCATCATCAAGGTCATCGAGGAGATCGCCTTCCAGACCAACTTGCTCGCCCTCAACGCTGCCGTCGAGGCCGCCCGCGCCGGTGAGCACGGCAAGGGCTTCGCCGTCGTTGCCGACGAGGTGCGCAACCTCGCCCAGCGCGCGGCATCGGCCTCGGGCGACGTCACCGGCCTCATCGAGAACTCCGTCGAGCGCGCCCGCGACGGCGCCCGCGTCGCGGCCGACGTGGGCAGCGTGCTCGGCACCGTCGTCACCGATATCACCGGCGTCGCCGACCTGCTCGAAGGCATCACCCGGGCCTCGGAGGAGCAGGCCCAGGGCGTCGACGAAATCAACACGGCCGTGTCGCAGGTCGATCGCGTCACGCAGCAGAACGCCGCGGGAGCCGAGGAGTCCGCCTCGGCCGCCGAAGAGCTCGCCGCCCAGGCGCAGACCATGCGCAGCATGGTGGGCCGGATGGTCGGTGTGGTTAGCGGACGTCGGAGTGGCAGCGCGTCGCCAGCGTCGGCAGAACCCGCCGGCGGATTCCCCGGCGCTGAATAACACGATGGTCGAAATGGCTGCGCCGCCAGGCCGCCCGGGGCCGCATGGTGTTCGAGGGAATCGACCCATCCGGTGGGGTGGGGGGGCGGCGGCGGCGGCGCAGCACCGACCTCCTTCCGATAACAGTCGCCCGTCATCGTGCCGGCCCGCGCGGCGAATGATCGGCCGTGCGGATTTGGACGATGACACTCCAGGATGAGAACACGATCTGTCGGGTCGACCCCGCCGAGGGCTGCTTCTCGCGAGGCACCGTGCTGCGCCCGCCGGCTGGCATAGGGAGTGGAGTGTGAGTCGACGTTCGAACGCACCCGTGGTCGTGCAGCACGGTGCGCACCGGCTCCCCGTCGGGGAGACCGGCTGTCTTGAGGGGCGCTCGCCGGGGACCGTGGCGTCCAGCGGCGCAGCGCGAGGAGCGGGCCATGGGCAGTGACGTAATACGTGTGTTGCTCGTCGAGGAAAGCGACGAGGACCACCGGGTGACCTGCGATCTGCTCGAGCAGATCGCCGGCCAGGACTACGCCATCGAGCGCGTGACCACGTACGGTCAGGCCCTGCGCCGCATCCTTCGCGGCGGCTTCGACGTGTGCCTGCTGGAGTATCGTCTCGATGGGCGCAAGTCGCTGGGTCTGCTCCGGCAGGCCGTGCGCCACCACTGCGCCGCACCTTTCATCGTGCTCACGGCCGAGTCCGACCGCGAGGCCGACGTCGAGGCGACGCAGGCCGGGGCGGCAGATTTCCTGCTCAAGGGGTACACCGACGCCGCGCTGCTTGAACGCTCGATCCGCTACGCCCGCGGTCGCTGCGGCGCCGAGTGGCAACTGCGGGCCCAGGCCGGCCAGTTACGCGCCCAGAACCTCGAGCTCCAGGCCCAGCGCGAGCAGCTTCGCGCCCAGCAGGACGAGCTCCTCGCCATCAACCGCGCTCTGGAGGACGCCCGCGAAGCCGCCGAGGCAGCCAACCGCGCCAAGAGCGAGTTCCTGGCCAACATGAGCCACGAGATTCGCACCCCCATGACGGCGATCCTCGGCTACATCAGCCAGATCGCCGAAGAGTGCCCGCAGAAGTGCGAGCACGGCCGCACCCGACACGCGGAGTATCTCAACACCATTTCGCGTAACGCCGAACACCTTCTGAAGGTCATCAACGACATCCTGGACATCTCCAAGATCGAGGCCGGCCGCATGACCGTTGAGCGCGTCGCCTTCCCGCCGCTCGAGGTCGTCCGGGGTCTCTACATACCGATCAGCGCGCGGGCCCGCGCGAAGGGGATCGACTTCACCGTGAACTTCGCCGGACCGTTGCCGGAGCAGATTCAGACCGATCCGACACGTTTAAGCCAGATCCTGCTCAACGTGGCCAGCAACGCCGTGAAGTTCACGCGGAAGGGCTCCGTTACCCTCGACGTGCGGCTCGAGCTGCCCGGCCCGGGCGACAACGCCCCACACACACCGATGCTCCGCTTCGACGTGACCGACACCGGCATCGGCATGACCCCCGAACAGATCGCCCGCCTCTTCCAGCCCTTCCAGCAGGCTGACACCTCGACCACCCGCGAGTTCGGCGGTGCCGGCCTGGGTCTGAGTATCAGCATGCGTCTGGCCAAGGCACTTGGCGGCGGCATCACCGTGACCAGCGAACCCGGCCAGGGCAGCCGCTTTTCCATCACCGTCAGCACCGGATCGCTGCTGGGCGTGAAGATGATAAACGAGCCGAAGCTCGACGATGCGTCCGACGCCGAACCGAGCAAGCCTCAGCCCGCCCCCGTCCCCGAACTGCACGGTCGCATCCTGCTCGCCGAGGACGGCCCCGACAACCAACGGCTGATCGCCCACATGCTCCGCAAATCGGGCGCCGACGTGACCGTGGCGGACAACGGACAGATCGCTTGCGAGCAGGCGCTCGCCGCCGGCCAGCCGTTCGACGTCATTCTCATGGACATGCAGATGCCCGTCATGGACGGCTACGAGGCGACCCGCCGCCTGCGGCAGGCCGGCTACACCGGGCTGATTATCGCCCTGACCGCCCACGCCATGCAGCAGGACCGGCAGATGTGCCTGAGCGTGGGGTGCAACGATTACGCCACGAAACCGATCGACCGCCGCCGACTGATTGCCATGATTCGCGAGCATCTGCTCCGCGCCGAGCCCGCCGCGAAGAATTCGTGACGCCGATCAGGATACTCGTCTTCATAACGATAGCTATGACAACGCCTTGTGCCGCGTTACCCCGTACGCTCGCCACGTCGAACGCCGCCGCCGACACCACATGGCGGAATAACGTACCTGCCGATACGGTTGTAGCACGCGAGCATGAGTGACTTCAGAAACAAGACACCGAACGCCCGATTCTGCCGGCGGGCGCAAGCCCTCGCCATCCTCGGCCTGTTGCTGCTGGCCTCAGGTTGTGCCGTGCCCCAGCCGCGGGGCGGCGGCGAGCTGACCCGGCAGGTCGAACCGACCACCAAACGCGGCTACTGGCGCTATCTGCCGCAGGCGTACGTCGCCGGCACGGAACAGGAGCGGGCGAGCCGCCGCTGGCCGGTCGTCGTTTCGTTCCACGGCATGAAGCCCTTCGACAGCGCCTACGCCCAGGCCCGGGAGTGGGAGGCCGAGGCCGACCGCTACGGTTTCATCGTGGTCGCCCCGGAGTTGCGCGCGGTCAGCCTGCTGGGTGAGTTCCCCATCCGCCACGTGAACCCGGCCCTGGCCAGCGACGAAGCGGCTACGCTGGCCATCCTCGACGACCTCTTCGCGACGACCGCCGCCGACCGCCGGGCCGTGCTCGCCACAAGTTGGTCCTCCGGCGGCTACCTCGCCCACTACTTCCTGAACCACTACCCGGAGCGCTTCACCTGTCTGGCGGTCCGGCAGTCGAACTTCTCCGAAAGCATTCTCGATGAGAGCGCGGTCGGCCGCTCACGGCAGCATCCCGTGCTGATCGTGAACACGCAGAACGACTTCGCCATCTGTAAACGTGAGTCGAAGCGTGCCGTCGAGTGGTACAACACCCACGGCTACGCGAACGTTGCCTGGTTCTGGTTGAAGGGTCTCGGCCACGAACGCACGCCAGACGTCGCCGCGGCTTTCTTCGGGCGAGTGATCGGGCTGGCCCCGGCCGAGCCGCCCGGCGCCCTCGTACGCCGCCAGGCCATCGACGGCGCATCTCGCTCCCCGGCGCTGTTCCCCACGCTCTCGACCACCGGTCTCTAACGCCCGTCAGCGCGTACCGTCTCTGCTCAGGGCAGCCGCGACGGATCGAACGCGTTGTAGCGCACCCAGGACTTCACTTGCTCGTCCGTCGGCGTCGCACTGCTCGTGCAGGCCGCCTGCACCAGCGCCCGCAGCATCGACGACGCATCGCCCAGACGCTCCAGCGCGAACGCCCGCCCCTCGGGACCATCGAGCTTCCCGTCCCGTTCCAGGGCGTACAGCGGCTCGACCTGGGCGTTCGACCGCGCGAAGTACTTCAGCACGTCCTCCCACGGATCGGCGGCGTTGACCTTCACGTCACGCTGCACCACCGGCCGCAGTTCGGCGATGCCCAGGTGGTGCGTCTCGGTGAGGCCACCGTCGATGTACGCGTGGAAGTGGTCGCGCCACTTATACCCCGCCGGGTTCTCGCCGACCCAGCCGTTGTAGTGCTTCGTGGTGTGCAGTGGCTGGGCGATGTCGGCGACGAAGTGGGACAGGTTGCCCAGGTGATATACGGCGATCGCCCGCGCCTGGGCAAGTTGCTCCGCCCGGGCCGGCTCGTTGAGCTGCTCCAGGATTCGCACTTGCACCAGCGCCGCCTGGAACTTGGCGTAATGCTCGGCGACGGCGTGCAGCACGAAACCGGGCCACTCATGCGTGTGGGCCGTATCCTTGGCTGGGTCGTACGGATCGATCTTCTCTGGATGCTCCACCTTGGCCACGACCATCGCCCGCAGATATTCGCCGCGGAGCCGCGGAATGGTCTCCAGCGTCAGACCGAACTGGTCCAGCAGCTCGGCGTCCAGGTAGTGGTCCGGGTCGTTCTCGTGCTTGAGCGACAGCGATGGCGAGCTCCGCCAGCGGTCCACCTGGTTCGCCTGGAAGGCGACGCGGTGCTGCGTCTCCACGTCCCGCAGCCACACCGGCGCGTCCTCGCCGAGGCTCTCCAGGACGGTGTACGTAATCGTCCGATGCACGTCGGCGTCCCAGGCCTGAGCCGCCGGCGAGATGAGTAGCAGGGCAAGCAAACTGACCGAGGCGTGTCGCATTTGCGTTCCTTTCGGCTGAGTTTCCGTCAGATTCGGCGTCGTCGGCAGTGTACGGGCCGCCCCCGCCGCCGGGTAGGGCGGAGGAAATCGTACCAAAATAGTACGAATAGTCCTATAACACTGCGCCGCGTTTTGCGCCAGCCAGGCCGCCGGCGCCGGCCTCCGGGAACGGGCCCGATCCCGGAATATTCGGGCCTAAGCCCGGGTTTGGACACGGTAGATGCCGGCGGCGGAGCCGGCGGAGCCGCCAAATCGGTCCACGAACCAGATACACTCGAAAGAGGTTGAACATGCGAACCTGGATAGCTTCCCTCTCGTTGGTCCTCGCCGCGGCGTTCGCCGCCAACGCCTTCGGTCAGTGCTGCAACAAGAAGCCCGCCGAGACAAAGGACACGACGGCCAAGACCTGTTGCCAGACCGGCGACAAGACGACCGCCGCCGCCGACCAGTGTGCCGGCCAGAAGCTGGCCGACGCTGAGATGCCGCTGATCACCTACCGCGTCGGCGACAAAACCACGCAGTGCCCGAAGCAGGCCCGCGAGATGGCCGGCGACGATGAGTCCAAGATCACCTACCTCGTAGCGGACAAGACCTACACCGACAAGGCCGAAGCCGACCAGGCGTACGAGAAGGTGCTCGAAGACCATCTCGCCACGCTGACCTCGGTCCGCTACGCCGTCGGCAAGGAGTGCGTCAGTTGCCCGATGACCGCCAAGAGCATGGCCAGGAAGAACCACGAGAAGGTCGAGTACCAGGTCGGTACCTTCAAGTTCACCAGCCAGGACGACGCCACGCGCGTCGCCCAGGGGGCCCGCAAGGCTGCCGATGGCGTCCGCTTGCAGTGCATGCGTGACGGCAAGCTCCAGGATTGCGACCCCGCCACCTGCATGAAGAAGGTGTCGGCCGACGGCAAGCAGGCGACCGGCAACGCCACCTGCAGTAAGGACGAGAGCAAGGGCTGTCCGGCCAAGTGCACCGGCACAGGCGACTGTGAGTGGGTCATCGGCGACCTCCACACGAAGTGCCAGACAACGGCACAGATCGCCCTGACGCGGGCCCGCATTCTGGCGGCGCTCGACGTCGTGGAGAAGTCGCGCGGTTCGTAAACGCGTGCAAATGGGGTGGGGTGAATGGGCCTGACCAGCGCGGGCACGGAGGCCCGCGCGGTAAGCTTCGCGGCGGTTGGGGAGCCTCCGCCGCCTTCGAGGAGAACGTCCTCCTTCCTCTGAGTCGGCGGCACCGGTTCGCGCAGACCGGTGCCGCCGACCTTTTTCGCCCCGGGGGACCCATTCCTCGCCGGTCGGGCGGTGTCTAACAGGGCGGGTCCCGCGTATACTCCGTCCGTCCCGAGGCAGGCGGTGGGGCCTCGTGTGCAAGGAGGACACTCGTGATGCGCTGCATGAACCGTCGCTGCGTCGAGCTTCTACTGGGCTGTGGCATGCTGCTCGTGCTGGCCGGCTGCGCCCAGAAGTTCACGCGGGAACGCTTCGACATGATCCAACCCGGCGTCGACGAGCGTGAGGACGTCACGCAGATCCTCGGCAAGCCCGAGGCCGTCCTCGCCGACATCTGGTATTACGGGGACCTGAATCGGCATACCGCCGCCCAGATCTTCTTCGCCGACGACGGCCGCGTCCTCGGCAAGGAATGGATGGACGCCGACACCGGCGAGTGGGACGGCAACAATCCCCACGCCGACGCGCCGCCCCAGGGCGAAGTCCGCGAACGCCGCACCCGGACCCGCAAGATCGACGACTGACCCGCCAGCTCGGCGAGCCGTCCGTTGAGAGAGGGAACTGGCTCCGAGCCCAGCCGGTGCGGGCGTGCGCAGAGACCGCGCGCGGCGAAGTGCCTGTCCCCTTTTTCAACGGTCTGTCCGCGACGATTCTGTGCCGACCGTCGGGCGACGTGCGCCATCCACAGGCACATCGTCGAGCGGTCTAACTCAAAGCCCTGCCGCGCGAAGATGTGCTGTAGCCGGTGCAACGGCAGATCCTCGGCGAACTACGGCATCACTGCGCACACGATCTCGCTTCGGTCTTCGCCTCACCAGGCAGGCAAGGAAAGCGATGCAAAGGCAAAGAGTCGTTGGCTCTGGAATCCAGACAACCTGCCCGGTCGTCACCGTGAAGTTGTCAAACGCCGCGCGGACATCGTGATGCTGAAAGGCATAGTTGTGGCTCCACGCGTGGAGTTGGATGGCGATGTCCTCAGTGGGCGCGGAAGCCGTCCGGATGGGAATCCACTCCCCGGCATTGTGGTAGTAGCCGGTCTGGGTACCCCCTGATCGCACTAACCTGAGCTTGCCGGTGAAGTCCTGAGTCGGGACCAGCACGAACGGTCCGACGAAATCAGCCACGTAGACCTCATGCGCACCGAGGGGTTCGCTGGCCGAGAGGCTGGAGCGCTCCACGCCGTAGTCATCATAGAAGTTGTCGGTCAACCCGATGGGAGCTATTGTCAAAAGTCGTTGATGGCGTCGTGATCAGGCGGCGGCTTTCTCGGGTTTTTCTCCGTCGATGAAGCGGACGCTGGCGATCACGTCCGGCAGAAGCTTCGCGCCATTCAGCGTCCGC
>JASFQK010000038.1:0-68519 GCA_050115495.1 Phycisphaerae bacterium | reverse complement strand
ACGTCTGTGTTCATCCGTGAACATCGGCGAGTCCTCCTGACTAAGTCTTGCTCAATAACCAACTTAGATCAGCGAGGACTCTATTCTGTCAAGACCAAGGTTAGTACCATTGGGCACGGCCCGCCCTACCGTAGCCCTCTCGGCGCCTGCGAGCTTTCGGCGCGAGGACTACTCGCCTGCCGCCTTTAACTGCGCTTCGTAAGCGGCTAGCACTGCTTGCGCCTGGGCGGCGGCGGGGGTGCCCTTGGCCGCCAGCTCGACGCCCTGACGGGCCCACTTCACGGCGGCGGCCAGGTCGCCTCGCTCGGCGCACGCCTGGGCCAGCGTGCCGAGCAGCGTTACATCCTTGTGCTCGGTCAACTCGTTCGCCCGCTCGGCCACCTTCAGGACGAAGCCCAGATCCCGCGGCTCGAGGTCCGGCTCGGTGAGCACCGCCGACGCCAGTCGGTTCAGCGTCTGGGCATCGTCCCAGATCTCCTTCGCATAGTCGCGGGCCAGGGCGTACGCCTTCTCCGCATCGCGAAAATCCCGCAGCAGCGTCAGGAACCGGAGCTGCTTGCAGTAATGCTCACGCTTGAAGTCCGTGTCGAAGCTCAGCTCCGGCGACATCGCGCTGCACGGCAGGTACAGGTCGAACGTGAGCTTCGCCGCGCTGAAGTCGGCGGCCCGCGGGTCCGGCGCCAGCCCGACCTCTCCGGCATCGATCTCGAAGCTCCCGCGCAGCAGCGCCATATCCGCCATGCCGAGCGTGCGCGCCGTGCCCCAGGTGAACGGGGCCAGCGTCAGCCGCATGGGCGCGGTCACTTCCGCCGTTCGGTCCTTGGCCTGCAGGCGCAGGGCCACGTTGAGCGTGAAGATCTGGCGGCTGCCTTCCGCCTCGACCGGGACGACGTCGCTCGCGCCGGTGATCTCGATCAGGATCTCCGGGTACTCCGCCGCGTTGAGCGACTGCGGCCCGCGCAACCGGGCGTCGGCATCGGCCGCACCGCTGCGCAGCGATGCCACCGGCACGCGAAACGCACCCGCTACCAGCGGGTTGTCGCCCTCCTCGATATCAAACGGCGAGACGACGTAGCCCGCGATGCGGTTGCAGACGTACACCGTGCGCAGCAGCGGTGCGTCCGAGGTCATCACGAACTGCGTGCCCAGGGTCGGCGTGGCATGGTACACGTCGCCCAGGGCCATCTGCTCTTCGGGAACAACCAGCGTCAGGCCGGCTTCGCTGCGCTCGGGAACCGCACCCGTCGCGACGATCGGGAGCACCAGCAACGCCACCAGCGCCAGCACGGCGCCTCTTCGCCAGACAGCCTCGATCATGTGCATCTCCCTCGTCACGAACCGTTAGCCGCCGCGCTCAGGTCCAGCGCTTTGATCGTGTGATGGTCACGCAGATACAGCGTCGTCCCCACGAGGATCGGCGACGTCCACGCCTTCTCCTGCAACTCCTGCGCCTCGGAGATCAACTCGATGCCCTTCTCCGCCGGCTTGCCCAGGAAGAGCTTCCCGGTCTCGTCCAGGATGATGAACTTGCCGTCGGCGTACAGCACGTTGGCCTTGGCCACGCCGCGCTGACGGAAGACCGGTTTGCCCGTTTCCAGGTCGATGGCCATCAGGAACGCCGGCCCGAAGCTGCCGTGGGTCGAACCGTAGACCAGGTTGCCGAGGTGCACCATCGTGCCGTGCACCACCTGCATCTTGAGGTAGTACCACAGTTCCTTGATCTCGTACTTGCCGTCGGCGACGCTGAGCTGGAACAGCCGCGTGCCGCCGCCGTAACCCGCCGAGCAAAGCACCTTGTCCGGCGGAATCCACAGCGGCGTGGCCATGATGCCGTAAGACTGGAAATCGACGGTCGTGCGCCAGCGGACCTCGCCCGTCGCCGGATCGAGCCCGAGCCGGTCGGCGCCGAGGGCGACGATCAGGTGGTCTTCATCGTTGAAGCGGGCCAGGATCGGCGACGAGTAGCCGCCGCTGAACTTCTCGCTCTTCCAGGCGACTTCGCCCGTGTCCTGCTTGAACGCCGCCAGGCCGGCCCCATCCTGTCCGCGGCCGGGACCGACGTTGAGGATGACCAGGTCGCGGTAGGCGATCGGGCTGGCCCCGTAGCCGCGGCCGCAATGGCTGCTGTTCATCTCGTCCATCAGGTCGTGCGACCAGAGGATCTTGCCCGTGTTCTTGTCGAGGCAGTTGAAGTGCACCATGCCACCGACAGTGAAGACGCGATCGCCGACGATCAGCGGTGTCGCGTGCGGGCCGGCGCCGAAGTCGAGCTGCATATCCGGCTTGGCCGGTGCGTCGTAGCGCGTCTCCCAGACCGTCTCGCCGGTGGCGACGTCGATGGCCAGGACGGCGTCCTGCTCGTCGCGGCGGCACATCGTGTACAGTCGGCCGCCGTCGACCGCCATCGACGAGTGCCCGCTACCGATTTCGCGGCTCCAGAGCTCGTGCGGTCCGGCCTCCGGCCAATGGTCGGCCAGGCCGGTTGCCTCACAGGAGAAATCGCGGTTCGGGCCGCCCCATTGCGGCCACTGCCCCGCCGCCGGCGCAGCCGCGACCGCCAGACTCAGCATCAGCAGCCACCAGGCCAGCGGGCCCGGACGAGACGCTTCGGCGAAACAACGACTGAACATGTCGATCCTCACTGGCACACTCAATTCCCCGCGCAGACGATAAGCCGCCATCTTAAACGCCATACCGTCAACGGAGAACGAGATCCGCCAATTCGAGTACAAGATCTGACAGAAACAGCGTCGCGCTGCTCGTCGCCGCCCCGGCTACACGCCACCCGCCGGCCTCGGTAGACTGCCGCCAGTCCCTGTCCACGCGAGACGGTGCCCACGTATGGAAGTCACGCCGGTTGGTCTGGCACTGATTCCCGTTACCGTGCTGGCTGTTGGTCTGCCGTCGGCGGCGATCGTCGCTCTGCTGCGGGTCCGGACGCCGGCGCGACCGCTGTCCGAGTGCCTGCTCGCCGCCGGCGTCGCGACCGCGCTCGGGCTGTGGGCGGAGATCCACCTGCTGTCGCTGGTGCCGGGATCCCGCCCGCTGGACTGGCTGCCGGCGGTGCACGGGGTGCTCGCAGTGGGGCTGCTCGGCTGGACGACACGCGCTGGCGGGTGGCGAGCCCTGCGCGATGCCCTGCGCCGAGCCGGCGGCGTTGGGTCTTCGCGCGTACTCATCGCGCTGGCGGCGTGGCTGGGCGTCTTTGCCCTGTACGGTGCGTATCTCGTGCCGGGGACGTGGGGTGCCCACCGCGTGCCCGGCGCCTGGGACGTCCTGTCGCACTACCTGCCCATGGCCATTCAGCCCTACCAGGATGGGCGGCTCGGACCTGTGCTCAGCGACCTGCCGTGGGCCGAGACCTATCCGCGCGGCGTTCCCTTGCTGTGGTACTGGACGCTGCAATGGACGGGCACCGACCTGCTCTTCAACCCTGTGCAGCTTGCGTTCGGCGTGCAACTGCTGCTGGCTGCGTATGTTCTGGCCCGCCGCTCGGGCGTGCCGCTACGGGCCAGCGTGCTGGCTGTCTTCATCGTCGGCACGATGCCGGTGTTCTTCATGCTCGCAACGAGCGGGTACATCGACCTACCCGTCGCCGCCACGGCGGTGACCGCTGTCGCATTCCTGGCGCCGCCGCGCGAGCCGGACGCGCCACTTGGCCGCGATTGGCTCTGGGTGGCGGCGGCGATCGCCGAGTGCTGCCTGATCAAACTGCCGCTTCTGCCGGCGGCGCTGGCTGGGTTGGCGTTAGCACAAACCGTGCTCTTTCGGGCCGGCTGGCGCCGCGCGTTTGGCGAGGTCTGGCGGTTTCTGGCGTCGAAACGCGGTGTTCTGGCACTGTTGCTCATCGCTCTCGGCTGCCACCAGTACATCGGCAACTGGATCGCGCACGGCAACCCCGTCTATCCGCTACGTGTCTCCATCGCCGGCGTGGAGGTCTTCGGCGGCACGATCGATCCCGCCGGCTTCGGCAGCGGCGCGCAGAGCACGTTCGGCGACGTGCAGCAAATGCGCCCATGGCAGCGGTTTCTGACGGCGTGGAGCGACTTTCGTCAGCCGCTCACCATGGACTCGCTCGGAAGCTTCGGCCCGGTATTCCTGCTCGCCGTCCTCGTGCCCTTCGTCATCTTCGTCGCTCGCGGGCTCTGGCGGCGGCAGTCGTGGCCGGTGACGCTGGGGCTGATGTTCGGCGTCGGCCTGTTCACGCCGGCGTTCGTGCCGCGATATGGACTGTCGCTGGCGGTGATCGCGGTCGTCGGGGCCGCCGACACACTTGCCCGCCTCTCCGCGCGCTGGTGGACGCACGCTCAGCGCATCGTCGTCGTGCTCTGCGTGCTCGGCGCAGTGGCCAGTGGTGCGAGCATCTTCTCCAACCTGCGCTGGATCATCCGCGAGGCCGGCGGGTCGCTGCCGCTCCGCTCGCGCAACGCGTTTCTCTATGAGAAACACACTGCCGGCCTGCCCAGCCACTGCTCGCCGGAACTCACCCGCTACCTGCACGAGCACAGCGGCGCCGGCGATACGCTCGCCTGGAACGTCATGACCTTCCACGGTCTGCTCTGGAACCCCCGCTACACCAACCGCGTCATCCACTTGCCCGGCACGCCGCGCGACATCTGGCCGGCCCGCGGACCCGGCCCGTCGCCGGCGGAGATCGACGACTGGTGCGCCCGCCTCTCGCGCCTGCACGCCAAACACGTGCTCGTCTACGCCAATTCACCGTACGCCGACTGCCTCCGCCAGGGCCGCGTGCCCGGCTATCACCTCGGCTTCGCCGACCCCGCCGACCGCCCCTACGCCATGATCGTCTTCGCCCGCGACGAAGACTGACCGCCGCGGCTCACGTGCCGGCCGCCCGTCAGAGCTGGGCCGCACGGTTGAGGACCAGCAGCTTGCGCTCGGTCATCTCCTCGATGGCGTAGCGAACGCCTTCGCGGCCCATGCCGCTGCCCTTGATCCCGCCGTAGGGCATGCTGTCCACACGCATGCTGGGCACATCGTTGATGACAACGCCGCCGACCTCCAGCTCTTCATAGGCGTAGAACGCGTGTTGCAGGTTGGGCGTGAACACGCCGCATTGCAGGCCGTACGCGCTGTCGTTGGCCACGCGGATCGCGTCGGCGAAGTTCGAGAATGGCTGCACGGTCGCCACCGGTCCGAACACCTCCACACAACTGACATTCTGCCGCGGATCGACATCGGCCAGGTACGTCGCCTCCAGGCACGGCCCCTGCCGCCGACCGCCGCAGAGCACGCGTGCCCCGGCGGTGACGGCGTCGTCGATCCAGCTTTGGACGCGCTGTGTGTCCTCTTCGCTGATGAGCGGCCCGAGGAACGTCTGCTCGTCCAACGGATCGCCGACGCGCAACATCTGCGCCTGCTTCACCAGCCGCTCGACCAGGGCGTCGTACACATCCTCGTGGATCAGCACGCGCTGCACGCTGATGCATGACTGCCCCGACTGGTAGAACGCCCCGATCGTGATTCGCTCCGCCGCGTAGTCCAGGTCGGCGCCGGCGTCCACGATGCACGCTGCATTGCCGCCCAGTTCGAGCGTCACGCGCTTTCGCCCGGCGCGGTCGCGCAGCAGCCAGCCCACCTCCGGCGAGCCTGTGAAGCTCAGCTTGCGGATCCGCTCATCGGTCACGAGTGGGTCGGCCTCCACCGCCGAACAGGGCAGGATCGAGAACGCCCCCGCCGGCCAGTCGGTCTCAGCGAGCATCTCGCCCAGCAGCAGCGTGCTGACGGGCGTGGCCGACGCCGGCTTGAGCACCCACGGGCAGCCGGCGGCGATGGCCGGGCCGATCTTGTGGGCCGCTAGGTTGAGCGGGAAGTTGAACGGCGTGATGAACGCGCACGGCCCGATCGGAAACCGCCGAACCAGGGCCTGGTACGACTCCGCCCGCGGGCTGATGTCCAGCGGCAGCCATTCACCGCCGATGCGCACCGCCTCCTCGGCGGCGATCCGCAACGTATCGACGAGGCGCGTCACTTCGCCGCGGGCGTCGCGGATCGGCTTGCCGACCTCGACCGCCAGCACGTGGGCCAGTTCCTCGTGGCGCCGCTGCACCTGTTCCAGAAGCTGGCTCAGCACGGCCTGTCGCCGATGAGCGGGCATCTTTCGCGTCTGGCCGAACGCCTCGGTGGCGGCGGCGATGGCCTGTTCGACGACGGCCCGATCGGCTCGGGCCACGCGCGTCGCCACGGCGTCGGTGTACTTGTTGGTCACCGCCAGATCGGTGTTGGCCGGCAAGGCGCGGCCGGCGAGGTAGTACGGATACGATTCACGCAGCATGACCCACCTCCGAGCTCGCCATCGCGGCCTTGAATCAACGCCCAAGCCGCGATGGCCAGTCTATCGTTCGGCGAATCGGCGAACAACGAGAGGGGGGAGGAGAGGGGAGTCAGGAGCCACAAGACAGAAGACAGAAGTTGCGAGGTCGGGGGGGGCGTGTTGGCGGGCGCGGCGCACTGGCTGTCCGAGCCCCGAGCGGTAGCGAGTGGGTCGTGCGCGCAGACGCCGGCCCTCTGCGCAGACCGTTCCCTGCCGGTCGTGGCTCGGACATAAGGGACGTGGACGTTACGAAGACGTGCGGTACCGAGCCCGGACGCTGCGGGCGGCGCGGATGGGAGAAAGAGGGTATACTTGTGCACTGTCAGTGGAGCGTCATGGCGCGCCTTCGGTGGCCGAGCGCTGTGGCGAGTGGAGGTGGCGGTGAGACTCGGACCGAATGGGGGCAGACGATGGCGGATGGGGCGGTCAGCGGCGTAAGCCCAAACGATGTAACCACGAGCGACGAGGCGAAGCGGCCACGGCGGCGCCTGGGGCGATGGGTGTGGGTGCGGGCGGCGGTGGTTCTCGTCGTCCTGCTGTGGTTGGGCTGGTTCGGCTACGTGCGCTGGACGACGACGCCGGCCGCGGCGTGGCGGCCGCCGGCGACCGGCGCGCCGCTGTCCGAAGAGCTGGCGCCCCTGCTCACGGCGATGGGCGACGTACCGCACTTCCCCGGCGATCCACGGGATGGGTCGTGGTGGCGGTGCTGGGGATCGCTCGGTGTGGCCCTGTGCGGACCGTGGAATCCGGTGACAAACGAGCAACTGCGTGCCGTCGAGGCCCACCTGGCCGAACCGACGACGACTGAGGTGCTCGACGCCGTCGTGGCTGAATGTGAAGCGCTGCGCAAGCGGGCGCGGACGACGCGGAATCTGGGCAGTGTCGACTATCTGGTAACGTGGAACGACAGGCCGTACTACAACACGCTGTACTCCCTGGTCGCGCGGGCGCGCTGGCGGCATGCGGCGAAGGATGATGCGGCCGGGGCGCTGCGTGACCTGCGGGCGGCGGTCTGCGCGCGGGAGTTGTATGACGAGGCGCATGGGTCACTGGGGTACTACTCCAACGGCTCGAAACCGGACCTGGCCGAGTTGATTCTGCTGTCGCAGGAGCGCGATCTGCCGCCCGGGCCGACGGCGGAGACAATCAGCTTGCTGATGGAGGACCTGCCCTTCCGGTTCAGCGATGCGCTGGCTCGCGTCGGGTGGAGCACCGCTGGGGTCCAGGCGTTTCTCGACCAGCACTACACAGACGACGGAGCCGGCAACGGTTGGCTGGTGTTGTCGAGGCAGTGGTTTGAACAGCCGGGGGCACCCTTGCGGGCGTGGACGCCGACATCGACGCCGACGCCGACACCGCCACGGAACCGGGCGTGGAACCTGCTGTCGCCGGCGTTCAATGATCGGAAGGCCGTGCGGACGAAACTGTCCAGGTTGGAGCGGTTCGTCTCGCGGGTGGACAGTCTGAACGCTATTGCCGCGCTGGCCGAGATCGAAGCCATCTTCCAGCAGCGCCCGCGGTTCAACATGCTGGACGGGCCGGTCGACGACTTGTTCGAGCAATTGCGCTACGCCCAGGTGGGCTCGTTGCTGCTGGATGTGGTGTGGCGCCGGGCAGCCGTTGTGATGCTGGCACTCTCAGCGTACAAGTACGACCGGGGTGAGTACCCGGACAGCCTGGCCGAACTGGTGCCGATCTATCTGCCGGCCGTGCCGCTGGACCTGCTGGTGAACGAGCCGTTCGTCTACGAGCGCCGCGGACCGGCCGGCTACGTGCTGCGGTCGCAGCGGCCGATTCCGGGGTGTGTGCTGTTCGACCTCCTGCGCGATTACCCCGTGGGCGAGGGGCCGAGCGTGTACTCCCTAACCCGCCTCGACGAGGGGAAGTGACCGATGTCTGCGCCGAACTCTAATAGTCCAGAGGCCGCCGTGGAGCGCGTGCCCGGGACGTTTCCGGCGCTGCCGGCTACGCCGGTGGTGCGGGCCTGGCGGATTCCCTGGCTGCTGGCCCCGCCGGCGGCGCTGGTGGCGCTGGTGTTTCCCCGGCGGATGGGTCCGCATCTAGCGGCGTCAGGCTGGACGGCGGCCTACGTCGTGCACTTGGTCAGTCTGATCCTGGTTCTGGGCGTGCAGTTCGCTGATCTGTGGGAGAAGACGGACAGCCCACCGCCGCACGGACTTCCCTCGTACGAGCGCACGTTTGCCGAGCAGGTCCGGCGGCCGCTGGCGGGGTTCGCGCTGCTGTTCCACACGGGTTCGGCCGTCTGGACAATGACGGAAATTGGCCTCGGCATACTCGGGACCCAGGTGGCGGTCTGGCTGGTAGCGGTGGCGCTTATGCCCATGCTGGCTGCGGGTGAGTCGCGGGGGCGACTTTACGTGCGCTGCGTGAAGCTGCTGTTGTGGAGTTCTGCGTGTACGCTAGTATTGGCGTTCCTGTTGGGACCCGCAACGCGGCTGGCGCTGAGACTGGAGGCGATGTTCCTGGTACCGGCGATCCGAGGGCTGGCGTTGCTGCTCGGCGCTGCCTGGTGGCTGAGCGTCCTGTTGCAGCTGGGGAGTCGACACGGCGGGCCGGCGGTGGGACCGGGCTGGACGCCGCGTGTGCTGCGTTGTGAGAAATGCGCGTACGAGTTGACATCGTTGCCGGTCACCGGCCGCTGCCCGGAGTGCGGCCGACCCGTGGCCGAATCGTTGCCGGAGCGGCGGGAACCACCAGCGTTCGCCAAGGCCCGTGGCGTGGTGGCGGCTACGGTGGCGTATGTTCGCACGGCTTGGCAGACGCTGTTCGCGGTGCGGTTTGGCCGAGCCGCGTGCGTGTGGCGGGGTCAGCAGGCGGCGCGGCGATTCGCGCTGGTGACCGCCGCCTTGGTGGGCTTTCTGGTTGCGGCGGGTTGTTCACCGTGGGTGGTGGGCGACGACGACCCGTTCGGCTCACCTGTCATGCAGGCGACGTACGCGTGGTATGAGCTCGCCCCACCGCCGATGAACTGGCAGTGCCTGCGCTGGGAGATGGTCCTCGTCACGATTGGTCTGGCCGCCGGCCTGTGTTTCCTGGGCGGGTTGCTGGCCGTGGGGCTGGTGGTTACGGGGTTTGGCTTTCGAGAGGCGACGCGGCGCGGCGTCGTGCTGTGCTACTCGGCGGCGGGGCTGGCGCTGGCGGTGGTGCTCGGCATGCTCGCGGCGTGGGGCATCGACTGGGTGCAGGGACTGACGGGGATGGGGCGCGAAGTGAACCTGCCGCTGCTGGGACCGGTCGAGCGCGGGATGATCGTCGCGGTGGCGATGTGCGTGCCGGCGGTCGCAGCGCTGTTGCTGTGGTTGGTACAGTTGCGGCGCATGCTCGTGGAGACGCGCTACGCGAACGCGTAGGACGGCGGGAGGGGGACAGGGCGCACGCGAGTGGCATGCCCAAGCGCAGCAGGGGCATGTGGTTCGTCCGCACGCGTGGCGACATGCCGGCGCCTTCGGCTTCAGCATGCCACGCTTGGTGAGCAGTCGCGCGGTTCTCGGCATTCGACGTCGGCCACGGGGGGCCGACGCTACGCGCGCGGCACGCCGGCTGTCCGAGCCCCGAGCGGTAGCGAGTGGGTCGTGCGCGCAGACGCCCGACTCCTGCGCAAACCGTTCCCTCCCGGTCACGGCTCGGACAGATGGCGCGCCGGGCGTTTGCCGCGAGCGACGTCCGACACGGAGGTCGGCCGCTACGGGTTGGCGAGCGAGCGCGGGACGACGCACCGGATGCAATCCGGTGCCACAGTGTGCGCGCGCCGGGCGGTACGGAGTTGTCGTTACGTGGGGGTTTGGGGGAGAATGGGGGCGTTGGTTGGGGCGAGCGGTTGGTTCGCCGGTTGGCGTAGGGTGAGCGAAGATGACGCAGTATGCTGCGGATCTGGAGGCGGTGCGGGCGGCGCAGGGGCGGATTGCGCCGTACGCGCATCAAACGCCCGCAATGACATGTCGGACGCTGGATCGGCTCGCCGGCCGCGAACTGGTGTTCAAGTGCGAGAACCTCCAGAAGGTCGGAGCGTTCAAGTTTCGCGGGGCGTGCAATGCGGTGATGCGGCTGTCGGCGGAAGAGGCCGCTCGCGGCGTGGTTACGCACAGTTCGGGGAATCATGCCCAGGCGCTCGCCCTGGCGGCGTCGCTGCGCGGGGCGGCGGCACACGTGGTCATGCCGCGGACGGCGCCAGCGGTGAAACGCCGGGCGGTCGAGGGGTACGGCGCTCGCGTCTATCCGTGCGAGCCGACATTGGCGGCGCGGGAGTCACTGGCTGCACAGGTCATCGCCGACACGGGGGCGACGTTGATTCCGCCGTACGATCACGCGGACATTATCGCCGGCCAGGGCACGATGGCGCTGGAGCTGATCGAGCAGGCGGGGCCGTTGGACGCGATCGTGGCGCCGGTCGGCGGCGGCGGGATGCTCAGCGGCATCTGCATCGCGGCACGGGGCGTCGCGCCGAATGTGCGCATCATTGCGGCTGAACCGGCGGGTGCCGACGATGCGGCCCGTTCATTGGCCGCCGGCCGACTGATTCCGCAGGAGCGTCCGGACACAGTCGCCGACGGGCTGCTAACCAGCCTGGGCAAGCTGACGTGGCCGATCATCCGCGATCACGTCGAACGAATCGTCACTGTCACCGACGAGCAGATTCTGGCAGCGATGCGCCTGGTCTGGGAGCGGATGAAGCTCATCATCGAGCCGAGTTCGGCGGTCGCCGTCGCCGCCGTCCTGAGCGACGAGTTCCGCGCACTCCCGGGGCTGGCCCGCGTCGGCGTCGTGCTCAGCGGCGGCAACGTGGATCTCGACCGGCTGCCTTGGCAATCGTCGCCAGCCGCACACCCCACGGTCACTTCAACGTCGCCGAATCCTCCCAGAACCGCCATTTCGGCAATCCGTGGCCGGTGACCAGCGTGTCCGGCTGGCACGAGAACGTCGCCAAGCGTGCGGAGAATACCTCCTGCCCGTCGTAGATGGCCCTGACCAGGTTGGCACCGGCGTAGGTCAGCTTGTGGTCGGCGCGGCGGGCGTAGAAGAAGCTGGCATCGGTCTCGATCGGGCCGTACGCGACGCGCCCGGACTCGAACGTGTAGCGCGGCCGCACGTTCGCCGACAGGACTTCACGCGACAGGTCGGTGTTGACGCAGAGCAGTTCCTCCTCGTCGCCGAGCTTCAGGCGCACGCCGAGGCCGGCGCCCGCCGGTTCAATCGGCAGCGGCTCGATGGCGGCGAGCAGTGGGGCTGTATCGGCGCCGCGGTCGTGCGGCACGAGGACGGTGACGAAGGTCACGGTGTCACCGACGAGATAGTGGCTGGCGGCCTTCTGGTAGATGGCCGTCGCCTCCCGCTTCCGGCGGGAGATGGGGAACGTGCCGCACTGACGGCACTCGCCGAACGGAAAGGCGATGAGCAACGCCTTGTTCTGCGGCGGCTCGCAGTCGCCGATGTAATCGATGGCCGTGTCGTAGTATTGCGGCCCCTCGTTGAGAATGGTCGTCGTGTGCCACAGCGTGGTGAACGTGTAGAAGTCGGTCTCCAGCACCTTCACGATGTCGAAGACGACGAAGACCTGGTCGCGCTTGAGGTAGGCGATGACGCGGTCATGGACGCAACCGGTGCGCTCGTCGGTGACGCGCGTGCGGCTGACGTCGACGTCGGCGAAGTTGAAGAAGCCGATCTTCTCGGTGCGAACGGACTCATAGCCGCCGGAGTGACGGAGGAACTCGAAGAGCGGTTGTTCGCGGCCGGGCTTGTAGCGGCGGGCGACGAGGCGGTTGTGGAAGTAGTCGGCGCGGAAGGCGCCGTACGGTCCGGAGGGGATCGCGTCGCGGTAGCCGGCCTCGTCGAGCAGCACCGAGCCGTCGCACATCAGCATGCAGATGGCATTCTCGTCGGAGTGGCCGTGGTGCATCTTCTCTTCTTCGACGGGAATCGTGTGCCGCAGGTAGTCGCGGGGCACGCGGGCGAAGTCGCCCTCGTCGCGGTAGTTCAGCAGGAGGTACGTATCACGGTCGCCCCAGCCGTTGCGGAAGACGATCTTCTTGCCGATCAGGTCTTCGAGGACCTCTTCGCTGCCGGCGGTCGGCTGGCGAGCTTCGATCTTGTCGTCGGCCCAACGGTACGCGTCGGTGAACATCAGGCCGACCATGGCGCCGAGGCCGGTGCGCTTCTCGGCGGTCATCGTGGTGAAGATACGGGCCGCGGCCCACTTCAGCTCGGGCTGTTGATACTCGCTGGCTCCGCGTTCGAGGCAGACGATGAAGTAGGGCCAGCTCGCGTTCCAGCGGGCGTCACCGAACTCACCCACCATGCTTGCCGGCGACATCAGATGCAGGAAGTACTCGAAGTAATAGCGGGTCGTCGGCTTGGCGAATAGGGACGGATCCTCGACAACATCGGCGTAGCGGATCAGGGCGTGCAGCCAGACGGGGTGATAGAGCGAAGCGTCCTCTTCCGACCAGTGCCCCCAGCTATCGCTGGCCAGCATGCGGGCGGCCTCTCGCCACGTTCGCGCCTGCTTGTGTTCGGGCAGGACCTTCGCCGCCCAGGCCAGCCCCTCGGCGCGGAGGATGGCCCGGTTCATCGGCCCCCATTCGGGGAAGCGCAGTATGAACTCGGCACTCTCGACGACGCCCTGCTCGATGGCGGCGCGTCGTTCGGGCGTGAGCGCCGGGCTCTTGCCGAGGCGATGGTACGCCTGGCAATACACCGCGAGATGGAAGAAGTTGGTCAGCGTCGGCAGGCCGTCGGCGTATTCGGGGCGGGCGTCCTTGGCTGACGCCGGCAGGCAGTCCTTGTACCGCGGTAGTGCGGCGAGCCACTCGGCGGCGTCGGTGGCGTACTTCTCGTCGCCAGTCAGCTCGTATAGCGAGGCGCCGAGCCCGGCCTGCCAGACCGGTCCGGCGGGCGGCGAGTAGCCCCAGATCGGATCGACGTGACAGTCCTTCTTCCATTCCTCCACCTGCTTGTGGCAGGACGCCTGGCTGGCGTCATAGTCGGCGATGGCCAGGTCGAGGTAGGTCTGGCGGCTGATGGCGGGTTGGGCGACGGCGGTAGCAGCCAGGGCCAGCGTCAGCGCGATCATCGCGGCGGTGCGTGCGACAGTCATGACTTCTCCTGCACTGGAGTGTGTGTTGCGGGCCGCGCGGCATCCGGTGCCGGGCTCCAGGTGGGCCGGACGTTGCGGCCGCGGCCGAAGACTTCCTTGGCTCGTCGGATGTAGTGGATGTAGTGCTGCAACGGCACGTCCGGCGGGACGCGGTGGTCGCAGAAGGGAATGTAGCCGCCCTCGGCCGCCAGCGGGGCGAGACGGTCGATCTCGCGGTCGATGGCCGCCGGGCCGGCGGTGAGAATGCGCTTGTCGAAGCCGCCCATCATGCGCAGGTCCCTGCCGAACCGGCGGCGCAGCTCGACCGGATCGGCCTGCCACGTGCCGACCTCGATGGGGAAGTGGCAGTTCACGCCGGCTCCGAGCCAGATGGGCAGCAGCGAGTCGATCCGGCCGTCGGAATCGACGATGACCAGATCGACGCCGTGGCGGGCGAGAACGCTGGTGATGGCGCGATAGTGCGGGGCCATGTGCTCGCGGACCATGCGCGGGCTGAGCAGCGGCCCGTCGCGGTAGCACATGTCCTCCCACATCTGAGCCGCGTCGAAGGTCAGGCCGGCTTCGCGGGCCTGTTGCAGGGCCCGGTCGAGAACGGTCGTGATCAAGTAGGCGAGCGTTTCGGTGATTTCCGGGAAGAGCGTCGGGTCTCTGTAGAGCAGGCGCGAGAGCGTCTCGACGCCCATCCAGTTGCGCGGCCAGCCGTAGAGGCTGCCCGCCGAGATGAACAGCGGGTAGTCGCGGTCGGCCAACTCTCGGCAGCGCTGGTTCCAGTCGGCGGGTATGCGACCGAGTGTGTCGGGATCGAGCCGCCGGCGGTACTCACGCCAGTCGTCGCGGCTCTTGATGGGGAACTCGACCCAGTGCGGCATGCCCATCGTGTGCTTGATCTTGACGGCGACGATGCCGTCTTCGTCGCGGAAGAGCTCGCGGTCGCCGAGATCCTCGATCACCTCGCGCCGAAACGGCGGAAAGGGGCCGAGGTGCGGCGAGAGAAAGACCCACTGGCGGTCGAGGCCGAGGAGTCGTTCGGGATCGCTCCCAGGTGGTAGACCCTGGTTTCGCCAGGCGATGGTCGTGGCTTCGAGGTAGTTGAAATCCCAAATCGGACAGCGGTCGACGGGTTCATAGTGCATGTGCGCCGCGAAGCGCTGGCGGTCGTTCAGTTGCACCGGGCCGGTCGCGGGCAAGCACGGACCCTCCTGGCGGATCGAAGTACGCAGTCTACCGGCGGAGCGGCACCGCGAAAACGCCGCGTTAGCCGTAGCGACAGTCGCGGGCGGCGTCGGCGTAGAGTTGGAGGTTGGCAGGCGGAGTGTCGAAGAAGTGATCGCTGGGCGAGAGGATGTAGCCGCCGCCGGGACCGAGCGTGCGAAACAGCTCGTACACCTCGGCGCGGATCTGCTCTGGTGTGCCGCAGTCGAGCACCTGGGACTGGTTCACGCCGCCGATGAGGCAGACTTGTCCGCCGATGCGCTGCTTGATTTCGGCGGGTCGGGCGTCGCCACCCATGCCGGGCGGAGTGAGCGTCTCGCTGGCGTCGCAGCCGTTGGCGACGATAGTCTCGAGTAGCGGCATCATCCCGCCGCAGGTGTGGTAGACGACGGGCAGGCCGAGGGCGTGCAGGGCGTCGTGCTGCTCGCGATCGTAGGGCAGGCAGAACTCGCGATGTAGGGCGGGCGAGACGCACGTCGATGAGCCGGCCCCGCCGCCGGTCTCGATCAGGTCATAGCGGGCCCCGGGCAGCGACTCAGCGACAAAGCGGAGCTTCTTCTCCTGAAGGATGCGGAGGAAGTGGTGCACCCAGTCTGGCTGGCGGCGGGCGGCCCGCAGCATCGGCTCGAGGCCGTGCAGGGCGCAGGCGTCCTGCCAGCAGCCACCCTCCAATCCCCAGATGAAGCCACGCATGATGCCGTCGTCGCCGAGATCGTCGTAGGCCCGGCTCAGGGCAGCCTGGTCGAGCCGTGGGACGGGCATGTAGCGGACGAGGAGTTCGACGTCCTCGGGGCGTTTTACGAGATACTCGGTCATCCACTCGGTCGTGGGGTGGCGTTCGATGACCTGCGTGAGGGTGCCGCCGGGTGTGGTGATCGTCACGCGGCGGGCCGGGCGGCCCTGGGCCGTGGTGAAGGGCTCTTCGGCCACGCGCCAGTCCGGCGATTCTGGCTGGATGAGCGGGAAGTACGCGATGGAGGCGTCGAGGCCAAAGCGACGGAACGCGGCCAGAGCGTCGATGCCGCCGAGGTAGCGATCGAGGTGATACGGCTGCCACTGGTGCACCGTCGCGGGCAGGCGGTCGGGCACCTGACGACGCAAGGCCAGCAGCATGCGTTCTTTGGAGGTCATCCCATCACCAGTGGCCCCAGCGTAGCGGCGCCCCTCCCACGTGGCCAGTAGCCCGAGCCGGCCAACGTTGATGCGCGGTCCCTGAACCAGGGTAGCCAGATCCGGTTGACGGTTATCGGTATGTCCTCTAGGATTTCCCCGGCGCGCGATTGGGGCCGAGGTCGTCTGATGAACCTGTTCGTCTTCCCGCGATGGGTGAATCACCTCCGGGTTGCGCTGGGACTGGCGATCGTCATCGTCCCGGTATACGTCGCCGGAGTCTTCGCCCTCGCGGCCTCCCCACAGACGACAGACGTCGGCTACGCCCCTGTGCAGCCGGTAGCCTACAGCCACGCCCTGCATGCTGGCGAGCTTGGAATCGACTGCCGCTATTGCCACACGGGGGTTGAGACGGCCGCCCGAGCCTCGGTGCCGCCGACACAGACCTGTCAGAATTGCCACGCCAAGATCCGGACCGAGAGCGACAAGCTCGTCACCGTCCGGCTCAGCGAGCAGAGCGGATACCCGGTCCCGTGGATCCGCGTGCACGACCTACCCGACTACGTTTACTTCGACCATAGCGCCCACGTGCGGCGGGGCGTCGGCTGCGTGTCCTGTCATGGGCGAGTGGACACGATGGCGGTCGTCCGGCAGGTCGAGCCGCTGAGCATGGGCTGGTGCCTGGACTGCCACCGCCACCCTGACCCACAACTGCGGCCGGTGGAGCACGTTACGGACATGCGCTGGACGCCGGCCAGTATGACGGTAGACGATCTGCGGGAGATCTCCCGCCGCCAAGTTAACCCCTCGACCGATTGCAGCACGTGCCACCGATGAGTGAGAACATCGCGGGCAAAGCGTACTGGCGGAGTCTGGACGAGTTGGCCGATGCGCCGGCGTTTCGGGCCTTCGTCGCCGCTGAGTTCCCTACGCTGGCCCGCGACTGGGGCCGGGCGAGCACGCGGCGGCAATTCCTGAAGCTGATGGGGGCGTCGTTCGGACTGGCCGGACTGGCGGGCTGCCGCTGGCCGAAGGAGGAGATCGCCCCGTTCGCCAAGCGGCCGGCGGGACGCACGCCGGGCGTGCCGGTACAGTATGCGACGGCGTTTGAGGTGAGCGGAGCGGCACAGGGGTTGCTCGTCACGAGCATTGACGGCCGGCCGATCAAGATCGAGGGTAATCCGCTGCACCCGCTGAACCGCGGGGCGACCGACATCATCGCCCAAGCCAGCATCCTCGAGTTGTACGACCCAGACCGAGCCTCGCCGCCGCGACAGATCGAAGCCGGTGCGGCCACGACACGCACGTGGGACGAGTTCGCCGACTTCGCCAAGAAGCACTTCACGGAACTGAAGGAGCGCGGCGGGCGGGGCCTGGCTGTGCTGACCGAGGGTTCGAATTCGCCGAGCCTGGCGGACATGCGGACGCGGTTCCTCGCCGCATTCCCGGCGGCGCGGTGGTACGCGTACGAACCGGTCTCCGACGACAACGAGCGAGCCGGTACCGCCCTGCTCTTCGGCGAGGTGCATCGGCCGCACTACGCCCTGGCTCACGCCGACGTGATCGTCAGCTTCGAGGCGGATCTGCTCGGCATCCATCCGGTGGCGCTCGCGCATACGCGTGATTTCACCGCCAGCCGCGACGTTGACGAGCACGGTCAGCGGCGCGACGGCGGCGGGCGGATGAGCCGGCTGTACGTCGTCGAGAGCGCGTACTCGCTCACCGGCGGCATGGCCGATCATCGCTACATCGCGGCACCGTCAGCCATACCGGCGGCGCTGGCGGCGTTGGGTCGCGCACTGCTCGCGCATGGGCTGACTCTACCGGCGCCGCTTGCGGCGGTACTCGGCGAGGCACATGGCGAAGGCGGCGTTGCGCCGGCAGCCATCGAGGCCATGGCGGCCGATCTGCTCGCGGCACGCGGCCGCGGTGTGATCGCCGTCGGACCGCGGCAGCCGGCCGAAGTGCACGCCCTGGCCCACGCCCTCAACGAAGCCCTCGGCAACGTCGGGCAAACGGTGACGTTCACCGTCGCCCCCGAGCCGCAGCGGCCCCCCTACCACGAGGCCATCGCCACCCTGGCCGCCGAGATGAAGCAGGGCGCGGTGGACACGATCGTCATTCTGGGCGGCAACCCCGCGTACGACGCGCCGGCAGACGTGGACTTTGCCGCGGCGTTGAAGCGGGTCGCGACGAGCATCCACCTCGGACTGCACGCCGACGAGACGTCCGCTGCCTGCACGTGGCACCTGCCCCGGGCGCATTACCTCGAATCCTGGGACGACGCCCGGGCCTATGACGGCACACTCAGCATCGTTCAGCCGCTGATCGCCCCACTGCACGACGGCCGCACGCCCATCGAGCTGCTCGCCCTGCTGACGGGCGAAGAGAAGACGGGCGGATATGACCTTGTTCGCCGAACGATGCAGCAGTTCGCGACCGTCGGCGACTTCGAGTCGTTCTGGCAGCAGGCGCTACACGACGGCTTGGTGGTGGACAGCCGCTGGCCGGTCGCGACGCCGGCGGGTCGAACCGGAGACTGGACGGCGAAGCTGGCCGGGCTCATGGCGAGTCCGTCGACGGCGCCCGCCGATCGGGTCGAAGTGGCGTTCGTGCCCGACTACTGCCAGCGTGACGGGCGCTGGGCCAACAACGGCTGGCTCCAGGAGATGCCCGACCCGCTCACCAAGCTCACCTGGGACAACGCCGCCCTCCTCGCCCCGGCGACGGCGGCCGCGCTGCACGTCGAGACCGGTGACGAACTGCGCCTCGAAGCCGACGGGCGGACGCTGGAAATCGCCGCCTTCGTGCAGCCGGGGCATGCCGTCGGCATAATCACGCTGCCACTGGGTTACGGCCGGACAGCCGCGGGACGGATCGGTGACGGCGTCGGCCGCGACACGTACAGCCTGCGAACGACGATCAGCCTGGACGGCCTGCGCAACGTGCGCGTCGCGCGGACCGGCAAGCGGCACGTGCTGGCCACAACGCAGGATCATCAGGCCATGGACTCCGCCGTCGGCCACCGGGAAACGCAGCGCCGCGTCGGCGTCCTGGTGCGTGAGGCGACGCTCGCCGAGTACACGCACGAGCCCGATTTCGCCAAACACGCCGTGCATCACCCGCCGCTGGTCTCGCTCTGGCAGGAGCACGAGTTCACCGGGGCACACCGCTGGGCGATGGCCATCGACCTGAACCGCTGCACCGGCTGCGGGGCATGCCTCGTCGCCTGCCAGGCCGAGAACAACATCCCCGTCGTCGGCAAGGACGAAGTCCGCCGCGGACGCGAGATGCATTGGCTCCGGCTGGACCGCTACTATCGCGGCGACCCGGCTGACCCCGCCGTGGTGCACCAACCGGTCACCTGCCACCATTGCGAGACCGCCCCCTGCGAGCAGGTTTGCCCGGTGGCGGCGACGGCGCACAGCGAGGAGGGGCTCAATGACATGGTCTACAACCGCTGCATCGGCACGCGGTATTGCTCGAACAACTGCCCGTTCAAGGTCCGGCGGTTCAACTGGTTCAACAACTGGCGGAACTTGTCCGAAGAGCGGAAGCTGGCCTTCAACCCGCAGGTGACCGTGCGCAGCCGGGGCGTGATGGAGAAGTGCACGTACTGCGTGCAGCGCATTGCCGCTGTCCGCATCGCCGCGAAGAACGAGGGTCGCCCCGTGGCCGACGGTGAGATCGTCCCGGCCTGTGCCCAGGTCTGTCCGGCGGGGGCGGTGGTCTTCGGCGACCTGAACGATCCGAAAAGCCGCGTGGCCCTCCTGCACGAACGGGATCGGGCCTACGCCATGCTCGAGGAACTGAACATCAAGCCGCGGACGCGGTACCTGGCGAAGCTGCGCAATCCGGCGGCGGGGCTGGGACCCGCGACGCCGACCCACGGCGGACACGATTGACGTGACGACACTGGCCACCGACAACACGATCGACGATCCGACTCAGCGGCCGGCACTGGTCCTGGGCGGGCACGACCTCACGACGGTCACGGACCTCGTCTGCGGCATCGCCGAGCGTCCCAAGCCGCCGCGAGCGTGGTACATCGCCTTCGCCATATCGACGAGCGCGACGCTGATGCTCGGGGCGATGGTCCTGTACCTCATCGTCACCGGCGTCGGCGTGTGGGGCCTCAACAACCCCGTCGGCTGGGGCTGGGCGATCGTCAACTTCGTGTTCTGGGTGGGTATCGGCCACGCGGGCACGCTCATATCCGCGATTCTGTTCCTGTTTCGGCAGAAATGGCGGACGAGCATCAACCGCTTCACCGAAGCGATGACGATTTTCGCCGTGGTCTGCGCCGGCTTGTTCCCGGGGATTCACGTCGGGCGAATCTGGGTGACGTACTGGCTGGCGCCCGTGCAGAACCAGATGCAGATGTGGCCGAACTTCCGCAGCCCGCTGCTGTGGGACGTCTTCGCGGTCAGCACGTACGCCATCGTGTCGATGATGTTCTGGTACATGGGCATGATCCCCGACCTGGCCACGCTGCGTGACCGGGCGCGGACGCGTGTGCGGGCGATCATCTACGGGCTGCTGGCCCTCGGCTGGCGCGGGTCGAACCGGCAGTGGTTGCACTACGAGAAGGCGTACCTGCTGCTGGCGGCGCTGGCCACGCCGCTCGTGCTGAGCGTGCACTCGGTCGTAAGCTTCGACTTCGCCGTCGCCCAGCTTCCCGGCTGGCATACGACGATCTTCCCGCCGTACTTCGTGGCCGGGGCCATCTTCAGCGGCTTTGCCATGGTGATGACGCTGGCGATTCCGGCCCGGCAGTTCTTCGGGCTGAAAGAGCTGATCACCATGCGGCACCTCGAGAACGTGGCCAAGATCGTCCTGGTCACGGGCTCGATGGTCGGCTACGCCTATGCAACGGAGTTCTTCATCGCCTGGTACGGTGGTAATCCGTACGAAGCGTTCGCGTTCGTGAACCGGGCCCTCGGGCCGTACGCCTGGGCGTACTGGATCATGGTCTCGTGCAACGTGCTGGCCCCGCAACTCTTCTGGTTCAAGCGCTGCCGGGCGAGCTTGTGGGTGCTCATGGGCGTGTGCATCCTGGTGAACATCGGCATGTGGTTCGAGCGCTTCGTCATCACGGTGACGTCGTTGAGCGCGGACTTCCTGCCGTCGAGCTGGGACTACTACTCGCCGACGTGGGTGGACATCCTGACCTTCGCGGGCAGCTTCGGCCTGTTCTTCACGCTGTTCCTGTTGTTCGTGCGGTTCCTGCCGATGGTGGCCATGGCCGAGGTCAAGAGCGTGATGCCGCAGGCGCACCTCGAGCACGGTCATCATCGCGGGCTGGGCGACTACTGGGGTGATGCTCCGCAACTGCACGAAGAGCATCACGGCGACGCCCTGGAGGAGCAACCATGAGCCGCAGCAATCCGGTTTCCGAAACGGCTGCGGCCCGGCGGTTGTGGGGCTACATCGTCGAGTTCGACGACGCCGAGGCGCTGCTGGAGGCCGCCCGCCGTGTGCGCGACGCCGGCTATACGCGGTGGGATGCGCACACGCCGTTCCCGCTGCACGGTCTGAACGACGCCATGGGCCTGCGACCGACACGGCTGCCCTGGCTCGTGCTCGGCGGCGGACTGACCGGGGCACTCGTGGGCCTGGTGCTCCAGTACTACACGAACGCCTTCGACTACCGGATGCTCATCAGCGGCAAGCCGTACTTCTCGCTGCCGGCGAACATCCCGGTCATGTTCGAGATGACGATTCTCTTCGCGGCCCTGACGGCGTTCGTGGGCATGCTCGCCCTGAACGACCTGCCGCGCTGGTACCACACGCTGTTCACCAATGCCCGTTTCCGGCGGGTGACGGCCGACCGCTTCTTCATCAGCGTCGAAGCCGCCGACCCGCGCTTCGACGAGACGCAGACGCGGGCGCTGCTCGAATCGTTGGGCGGCGCGGCGGTGGAAACGGTGGAGGACTGAGCGGATGCGCAAGCGCGTGCTGTGGATTGTCCTGTCCCTGGTGGCGGTGGCGGCCGTACCGCCCCTGCTGATCCTCCGGGCGCGGTGGACGCCGGGTCTGGCGCCGCGCGTCCACATCGTCCCGGACATGGACAACCAGCCGAAGCGCCAGGCGCAGCAGACGAGCCCCTTCTTCGCCGACACGCGGGCCATGCGTCCGCCCGTCGTCGGCACGGTGGCCGTCAGTGAATGGCCGATCGACGAGCATCTGCAACTAGGTAAGAAGAATGGCGAGTGGGCGACGACGTTCCCCATGCCGCTGACGATGGACGTGATGCGGCGCGGGCAGCAGCGCTTCGGCGTGTTCTGTGCCCCCTGCCACGGATCGCATGGCTTCGGCGACGGGCTCGTCAACAGCCGGGCCGAAGCGCTGGCCGAGGGCACCTGGGTCACACCGACATCGTTCCATACGGACGAGGTGCGCGGGCGGGCCGTCGGCGAGTTGTTCGACTTCATCACCAACGGCGTGCGGACGATGCCGGCCTATGGCGTGCAGATTCCGGTGCCCGATCGCTGGGCCATCGTGGCCTACCTGCGGGCCCTGCAACGTAGCGAGCAGGCGACGATCCAGGACGTGCCGTCCGCCGACCGTGAAGACCTGAAGTAACCGCGAGGAGCAAGCGTGGACCGGCCACACGACATCTCGCAGGAACCGCGGCACCTGGCAGCGCTGGGCCCGCGCCTGATCGGGATCGCCGGCGCGGTGGGCGTGCTGGGGCTGGCGGCGGCCGCGCTGCTGGGCGCCTGGACCGCGGAGGGCCGACAGCAGCTTCTCGAAGCCTACCTCGTCAACTACTGCTATTTCCTCAGCCTGGCGCTGGGGGCGCTGTTCTTCGTCATGTTGCAGCACGTGACCCGAGCCGGGTGGAGCGTCGTGCTCCGGCGACTGGCCGAGGGAATCGCGGCGACGCTGCCGCTGCTGCTCGTGCTGGTGCTGCCGATCCTGTTCGGGCTGCGGGTGCTGTATCCGTGGGCGAGCGAGACCGGGACGCCGGATGCGCTGCTGGCCTATAAGCGGCCCTACCTGAACGCGCCGTTTTTCGCCGTGCGCATCATCGTCTGCCTGGTGGTCTGGTCGCTGCTGGCGTGGTACCTGCTGCGCACGTCGGTGCGGCAGGACGCCACCGGCGAAGTCGGGCTGACTTTGCGGATGCAGCGGGTCAGCGCGCCGGGGCTGGTCATCTACGCCGTAACGGTGACGGTGGCGGCGTTCGACCTGCTGATGTCGCTCGATCCGTACTGGTACAGCACGATCTTCGGCGTGTACTTCTTCGCCGGCGGCGTGGTGGGGTTCTTCGCCCTGCTGGCCCTGGTGGTCTGCCTGGTGCAGCACTCCGGGCGGTTGGTGCACGCGGTCACCACCGAGCACTATCACGACATCGGCAAGCTCGTCTTCGCCTTCATCGTCTTCTGGGCGTACATCGCTTTCTCGCAGTACCTGCTCATCTGGTACGCGAACGTCCCCGAAGAGACCGTCTGGTACCGGCACCGCCAGACCGGCCCGTGGGTGGCGGTCAGCCTGATCCTGCTGTTCGGGCACTTCGTCGTGCCGTTCGTCGCCCTGATCTCCCGCCGGCCGAAGCGGCGGAAGACGATCCTGGCGACGGTCGGTGTCTGGGTGCTCGTGATGCACTGGTGCGACGTCTACTGGCTGGCCCGGCCGAGCAGCAGCCCGGAACACCTCGGGCTGAGCTGGATGGACCTGGCCTGCTTCGTGGGGATCGGCGGGTTGTGCGTGGCGGCGGCGGTTTGTGCACTCAGGCGCCACGCACTGCTGCCCGAGAGCGATCCGCGCCTGCACGAGTCCCTGACCTTCGAGAACGTCTAATGAGTGCTCCGGCTCCCGCACAACCGAAACCCAGCCTGGCCATCCTGGCGTCGGCGGCCGCCGTTATCCTCGCCCTGCCGATCATCATCGGGCTGCAAACGCTCTATCACGGCGGGCCGTGGCCGGCGGTCTCGCGACAGGTCGAACCCGCCATCACCCCGCCGGCGGAAGAAACGTACGCCTGGATCGACCGCGAGAAGGGGATCGTGCGCATTCCGATCGAGCGGGCGATGGAGCTGATCGTCGCCGAGTCGGCAGCGAAACCGTAGCGCGGGGGGAGTCAGCGGCCGGGTGCCACTGGTGGCTTGCCCACCAGTGCTGATGCCGGCCACATAGGGGGTCAATCGAGCCAGCGCTTGTCCTTGAGCTTGCGCGGGAGGTACGTCTCGGTGATGAAGCTGAAGTTCTTGTTGGACAGCGCTTCGAGCTCGAGCTTCACGCCCAGCGCTTCCATGTGCTTGATCTCCCGCTGCCAGGCCAGCGACTGGAACCACGGGTAATTGCGGATCTCGCGGGCTCGCCGGCGGTCCTCCGGCGTCAGCGGCATCGTCACGTGCGACGGTAGATCGAACCGCTCGGCGTCGCGGCTGGACATGCCGATGAAACGCGCCGCCGGCACGGCCATGCGCTGCGACTCGAACGCCAGGTTGATCGAGCCCTGCTTGACCACCGAGTAGATGTAGTAGCCCCAGGGGTCGTTATCGACCAGCACGTACAGCGGGAGCTTCAGCTCGTTGTGCATGCGGAAGATCAGCCGGCGAACGCCGCGCGGCGGCTGCCCTCCGCCGTGAATGATCATGCACTTGTGCTTTTCCCAGAAGCGATCCTTGTTGAAGCGGGTCCAGACGGCGGCTTTTTCGATGAGCAGGATGAACTTCGCCTGGTGCTTCCTGAACTGGATAACGTCGGGCTCGACGATGCTGGGCACGCCCCAGCCGCCGGAGCCGACGCGGGTCAGGTCGATGGTGTCGCCGTTGTCGACGATGGTCATGGGACCGACCATGTTGCCCTTGTTCTCGGCGTGGACGCCGAGCTCCTCGCGCAGGGCGTCGACGGCGACCTCGACGTCCTCGATGATGGGGTCGGACTCGGACTGCTCGGTGAAGATCAGCTCTTTGCTGCCCTTGCCGTCGGCGCTTCTGACGGGGACTTTCAGGTTGTAGAACAGGTCACGGATGCTGGTCGAGTCGGTGGCGTCGATCAGCCGCTTACAGACCTCGGCGACGCGGATGGTCTGCATGAACTTCTTGGCCTGCGAACCCTCGCCCTTTCGGCGGCCGAGCAGGGAGAAGAAGAAGCGGCGCTGCGTGCCGTCGAGCAATTCGATGATGCCCTTCTTCTCGTCGTACTGCACGTTGGACAGCGTGCGCGAGGGGATGTCGACGAACGGGTCCTCTTCGTCGCGGACGTGCTGCACGACGGACTGGGCCAGGCGAATGATGCGCTGGCCGGCGGCGGCGCGGTCGCGCTTGCCGACGGCCTTCTTCCGGGTTCGGGTGGTGGTCTGTTTGGCCAAGGGCAACTCCGTTTGCGAAATCGGGCGTCTCGGGCGCCCCGCCGCGATCGCCGCCGCGGCGTGGCCATTTTATGACGATCCGCGGGGAGGCGACAGTCTGACGGCCGTCGAGCGCCGGGTCGGAGTCATGCCAGCACGCAAAGAAGCCCCACGCCGATGGGCAACAAGAATGTGACGATCAGCGCGTAGAACACCTCCTCGCGGCGAGACACGGCGTACCGCGGCAGGCGCAGCGCTCGCCACACGTCGAATATGGCGGCCACTTCGAGCGCGAGGGCGAGGATCAGGAGCGCCATGCTGACGCCGCCCGCCAGATCTCCCGAGGAGCCGCCCCAGTCACTCGGGTCCACGAACACCCGCAGCAGAGCCAAGCTGACAGCGATTAGCCACGGCAGGCTGACCGCCAGCAACGTGGCCCCGACCGCGCTCAGGGCCGTCCGCAGGGCCAGCCGCCCGTCAACGACCTGGTGGGCAAACGTCTCCGGATCATCCGGATCGAAGGCCCGACCGCATTCCGGACACCGGTTCTCCGGCAGATGATCGAGGATGTACCCGCAGCCGAGGCAGCGTTTGGGCTCCACCGAGATCATGCCGGCCCTCCATATCCGCTTCCGTGCCGCTCTGCGCCAGCTTCTGCGAGTATTCGTTTCCTCCGGAGACCCGGCACGCCGGCCGCGCCGGCAGGACTACATGTATCGAACGGCCGCCAAGACGTACGCGGTCCCCAGCAGCAGCGCCCCTAATAGGACCAGCACGTTGATGGCTCGCGCAACGCGAAGGGCCGCCCCATCGGCAGGTGCGTTCGCTGGCGTGCGGCGCGAGAGCGCCAGAGCCGCAACGCTCCACACCGTCGCTGCAACGACGAGCGCCAACCCCGCCAGGATGTTCAACAGCGCCCCGCGCACATCGAGGGAGCCGATCGCTGAGGGCGCCAGGGCCATTATGAGCAGGAAGCAGCCGACAAAGCTGGACGCAAGCTCGCCGTAGCTCGCGTGGCGCTTCGTCCAGTACGTCTTCGGGACCGCGGGGTCGAACGCCCGCCCGCACTCGGGGCAGCGGTTATCGGACAACCCTTCCAGGATATACCCGCAGTCGAGACAGCGTTTGGGCTCCGCCGGCATCATGCTGGCACTCCTCGCCAATGTCTGTGCTGCCTTCTGCCGGTCTCTTCGGACACTTGCGTTCCCCAGCAGCGTTGCATGCCAGCCACCGCCCTCAGAACAATACTGGCCGCGTAAGAATCACTGCGCTGTACAAGGCCCACAAGCCGAGCGCCCCCAGCAAGACCAACGTGTCGATGACTCTCGCGGCAAGGACGCCCCACCCGATGGAAACGCCAATCACCGGCTTGGACTGGCCCTGGGCGAGCGCCGCCCCGCTCCACGCCGTCGTCGCAATGATGAGCAGAACCGTCACCAGGACTCCCGCCATCGTCCAGCGTACAGCGAACCAACTCATGACAACTGCCCCCATGGCCATCGCGAGGAGGTAGCAGCCGAGAAGGCTGGATACAAGCTGCTTGATGCCCGAGCGGCGTGTCCTCCAGTATGTCTTCGGGTTGTCGGGATCGAACGCCCGCCCACACTCCGGGCAGCGGTTATCGGACAACCCATCCACGATGTACCCGCAGTTGAGGCAGCGTTTGGGCATCGCTGGCGTCTTATCGTCGGCTGACATCCGGGCTGCGTCCCCTGTCGGCCTCGCTCCCACCGGTCCCCAAGACGGCCCCAGGCCGTGGGCCCCGCTCGTGTACCGCAGACCGATGCGGCGTCTCTCTCCAGATGTTATCCGCGGTGCGGGGATAGCCCAAGCCCCGTCGCCGGCGGCGGGTCGAGCCGGATGTGAGGTTGATCGAATGGCCGCGAAGGCGTAGGCTGAGGGTCAGCCACGCCCGGCTGGGGGAGGTATGGGGGCCGTTCGGAGTGCAGGGACGGCAAACGCCGGCGGGGCCAGGGTCGGGGCGTCGGTGGGCCGGTAGGCCCCCAGTGACGGTCCCGCGCACAGGTACTTCGCGAAAGGACAAGGGTTGTTTATGAGCCACCACGAGGGTTTGTCGCCGGACACGCTGGCCGTTCATGCTGGGATTCGCCGCCACGAGTATTACCCGGCGGTACCGCCGATCTTTCAGACTTCGACGTTCGGCTTCGAGAGCGCCGAACAGGGCGCGGCGCTCTTCGCCGGCAAGTCCAAGGGCTACATCTACAGCCGGATGGGCAACCCCACGGTGGAGTCGGCCGAGGATGCGGTGGCGGCCCTGGAGGGCGCGCACAAGGGCCTGGCCTGCGCGAGCGGGATGGCGGCGATTCACACGGCCCTGGCGGCCCTGGTGAAGAGCGGCGAGCACATCGTTTGTAGCGAGGCGGTGTACGGCCCGACCTGCACGCTCGTCAATTCGGTGCTGGCGGAATTCGGCATCGAATCGACGATGGTGGACAGCTCCGACTTCGAAGCCGTGCGGCAGGCCATGCGGCCGAACACCAAGGTCATCTACATCGAAACGCCGGCCAACCCGACGCTGGTCATCACCGATCTCGAAGCCGTGGCAAAGCTGGCCCACGACCAGGGGGCCCTGCTGGTCGTGGACAACACGTTCATGAGCCCCATCCTCCAGCAGCCGCTGCGCTTCGGGGCGGACGTCGTCGTACACAGCCTCACCAAGTTCCTCAACGGCCATGCCGACGTCGTCGGCGGGATGATTGTCGTCAAGGACGAGCCGATGTACTCGCGCATGCGGCGGGCCTTGAACCACTTCGGCGGCGTGCTGCCGCCGATGGAATCGTTCCTGGTGCACCGCGGTGTCAAGACGCTGGCCCTGCGTATGCAGCGGCATTCGCAGAACGCCCAGAAGATCGCCGAGCACCTCGAGAGCCACCCGCAGGTCGAATGGGTCAAGTACCCCGGCCTGAAGAGCCATCCGCAATACGCGCTCGCCCAGAAGCAGATGAGCGGCCCGGGGGCGATCATCAGCTTCGAGGTCCGCGGCGGCATCGACGCGGGCCGCGCAGTCATGAACAACGTCGGACTGTGGATGCTGGCTGTCAGCCTCGGCGGCGTGGAGTCGCTGATTCAGCATCCGGCGAGCATGACGCACGCTTCCATGGGCGCCGAAGCCCGGCAGCAGGCGCACATCACGGACGGGCTGGTGCGGCTGAGCGTGGGCATCGAGAACGTCGACGACCTGATCGCCGACCTCGACAAGGCCCTGCGGGCCTCGTCGCCGCAGAAGGCGGCCAAGCCCTGCGCCGCCCAGCCGGCGGCGACGTAACGGGCCGCACCACCGTCGCCGGAGCCGCACTCGTCCGCCGCAGCTCCCCCCGCGGTGGACGAGCGATGCGCGGGTATCGGACATAGCGCAGATTCAATCAGGGGAGCCAGCCGGCTTGCCGTCGGCGAGGGCACGGTCTAGAGTCAGACTGTGGTCACGGTGCGGAACGCCGCTCCGGCGGTAATTCCGGCCGGCGGCTGCGAAAGCCCTGCAGTGAGTCACGGATGCGGTTGTTGCTGGCGACGGGATTGCTACTGGCACTGAGCGGGACCTCGGCCATCGAGGCCGGGATGCAGCAGGCGTTCTACCCCGTCCTGCTCGGCATTCTCGTCGTGGCCAGCCTGGGGCTGCCGATCCCAGAAGACATCCCGCTCATCGCCGCCGGCGTGCTGCTCTACAAGTACCCGGGCATCGCCAGTTGGACGGGGACGTTCGGCGTGGCCCTGTTGGGCATCATGACCGGCGACCTGGTGCTGTACACGATGGGCCGGTGGTGGGGACTGGGGGTCGTCGACCACCGCTTCGTCCGCTGGCTGATCACGCCGCGACGCCTCGAGCAGGCCCGGCGCCACTTTCACCGGTACGGCATGTGGTTCTGCTTCTTCGGGCGGTTCTTCATGGGCATTCGGGCGGTGATGTGTCTGACGGCGGGGGCGATGCGCTTTCCGTATCCGCGCTTCTTCATGGCCGACTGCGCCGGGGCTCTGCTCTCGATCCCCTTCTTTGTGTACCTGGGCTACTGGTTCGCCGACAAGATCCCCCTGCTGCGGCGTTATCTCAGCGACGCCCAGGGGTTGATGCTCATCCTCGTCGCCGTCGCGGTCGCGGCTATCATGCTGTGGTATCGGTTTCGGCGGGGGCGCCGCCGGCGGCAGGTGACGGCCCGGCGGGCGGCACGTCTGGAGGCCCAGGCGAGCGGTACAGCGCCGCTCAACGGCCAGCAATCGCCGGCCGCACGCGCGGAGCAGGAAGAGACCGACCAGCACGTCATCGATAGCACTCCCTGACGCCGGTCGCGCGGGTGCCACTGGTGGCTTGCCCACCAGTGCCGCCGCCGGCCATGTGGCATGCCCCGGCTCCCAGGCGCGGGCATGTTTGCCACGGAGTCGTGCAGCGGTGGGGATGTCGTTCGGTATTCGACGTCGGCCACGGGGGGCCGACGCGACGGCGCGTCTGCCCGGGGTTAGAGCCCCAACTCCGTCGCGGCGGTGCGCAACTTCTCGTACGTGCGGTCCAGCGCTTCGGGGATGACCTTCACGTCGCCGAGGACCGGCATGAAGTTCGTGTCGCCCTGCCAGCGGGGCACGACGTGCCAGTGCAGGTGCTCGGGCAGACCGGCGCCGGCGCAGTGGCTGAGGTTCAGGCCGATGTTGAAGCCCTGGGCATGCAGGGCCTGCTCGAGGACGCGCTTGGCGTCGCGCATGCGCAGCATCAGCTCGAGCAGCATGTCCTCGGGCAGGGCCTCGAAACGCGACTCGTGGACGGCCGGGGCGACCAGCAGGTGCCCGCTGCTGTAGGGGTACTTGTTCAACAGCACGAGCGTGCGCTCGCCGCGGAAAAGCACGTGGTTGCCGGCGTCGTCCTCGGGGGCGGCCAGGGCCCGGCAGAGGAAGCAGCCGCCCGCATCGCGTTCGGCCAGCGAGTCGATGTACTCCATTCGCCAGGGGGCCCAGACGTTGCGGTTGGCTTCGGGCATGATGCGCTGTTCCTCGCCGGTGGTTTCGGTCTTCGCCGCGCTGGCCGCAGTGTGCCGCAGACGGCGGGCGAATGCAAACGGCCACCGGCGGCGCGGGGTGTCTCGCCGGGGCCGACCGCCCTATAGTAGAGCCGGCGCCGGCTCAGCGGCGCCCCAGCCCCGGGAGACCTGCCCATCGAAGGTCACTTCACCTGGATCGACTGGATCGTCCTCGCCGGCTACCTCGCCTTCACCACCATCCTCGGGGCGCGGCTGGCCGGACGGCAGGCGACCATCCGCGACTTCTTCCTCGGCGGGCGGAAGCTGCCCTGGCTCGCCGTCACCGGCTCGATCGTCGCTACCGAAATCAGCGCCGTGACCTTCCTCAGCGTGCCGGCGATCGTCTTCGCCGCCGGCGGCAACTTCACGTATCTGCAACTGGCCATCGGCTCGGTCCTGGCCCGGATCATCATCGGTGTGTGGTTCGTGCCGGCGTACTACGCCCGCGAGATCTATAGCCCGTATGACTACATGGGCCAGCGCCTCGGCCGGCCCGTGCACAACGTCACCAGCGGTCTGTTCATGCTGGGCGGCGTGCTGGCCCAGAGCGCGCGCGTGCTGCTGACAGCGGTGGTGCTCGAGCAGATCAGCGGCTTCCCGCTGTGGGCCTCGATCTGGATCATCGGCGCGATCGCCATCGTCTGGACGCTGCTGGGCGGCATGACCACCGTCATCTGGACCGACGTCATCCAGTTCTTCGTGTTCGCCCTGGGGCTGGTCGTCGCCCTCGTGTTCATCGTGGCCGAGCTGCCGGGCGGCTGGGGAGAGGTGACGACGGTGGCCGGAGAGGCGGGGAAGTTCAAGCTGTGGGACCTGAGTTGCGACCCGCACAAGGCGTTCACGCTGTGGACCGCCCTGCTGGCCAACACGGTCCTGTGCCTCGGCGCATACGGGACCGATCAGCTCATCGCCCAGCGCATGTTCTGCTGCCGCGGGGCACGCGAGGCCCGCAAGGCGATCATCGCCAGCAGCGTCGGCCTGGTGCTCACGGCACTGGCCCTGACCGTTGGGGCGGCGCTGTACGCGTACTACCAGCACAGTCCCATGAGCCCGGCGGCGGTGGATCGTGTCGGTGGCAACCCGGACAGCGTCTTCCCCATCTTCATCATCGAGCGCATCCCCGCCGGCCTCACCGGGTTGATCATCGCCGGCGTGTTCGCCGCCGCCATCTCCAGCCTCGATTCGATCCTGGCCGCGCTCAGCCAAACCGTCGTCACCGGGTTCTACCGGCCGTGGCGGCAGCGCCGACGGCCAGAGGCGGTGAACGACGACCGGCATTACGTGCGGGCCTCACGCGTGCTCGTCGTCTTCTGGGGCATCGTGCTCTGCGCCATGGCCCTCGTCGCCGAGCTGGCCCGGAAGCACTACGGCGATATCCTCAGCCTGGCGCTGGCCATGGCGACGTACACCGCCGGCGGAATGCTGGGAGCGCTGTTCCTGTCGCTCTTCCGGCTGAACGTGGATTACCGGGGGATCGTGCACTCGGCGCCGCTGTCGGTCGTGATGGTGCTCGCCGTCTCGTGGCACGCGCCGTGGGCGGTGTACATGACGATTGCGCTGGTCTGCGTCATTTTGGCGGCGTGGCTCGTGCAACTGCGGGTGGGAAGCGCCGGGAGGCTGTGGGTGGTTATCGGTCAGACGGCGTTACTGTTCGCGACAGCGGCGCTTGCGGTCTTCATCTGCGCCTATCGCTCGCCGGCGAGCGGCAAACCGCTCACGGTCGCCTGGCCGTGGAACGTGCCGATCGGCTTGGCGGTGGCGTTCCCGCTCGGCTACCTGCTCGCCCGGCGGCGGCCGCCGTCAGGAGATGATGAAGAGGAAAATCGCCAGAATCCACCAGAGGGCGGCAAACAGGAACAGTGTGCGGTGCAATAGCTGGCCCGACTCACGTTGGTACACGACCAGTACTATCGTCAGCACGACGAACGGCGTCAGGTAGCACGGGCGGTAACGCGAGACCACCCACCACATGGAGTAGTTCGCCGCGATACCAACAACAAGGGCCACACCCGCGCCAATGGTCAGCGCCCACTCGGTGCCGGCCAACTTCCGCCGCTGACGCTTCTGGCCGCTTGTGATTCGCAGGTCGCCCATGGTGAACTTGCCGCCACACTCGGGGCAGATCCGGTTCGACGGCTTGTACAGCAGATAGCCGCAGTGCGGGCAGGACGACAGATCATTCGGATCCACATCCTCCGCCTTCTCCGGCTCAACCTCCGGCTCCGGCGTGGGCGGCAACGGCTCAAACTCGAAGTCTTCGGGCGACACGCGGTCCTCCTGAGGCCGCCATAGTAACGCGGTCGAGCCGCTGGCGGAAAAAGCCGGCGCGACGGCTTGCCCTGTTGGCGTCGAACGGTATACTCCCCCGCCAGAATCAAACGAGGTGCCGATGCCGCTGACCGAGCGTTTCTCTCCAGCCGCGTGGATATGGAGGAAGCGTGTTTTCCGGAGGTGGCGCGAAACCTCGCGTTTTGCGTTCCAGTGCCCCGCCACGTGCGGGGCATTTTTTTTGCGCTGCCCGGGCGGTGGTGGAGGCTGGGTAGCGACCCGCCGGCGACCCCGGCGGCGAATGTGTTTGACGTGCGGCCCCGCGTGGTGCGGGGCCTTTTTTTTGCGCGGCTCGTTTCAGCGAAGGAAGGAGCACCTCTCATGACCCGTAGCGATTGGCAGAAGGAACTGGTTCAGCTCAAGGCGGCGGTCGTCAACGCAATCCGGCGGCGGATGGTCGACGCCCGGGCGGTCGAGTCGTACTACCCGAAAATCACCGGCGGCACCGGGGCCTGCGAGAACGTGCCCACGGCCTTCATTCTCCGGAACACGCGCGAGCTCTCCTTTCTGAGCCAGACCGACCAGCTCCTCATGGAGGCGGAGGTCCTGGAGCTCGACCTGCCCGCCGTCTGGACGCTCGGCCGCAGCTACCGCAACGAGCCGCGGGCCGGCGACGGACGGCACCTCGCCGAGTTCGCCCTGCTCGAATTCGAGGCCCGCGACATGGACCTGCCCAAGCTGATGACCTTCCAGCAGGAACTGCTGAACATCGCCATGGAGACGGCCCTCGGCTGCCCGATCGTGCCCGCCGAGCACCAGGAGCGGCTGCGCGGCTTCCTGAAGCGGCCGGCGCCGATCATCTCGTACACGGAGATTCTCAAGCGGCTGAACGACGGCGGCGTGAGCATCAACTGGGGCGACGACTTCACCTCGACGATCGAGGAGATGGTCTGCCTGATCTTCGAGGGACCGGTGCAGGTCACGCATTACCCGGAGTCGATCAAGTTCTTCAACATGTACCGCAGCGCGCGCGGCCCGCTGGCGGCGGGCATGTCCGTCGACGAGTACAACGAGCGGCGCTGCACCGTGGATTGCGTCGACTTCCTGCTGCCCTGGGCGGGCGAGACGTTCGGCGCATCGCGGCGCGAGGAGGACTACGCCACGCTGAAGACAAAGCTGCGCGAGAGCCGCATGTTCCGGCAGATGGCCCAGATCCGCGCCGACCAGGTCAGTGGCGGCGAGGTGGCACCGGCGGTCGAGGAGGCGGCCTGGCAGCCGTTCGTCCCGTACCTGGAGCTGTTCAACGTCGAGAAGCATCCCAAGCATCGCGGCGTGCAGCGCAGCGGCTTCGGCCTGGGCATGGGCCGGTTGATCCAGTTCCTCCTCGGCTCGACCGAGGTGGCGATGTTCTGACCATCCGTCGAAAAAGGGGACTGGCTCCGAGCCGAGGAGCCCGGAGAACCCCGGACGCAGTATCATCCGAGGTGCCTGTCCCCTTTTTCGACGCGCCAGGGTCGCGCTCGCGGCTCCGTGGCGATGGCGAGCGCAGCCCACTACCATGGTGACGTGCCGTGCCCGTCTGCCCAGGGCGGCCGAGGCGTCTGGTCCGAGGAATGGCTATGCGGTGGGTCCGTCGGCTATTGCTATGGTTGGGACTGGCCAATCTCGCACTGGCGGTGTTGGTCCCGTTGGCATCCTCGCTCGTGATCGGTATCACACACACGGCCACCGTCAGCACCTACTGCGAACTCGAGAAGAACGGCGTGATCGACCACGACCGCCTCGCCGAAACGTGGGGGCCGGAGTACGTGGACAACTGGTACAAGGTGGTGGACAGGCTCGTCGGCGACTCGTTCGCAGCTCTGTACGACGACAGCAAGCTCATGGCCGGTATGTTCGGTCTCAACGGACTGATCCTGCTGATCGCCTGGTGGAAGCTGTGGCGGGCGCGTTGACCCGGCTACTGCCCGCCTGGGGTCGCATCACAACAACCGGGGGCGGCCAGAGCGTCGGCCAGCACGGCGCGCATCTGCTCCAGGAACCGCCGGCGGCTGAAGCGCTGCATGTCGGCGTGCAGCGCCGCGGGGTCGAATGTCAGCGTCTCCAGTCGGCGGATGGCGTCGGCGAGGGCCGCCGGTGACTGCTCGGCGAAGAAGACGCCGGTGCGGCCGTCGGTGACGGTTTCCGTCGCACCGCCACGAGCATAGGAGATGACCGGGCAGCCGTGGGCCATCGCCTCAACCGGGACGATGCCGAAGTCTTCCTCACCCGGGAACAGCAATGCCCGCGCCCGGCGGTAGTGGTCGTACATGACCGCGTCGGGTTGCCAGCCCAGAAACGTGACGTCGCCGCCGGCGGTCGGCCGCAAACGCTCGACGTCCGGCCCCTCGCCGATGACGACGAGTCGGCGGCCGAGCTGCCGGCAGGCGGCGACCGCCAGATCCAGCCGCTTGTACGCCACGTGGTGCCCCACGCACAGGTAGAACGGCTCGCGCCGGGCGGGACCCGGGGCGACGGGCAGATCGATCGGCGGGTGGACGATAGCGGCGTCGCGCGCGTAATGTCGCCGAATGCGCTCCGCCACGTGCTGCGAGTTGGCCACGAACGTGTGCACGTGCGCCGCCGCCCGCCGATCCGCCCGTCGGAGGTACGCGGCCAGCGGCCCCCACAGCGGTCGCAGCGGCGGCGGCAGCGTCTGGCGATACTCGCGAGCGATCTGCGGCTCCCAGACGTAGCGCATCGGCGAATGGCAGTAGCAGACGACGCGGCTGCGCGGGTTCGGCGTCATCGCCTTGGCGATGGCCGCATCGGAACAGACGACGAGGTCCGCCGCCGGCAGCCGGACGCTGCGGGCGGCCAGCGGCATCAACGGCAACAGCTTGGGGTAGTGACGCCGGGCACCGGGCAGGTGCTGGAGCCACGAGGTCCGCACCCGCGTCGAGTCAGTAAGCCAGCGAGGCGGTGACGGGGTCGCGTCGGCATCGGGTCGACCGAGGCCGGCGGCGTCGTGCACCAGCGTGTAGACCGGCGCATCCGGCAGCAGTTCGCTCAGAGCCGCCAGCACCTTCTCCCCACCGCGGTAGCGTACCAGCCAGTGGTGCGTCAGCACCGCCGAGCAAGCCAGCGGGGCGACCGATGCCTCGGCGCCGGCGGCGGACATGGTGGACATGGGCTCAGTCAACAGCGTCGCTCCTGAGCATGCATCGTAGCCCGCTGGTGGCGGCAGACAAGCGGCTCCGCCACGAGCCGCTGGGCCGCCGGCGGGATCCGAGCTAGCATGAGCCCATGACGCAGCAGCCGGCGACAGACGCCACGCAGAACGACGCGACCAGCCGCACCGGCTGGCGGGCGCGAGACTGGCTCGTGATCGCCCTCATCGTCGGGGCTGTGCTGCGCGTTGGCCTGCTCGACCAGCCGGCGGGCGGGCTCAACCAGGACGAAGCCGCCAACGCGTGGAATGCACAGTGCCTGCTGAAGACGGGGCGGGACCAGGCGGGCGCAGCGTGGCCCATCTTCTGCATGCGGGCGCTCGGCGAGAACCGGGTGACGCCGCAGATCTACGCCGTGCTGGCGTTCCAGGCCGTCGGCGGCATGAACGTCTGGACCACACGTCTGCCGATCGCCCTGGGCGGTGTGGCGACGATCGCCCTGCTGTACTGCCTCGCCAGCCGGCTGTTCGGCCGGACCGTCGGCGCCGCGGCGGCGGTGCTGCTGGCGCTGAACCCGTGGCACGTGCAACTGTCGCGGCTGTGCTATGGGGCGAGCCTGACGCCGCTGCTGCTGACGGTGGCGCTGGCGGCGATGGTGTGGGCGGGTCTGCCGCTCGGACAGGACGGGGGTCGAGCGCGGGTCGGACGAGCGCTCGTCGCCGGCTTGGTGACGGGAGCGGCGTGCTACGGGTACTTCGCCCTGCGGCTCGTTCTGCCGCTACTGCTCATTGCGATCGTGATCGTCGGCTGGAGGGGCTGGTGGGAGCTGCTGCGAACGCGGGGGCGGGCCGCGGTCGGCACATTCGTGCTCGGTGTGGCACTGACCGCCGGGCCGCTAGTGTGGCAACACATCGCGCACCCGGACGAAATGCTGCGGCGCGGGACGAACGTCGTGCTGTGGCAACCGGGCGCGACCGCCGGCGAGGTCGCCCATGAAGTCGCCTCTCGTTATCTCGGCCATTTCGGACCGGATTTCCTTTTCCTGCGGGGCGATCACCAGATCGTCAACTCCGTGCCCGGCGTCGGCGTTCTGCACTGGTACGCGCTGCCGCTGCTGATCGCGGGGCTCGTCGTGATCATCCGGCGGCTGTGGCGTTCGCCGGCGGCGCGCGTGCTGCTTGCCTGGGTGATCCTGTACCCCGTCGGCGATTGCCTCGCCCAGGCGGAGAGCATGCACGCCCTGCGCAGCGCCCCGGGATTGTGCGGACTGATCCTGCTGATGGCCGTCGGCGGCGCAGCCCTGATCGACGTCGCCCGACGCTGGCGGCCGGCGATGCGCCGCGTGGCGGCCGTTGCGGCCGCCACGCTCATCCTGGCGGGCAGTGCGCGATTCTGCTACGCCTACTACTATGCCTACCCCCGCCAGCCGGACGTGTACCACGTCTTCTACGTCGATCTGCTGGAGGCGTGTGCGTACCTGCGACCGCGACTGGCGGAATATGACGCCGTCTACGTGACGACCGATGGCATGGCCGTACCCTACATCGTCACGCTCTTCGGGCTGCAGTACCCACCCGCCTGGTGGCTGAGCGGCGACTGCGACGTAGACCGCAGCGGCGAGTGGGACCAATACCGCCGATACGGCAAGATCCACTTCATCTACGACGAGCAGGCTATCGAAGAGCTGCAAGCCCTGCGCGAGAACGGACGGGTTGATCGCATAGCCCTCGTGCTGCGTCCGGACCAGGCCGCCCCGGTGGCACCGTCGCTGGTCACAGTCGACCCAGACGGCGGCCCGACAATGGCCGTGTACGAAGTGGATTGGTGACCGGCGACGCGCGACCGCACTGGTGGGGAGGTTACCAGTGCGGTCGGCGTCCGGCGTTCGACGGCCGACGCGGAGGTCGGTCGCTACAGCGGGGGCTATTCGCCCGTCAGCAGATCGGTGAACGGGCCGATGTCAAAGTTGTTCACCGCGCCGTCGCCGTTGATGTCCGCCAACATGCGGTTGCAGTCGGGGAACGCGGCGGCGTAAGCATCCGGGTTCGTGACGGCCAACACGAACGCGCCGATGTCGAAGTTGTCGACCGTGAAGTCGCAGTTCAGATCGCCGGGGGCGTAGGCCATGCTGCACGTCAGGCCCCAGACCTCGATATCGTCGAGGTTCCAGCCGGAATACGCCCAGGCGGCGGCGCCGATCTTGTAGCCCCAGCGGAAGTAAACGAGCGGCTGGCCGTCGGCGATATCGGCGATGTCGTACTGCATGAGCTCCCAGGCTTCGGCGGTGATCTCGTGGTTGCCGTTGGCCCAGAGCTCCGCCCACGTGCTGCCGTCGAACGAGATCTCGACCGAGGCCTGCACGTAAGGCTGGTAGTCCGAGTTGAGCCAGCGCTGGAAGGTGAGGCGGGCGTCGCTGACGCCGCTGAGGTCGATGGGGCCCCAGGTAAGCCAGTAGGGCCCGCCGGGGGTGACGCCGTAGTCGCCCGTGAGATTCACGCCGTAGACGAAGTCCCCCGTGGCACCGGCGGTCGGGTCGGGATAGCCGTGCGAGACGCCGCCGGCACCGGTGGGCTGGCCGAAGGCCCACTGGCCGTCATGAGGCCAGCCGGGATCGGCGTCGAGGTAGCTGGCCGCGTGGGCGACAAAGGTGCCGACGCCCGCCACGTAGACGGCATCGGGCGCGCCACTCGGCGCCTGGACGAGCGTGCCGCCATCGCCCTCGGCCGTGACGTAATACTCGGGCGTGGCATCACAGCTCGGGGGCAGCAGCGTGGCTTCGTAGAGGTCACCGCCGACGGGTTCGAGCGGCGCCGTGAGGAACTCGCCACCGTCATAGCGGTAGTGCAGGGTGGCCGTGCCGGGCACATAGTTTTCGAGCCCCGCGAGGATCTCGACGGTCAGCGTGGTCGGCTGGGCCACGGGGAGATACTGCGGGCGGCCGAGCGGGAAGCGGAGGAGCAGGCGGGCGCTGGCGACGATGGAGAGGTTGGGGTTGCCGAACAGCGCGCCCCACTCGAAGGTCTCGAGCCGCGGGTAGTACCAGCCGTTCATGGTGTACAGATTACGCAGCGCCTGTTGGTGGGCAGCGCCCTGGGTGCACTCGCCCGAGGTGATGTAGGTGGTGAAGTAGTAGTCGAGCGACTGGCTGGAGCCGTCCTCCGGGCCGGCCCAATCGTGCATGCCGTAGGCCACCTTGTTGGAGCCGAGGAAACCGACGGCGGCGTAGCGCATCATGACCTGAGCGATGTTCTCGTGGTCGGTGTCGGCGTTGCTGCACGCGTCGGCGAAGATGATGGAGGGATAGTCGAGGTTGAGGTCGTCGGCGTCGGCGGCCTCGATGAACGCCTCGCTGCCGAGGCCGCAGACGTGAGCCGACGTCGGCGAGCCGTGGCCCGCCCAGTTCACGAACGCGTACCTGTTCTGCGGCCAGACGGCCATGACGTTGCTGTGCTGAAGCGGGTAGTCGCAGTCGTAGTCGGAATACCAGCCGCTGGACTTCTCGTACATGCGGGTCATGGTCCACCCGTCCATCCAGGGCTGGTCGACCTTGGCCTCCATCAGCACGGCGTTATCCGTGTCGGACCAGAAATAGGCACCCAGCAGCAGGATGTTCTGCTTGTACCCAGGGTCTTCGTTCTGCTCGTAGTTGGCGGCCTTCTCGCACATGCTCTGCACGATGGCCGGATCGCTCCACGGTAGACGCCCGACGTTGACCTCGGAGTAGAAGTCGATCGGGTCGCTGTCCTCGCCCCAGCGATGGTCGCCATCGGCGTCCCACGACATGTTGTCGGGCATGGAAAGCTCGGCGTAGTACAGGTCGGTTTCGGGCCGGCCGTAACCCTCGTCCTGCCAGGTCAGCCGCATGGGCACATCGTCCCAGTGACCAACGAGCAGCACGTTCTCGATGCCCCACTCGCTGGAGGGATACTTCTCGCGGAGAAAGGCACGCATCTTCGCCGCCAGATCGTAGCCGGTGTAGTTGCTGGCGATCCACGTCGTGGTGACCACCTCTACCGTGCGGCCCTTGGCAGACTCCCAGTTGGCCAGCGGCGCGACGGCGTCCACCAAGCTGTCCAGCGTGATGATGACGTAGTCGTGCAGCCCGCGCCCGGCGCGACCGGACGGATACCAGGTGGCGGCCTCTTCGTAGTTGAGGATCAGGTCGCGGGCGACGGCCTCGGTCGCAACCAGATTGTCGACGAGCACCTGCTGCGGCTGCGGCGGCACAACGTAATCCACGTGCACGGTGATGTCGGGGTAATAGACGATCTGCCCAGACTGCGGCCGATAGGCGAAGGGCATGACCTGCACATCGGCCAGGTTGTATTTGCGATAGCCGGCGGTACGCACCAGCGTCGCCGGGGCGGCGGGGTAGACGTCGTCGCTGCCGTAGATAGCGGCGTAGTTGGCATCGTACTCCTGCTGCGCGCGGGCGATCACCTGCTCGTCCTCGGGCCCGATCACGCCGGGCACCGGCACCGGGACGACCGCATACGTGCCGTCCAGAATGACCGGTTGGCCGGTCTCGTAGCGCACGCCGGTGACTTCGGCACCCGGCGGCACGGCGATGGGGAAAATGCGGGCGGGCAGCCGTGGGGCACCCGGCACCAACAGACTGCCGAAGCCCTCGACCGTGAGGCGGTCACCCTGGTCGGTGGGAACCAAACGGTGCGCACCAACCGAGACAGCCGCGCTGACCGTCAGCGTCTCGGCCGCGGCCGGCAGCGCGGTCAGCAACAGGATCAGCGTGGCGACGGCGACGAGCCGCGGCCGGGCAAAACAACTGACGGGCGACATGTGTTTCCTCCTTGCTCTTGGCGTGCAGCGAATCAGCGCGACGGGCGTGGGGACCAACAACGGAGGCGCACTACGACTAGCCCCTCAGCATACTCCCAGCGCATTCCTAGTACATTTTACTTGTCGCCAATGGGCACAACAAGGATTTCTCGCGGCACGCGGGCTGCAGAACCGCCGTGCACCCCGGCATTCTGTGTGAATCTGTAAGATCACGGGCGAAGACGTGCGGCATGGGGCAACGGCACACCCCAAATGCCGACGGCCGGCGCGAGGCCGGCCGCCGGGGTACTGTCATAACCTCCCGAGCCGCGGGGCGCTAGGGATCGAGGATCAGGTTGACGAACGGCCCGATGTCGAAGTTGTCCACCGTGCCGTCGCCGTTCACGTCGGCCAGATCGCGGTCGCAGCCGGGGTACGCCGCGGCGTAGCCGGTGGGATCCGTCAGGGCCAGGACGAAGGGGCTGATGTCGAAGTTATCGATGGCCCCGTCGCAGTTCAGATCGCCAACCTGGTACGGCTGCTGGTACGCGGCGCTGACCGCGGCGTACGCGTTGAGGAAGCCCCAGCCGTACGTGGTGTCGTAGCCGGCCGTGCCCAGATCGACGCAGGTATCCTTCATGATCTGCTCGACCTCGTCGGGCGTGAGCGTCGGGTCCGCCGAGAGGACCAGAGCAGCGATGCCCGCCGCGTAGGGCGAGGCGAAGGAGGTGCCGCCGGCGCTGACGGTGTCGCCGTCCTCGTAGCCGTCGCTGCCGGTACGGTCGGTGGTCAGGACGTCCTCGCCGGGGGCGGAGAAGGTCAGGCCGGTGCCGTAGTTGCTGAAGGAGGCCCGCGCGCCGCTCGAGGTCAGCGCGCCGACTGCGTTCACCGTGGGCAGGTTCGCCGGATAGGAGATCGTCGACGAGCTGTCGTTGCCCGAGGCGGCGAAGTGCACGATGCCGGCGGCGCGGGCATCGGCGTAGGCAGTCGTGACCAACGACGAGTTCGTGTAGCCGATGCTGGCGTTGGTGACGCGGGCGCCGATGGTAACGGCGTAGTCGATGCCGTTGGCCAGCATGCTCGGCTGGGAATCGAAGGTGTTGAAGCACCAGATGTAGAAGGGGTGCGAGGCGCCGATCTTCGCGGAGACCGAGTTGCAGTCCGGGGCGATGCCGGTGACGCCGATGCTGTTGTTGATCGTGGCCGAGACGCAGCCGGCGACGCAGGTTCCGTGGTTGTCGCAGATGGTCTCCGGGCCGCCGCCCGGCATGCTGCCGTAGAAGTCCTGGCCGGGAACCTGCGTGATGTCGGGGTGGTCCTGCTGAATGCCCAGGTCGAGGATGACCACCTTGATCGCCGGGTCGCCGGTTGTGATGTCCCACGCCTCGGGGCCGTCCATGTCCTGGTCGTTGGCCTGGTTCAGGGCCCACTGCTGGGAAAAGAGGGGATCGTTGGGGATCAAGTCCGTCGTGCCGCGAACGATCATATCGGACTCGGCGAAGCGGATTTCGGGCAGCGTCGCCAGGCGATTGGCCAGAGCCAGCACATCGAAGCCACTTACCAGGTCGGTGTGCACACGGTACACGCCGGGCAGACCGGCGAAGTTCGCTTCCCAGCTCGTGCCGCCCACCTCCTGAGCCAGCACGGTCTCGGCGACGTCGGGAGCAACGCCGTCCTCGAAGCCGATCAGCAGGTCCGCCGTCATCAGCAGTGGCATGCCGCGCTGATCGATGAAGACGGGCGAGGCGAAGGCGACATCGGGCGAGGCGGCCAGCGAGTTGACGAGGTCGCCCATCGCATCCACGGAACGGGCCGCGGCCGGCGCGTCGACCGTCGCCCAGCCCGCGATGCCGTTAAGGTCGAGGGTGGCCGCGTCGAGGCCCAGGGCGGCCAGGTGCTCGGCAACGAAGTCGGGGGCGAGACCGTCGGCGGTCTGGAAGGCGACATGTTGCACATCCAGACCGAGCGGAAGGTGCTCGTCGAAGTAGGAGTAATAGAAGCCCGTGTCCTGATCCGTCGCGACAGCCGCAGCAGACCACGACACCACTGCCACCGCGACCAGCGCGAGCGGCAATCCCCGGCGCAACAACGTGTTCATGTCTTCCTCCTGGTTCTGTGTTCTCGCGTGTACGGTTAGCGAGCGGAGAAGTCGGGATAGCCACACTCCGGCGAGCCCGCCACGACGTGTGGGGCGAGACCCGGAGCGTTCGTGCGGTGCGCGCAGCCGAGCGGCAACAGCCCTTGCAGATGGCGACAGTGTTTCCATCCCGACGCTTCGCTTGCACTAGCCATGCGCGTCACCAGCAAGTCCACTGTACGATTTTGCCTGTCGGCAATCAAGGCCAACCGGACTTCGGCGGACCGCCGCCAATGCGCCACAAGTACTGTGCTGACCAGAGACTACGGCGATCCGCCTCGTCGCAGAACGGTCCCCGGGGACGCTTCTCGCAGGGTGTGTGTGTGGGCTGATCGCGTCAGCTCAGGTCAGGGCAGGAATGCGGGGCCGGTGATGAGCATCGAGAACGCGTCGAAGTCGGCGAAGTCGATGGCTTCGTCGGCCGCCAGGTCGAAGGAGCAGCGGCAGAGCGTGTCGCTCTCGCCGCCGGGGCCCGTGAAGCAGGTCTGAAAGCTGGCGAAGTCGACGAGGTCCACATCACCGTCGGAATCCGCGTCGCCCGTACCGCAGGCGAGGATAAGGACGGTTGTGGCGGCCGAGATGTCGCCGGTGACGTCGGTCAGGTCGAGCCGGCGCACCCTGGTCACGCCGTGCGCGCCCAGCGTCGGCAATAGGTGGATCACGGAGGCGTTGGTCGCGGCCAACGTCTCGAAACGGAAGGTCGTTACGACCAACCCCTCCGGTGGAGCGTACGCCTGTTCGCCTGGCTGCGCCAGGGCGATGAAGAGCGCGTTCCCATCGTGGAGGTCGGTGTTGATGCCATCGGGATCCGGCATGAAGTGGTTCGTCGGGCCGAAGGGATAACCCGCACTGCTGCTGTCCACACCCAGCAGGTCCACATACGCCGGATCCCAGTTGAGAATGGCTTCGATGGCGGCGAACGGTTGGTCGCCCTCGTCATCCGAGCGAGCGATGAAGTCGATCTCGATGACCGCGCCGGCCGGCGCCGTTACGGTGACCGGCGAAAAGAGAAGATCGACGCTGCCGCGCGCCATGTGGGCGGTGGCGGCCACGCCGAGCGTCGCCAGCAAGAGCAGACCGCACCGTATCCCCGTGCTGTTCATGATCAGGACTCCCAGCTCGCGCCACAACGAGCGCGGAGCTGCCTTTAAAAGTGAACGCTAGCGACGCCGGCCAACTACTGCCACGGCGCCCAGCATGAGCAGCAGCGACATCGGTTCCGGAATAATGGTGACCGTCGCGGTGCTCGTAATATCGCCCGTGACATCGGACAGATCCAGGCGGCGTACGCGCGTGACGCCGTGCGCGCCCATTTCCGGAAGGAAGCTGACCACCGTGCCGCTCGTTTCGGCCAGCGCCTCGAAGCGCAACGTGGTCACCACCATGCCCTCGGGCGGCGCCGTCGCTTCCCCGCCAGGGGCAGCGAGGGCGATGAAGAGCGCGTTACCGTCGTGCAGATCGTCGTTGATACCGTCGGGATCCGGCATGAAGTGGTTCGCGGGGCCGAAGGGGTAGCCCGCGCCACTGTCGTCGACGCCCAGGAGATCCAGGTAGACCAGGTCCCAGTCGAGAATGGCTTCCAGGGCGGCAAACAGGCGTCCCTGATCATCGTCCGAGCTGACCAGCAGGTCGATTTCGACGACGTCATTCACCAGCGCCGTCTGTGCGGCCGGCTCGAGACTCAGGTCGATACGGTCGGCCCGCGCACCTGCAGAGGCGGCGGACAGGCAGATCACTCCAACCGTCAATAGACACTGCGCTCGACTCACGATCACTCCTCCTTCCTCCACTCGCCGGGCACTCCTCCCCCTGCCTCCTCCACACAAGCTATAGTATACCCTCACCGGGCGCACGCCGCAATTTCTCTTGTGGCAAATGCGCAGTCCTGTTACTGCCTGTTGCATGCTGGCGGCGGCTGTTGCTTTCTGGCAGTCATCCGCCAGCTAATACAATGCCAGCGCTGCGAAGCACCTCGGCAAGACGCCGAAGCCCGTCGCGCGTGATACATATCTCCAGACTGCTGTCCGCAGGCATCGGTGCGTCCCGATGACGTGGGTGCTCGCCTCCGGAGACGCGCCCGATAGCCTGCGCGAGCTGCACTTACGGCCGGCGCCGCGTTTCTGCCGGAGCGGCCGGCGACGTTGACGCCTCCATCAGAGTCGACAACGTGTCGGGCAGACCGCTGCGCACCTCGAATTCACGAACATCCCGGAAGTCCACGACGCCGTCGCGGTTGAGGTCAACACTGTCGGCCATCTCCGGCGGCAACTCAGCAACCAGCATCGAAACCTGCCGGCCGGCCACATCCACCTGATGACCGCCGCCGAGCAACGTGCCACAAGTGCAGGTCGCCCACTCGTGCCAGTTGTTGCTCAGCAGCAGGTAATCGGTCGTGTCCAGGAAGTAATCGTTGCTGAAGTCACCGTCGCGCGTGCCGTCCCACGGGCAACCGGCCGGAGGCGCCGGCGTCGATCCGAGACCCCACTGGTACATCAGCCAGGTGATGTCGTGGATATCGACGTCGCTGTCATTGTCGGTGTCGCCGGCCAGGAGGTAGAGATTGGCCGTGGTCGTGTACTGCGTGCCCGCAGTCGAGAGCGGCACCGTGTCATACAACGTGTGCTGTTCATCCTTGGCACACAGCTCGTCCCACTCGCCGCATTCAATCTCGAACGCGGCCGTGCCGGTCGCCGGCACGCCGGTGAACGTGACCGGAACGTGCACCGCCGGGGCGCACTCGCCGGTTGTGGCGTTGCGAGCCACAAACTTGATGCAGCGCGTCAACGGCGGAGTCGGCCACTGGGCGGCATTCACACCCTGCAATTGCACGACCACGCCCTGCACCTCGTTGAACGCCTCCACCGTGACCGTGAAGTGGCCGTAGCCGGTGTTGAGGCAATCGTCGGTGGCTTCGGCTCGGACCGCCCACGCACCCGTATCAAACGTGTACGTCGCGGGACTGCCGGACAGCGTCACGTCGGTGCCGCCGCCGAAGATGCCGTTTTGATCCAGATCGATGACGAAGCTGATTTCACCGGCCGGAATCGTGTCGCAATTGTCCGTGGCCGAAGCCGTCAGCGTCACCAGGGCCGTACATACGCCCGCGTCGGCGTTCTGCGTCACGTTGCCGGCGGTGACAACCGGGGCGATGGTGTCGTGCACGTCACCGCTGGCCTCGGCATGCGTCGGCGTGACCGGGTTGCCGCAGCAATCCCGGGCGTCGACCTCGACCTTCACCGTCGCCGGACAGCCCGTCAACGACGACACGAGAACAGAGCCGGTAACGGTGACGGTCTTGCCGTCCGCCTCGAGCACCTTGCTGATCGTGGGCGTGCCGAGCGTGGCGTTGCCGGTCGTCAGGCTGACGGTGACGTCGATGTCGGCCGTGGCGAGACAGCAGTTGTCGTTGACCGTCGCCGCGAAGGAGACGGTGCACTCGCAATCCGCATCCACCTGGCCGCCGGTGACGACCAGACCGTTGATGGTCGGCGGCGTGTGATCGGACCAGAACGACGTGCCGACCAGTGTGGTGCCGATCAGGTAGCCGCGATAGCTGAGCTCGGAGTAGAAGATCTCGTGCATGCGGAATTCGATCGCCGCCGCATCGCACTCCTGGAGCACGTCGAACACAAGCGTGGCCAGGAGCTTGTCATCGGCCGTGCCGTCGTTGTGCAGGTCGTCGACCGAGCCGTCCAGGTTCAACTGCCCCGGACCGACGAGCGCGCCGGCGGCAGCTGTCAGGTGCTCGGTGAACGGATCGACCGTGTAGCTGCTCAGGTCACCGCGGTAGGCGAGCACCGCCTGGTTGAACTGGAGGAAAGCCTGGAAGCCGGTCGCAGCGTGCGTCAGGTTGCGCATCCACAATTGGACCACGACCTGATGGCCGGTCTCCGCCGGGTAGACGTCGAACTGGCAATTCGGCGCCTCGACGACCAGCGAACCGGACGCCGGCGTGCAGGCCACGTTCAGGATGCCCGGGCCATGGGCCGTACCGTGGCCGCCGACTTCGATCAGGTACTCCTGGGCCGGGAAGACCGGGATCGTGAGCTCTGACTGCGGGCCGCAGAAGTCGTCGTTGCAGCCCAGTTGGGGACCGAGTGCGTCGCACGAGCAGCCTTCATAGACAGCGAGCTTCGTGTCGTAGCTGCTGCCGCACAGACTGATCGTCGCCAACCCCGTGCAGGCCGGCGTATAGCAGTACCAGAGGTTTGGGCCGGACATGCACGTGCCGAGCCCGTCGAACATGGCCAGCGATGTGTCGAACGGCAGGTCGATCACTTCGCCGATCGGCGTCGCGTCTTCGCAACTGTCGTTCAGCGGGCACGGATTCGGATCGCACGTGGTGCCATCGCCCGCGTAGACGCCCGTGCACTGGCAGGCGGCGAGCACCTCGCAAGTGCCGTCACCCAGGCAGCAGGCACCACGCGGTAACGTGCATGGTGTGCACGTGAGCATGGCGTAGTAGTCGTTGTAGTCCCCGCACGTCCAACCGTCGTAGAGCTGGCTCGACACGAAGAGCCAGTACTTGCCCGGCGGAAGACAGCCGGTCGTGACGCTGATCAGGTCGCATGTTCCGCCGGCGACGTACGGGTTCAAATGATCACCCAGGTCGTCGCAGTTACCGGACCCGCAGGGGTCGGTCGGGGCGAGGCCGATGACGATGGGGAACTCCGCCTCGGCCTGCCAAGTGAAGATCGTGTCCTCAGTCGTCACCACTTCGTACCAATCGGTATCGCGCGCGTTGTTGTTCGCCCAGACCGTCCCGCAAACGACCTCGCCGCAAGTGATTGGTTCGAACTCCGGCGACGCCATGTTGCAGCCGCCGTTCCGGTCTTCGCCGCAGGCTTCGCCCTCGGGAACGCTGCCCGCAGGACAGGTGATCGTGCAGGACGGAACGCCGATGACGTTCACCGTGTACGGCCCCTGCGCACCCCAACTGGCATCCGTCAGAATCGGCAGGTAGTACGTGCCGGGGGGCAGATGGGCGTAGTACATCACAAAGTTGCCGTTGGGGCAGACCCACCCGTAGTCGGTGCGACGGATAAGGGTTGCGCAGGGGCAGTCCGCGAAGAGCACTGTGTAGACGTGGCCCCAGCCGGCGCTCGTGTCGCACATGTCAATGTACACGTCCAGCGTCTCGCTCGTCGTGAAGGCGTGCCACACTTCCGGAAAACTCAAGCTCGGGCAGTCGAGGGTGGCCCCCGTGTTGTCGCCGTTGAAGGTCAACGGAACGCCGGCAAACAGCGCCACCGGCGTCACATCATCGCAGTCGTCGTTCGCCGGCGGCCCCGTGTAGACCGTCCAATTGAGCGTGAACGGGCCGCAGTAGCCGCCGCTGTAGCCGTCCACGATCAGGTAGTACGTGATGCCGGGAACCAGGTCGGCGAACACCCGTGACTGATAGCCACACGAATCGCCGTTGCAGGCCAGCCAGTCGCCCGGGCAGCCGCCGCCGGTCTCTTCCCGCAGCATGAGGCTCGTGTCCCACGTCGCCCCGCAGACGTCGAAGGTCCACAAACCGGCGGTGGCGACCTGGAACTGGTAGATGACGTCGGCTCCAAGGCCGCCGTACAGGCTGCAGGGATCGCCGTCGTTCTCGAAGTTGTTCATCCGGCCACAGGTGCCGACGGCGTCCGTCGTGCTGCCGCTGCCGGTCAGAGTGCCGAGGTCGGTGGCTGGGCAATTGTCGGCGCCGCTCAAGCGGCTGCCGCCACCCAGGTCATCGCCCGGCGGGCGGTCGCCGCCGTCGTAGTATTCATCTATCGGTATCGCATCCGACGGGCTGACACCAGGATCGCCGACGGTCGCCGAAGTGGCCGTGAAGTCGCCCGTCGCCGGCGGGATGGCCTCGATCTGGGGCGCCGTGCCCGGTTGCCCGGGGTCGACGTGCACGGCCATACCGATCGCGACGGCCGCGGCGGCCACGAGCGCTGCTGCCATCATGTCTCTGCCGAATCGCATGTTACATGCCCTCCATCGTCGAAGAAGCATCGTCGGCCGGTTCGGGCCGCACCCGCCGCGTTACGCGTTCACACGTTCGTGCGCCCGCTCTCGTGCTCCGGCGCGGCGGCCGGAGCACGAGAGGTACTGGGCGCACGTCAGGTTCGGGCCATGGCGACCCCAGTGCGTCCCCGCCGCGGCGAGTGCCGCAGCGGGGAGCGCATCTGGAGGCTCAGCCAGGGGACCTAGGGATGGCGCCGCGATGCCGCCGGAGCGGCCGGCTGCGTCGACGCCTCCATCAGAGACGAGAGGGTGTCGGGCAGACCGTTCTGGATCTCGAACTCGCGTACATCCAGGAAGTCCACCACGCCGTCGCGGTTGAGGTCGACACTGTCGGCCATCTCCCACGGCAGGTCGCTGGTCAGCATGGCCACCCGCGGCCCGGCCTGACTGACCTGGTGACCGCCGGCGCCGAGGTACGAGCTGCAACTGCACATGCGGTACTGGTGCCAGTTATTGCTCAGCAAGAGGTAATCGTCGGAATCCAGGATGTTGTCGTTGGTGAAGTCGGCATCGCGCGTGTGATCCCACGGGCAATCGCCAAACGCAGCCGGCCCGGCACCCTGACCCCATTGATACATCAGCCAGGTCACGTCGTGGATGTCGACGTCACTGTCGTTGTCGGTATCGCCAGCCAGCAGGTAGAGCGTGGCCGCGTTGGTGTAGTCCGTGCCGGAGATCGTCAACGACTGCGTGTCGTACAGCGTATGTTGCTCGTCCTTCGCACAGATTCCGCTGTACGAGCCGCACGCGACTTCGAACATCGGGGCGAGGCCGATGGCCACACCGGTCGGAGGGACGGTGTCGAAGAACTGGACCCAGACGTGAACCGGCGGTTCGCAGTCCAGGCCGTTCTTGACGGTGAATTCGATGCACCGCGTCAACGTCCCGGTCGGCCAGTCATCGGCGTCCACGCCCTGCAACTGCACCTCGATGCTGCTCACGTAGTTGTAGGGGAGAACGGTGACAACCTGGTAGCACACGTCGGTGAGGCCGCATGCGTCCGTGGCCGTCCACGTGATCGTGATGGGCGAATTCGCCACGTCGTACGGATCGGTCAGGCTCGACTTGCTGTCACTCCGTAGCCAGGTGATGGCCGGCGAGCTGTCGCAATTGTCAGTCGCGGTTGCCGTCCCCGGATCGACCAGAAGCGAGCAAGTGCCCGCATCGGCGTTCTGTGTGATGTCGCCCGGGCAACTGATATCCGGGGGAGTGGTATCAACCACGGTGATGGTCTGATCACACGAACTTGTATTGCCGCAGTCATCCTCAGCGGTCCACGTTCGCGTGATCGTGCCCGTGTAACCACCGCAACCACTCAGGTTGTCGACATCCGCGTACGTGATCGTCGGCGTCGAATCGCAGTTGTCCGTTGCACTGGCGACGCCGAGAGCACCGTTCACGTACGGGTCCCTCGAGTCACTGCACTCCATCGTCACGTCCGCCGGACACGTGATGACGGGATCCGTCGTGTCAACCACCGTGATGATCTGATCGCACGAACTTGTATTGCCGCAGTCATCCTCAGCGGTCCACGTTCGCGTAATCGTGCCCGTGTAACCACCGCAGCCACTCAGGTTGTCGACATCCGCGTACGTGACGTCCACCGACGTATCGCATATGTCCGTCGCGGTCGCGCTACCCGTGTTCGCGGGATCGGTCGATGCGTCACACTCGATCGTGATATCTGTCGGACACGTGATATCCGGATCCGTGTCGTCCAGGCTAATCTCCGGCGTGTTGACCAGAGAGGTCGGGACCGCTTCGCCTTCGAAGCTCAGCTCGGAGTTGAACACGATCATCGAGGTCAGATCCACGCGGGTTGTCGCGCACTCGTTCAGGACGGTGAACACGAGCGTCGCCAGCTTCCAGTCACCGGTGGCCCCCGGCCACTCCGGGTCACCGGACTGCATGTAGCCGCCGGCTTCCAGCAGGTCAGTGTATGTGTCCACCAGGCCAATGGAGGTGGGCTGGTGCGACAGGAACGGCTGCGTCTCGTACGTCCCACTGACGAACGCCAGCGCCGTTTCGTCGAACTCGATGAACGCCGTAAAGCCGGTAACCGGCGTCACGACGCTGCGCATCCACAGCTCGACTTCAATCTGGTGGCCGCCCAGCACATCATCCGTGTCGTCTTGGCAGTCCGCCGCCTCAAGCACCAACGAGTTCTGCGGCCCCAGCAACCACGGGCAATAGTCCGCGTTCAGGTCCGTAACCGCATCACCGGCGCCGTCTGCATTGCTCATGGTGGCCGGGTCGTAGCATGGCGGATTGCCGGCCTCCTCCGTCCCGTCGGGGTCGTACGGTCCACTGGCGTCGCCCCACCAGTTGTTCTTGACATCCTGAACGCCAGCGGCGTTTGAGTAGAAGCCACCATAAGTGCCATTGTTCTCGATGTCGTTGTAGTGAGCCGTCAGACTGACCGTACCCCCGGCCTCGCGGGTGTAGACGCCGAGGTCCCAATTCTCGACGCGGCAGTTGGTCATGCTCGCTGTCAGCGTGTCGCCCTCGGCCTTGAAGTAGACGCCCCAACTGTCTTCTCGGCCATGACCGACGATCGTGCTGTTCGAGAGGGTGAACGTCCGCGCCGTGCGGCCCTTGTCGGCGCGGCCGACCTCTTCCTCAAACGGCGCCGCGATGGCAACCACCTTGCTCTCGTCACCGACGCCGAGCGCGGCCCCTGTGTTGATCGCATACAGGGCGTCCCAGCTCTCCGCGTGCTGGTTCGAAATCACGCCGTCGGCAAACGAGCCGTTGGTATCCTCGCAGTACACGCCCGGGCAGTTGCCGTTGACCGTGTTGCCACTCATGGCTACGGTCGTGCCCAGGTAAAGCAGGATGCCCGAGGCGGCCCAGTTCTCCGTATAGATGTTGTTCGCTATGGTGCAGTCTTCGATGCTCCCACCGGCACCGTAGCTGATTTGGATGCCGTTCTGCGCAGGTAGCCCACTGCCCATCGTCCCGCCGCCCGTGACCGTGCAACCGATCACGTTGGCGGTCAGCCCGTCGCCGGAGAGGGCCATACCGTTCTTCTGATAGCCGTCGACGTCCGTGCCCAGCACGTTGACCGTGTACGGCCCAAAGTCATCGTTGTAGGCATAGACGCCAATGCCGTGCTGGTTCCCGTCCAAGGGCTCGTTGCGGACGTCGGTGATCACACAATCGACCACGTCGCCGCCGGCGTTCCAGAAGGCCACGCCCTCGAACCGGTAGTTCGCATTCCCGCGACCATCGCCGTCCACCCGCAGGTTTTCGATTGACCCACCGGTGCAGCCGGTGAAGCCGACGATCGGACGGTTGTTCGTGTTGAACAGCCACGGCAACGTCGCTGGCGAGAGGACGACCGTGTTCGTCGCCGGATCGGGGCCGGAGCCGGCACCGACGAGGTGGATATTGTCGCCATCGACGACCACCTGTTCTTCGTACGTCCCCGGCGCGATGTTGATCGTCGTGCCGGTCGCGTGGTCGACGGCGTTCTGGATGTAGTTGAAGTGGTCGGCCCCCATGCCCCAGTCAAACGGCAGCATGAAGATGTTGCCGGTGCCGCGGGCGGTGCCGCTCGCCTCGGAGCCGTAGAACAGGTATACATCGTCGCCGTCGACGAGGGCCGCCGGCCACATGTCCACCCAGTTCGTGCCGCCGTAGCCGCCGGCCGTGAGGTAGTGGGCGTCAGCCTGACCCTGACCGTCGAAGTCGGCGATGCTGCCGGCCACCCAGTACTTCAGGCACTGCTTCGAAGCACCCGAGTTCCACGGGGCGAAGATGAACGCGTACGTGTCGTCCACCTTCACCAGCATCGGGTCGCAGTCGTCGTCGGTCGTGCCGGCGATGGTCGCCAAGAGGTTCCAAGTCGTCCCGCCGTTGTACTTGTAGATCTCGTACGCGTCGGGTGCGGCCCAGCTCGTGTAGTAGAGGTAGAGGTCCGTGTCATCCACGTACAGGCGCGGCATGCCATTGTGGTTCACCGCCTGATGGAATGCGGACCAGTTCGAGCCGTCATACGTCGTGACGTCAATCACCGCACCGCGGCCCACCGCCAGGAAGATCTTGCCGTCAAACACGGTTGCCCACATGTGGGTGCCCGTGAACGGGCCGCTGCCACCCGGCAGAACGTCGGACGCGGTCCAGCTTCCGCCGCTGGTCGGCATCGTCCAGGCCTTCACCTGGTTGCTGGCGCCGGAGTCGGCGGCGAAGACCCAGATCTGGCCGTCGTACTCGACGCAGGTCGTCTGGCCCTGGTAAATCGAGACACCGCTCGTGACGGCCGTCCCCGCTCCGGCCAGGCCAGCGACGGTCGACGCCGTGCTGTAGTAGATGTCGTAGCTGCTGTCGTCTGGGTTGCCGCTGCCGTAGTTCCCGGTGAACGACGTATGACGGCCCCAGAACAGCCAGTACTGGCCGTTGCTGTCCTTCAGCACGCTATTGCCGCGTTCGTAGTGAGTGTCGCTCGTCATCTGCACCGGCTGGCTGACCTCGATCAGATCGGGCGTCAGCGTAACGTGGTACTGCCCGCTGCCGAGATCCTCGACCTTGACGATGAAGCCCGACGCTTGCAGCGGGATCACCTCACTACCCCAGCCCCAGTCCATGTCCCAGGCGCCCGGGCCACCGCCGTTCGCGGCGGCGTCGCCGTCGTTGGCGTCGGGGTCAGCCGGCGGAGTGACATACGCACCGATGTCGTCCTCGGACGCATACAGGTTCGCCCAGTCCATGGCCCCCGACATGGGCGTGGCATTGCCCGCACCGAGCACGCCACCGTTGTAGCGCAAATACCAGTGATCGCCGGTGAGCGTCAGTTCGTAGTGCTCATAGTCGCAGCAATCCGGCTGGTAGAAACTGCCCCAGCCGCCGCCGGACGAGTAGGCGTCGTGGTCTGTTCCGATGACGCCCTGGACGGCGTCATCGTAGTAGGCGATGCCCCCTGCGCGAGCGAGCAGGTCGAAGCCGCCCTGATTCGGTCCCGGCACGTACGGCGCACTCCCGCCCACGTACAGATCGCCCCCCGGGCAGGTCTCGCAGTACCACGCGCCCCTGGTCATAGCGATTGTGCCGGTGTACACACCGCCGCCGGCGTCGGTAAGCGTCCCCTCGAAATGCATGGTCGACGACTGCACACTGTTGGCGGTCGCCGTTGCCGGCCAAAGCAGAAGCCCGGCCAGAGCCACGGCCATGGCCATCCGATGTCCTGTTCTCGCTTTCATGGTGTTCGATCCTCCAGTGCTGTTGTTGGTCAGCGCACGTTTGCTGCCCAGTGTTGCCTGTCGCATTTCATGTCGCCCAACTCGGGCGCGTTTGCGCGCACTGACCGCTCGCGCCGGTAACGGCCACGTGCGCTCACCGAGTTGCGAAGTTGTCTCCTGCCTCTTTCACGCTCACCGCATTCCCGCCGGGAGATGGCGTTCCCCTGATTCGCGGTCGCAATGCGCGCACACACCTCCTGCCTGCACCCGCCGGCTTCAAACGCCTGTGCAGATTTGTGACCCTTACTGCCCAGCCTCAGCCGCATGCGTAACCGCAGCCGACTACGGCCGGGCATTCAGACAGTGCCAGCCAACAAGCGCAAAAACACCCCGTTCACCACTCACAACCGCGCTGTGAGCGGCGGTGCTACACCGCGATGCGCGACCAGCACGTCCCCGTCAGTCCTTACCCTCCGGTGCCGTTAGTCATCAGCTTCAGTCCGCGTCCTGTGCACATGGCACAAGGACGACACCGGCACGAACCAGAAGGGTGCTATCCCCGTACACGGATTAGGCCCGTGCTGCATTATGCATATCATGCCGGCACCGCCATGTCAAGACCCGAAATGCTTTCTATGACCGAGCGACGCACAAGACTGCTCTCTCTGTTGGCGCATGCGCTGCGCTGATGCCCGCTCGGCGCAGTCTTCCTATTTAATAAACGTCAACGCCGCCGAACATCGGCGCGCCGGTGGCGAGAAACCCCCATGTGCAGTCGCAGATTCTGGCGTGAACTCGCGGATTCTCGCGCCTTCTGGCGCATGTTGCGCGCGGTAACCACCGCTGACACAAGTACTTCAAAGCCGTTACGGCTCAACGTTGGCGATCGTTTCGCTGTCTCGTGAGCGTTCACCCGAACCCCGCGAAACAGCACCGCGTGCGCGCGACGCGATAGCGAGTGGTTCACTTACTGCACAGCATCCACGTTCCGGCCGGCGATTAAGGGCGATTACCTGTAGGTAATTCAGCCCACACAAGGAAACGTCACGACCTCGCGACGTCAGCAACGTGATGACGCAACGTGGACCATCAGGCGTACGCCCGGCACGCAGCGGAACGGCGCGCGCGGAAACGATCTGCGGACGAGCTCGAAGCCCGAGCGACGATGATCACACTGGTGCAGTCGGCGACTGATCGCCGCCGGGAATCAGGATCGCCGTGCCGCACTCCGGACATCGCCGGCTCGTGTTCCCGGTGAGGTTATAGCCGCACCGATGGCAGACCGGCACTTCACCAGGCACGAGAACGGTGTCCCGCAGCCGCAGCAGCGGCAGCGGCAGCCAGTACCACAGCAAAGCGCCCACGACGAGCGTGGTCGAGCACTGCGACAAGCACTCGGCGACAACTCGGCCTTCCAGCGGAATACTGGACCACAACAGTCCGAGCCAGGGCAGGCAGAACCAGTACGACACGACGATGGCGACGATCAGCAGCCAGCGTGCCGCCTCGCCGAGACAAACGAGCCGGATCGCGAAGACAAGCGATGATCTGGCCATCTTCATGCGCAGGCCACACACGACCAGCAGCACTGGCCAGACGAACGTTTGCACGGCCCCAATCACGCGCAGCGTCGCTTCCGTGGTCCCGGCCGTCGCCGGTCCGGAAGCCAGGTCGTACATGCGAACAGGTTGCACGAGCCAGGCGTTGCTCATGGCGTACCGGATACCGGTGGCCACGATCACCAGTCGCGTCATGGCCAGGGCGGCGGGCCAGTGACCCCAGTTGCCCGAGAGCGCCGCGCCGTCGGCCGATGACCGTGACAGCAGCTCGGCCCAGCGGCGGCGGTGCGCGCCGACGGCCAACGCCGCCGGGATGACGCACGCCGACAGAGTCTGTAGCGCGACCACTATGAGGAGAAAGCGGAAGCCGTGTCCGAACGTCACCGCGTTGGCCTGTTCACCCGCATAGAGATACAGATACAGACTACCGAGAACGAGGGCCGAGATCACCTGATAGACCAGGGTCAGTCGAACGAGCCAGCGTATCGAGAGCCACCTGCCGAGGGCTGCCACACACAGCAGCGGGGGCACCAGCAGGCCCGGCCCCTCCAGGAACCAGACGAACCATGAGAGCACTTGCCTGACGTCCGGCGCGGGCGCGTCCGCAAGGACGATCCACGTCCAGCCCAGCCAGAAGACCGGAGGTAACCCCGCCGCCAGCAGCACGATAGCAATGAGCGTATCCACCCGCCGCAAAGACGTCATGCGGCCCTCCACACCGGCCCCGCCGGGTCGTCCGCCTCGCAGCACGATGCGCCGCCGACTCGCCAGCCCGGCCGACGGCGCCCCATTCGAAGCCCGTCGGGGCGGATGTGCAAGTGTCCATAGACGAGATCGCCAGCCGATGTGGCGTGACCGGCAGGCGTTACAATGCGGTCATGGCCCTGAGGTCGAGGACCGTCTGTGTTGCGAAGTGGCTCACCACACTGCTGTGCGTGGTGATCGCGTTCGCGTTCCTGTATAGCACGCGCCGCGCCGTAACGTGGACGAGCCCGAGCCTTGATCAAGCCAATCTGATGTTGGGGGCAATTGGCTATGGATGGATTCGTGACGATGCGCCGCTGGCCGGCTGGAAACATGCCCCGCCACCCGGCTGGAGCCAGGCCGGCTACGGCGGAGCTGCCGGACTGTATTGGTGGGTCGAAACCGGCACCGGCAAGTACTGGTCATGGGCGGCCGTTCCACTCTGGATGCCGTTCGTCCTCCTTGCCGTCCCGGCGGCGATTCTCTGGTACCGCGACAGGCGGCGCACCGTGGCGGCCTGGCGGCGATTGCGGAGGTGGCTGACGCCCAAACGGCCACTACGGCTGACAGTCTGGCGTGTGCTGCTGTTCTGCGTGATTCATGTCCTCGTGTTGTTCGCCGCCCTGCTGGCCTTCCAACGGACCTATGGTTTCTTCGTCGAACACCGGCTCAACAACCCGCTGCCGGCGACGGTGGATCTCCTGTTCTTCGTGCTCTTTTGGAGTGCGCCGCTGTGGGCGATCCTGTGGGCGTGGCTGTGGACGCGGCTGCGCAACCGGCTTCTCCGCCATCAGCCGAGTTCGCGCTGCCTGGAATGCGGTTACAATCTGACCGGCAACGTGAGCGGCCGTTGCCCGGAATGCGGCGCGCCGGCGGCGAGGAACGTCGGCGGCGTGGATGTGGCACCATAGGGTCAGTGAGCGCGTGCTGTCAAAAGAGGATGGACAGATGACATTCAGCGCTGGCGGACCATGCTACGGCCTGCCACGATTCACGGTGAGGGGCAGCGCTTCTGATCCGACATCCTCCGTCGCCCGATTCACTCACCGGATCCAGTTCCGCGAGCAGGACGCGGCCGTCAGCGGGCAACGTGGCGCCCGCCCTTCTTCTTGACGTCAGCTCTCGGTGCGGTCGTGGCCGGCTGTCCCCGTCGTTTGAGACTGCCGACCAACAATGTGAGGAGTGGAATGCTGATCGTAGCGCCTGCTCCGAACGCACCTATCGCGTCCGCATGCCGTCGGTACCATGCAACGTCGCCGCGAAACATAGCGAATGCTGGGAACCAGCCGGAGGTCTCGGCCAGCCAGCCCATGAAGAACGAGGCAGGTATGAACAGGCCGAGCAACGCAGCCATAGCCGCTGGTTGATACTCCAAACGAACGCGACTAAGCACACACGCAATTAAAAGCGAGAATAACAGCATGGTTCCGCCAATGAAACACCCACGGCGGATGACGCGGCCGCCCAGGCGAGTGCGATAGCCACGAAGGCCCTCGGCGATGATCAGGCACAGCGAATCAACACTCGCGGGCGCCGTACCGGAGACGTTCACCGTGCGTAAATACTCGCCCAACTGAACAATGACTTGAGTTACAGGGGCGTCGCTGCACCGGTACATGTACTCCACGCGGTCACTGACTACCGGCAGCGCCTCGAACATGTCTGACGTTGGTTCACCGTCGACGGCGATTTCGCGTCCGCCGCCACTGATGGTCAACCGGGACGTCGCGTGCTTGAGCCTCTCCGGATCGACCGACTGGTTCGCGGATTCGACGAGCGTTCTGACTTTCTGGACGAGCTTGATTAGGTCGGCCTGGGAGATATGGACAGGCGGGAGCTCCTCGCGACGACTGTACTCCGTCTGCGCCAGGCCGGGCGTGGCTAACAAGATCGACGCACTGGCAACTGCTATGAGAAACCGCATCCCGAAGACCCGTGAAGGGGCGAGACAAGCTTCCAACTGCTCGGCCCCGCAGGACCCAAATGAGTTTACCGACGCCACGACAGAATCGCAACTGGTAGGCCAAGACACCGCAGGCTCCAACCACTCGTTCGCCGAATCGCGCGACGACGACCTGGTGTGGCCACCCAAGGGCTGCCGGTAACCACGCGCCTCTGAGCGCGGTGACGCTCGCTGGTGCGCCTAACATCGGGAAACGGCCTCCTGGCCCTTCCTCCCCCGAGAACCGAAAGAGGGCAAACTTGACTCTCAGGCAACGACTCGGCAGGTGGTGCGCTGGCCGGAACGCGTCCGGCCTCAGCGCACCGTCAGGTTGCGCGTCGCCAGGGCCTCAAGCCCCGACGTGTCGCCGCCGCGCACGCGCACGCAGTGGGCGCCGGCCGCCAGCTCCAGCGTCACTTCCCAGCGTTCGCTGATGGCGATGGACTGCCACAGCCCGCCGTCCACGCTGTACTCCAGCCGGGCCAGGCCGACGTTATCCGTCGCCGTGCCGCGGATGGTGACGGCCGGCCCGGTCACCGTCACGTTCTCGGCGGGCTCGCCGATAATGAGCGCCGGCGGCTCCGCATCGCCGCCGGTCAGGACGACCAGCTTCACGCGGTTGTTGTCGTCACGCAAATCGGGCACTTCCGCCGGCGGGACGACCTGTACGAACAGCTCATGTGTGCCCGGCTGCGCGGTCCATGAAGCCTCCGCCGCGGTCGCCGTGCCTTTCGGGATGGCGGGGAGTTCGACGACGGCGATCGGCTCGCGGTCCGCCGCCGGCTCGCTGACGTAGACGTGCAGCTTCCAACCCTCAGCGGTCTCCTCGCCGTCGTTGTGCACGGTGCCGCGCAGCTTCACCGCCTGGCCGTCCCGCGGCGCCGGCGGGTCCACGCACCACTCGTTCGCGTAGATCGACAAGTCTACGCCGCGGGTAATCAGGTTGCCGCGCTCCGTGAGGATCTTCTGCGCCTCCTCCTGGCTCTCCGCGACCACGTATTGCGAGATTTCGGCCAGGTGCAGAATCAGCCGGAAGTCGGTCGAGACGACGTAATGTCCGCCGCGAAGATGCGTGGTCTCCAGCCGTACGTCGTTCGGCTGCGGGCTGTTCGCGTCGCGCCGCAGGAACTGCGGAGCGATGCGGAAGCGGTAGCGCCCATCCGGAATCGTATCGGTCAGTTGCCCCACGACGTGGTCGTTCAACACGACGTTGACGTTGTGCCGGTGGTAGGTCTCGCGCGCCCACGGCAGGGCGAACAGCACCTCCAGGTAGGCCTCCAGGATGTTCGACTCTTCCCACGTGTCGTCGGCGCAGATGAACGAGCGGGTAAACGCGCGATCCGGCAGGTCGCGCACGCGGACGAAATCCGGCCGATCGTCGCCGTCCGTGTCTTCATACTCCACGTCCGGTTGGCCGTCATCATTCGTATCCAGTCGCCAGGTATCCGGCTTGCCACGGTTCCAGAGCTGATCGGTCTGTTGTGCCGTCGCCGTGCGGAAGACGCCGCGCTGAAGCTCGTCCAGGATCTCGTCGCCCGGTAGCGTTCCGGACGGCGCCGCCATCTCGTCGGCGACCGCAGCGGGCTGTGAGGTCGCCGGCGGCGTCTCGGCCGTGCGCATCAGCGCCGCCAGAGCTTCCTCGTACGCTGCCCGCGGATCGCCGACCGGCAGTGGCGCGATGACCACTTCTTCCGGCGACCGGCCATGCCGAACGAGCGTGATGCCCTCCGGCGCCACGCAGTACTGTACGCTGGCCGCCGCGGGCGAACCCTCCCGCGTTCGCCGGCACGTCACGCGCAGACACTCCGGAGGGCTGAACACCGCCCGCGCCAGCAACCGTCCGCGTTCGGACAGCGCGTAGCGCACGCCGAACGCCGAACGCGTGCTCGCGATCCACCCGGCGGCTTCGAGAGCATCCGCATTTCGCCGAATGCTCTCCGGCTTCATGATTTTCTCCCAGTTGCCAAGCAGGTCGTACGTCGGCTCGGTCGCGAGCGCGTCGAGCCGCGAGGGGATCAGTAAGTACGCCCGCATTTCGTCCAGCGTGAGGCCCTGACCGTCATCCGGTGCTTCCAGCATCGCCGCAAAGACGGCCTGTTCGCGGAACAGGCATTGCAGGATCATGAACTGGTAGAGCGACAGCTCGGCGGCGACGTCTGCCGAGGCTGTGGGAGTGGGCAGCGGCACGCGACCGGCGACCAGCGCGCTGGCCTCACCGCGTGGAAACGGCCCTTCGATCTGGAACTGCACTTCCTCCTTCGGGACCAGCGTCCACAGCTCGTCACCGCTCATCGCGTAGTACACGCCGCCGATGGCCGCGTCGCGAAACCACTGCACCTGCACCGTGGCCTCCGGTCGGACCAGCGCGGTCCACAACGCCTTGCCGGCGGCGTTGAGCTGTCCACCGTCGGCGACCAGACCGGCAGCGCGCAGCGCCGCCACGTCCTCCTCGCTCTTGAACCCGGCCAGGGGCCCGGGCAGGCCAGCCAGCGGCGAGATCTCGTTCGGCCATTCGCCGCCGATTGCGAGCAACGCGGTGAGCTGCTCGAAGGCGAGCGTCACGTCCGTGCGCGGCGCATCGGCGGCCGGAGCAGCCGCGACCAGCAGTCCGATCAGCAACGTCTGTAGGAATGAGCGGCAGATCATGGGTCGTCTTCCTTCTCCTGCAGGAGCCGCTGCACGTAATCCCGCATCTTGCGGTAGTGCTCCTGTTCTGCCTCGTCCGTCGAGGTCGCCAGCCGTTCGTTGATACGGTCCAGCAGATCGCTGAGCCGGCGCATGGTGACCGCCGTGGCGGCGCCCTGGTCCTCGCGCAGCAGCTTGGTTCCGTAGAGGGCCCAGTCGAAGCCGACGTCGATCAGGGCGTCGAGCCCCTGCTCCGACGCGCCTTTCTCACCGAGGACGTGTTCGCGGGCCAGTGTCTGGGCCGTCGTGGCCAGGTCGATCACCGCACCGGTGGGGTTTGACGTGACGGCGGTGTACGTGGCGGCCTGCAAGCCGGCGACGATCCAGGCCTCCGCCTCACTGATGCTCTCGCGCTGGCTGAGCTGCTCATAACGGTCGATCAGGCCGGTCACGAAGGACAGGCAGGTCAGGCCCGTGCCGATCTTGTCGAGCCGCGCCAGCCATTTCGGCCCCAGCGGCACGCGTCCGCGCGTCAGGGCATCCGGTCCCGAGGCCCCCCGGCGGAACTGCTCGAACTTCTTCTTGTACGCGTCGATCTTCTCCACCAACGACTTGGTGCGGTACAGGCGCGACTTGATGCGGGCGTGATAGTCCAGCACCTCACGGCAGAGACGCGAGTCGTGGGGCAGGCTGCTCAGGGCCCGCTGGGCCAACGACTCGGCCCGCTGCGCGATGTTCGTCAAGTGCTGATGGTGCCGAGCCAGGTCGTCGGTGGACTGGATCGCGCGTGTGCTGCCGATGTTCATCATCTCCTGCTTGATCGTGCGGGCGACGTCCTCCCAGTCGCCCACCAGCCGCTGGATCTCCGCGGCGCGGGCCTGATCCACCTGGACGAAGTCCCCCAGGCTGGCGGCGATGCTACCCCCGACCGAGCCCCAGTAGCGCATGTCCGGACACCGGAGCGTGTCCAGCACCTGGCGAAGCCCGTTCGTGTTCTTCGTCTGCGCCAGGAAGCGCTCGCGCTGTGACAGCTCGCTGAAGGCCGCCTCGCGCAGCATGCTGCGTATCGCGTCGAGCGCCGCCCGAGGATCGCCGCGATACACGCCGTCCTCTTCCCAGATGAACGTATCGAGGATCGCGAGCATGGCGTTTTCGATCTTCGGATTGAGCCGCAAATGCTTGATGATGTCCCGCAGCTCGTCGTACATGTACTTGATGTGCGCGGGATCCCGGCTCGCGCTGAGCGGCCCGGTCAGGCCGGGAACCGGCGGACGCCGCGGCCGGCCGAGCGCCGTCAGCGTAACGCGCGACCCGATGCTGGGCTTGTTCGTGCAATACCACGCGTCGGACTTGGATTCGGTCGTGACGTCCACAGTCGCCAGGAAGACGCGCCGGCCTTCCGGCAACTGGAATGACAAGGGCAGCTCCTGCTGGACGTGCACGCCCCGGACCGTGAGCGTCGCGTCGAAGCCGGTGAAGGCCTCGCTGAGCACCGGAACGACCTGGAAGCGCAGCCGTCCGCCACGCTCGAGCGACACGTGCTCCACGGTGGGCGCGATGTACGCCTGGTCGCGGACGGCTTCATCCAGCCGCGCGGTGAAATCGGTGACCTTGTCACCCTGATTGTGCAGTTCGATCTCGTAGACCAGCGTTCCCGGATCCTGCCCGAGCGGCGTCAGCGCGAACTTCACGTCCGGCATACGCACGTCGACCGCGACCTCGGCGACGTCCGTGTGCACGTCGCCACCGGCGCTGCCGACGCTCTCCAGCGTAATCGGAAAGCGGAAGTGCTCCGCCAGCGCATCCTGGGCGGCGAAGACCAGCAGCACCTCGCGATGCTCGCCAGGCTCCAGCTCGATCACCTTGTCCGGCGAACCCTCGCCCACAAAGCCAGCCAGCAGCGTGTCCTGTGCACTGTCCACGTGCAGCTTCAGCGTCTCCGGCGCCTCGCTTTGATTCACCACGCGGATCGCCCGTTGCTGGTCGTAATCACGCTCGATCTGGAACTGGTACGCGCGCTCGACGAACTCGATCCCGCGCACCAGCCGGAACCGCCGCGGCGCACTCGCCAGATCACCCGACCGTGCCACCCACGTGTACTCGCGGTCCTGTTCCAGCCCCTCCGCCGAGACGACGTGCCGCGTCCCCGCCTCGCCGGTGAAGGTATGAACGTCTCCATCCGGACCAGTGACCTCCACATCCGAGGATGTCTCGTCCGGCGTGTCCCACTGAAACGTCACTTGCGGCGAGGTCAGCAAGGCGTCGTTGGGCGGCAACAGGTTGACGAGCGGTGCCATCGTCAGCGGGATCTCGGCCCGCGCCCCGGCGGAGCCATCGACCACCGCCGCCAGCGTGACCGTGCGGCCGGCCCACGAATCGGGCCGTAGCGTGGTCGCGTACGGCTCGGTGACCCAGCGCGTGACCGGCTCGCCGTCGATCTCGAGCCGCACCGACCCGGTCGAACCGCCGTCGGGCCGCCAAGCCAGCACCTCAACGTCAAACGGCGCATCGAGCACGGCCTGCGGTGCCGGCTTGATGAACTCGACCTGAAGCTGCTGCTCGTCGCTCAGGTCGCGCGTGTTGAAGATGGCGTAGTCGTACGCCTGTGCGCCATTCGCTGCCGTGACGCGCAGCATCGCCGTAATCCATCCGCCCCGCTCGTACGTGTGGGTCACAATGTCGGGCGTGCCGGAGCGCCAGTCGAACTGCCCATCTCCATCGAAGTCGATCTCGCACGCGCTGACCGGGTTATCCACACTCGCGGCCTCGGGCACGAAGGTCACCTGGCGATGCGACTGTGAGGACTGCCGCACCTCCAGCCGCGCTTCCGGCGTCGCGACCGGCGTATCGGCCGATTGGACCCGCAGCACGTAATGCACCGGTGACCAGTCGTTGCGACCCCAGTGCTCCAGCCGAACCCAGTAGTGGCCGGGAGCCTCCGTCGTGAACTCCAGGTGCAGCGGCTGGTTCGGATGAACCGCGTGCCGCTTCACAACGGTTCCCAGGGCATCCAGCACGAAGGCTTGCATGCCGATCGGCAACGGCGTGATGTTCAACTGATAGCGCCCGGGACGCGGCACGTAGACCCGGTGGAAATCCTGGTCGCCGATCGGCAACAGGCTGCCGCTGACCGCCGTGTTCAGCACCAACTGCGTGGCTTCACCCTGCGCGTCGTTTGGCTCGTACGGATCCTCGAGCCAGATCGTCTGCTCGACGCGATAGGGATCGCGCGCCCACGCCTGATTGCCCCAATGCTCGATCTGAAGGGTCTGCCAGCCAATCGCCTTGATGTGCCCGTCCAGGCGCAGGTTCTGCTTCGGATGCACCACGTGTCGAGCGATGCGCTCGCCGTTCGGGTCCCAGATGCTCGCTTCCAGGCCCAGCGACGTCGGCTTCATCTCGACCCGCCACACGCCCCGCCGCGGGAAGTGCACCTGGTAGTAGTCGCGGTCGCCGACGAAGCCGATGTCCCCGATCAGGTCCGTGGCCGGCGTGATCGGCGTCGCCCGGCGAGCCTCGCCGTTATCCCGCCGATCCCGCAGATCGTTCGGATAGAACGCCGTGCGCAATAGGTACGGACTGGCGGACCACATCTGGCGGCCCCAATGCTCACACTCCACGTGGTACGTGCCGCGCTGCCGCAACGAGACCTTCAGTTCGTTGACCTGGTTCGGGTGGACCGCGTGCTGCCCCACGACCGCCCCGGCCGCATCGGTCACGCAGAGCGCCACGCCGATCGGGATCGCCGACACGCGCACGTGCAGTACGCCGGCTTCCGACACCTCCAGCCGGTGCCAGTCGCGATCGCCGATCGGATTCAACGTGCCCGACACAATCCCCGCCGGCTCGATCGGCACGGCCTGTTCCAGTGTCTCGTTGCGCCGCCCCTCCTCGCCGGCGTCGCCGGGCACGTAGTCCAGGCCGCCCTCATACGGCGCGAGCGTGTAGTGTGTCCGTCCCCAGTGCTCCAGCCGCGTATAGAACGCGGTGGCGGCATCGAACCGAAACGGGCAGACCAGCGCATTCTTCGGATGGACCGCCTGCCGCCCGTGAACTGCCTCCTCGTCGTCCAGCACAAACGCCTCCATCCCGATCGGCAGCGCGCTGACAGTCAGTTGTCCGCTACCCGCTCGTGCCGCCCGGAAACGCTGGTAGTCAACCTCGCCGTGCGTGAACAGGAAGCCGTGCCAGCGCGCTCCGAGCAGCTCCCCTGCCGCCACGGCTGTGTTGTCGTTGGGCTCGTGCGCATCAATCGCCGGCCGGAAGGCGATCGGCAGCTCGAACGGCGCCGGCGAAGACTGTTGACGTCCCCAAGCCTCCACCCGCAGCGCGTATTCGCCGGCGCGTAGGTCGACGCGCCAATCGTACGTGACGTTCGGGTGCTGCGCGGTTCGGGCGACTTGCTGGCCGCGCCGCGTTTCGAACAGGAACAACTCCAGCGAAATGGGCACACCCTCGATGTGCACCTGAAGTTCGCCGTCCACGGGCAGCGTCAGGCGGAACACGTCGCGGTCGGCCGGCTGCTTGATGTGCGTGCGCAGCGTCGTGGTCGGCGGCGTCGGCTGGGCCTCGGCGAGCGTGTTGTTCGGCTCGCGTTCTTCCAGCACCGGCAGCGCCGGCCACAACAGCGCCCGCAGATTCGCCGCGCCCCGCCGGCCGACGTCCACCGGATAGAACCCGTCCAGATAGCCCTCCGCCGAAACCCAGACGACGAACCGCGCGCCGGCGGGCCGCATGACCCCTTCCGGACCCGCGAAACGCCGCAAACCCGCTGGAATCCCGGCGAGCGTGAAACGCCCGTCCGCGCCGGCGACGGTCTGTGTGAGCACGGCAATCGTCTCGCCCTGCGACGTGTGCGCCGCCCGCACGGTAGCTCCGCTCACCGCCTTACCCGTCCAGGCATCGACGAGCGCACCGCTCACCGATACTCCACCTAGGTCCGGCTGCAAGGCGAGCTCCAGCGTTCGCGGGCCGGCCTCCAGCGTGATCTGCGTCTCGTGGGGCTGACAGCCCGGAGCATCGACGCGCAACGCGTATTCGCCCACGGGCACGTCGTTCACGCAGAACGTCCCGTCCAACGCCGTCCACGCCTCGATCACCACCGGCGTATACGCGCCCGTCGTGCGTTCGAGCACGATGTGCGCTCCGGCCACGGCGTCGCCGACCTCCGCGACGGCCGTGTGGATCGTCACTTCCGCCCAAGTCATCGGTTCGAGCTGTACCGTGACCAGTCCGCTCTGCTGCTCCTCGGCCGCCAGGGCGCGGTCGACGAAGTGAAAGCCCAGGTCGTGCACGGCGATGTCCGTCGGCGCCTGCTCCAGGTACGGGAAACGGGCCACGCCGGTGAAGTCCGACGTCGCCCGTTGCTCGCCGACCAGCACGGTCACGCCGGGCACGGGCGTGCCGTCGGCCGCCCGCTGCAAATGCACGACGAGCGTCGAGCCGCTCGGCTCAGCGGTCGCCGGCACGCCGGCCGCAAACAGGCTGGCCACCCCCATCGTCAGGATCAGCAGTCTGGTCATGCCGGCGACACCCCCGCCGTGCCGCGGCGCAGTCCGTGACGTGTGCATCATGGCCCGTCCTCTTTCCTCGTCCCGCCGCACACCCCGAACCCGACCCGCCCCAGCTTAGTCCTATATTGTGTGCCGCGCCAAGCCATCCGGCGGCTCTGGCCGCCCCCCTGCCATCGCCGATCCACCGCCGTGCGCGCACGGACAGGCATCCACAACACGCCGAACGTGAACGAATGTGTCTTCCTCGGCCCGTTCAACGGGCCGCGCACCGTGCACGGACTCAGGTCGATCGTGGAAAGCCATTTCGGCGGGACAATGTACGACCTTCGCCATACGTTTACCCAGGCTGCAGTCGACGTTGGTGAGCGTCCCGAAGTGGGTACGAGACTAGCCTAATGAGGTGGACGTACACGCGGACTGGAGATGAGCAACTGATCAAAGCCGCTTCGCGCCTTGAGCTCCGACGAGCATTGTCAAGCTAGCCGAGATGCTTGGCCACACATCTGGCCATATCGTCTGACGGAACGTGCTGCCCGTCGTTCACCAGGATTCGCTCGAAGACGCTGCGCGGCAAGCGTGCTGCCCACTTCGTGAACCACGCCTCCAGTTCTGACTCGTCGTTGACCCCGCGCAGCTCCAACCCCGCACGGGATCGCTCGACTACCGGAAGTGTAGAGGGTTCTCGATCGCCGCGCTCCAGCCGGATGATTCTCCTCTCCATCTGCGAGAGCCGGGACTCAATGGTGTCGACCGGCGCCTTACTAGCGACTTTCTTGCGGAAGGTCTGCGGCACGGCCTCGATCGGATCAGCGGCGACTTCCGCGAGTGATGAGCTGATATCCTCGCGGAGTTTGACGCCCCACGCAGGGTCGTTCTTGTCGTACAACAGCACCCGAAGTTGCTGGAGATCGAACGGAACGTCCTCCATCTTCTCCGAAACAAGCACCACGGGCTTTCCGATCGCGTGGGCCAAGCCAAGCTCGTAGAACACATTAGCGTTCTTCGTCGTTAGCTCGGCCAACAGGACCTTGGCGTCTTGAATCATCTTCCACATATCCGCCACGATCACAGACGGTCGAAACAAATCGTCCGCTCGCGTCGCCTCGAAATTCGCCTTTGTGATCGCTGGCAGAATGATGGTCGTGAAGTACGTGTCGAAGGGTTCACGGAACGGCATCATCACGAAGCACTTACCGGCTGGGGACTTCACTCTTCGAGACGCGCGGGTTCGCTTCAACAACCTCTTTGGCGCCTGCTTCTCCGCCGCTGTCTTCTTCCTGGATGATTTGGCCATGCTCGGACCGTCCCCTGAGTCGTTGTGATGTAGCAGGTCTGGGGGCAGCTCGGCTGAAAAGGGCAAACACCTTACTGAGACGTGAGTGTCGACACATGTAAGCCCGGATTCAGAAGAGCTTTACAACTGGGCGTTACAGGACTCGAACCTGTGACCTCATCCGTGTGAACGTGGTCCAGACGCCCTCGCCGAGAAGCCCGAAGCCTCGCGACACCAGTAGTTTAGACGATCTTCGCACCTATTGCAAGTCATTCCAAACAACCGCGGTTTTTAGCGGTAGAACGCGGTTTCGGGGGAGCGTTTTCGGTACATACCGGATTCGTACCGGGCGTCTACCCGACCCGCCTCCGGACTCCGAAGACTACAGGAGCGGTAGCGCTCGACCGCCTCCGCGGCTCTCTGGTGATTGGGCCCGCTTCTATCCCCTGCCCGTGCTTGGCGCGTTCAACCACGGCCGAACCTGGACGTTCTGAGGCCGCTGGCGCGGGCGTGTGGACTCGCGAACGTCAGTTGGACTTGCTGAACCGGGGGTCGGGCGGCAGTGCCACCGGGCGATGATGGGGGCAGAACGCCCCGACACGAACGCTGCCAAGGCGTCCGGAGCTACTGACGGGCCCGAATCAGAGCCTTCGTCTGCCGCTCTGTCCGCTTGTCGGCCTTCCGCTCCGAAACGACGCTCCAGGCGTGAATGACGCCCGGAATCCAGACCAGCAGACATAGGAACACGTTAAGCACGGCCTGGATGGGCTTGCCGCAGAGCAGAACAGCCACGGGCGGCAGCACTATTGCGAGCAAGTACATGGTGTCCTCCAGGTTGCGACTTGGCGGGAGAAGAAGCGCCCACGTTCGGCCCCCGTCTCCCGTGTACTTCCCCCAGCATAACAACACGCCGGCCGCGGCAAAAGAGGACCCCGCCCCGTTGCTCAGGCGGGGCGGGGCGGGCGTCGGTCGGACTGCGAACCGAACGCCCAGCAACCGACTTTCAGCGCTCCGGCCGCCAGCCCAGCGGGCAGACGTCGGCCGGGCCGTGCCGACGAAGATCGGACAGGCACCGCGTGTCGGCGGGGCTAAGGCGGCACTTCCGGGCTTGCCAGTGGTGGCACACTGCCTCGGCGGCCGGGCAGGGTTCGGGGCCGGTGACCGGCGGCGTGACCGGCTGGGGCAGCGCGTCGGCCGTCACGCCGCGCGGACAGGTCTTCGGAACCTCGAAACCGCGGAGCAACTCGGGCTGCGTCCGGCACAT